>DDBH01000002.1:20600-29290 GCA_002333405.1 Micrococcales bacterium UBA2037 | reverse complement strand
CACAACGCTCAAATTGCCAAAAAGTTGTTTTCGGGAGAGGAGTTTCAAAATTCCAAGGCCATCTCGGACATTGTCTGCCTAAATGCCGCCGTGGGGATTACTGCTTACGACTTGGCAAAGGACTCAAAGGAGTCTGAAACAGAAATCAATCAGCGACTCAGCGTTGCGTTTGCTATGGCGCAGACGGCCCTGACTTCTGGTGCGGCGTTAGCGAAAACCAAACACTGGTCGTTTCTCACCCAAACCATCTAAGCCAAAGAACCACAGGGCCGGGGAGACACGGATTCTTACTACTTGACATAATGTTTATTATCGGCTTTATGTACATCCTCCGGTGTGGCCTTCAGGCTGCTGGCCCCTATACTCGACCGGATTTATCAGCTAAACCAAACAGCCGCATCGCTAGCTGGTTCAAATACCCAATTGATAGAGCAAAAATCAGCGTTCCCTCGCGCACTTGTCCGCCAAGCAGGAAGCCAATTGTCACAACGATGATTTCAGCGCTGGTTCTTGTTATCCAGAATGGTTGATTGAACTTTTGTGCCAGCCCCATCATGAGCCCGTCTCGCGGTCCTTTTCCGAAACCGCAGGAGATGTAAAGCCCGGTCGCAAAGGAAATTACCAGGAGTCCGCCGATAAACAGCAGCACGTTTTGCCAGTAAAGGTCAAAATCTGGCAGCAGCGGCATTGTGATGTCGGCGAACAATCCAACCAGGATCGCGTTCAACACCGAACCAATGCCTGGTCTAACCCGCAGCGGAATCCAAAACAGCATCACAATCAGGCTCACGGCAATTGTTGCCTGCCCAAAACTAAGGCTGGTTTGCAGGGAAAGCCCCTGAGCTAAAACATCCCAGGGCGGGATACCAATTCCGGCATGAACCATCATTCCCAGTCCGGCGCCGTAGATGGCAAGACCAAAATTCAGCTTAAGAAAGCGATAGATGAACCTAGACTTGACCACGAGCCAACAGTAGAGCATTCAAGGAGGATTACGTGGCCAAAACAGACTACTTTTCCTCCCCCAAACCGCGGGTTTTCGCCCATCGAGGATTCAGCTTCAATGACGCCAGCCTGGACGAGAACACAATCGAGGCCTTTCGCGCAGCACTGGCCCTTGGTGCTGGTTTTATCGAAACCGACGCTCAAGCAACCGCTGACCAAGTGGCGGTGCTGTTTCACGACACTGACCTGAAGCGACTATGCCAAATAGACGCAAAGGTCTCTGAGCTTACATTTGCTGAAATTCAGGAGGTAAGCCTTCAAAACGGCGGCAAAATACCTTCGCTTAGAGAAGTTTTGGTGAAGCTTGATGGTGCCAAACTAAACATCGACATCAAGGCAAAAAACGCAATCCTGCCCACTGTGCAGGCGATCGAAGAAACTAGCGCCCATCATCGTGTGCTGGTTTCGAGTTTTTCCAATCGCAGGCGCAGTGCCGCTCTGTCAGCTTTGTCAAAACCGGTCGCAACTAGCGGCTCAATGGCAAATGTTCTCCAAATTTGGTCTTCCTACAGATTTTTCGGTGGACTCGGCCTGAAAGCACTGACCAAGGACATCGATGCCCTGCAACTCCCGCTGCGCTACGGATCAATCACTTTTCGAGATCAAGGGTTCATCCAAGCGATGGCCAAGCACGATGTCGAGGTTCATTTTTGGACCGTGAATGACCAACCTCAAATGAGAGAACTGCTTGCAATTGGAGCCAGCGGGATTGTCACCGACAGGACCGATCTAAGTTCCATTCTGTGACCAAGCTGTGAGAAACCCGCCAGGGGGAATTACTTCCCTGCTCTCGGGTTGAACCCTCCAACGGAGGAATAAATGTCAGAATCTATGCGCGGAATGCGACTGGGGTCCCAGTCTCTTGAAAGCGATGTTGGAATTGAGCTGTCCGCCAGGCAACTGGTCAGCTTCCGTTGCCCAAATCAGCACCAGTTCAACTTGGTTTTCGCTGAGAATGTTGAACTTCCTGAACTCTGGCAGTGCCAGCAGTGTCAGGCGCTAGCGACTCGCATGATTGATGGCGAGATCTTGGTGCGCGAACAGGAAGAAGAAGACGGTGTTCGATCTCACTATGACATGGTGAAGGAACGCAGAACTGAAGAGGAGCTTGAAGAGCTGCTCCAGGAAATGCTAACCAGCATGAGAAGGCGTCGCTCCGAAGGCCAACTCAGCGCCTAAAAGCCCATTTTGTGCAGAGCCAAAATGCCTCAAAGATAATTTTGTAGGTCATCTTGCTGACCCCTGATTCTCGCTCTACGAAGGTAATGGGGACTTCTTCAACCGCTACCCCACTGTCCTGGGCAAGCTTTGTCATCTCAATTTGAAATCCATAGCCTTGCGCTCGAACCAGTTCTAGCTCGAGACCGGTTAGGAAGCTAACCGGATAGCAGCGAAAGCCGGCTGTAATGTCTTTGACGTGGCTTCTGAGAGTCAATCTCGCGTAAAGATTTCCGGCGCGAGAGATCCACTGCCTATACCAAGGCCAATTCAGCACCGCTCCCCCGGGAACCCAACGCGAGCCAATTACAAGTCGATTCTCCGCTGCGGCTTCCACCACGAGCGGCAGATCATCAGGCCGATGACTACCGTCGGCATCCATCTGCACTATGAAGTCATAACCGTTCTCAATAGCCCATTCAAAGCCAGCTATGTAGGCCCTGCCAAGGCCCTGCTTCGCTTGACGATGCAGGACACGCAGCTGCGGATGCTTATTGGCAAGCAGGTCCGCCAGGTCTCCGGTTCCATCGGGCGAATTGTCATCGATAATCAATAAATCTAGGTCTGGGGCAACTTGAACCACGGCCTCAACGGTCTGTGTTAGCGGGCCCATTTCGTTGTAGGTGGGCATCAGGACACAGACTTTCAACGTCTTGTCTTCCTGATTCTGAACAGGGCAATTAGCCCGATGACCACCGCCCCATTTAGGTACTCAAAACCTGCTCCGACAACCATGGCCGGGGTGGTGTGATCAAACAGCGGCACTTGTTCAACCATTGCGCCCGGTTGATACCACTCAAGTTCGCTCAGTACTTCTCCGGTTGGCAGGTAAATGGCAGAGAGCCCAACGGTGGAGGTGTTTACAACTGCCCGACCTGTTTCGATGGCCCTGAGCTGTGCAATGCCTGCTTGCTGGAAGGTCTCGTCCGAGTAGCCAAAATCAGCATTGTTAGTCTGCGACAGAATCAGCTGCGCTCCCCCAGTCACCAGGTCTCGCTGGATTGAATCTTCGGCAATCTCAAAGCAAATAAGTGAACCTGCTACGAAATCCTCGGACACCTCATAAATTCCGTCTCTAACACCGAAGCTGAAGCCGCGGGGCACCAGGTCAATCAACTCCGGAGCGAAGAATCTCCAGAAAGCTCGGTCTGGAACGTACTCGGCAAAAGGCACCGGCTGGGTTTTGTCGTAGTAGTCGACGGCTCCAATGCCTGGCCGCCACATAAGCGTTGAATTGTAGCTTTCTCCGCCACGACTGGTGATGGTGCCAAAAACGAACGGAGCACCGACTCGTGCCGCTAAATCATCCACCTTTTTGGCAGCAGCTTCATCCCGTAGCGGATCAATATCGGAAGCATTCTCTGGCCACACCAGAAGGTCAATTTCACCACTCAGCGGTGACTCAAACACAAGCTCCGAGGCACTTAGGTGATTATCGAGAATCGTGCCCCGACTTAGATTTGAAAATAGCCCAGCATTGGCATTTCCTTGAACCGCTGCAATCGTCTTCTGACCAACCGGGGTCGGGTTGTTCAGCATCAGGATAATCAGAGGCACCGCAACTACAGACCCGAGTGCGATTAGAGCCGGGAGCTTAGAAAGGGCATTCCGGCCGCGCCTGTGAAGAAACCAGAGCGCCAGCACCGAACCAAAAAATGCAAGCATGAAGCTAAGTAGCGACAGTCCACCCAGATAGACCCACTGGTTCATGAAGCTTCCAGGCTGCGTCATCGCAAGTCTTGACCAGGGAAACCCGCCGTAGGGGAAGTTGTTTGCTAGAAATTCGCGGAAGGTCCAAATTGATGCGCTTGCTAGCGCAAAGGTCAGCAGCTGGAGTTTCTTGGGACGCCATTTTTTGTACACCCAGGCGGTTAGGCCAACGCCAAGTGCAAAGTAAAAAGACATTAGAGTGCTCAAGGCGATCAATGGCACCGGCCCCAGGTAGAGCGCTATCCACTCGATGTGGGCGATGTAAAAAGCTTGAGAAGCAATGAACCCGACAAAACTTGCCTGCCAGAATCCAAGTCCAAGTGTTGCCAGCAGAATAATCGCTGGCACTATCGGTGCCAGAATCCAGATTGATTCGGTGGGAAATGCGTAAAGCGCGACAAGCCCGCCGACAATTGCCAGCGGTATTCGCCAAATCAGTTCCTTGAATCTCACAGCAATAGCCTAAGAGCTACATGTAGTAGCTGTATGCCACAATTCCTCGTTTAACCTGATCCATTGCCTTATAGGCGGTCTCTGCCACCACCGGGTCGGCTCCCTGAGCAAGTTGGTCCAATAGGTCAATGATTTGCTTGGACCATCTAATGAAATCTCCAGCCAAAAGGCCGGATGATTTCAGGACGTCATCAAGCCTCGCCCCGGTCGCCCAGCGGAAGATCGAATAGGACAGGCCAAGGTCTAGCGGTGTCTCTTCGGGAAGTTGATACTTGTCTTGAAGTTCGGCCAGGTCCAGCTGAATCGCCTCAGTGGCATCCAGAGCGTCCCTGAAATGTCCCTTGGGAAGCTTTGGTTCGTAATCACCGTCGTCACGACGGTTTTCAAAAACAAGCGCAGCAGCCATTGCGGCAAGGGATGCAGGGTCTAGGCTTTTCCAGGTGCCCTGATTTATGCACTGCGCGATCAATAGGTCACGTTCTCCGTAGATCTTTGCCAATCGCTGCCCGGACTCGGTGATTTCCAAGTCATCCCCGTCCGGCTGCATGTAGTCAAGATCCTGAAGTAGGTCACAGATCCTCGTGAAAATCTTCGACACCTGATTGGTTCGAGACTCGATTTGGGCAACGGCGCCATCGATCTCTTTCCTAAGTTTTTGATATCGCTCACCCCACCTGGCGTGCGCTTCGCGCTCACTGCATGCGTGGCACGGGTGGGAACGCAGAGTCCGCTTCAGGTCGGCAATCTTCGACTCGTGTTGCCGCATGCCCTTGGTTTGGCGAATGTCCTTACCGCCCCGCTGCCTGAGAGTCGCTCCCCTTCGCTCCAGGTCGGATATCTGCCGCCTAAGGGCCGAGTATTCGATGAAGTCTCCAAGGTGGCAGGCCATTGCCTCCTCATAGCCCACCAGAGAGGCCTGCTTCTCCGAGATAACCTGGGCTAATCCAACTACCGAGCGATCTGCTTGAAACTGCGCGAATGAACGCTCCAGAACCTTGCTTGCTCGCTGCGCACCAAAAGCACTAGTCAGGTTTACGGCCATGTTGTAGGTGGGTCTGAAAGAGCTATTGAGCGGGTAGGTTCGCTTTGAGGCAAGCCCCGCAACCATGTTTGGGTCAAGCTGCTGCCCCCAAAGAATCACTGAGTGACCCTCGGTGTCAATTCCTCTACGGCCTGCTCGCCCGGTCAGCTGGGTGTACTCCCCTGCCGTGATTGACACCCTTGACTCCCCGTTGAATTTATCTAGTCGCTCCAAGACAACGGTTCTAGCCGGCATGTTGATTCCCAGTGCCAGGGTTTCGGTCGCAAAAACCACCCGCACTAGTTTTCTCAAGAACAACTCTTCAACTACCTCCTTGAATGCCGGCAGCATGCCCGCATGGTGCGCGGCGTAGCCACGTTCCAGTGAGGAGAGCCAGTCAAAGTAGCCCAAGGTATCAAGGTCTTCGTCCGCAATCGAACTGCATCTAGCCTCAGCGATTCTGCGAATTTCTAGCGCTTCCTCGCGACTGGTAAGCCGAACCCCGGCTCGGCGGCATGCCGTTACTGATGCCTCGCAACCAACCCTGGAAAAAATGAAAAATATGGCTGGTAGCAGGTCAGCCCGATCCAGGGTCTCCACCACGTCAGGCTTTTCAAGCCTTGGAAAACGTCGGTCCTGTCCGCGGTAGTTTGACTTCGGTTGGTGTTTGGAGCCTCGATGCGGGGCTCGCTGTCGGGCCTGATGTTTTTGTGCCAACTCTGGATTGACCCGCATCTGATTGCTGCCGGCTTCAAACAGCTCCAGAAGTTCATCGCCGAACATCACGTGTTGGTGAAGCGGGACCGGTCTGATTTCAGAGACTATCACCTGGGTGTTTCCACGCACCTCGCCAAGCCATGCCCCAAACTCCTCGGCGTTGGAAACCGTTGCGCTAAGTGAAACCACCTTGACATCCTTTGGAAGGTGGAGAATGACTTCCTCCCACACCGCTCCCCTGAATCGGTCGGCCAGGTAGTGAACCTCATCCATAACCACATAGCCCAGCGACATAAGCGTCGTGCTATTGGCATAGATCATGTTGCGAAGCACTTCGGTGGTCATGACAACAATCTCCGCCTCAGAGTTGTTGTTCGTGTCCCCGGTCAGCAGTCCAACCCGCTCTTTGCCATACCTGGCAACTAGCTCAGCAAACTTCTGATTGCTCAGGGCCTTGATTGGTGTTGTGTAGAAGACCTTTTGGCCCTTTGATAGCGCTAAATGAATTGCAAACTCACCGATAACCGTTTTACCAGCACCGGTCGGCGCTGCAACCAATACGCCGTAGTCAGCCTCTAGCGCTAGGCAGGCTCGTTCTTGGAAGTCGTCTAGCGGAAAGCGCAGTTCGTGGGTGAAAAATTCGAACTCGGGGTTCCCAGCCTTTGATTTTGCGCGTTTATAGCGCTCAGCCGGGGAGGCCTCATTCGACTTCGAGGTCATCATCGACAAACTTTGCCAGCTTGCGGGCTCTTCGCTTGTCATTTGCCATTGCAACAGCAACTGCGGTGAAGAACAGCGCTGTTAGTGGGGCCATTAGCAAAAACATTGACATCGGTTCTGCCGTCGGGGTTGCAAGGGCCGAAACGGTTGCAATGATAAACACCGCCAACCTCCAGGACTTGAGAATTCCACGTCCTGAAACCAGGCCTGCGAAGTTCATCAGAACCAGCACAACCGGCATCACAAAGGCAAGTCCAAAAATAAGCAGGATGCGAATTGCGAACAGGATGTATTCGGCGGCGTTAATAACGTTCGAGCTGCCCTCAGGGGTGAATCCAATCAGGACCACCACGAATCCAGGAAGCGCAGTCCAAGCTAGGTAGGTACCAAGCAAGAACAACGGAAGCGCCGAAACCACGAAACCGATCGTGTACTTGCGCTCCTTGGCTTTGAGTCCTGGGGCCACAAACGCCCACAGGTTCCACAGCCAAACTGGCGCAGTCATGATCACGCCCAAGAAAATGGAAATTTGAATTCTCAGGTCAAAGGCAGAAACCACGGTTCCAAAGTTCACGATGGCTTCGATGCCACGCTCTTGGGTAACTTCCAACAGCGGTGCCTGAAGAATTTTAAATACTGGGTCGAATAAGAACCAGCCGATAACGGTGCCGGCGATTATGAACCCCGCCGACCATGAGATACGAACCCTGAACTCTCTTAGGTGAGAGGAAAGGCTCATTCGGCGCTCTTTGTTTTTGCGCCGGAACATTAGTCTTTGTTCTTCTCGCTCTCGCTAGGCGCCTTCGCCTTTGCGCTCTCAGCTTCAGGGGCCTCAGCCTCAGCAGCACCCGCTGGTGCTTCGCCGTTCTTGTTGATTTCCTTCTTGAAAATTCTCATTGATTGCGCTGCGCTCTTCGCCAAAGCTGGAAGCTTCGGTGCTCCCCATAGCAGAAGCACGATCGCAAGAATAATTATCCATTCCCAGCCCTGAAGTCTCATACCTACCTCTTATCTATTTCGATTTCACTAATTCTGTGGATGAGTCTACGCCTTCTTTGCTCGGCGCGCTTTTCCCTGTCGGTTTTGATTCTATGCCTCTGGCGAAGCAGTTTTAGCAAATCCGCGCCCGAGTTTGCAACAGGCTCGTTAAGTTCAATCTCATCAAAATCCTGTGCCGCAGCAATCAGTGCCTGACTGCGCTCAACTTCTTGGCGCAGGCTCTTTAGCGACAACATGAACCGGTAGCCGCGCAACAGCAAAAAATAGCTGCCAGCTGCCGAAGCCAGTATCACCAGCCAAATAGAAAATCCCATTTAGTCCTCATCCCCAGGTCCGCCATAACCAGTCATTGCAAGCCTTGCAAACTCGCTCACAGCCTGTCTAGCGCTCTGAGGCGCCAACACCACCACTTCGCCACCATATCTACTCACGTGCCGACCCAGAGCCTGTAGGTTTCCAACTTGAATTTTGCCGGTGGTGCTTCCGCTGGCTTCCTTCTTCAGGTCAAAAGACGGGAAGTTCCAAAAAATCTCACTGGCCTCTGAGCTTGCAGTGATTTCAACTGTGAGTTCAGTAGCCAGCGCTCCGAAGACTTCTTCAGGGATGCTGGCAGAACTGCCCTGCTGGGTAATTTCCTGGTCAGTGACTTCTATGTAAATGATTCGATCCAGTCGAAACGAGCGCAATTCCTGTTTCAGGTGACACCAGCCCCTGAGGTAGTGACGGCGACCTATAAAGTCGATTCTCAGCGGGTCAATCGCTCTGGATGACTTCTGGCCCAGTTGGTTCACATATTGAGCCACTATTTGCTGCTTGTTCAGAATCGCACTCCGCAATGGTTCCAGCC
>DDBH01000002.1:0-20263 GCA_002333405.1 Micrococcales bacterium UBA2037 | reverse complement strand
CCCTCACTTGAGCCAGCGCTGAATTTTGCGAAAACTGTGGCAGTGCGGCCAAAAAATCCAAGCCAGCAGCCAGCGAGGTGGTCTGGCGCTTCGAGAGCACCGGCGGCTCTGAAAGTGCGGACCTGCCAGCCGAGAAGTCAACTTCTCCCTCGTCAATCAGTTCCTCGTCCACGTAAAAGTGCGTCTCAAACCGACCAATGTCTTCGCTGTTTGCAATTGTCTTGACCGCTTTGACAATTGTCTTTTCTGAAAAGCCAAAGTGCTCGGAGAGCTCCTTCACCTGCATTGGTCCGTCTCGCAGCACTAGGCCAACGATGGAAAGCGCGAGGTTAAATAGCTCCTCTGAATCCAGTTCCTGCTTAGGCATGGACTTGAACCACCCTTTCTAAACCGGACCGAATTCGCGTTGCCAAGGATTCGGGTGAGAGCACCCGAACCTCTGAACCAAATTCCATCAGGTCTTCTGCCAGCAGGGCCTCGTCCATGAAATGAATCTCCACCTGTGAGCCTTCCGGCCCTCCAAAATGCCACCAGGCCTCGGTGTCGGGTTCGACTTCTAAAACCGCCTTGTTGTTTGAAACGAAGTCGGCAAGCTCTGCCTCGGCTAGCGCCACTTCCTCGTCCGAAACCGGTTTCGAAGCGTTATCCAGGGGTGTGACCTTGGAAATGATTCTTCTGAGCAGAAAATTCTTAATCTGGGTGCCCTGTTTAGCTAGCAACACCCATTGGCCCTCGATGAAACGAAGCTTGAGAGGACTCACCTCTCGCACGGTCTGCTCCGAGTCTGGCTTCCGGTATTCGAAGGCAACCATGTTTGAGTTCGCGATAGCATCAGCCAATGGTGCGAAGCTGTCGTGCTGAGCCAGCAACCTTGGGGTGAAGATGGAGAGCTCCCTGGAGGTCTGCATAACGCCAAGGGACTTGAGTCTGGTGAGGCCAGAGTGTGCGGACTTGGACAGCAGTTGATTGTTCCAAGCTTTAGCGGCAAGCTCTAAAAGCGCCAAGTGCTCTGCATTGATCACGAAATCTTTAGGCCACGAAAATGAGCCACGTGCAACTCGATACCTTGCAGTGTCGCCCTCTTCAAAACTCAGCGAGTCCAGCACCTCGAGCGCCACACCCATGTCCCTGAGGGCAGTCTTGTCGCGGTCGAACATTTTCTCTTTTGCCATTTCCGATGCCTGCTGGGCATAGGAGGACACCGAGGCAAAAATGTCTCGTTTGCTAAGACCAATGACAGGCGCGGCCATCAGGCAGCAGGTCAGGGTGAACAATCGCTCTGCAGCGCTCTGCTTGCTCACCGGCTGAGTCATCAGCTATTTGCCTAACACGTCGATTACAAAGATCAGTGTCGATCCAGGAGCAATACTGCCCTGCGAGCTGTCTCCGTAGCCCAAGTCAGGTGGGATAACGGCAATCACCTGAGATCCGACCGTCACCTGGTCCAGCGCCATCACAAAGCCTTCAATCAGGCCGTCATAGGTGATGGGGAAGGTTGCGGGCGCCATGCGCTCCCAAGAGCTGTCGAACTGCTCCCCTGCCCAAGTCCATCCGGTGTAGTGCAAAACTACGCTGTCGCCAATCTCGATGGCTTCTCCGCCACCTTCGACCAGAACGGTTCGCTGAAATTCAGCAGGAGGGTCGCTGGCTGGGATTTGAATCCCTGGCTGGCCATCCGGAGCCGTGATGACAGTTGGCATTCCAGCTTCAGCTGCCTGCTTGTCTCCATTTGCCCTTGGAAGATAGGCGTCCATGATGTCAAATACGAAGATCACGCCGTCTGTTTCTGAAATCCCAAGGCTTGGGATTCCAACTCCTCCGTGGGCGTTGGCGGCATCTAGCAGAATTGCAACCCTTGACCCCACCTGCACTCCGCTAAGCGCATGACAGAAGTCTGGTACTGACCCTGGGTAAAGATCCTGAGGAATGTAGTCGGTTCCGGTGAAGTCACTGGCCTGAAGTTCGTCACCAGTACTTGAGTTGAATCCCATGAAGTGAAGTAGCACCTGCTGGCCACCAACAATTGGGCCACCGTCGCCCTCGATAACAACGTTCGTTTCAATTCCGGAACCACTTAGTGGAACTGGGAAGGTAACAACTGGCTGCTCTCCAATAGCACCCTCAACCGAGATCTGATCAGCCCCCGCTCCGGTTTGGTGCGGGTCACACTTGCTCTCTATGCCAACAATCAGTTCTGCATAGCTCAGTGGTTCGGCTGGGCCCTGGGCGCATCCGGCTAGAACCATTACGGGTAGGACAAGCGCTGCTAGTTTTCGCAATCTAAATCTCTTTTCTTTTCGCTGCTAATTCTGCCGTGGTTTTGTCTCGCCAGTAACCTTGCGCACAGTCTTTCTCAGTTTTTTCTCACTGATTGGACGCTGCCCCATGGCTTGAGGAAGCCAAATGTCCATGTCCTGGTCGGTGTGCTCGGTTTTGTTGCCGCGACGGGTCTTGAAGCTGGGCAGGATGGTGTCAGGTGCAAGGCGCCTAGCTGACAACAGGAATCCAGTGTGGGAAATCATACGGTGCTCCGGTCTAACTGCTAGACCGTCGAGGTGCCAGGGTCTGACCATTGACTCCCACGAGTGTGGGTCGGTGAATCCCCCATGTTCCTTAATCTCTTCCGCGGTTCGGCTCAGCTGCGTGACCGTTGCCACATAGACAATGATCAGGCCACCGGGTCGCATCGCTGTTGCAACCTCTGAAATGCACTCCCATGGAGCAAGCATGTCGAGAACCACCCGGTCTGCTGTGCCAGCAGGCACCTGCTCGCCGACCCTTTGTTGAAGAGATCCGTCTACTACTTCCCAATTGGCTGGGGCGTATCCGAGGAAATTGGCAACGTTCGCCTTAGCTATTTCCGCGAATTCCGGACGACGTTCAAAAGAGGTGAGCTTGCCCTCTGGCCCAATAGCGCGGATGAGGTAGCTCGAGAGCGCTCCTGACCCCACACCGGCCTCAATCACGGTTGCCCCTGGAAAGATGTCTCCCTCAACAATGATTTGCCCGGCATCCTTTGGGTAAACAATTGCGGCGCCTCTTGGCATTGACAATACATAGTCACTTAGCAGTGGCTTGAGAGCTAGATACTGGTCATCATTGTGATTGGCAATCACCGAGCCGGAGGGCTTGCCGATAATGTCATCGTGCAAGATTTCACCCTTGTGAGAGCCAAATCTTGCCCCTGCCTCCAAGGTAATGGTGTTCAGAATGCCCTTGGGGCCGGTCAGCTGGACCCTGTCGCCCGCGGAGAATATTTCAGTCATCGTTCCTCAACTTCGCCTACCTGTTTTCGATTCTTAGCGAAGAGAGCTCTTCGACATTTATGTCCAATAGCGATGGCACAATCCTGCGCCCTGGCCCATCGGGTAAATTCACAATGTTGGGAATGCCAATCGTGTGGCAGCCTGCTGCCACGGCCGATGCTAGTCCGGTCGGAGAGTCCTCAAAAGCCAAGCAATCGGAAGTGGCAACGCCCAATAGATCGGCAGCGGTCTGATAGGGCTCAGGATCAGGCTTGCCCTTGATCACGTCATCGCCGGCTACTACAACATCAAAGGCTTGGAAGTCGATCTGCTCGACAACAGCCATGGCCATTTTTCGCATTGACATTGTTACCAGGGCTGTTTTGATGCCGGCGCGCTTTAGGGCAATGAGCAGCTCGAGAGCACCTGGTCGCCAAGGCAGCTTTTGTCGCAGTTGTGCCACTACCTCTTCAGTCAGTTGGTCGATCACGTCCTGTGTTGATTTGTCTTCAATTCCAAATTTTGCGCGCAGGAAATCAGAAGCGTCGAAAAGGTTGTTCCCAATCAGCTGTTCTCCGTCGGCTTGGGACCAACTGCCACCGTATTGCTGGGCAAGCCTAGATTCGCTCAGGAGCCAGTATGGCTCCGAATCGATAAGGGTGCCGTCCATGTCCCAGAGCACAGCCTTAGGAAAAGAGTTAGTAGACATTGGTCACAGTCTAGTTCGGTCGTGAATTAGAGTTTGTTGGTACAAAAGGAGTTCACTTGCTAACTGGCCGCATACTGATTGTTGCCTTCGAGGGCTGGAATGATGCCACCGAAGCTGCTACTGGAGCACTCAAGGCGCTGTCGGAGCAAATCTCGGCATCGATCCTTGAAGCGGTTGACCCTGAGGATTACTACGACTTCCAGTTCTCTAGGCCGGTGGCCGAATTTGACGATGAGGATAACCGGATTCTGTCTTGGCCAGCAACAGAGCTGCTACATGCAAGCGGTGAGGCCATTAAGGCGCAGCCAGGACTGCAGGATATTTACTTGCTGCTGGGGACTGAGCCCTCCAGGCGCTGGCTAACCTTTGCAGCAGAGGTCATGGAGATGGTGCAGGATCGTGAAATTGATCACGTGATAATGCTTGGGGCCATGCTGGCCGATGTTCCCCACAGTCGTCCGGTGCCATTTTTCAAGAGCTCTCAAAACAAGCAACTGCGAGAGCTCCACAACTTGGACGCCTCCAGCTACGAGGGGCCAGTCGGAATTCTTGCCGTGCTAGCGCAGGCGTTTGAGGCTGAGAACATACCGGTGATGTCGGTTTGGGCCTCAGTTCCCCACTACGTGCACAACAGTTCAAACCCCAAGGCAGCGCTGGGGTTCTTGAACCAGTTGGAAGCACTGACGGGTATGACATTTTCTGGGTCGGCGCTCGCAGACCAGGCTTTTGAATGGGAGCGTTCAATTGATGAGGTCGCTGAGGCCGATGAAGAGCTAGCTGCCTACGTTCAGCAGCTTGAATCGAGTCGAGATGCGCTGGACTCCGAGGACGTTTCTGGCGACTCACTTGCTAGAGAGCTGGAAAAATACCTAAAGAATCGACCGGAATCGCCAGAGGCGGGCAAAGCCTAAATTGCGCCTAGTCCCAAAGCGACCAGCAGCGCTGCTCCAACGCCCACTCGCCAAATCACAAACGGCAGGTAGGAACCCTTCACCAAATATCGCAAGAGCCACGCAATCACCGCGTACCCAACCACGAAGCTGACCAGAGTCGCGGCAAGAGTCGCGGCCAGCAGGTCGGCCGGTAAATCACCGAATGATTTAGCAAATTGATAACCGCCGGCTCCAAGCACTGCAGGGATTGCCAGCAGAAAACTGTAGCGCGCTGCGGTCTCACGATTAAAGCCAAGCAAAAGTCCAACAGTGATGCTGCCGCCAGATCTAGAGACCCCCGGGATCAGTGCCAGAGCCTGGCCTAGACCAAACAGGACACCGGAGCGAAGATTTAGGTCTTGCAGCCCCTTTGCTTTTTTCCCTAGCTTGTCTGCCAGACCCAGCAATAAACCGAAGACAATCAATGTGATGCCGATGATCCAGAGCTGCCTGAGGTCCGTCTCAATAAAATCTTGGAAAATCAGACCTAGAATCACAATCGGAAAACTGCCGATGATCACAAGCCAACCAAGCTTGGCGTTAGCTTCTTGGTCTTCCCATTTCTGAAAGCCTGTCCTCAGCCAGGCCTTGACGATTTCAATGATGGTTTTGGCAAAGTAGCTAACCACCGCAAGCTCGGTCCCAATTTGAATAGTGGCAATGAAGGCGGTTAGTTGGGCTTTGGTGAGATCTCCGAGACCGAAGATCTCCTGCGCAATTTGGACATGCGCACTTGAAGAAATAGGCAGGAATTCGGTTAGGCCTTGGATTAGACCCAGGACCATTGCTTCAAACGGGGTCATTCTTCTTCGGCTAGTTCAATCGGAAGGTATTCGTCAAAACTCGCCGAAAGAGCTTCCTCGTAGCTCAAGAAGGCGTCTTCCACCTGAAAATATGCTTGCTCGACCCCAGGGTCTTCGCCCTCACGTTTGGTCAAAATGGCATCGAGATGCCGCTCTAGGGCTCCGATGAGCTTTTGAAGTGCTGCTGACGGCTCCTGATGCATACTCATAAGCTAGCGCTTAGTAGCGAGCAATCCAAGTAGGTTGGCCAATTTGGGATTTGTGTTCGTGGTAGATTGATGCCTCGTTGCTCACAAAATGCAACCACCTGTCCGGGTGGCGGAATGGCAGACGCGCTAGCTTGAGGTGCTAGTCCTCTTATTGAGGGTGGGGGTTCAAGTCCCCTCTCGGACACCAAGAGTTTTAACGCATGTCGCTGCTTTAGAATTGGATGATTATGGCAGCCCTAGACCCAGTAGTTGAGTACGGGATTGCCCGCACCCAGGAGCTATTTGCTGACCTTCGGGTTCTTGCCATCACCGGCGCGGGCGTTTCGACCGACAGCGGCATTCCAGACTATCGAGGTCAGGGGCGCGTCGTCAGACATCCTCTGACCTTTGATCAATTCATGGCCTCTAAAGACAACCGCTCCAAATACTGGGCTCGCAGTTATGTTGGCTGGAATCGGGTTGCAGCTGCTAAACCAAACCAATCGCATCTTGCTCTGGCAGCGGCAGAGAGATCGGGAATCCTTGGCCAGATCATCACGCAGAACGTGGATGGCCTGCACCAAAAAGCCGGTTCAGAGAAGGTCCTCGAGCTGCATGGGCGCCTCGACCAGGTTATCTGCACTGCCTGCAGTGCTTTTGTGACCAGGGCCCAAATGGATTCAATGATCAGCGCGTTGAACGTTGGTCTGATTCAAGATACGGACATCGAATTCACCCCAGACGGTGACGCTGAAATTGAGGTGCCAGCAGATTTTCAGGTGCCGACATGCATTGCTTGTGGCGGAGACTACAAGCCCGATGTTGTATTTTTTGGAGAGCAAATCCCGCTCGAGCGCGTCTCTCAGGCAAAACTTGCGGTTGAAGATGCTCAGGCTTTACTGGTGGCAGGAAGTTCGCTCGCGGTCAATTCTGGACTCCGGCTGGTCAAGCAAGCTAAAACCCTCGGTCACAAGATCGTGATCATTAACCGCGGTGAAACCAAGGCAGACGACATCGCCGACTTGAAACTCAACGCCTCAACCTCTGAAGTTTTGGGAACCCTGTATTTATGAGTGAAACTACGCTTGGGCTGTTTCGTCACGGCCAGACCGATTGGAATATTGACTTCAGGCTTCAGGGCACCGCCGAAGTTCCATTGAATGATTTTGGCATCGGTCAAGTTCAGCGGGCCGCAGCTGTTCTGAGCCAGGGAGATTGGGACGTGCTGCTGACCTCTCCCCTGGGCCGTGCAAAAGCCAGCGCTGCAATAATTCAACGCGAGCTGGGAATTGGCGAGCTAATTGTTGACTCAATGCTGCTGGAGCGCTCATTCGGCATAGGCGAGGGCATGCTTTACAGCCAGTGGCAAGAGCAATACAGCCAGTTGGAAGAGATTCCAGGAGCTGAGTCCACTTCGTCAATAATCGAACGCTCGCGGGAGCTGCTTGCCTCAATGATTCTTAAGTATGCTGGCGCGCGGGTTCTGGCCGTTTCCCACGGCGCACTCATTCGCTACGTTCTTTCGGAGGTGAGTCAGGGGCAGGTGCCACCACCGGGCCAGCGACTTCAGAATGCCTCACTACACACCCTGCGTCATTCTGGTCAGTGGACACTTGATTCCTGGGCTCCGGAGCCGTTAGGACAGTGAGCTGAGTAGCTCGTGGAGCTTCTTTGCACTTACTGCCCAAGAGAAACCCTTTGACCTAGCGATTCCTCGCTTGGACTGCTGCAACCAAACCGATTCATCTTCTAACTGCAAAACCCGAGCTGCAAACTCTTCCTTGTTGCTGTTGTCAAAATAGAGCCCCGCATCCCCAGCGATCTCTTCGAAGATATCGATCTTTGATAGGACCAGGGGTAACCCCTGTGACATGCCCTCCACCAACGGAATGCCAAAACCTTCGTCCTTTGAAGCGCTGACCAGGGCTCGAGCGCTGGTCAGCCAAGCGATATACTGCTCCTGGTCAACACCGTTCTCGAACCGAACGTCAGAGCCATAATCGTTGGCCAGCTTGGCCAAGGCCTTGCGCCGCCTTGGATCTATACGTGACAGGAGTACTAGCTGGTAATCAGGCAGCAGTGACATGGCTTGAATCAGGAACTCCACATTTTTGTAATCGATGAAGCTACCCATGTAGACAAGCGTCTTGGGTCGCAAGCTCTCCGTCGGCACCCGCGGCTCGAGGTCGGTGGAGTTGTAAACAACCTGGACATCTCGTTTTGTAAGATTTGCCTCTTGAATCTCGCGCTTCGAGGTTTCTGAAACGGTCACAACCAAGTCAGCCCGATTGAGAACAAGACGTTGCGGAAGGTAGCTCAGGTGAAACAGCAGCCAACCAAGCCTGACCAGTGGATTGAATTCGCTAGGGGGTGTTTTGTGGCGGTAGTAGATCAAGTCGTGCAGTGTCAGCACCAATTTGAACCTTTTCCCAAAGGACGAAGTTGTTTGCATTGGACTAAAAACAACCTTGGCGTTTTCTCTGTTGAGCTTTCTGGCAAGCAGCAACTCACTTAGTGAGGTTGGCGCATTAACCATTTTCGTTCTGGTCCCTGCTGGGAGAAACCCAACTTGATCAGGACTGCTAACCAATACGGTCAGCTCTAACAGCTTTGAAAGCTCGTTGATTAGGCCGATGCTAAAGCGGGTAATGCCATCGGGGTTGGTGGTATTGATGAAGCGACCGTCAAAAAATAAGCCGATCATTTGTCTTCCAAAAACTTCGATATGGAGTTCGCGACTTCCTCAGCGCATTCATAGTGAGTGAGGTGTCCAACCTTGGCAAGCACCACGAGTTCTGCTTCCGGCAGAGCTGCCTCAAGTTCATACTGGGCTGAAATAGGAGCAACCAGGTCTTGCTCGCCGGCAAGCAGCAGCGTTCTTGAATTCAAGAACTGAACGTAATCCATAACGCTTCCGGTGCTGGCGGCATGAAAACCCTGGATCACAGACTCGGCTGAGGCAAAGCTTGAAAAGTACTTGGCGTGCTGGTCGTGCACAAAACGCCTCACGCCAAGTTTCTTGGACTTGACCAGCCCAATCGACATTGCTCGAGTGACGAGCCCGGAGGACAGCAACCAGTTGCCGATAATTCGGTTTTGGCCAGCCCGGTAATAGGCAGTTGCTAGCCTGTTCGCGAGTGATTTTTGGCTGGATGCCCTGGTTGTAATTGGGTTGATCAGCACAACTGGCAGCTGGTTTAGACCCTGAGAAACAGCACTTGCGACGACCAGGGTCCCGAAGCTGTGGCCAATAATTGCGTCGTAAGGGCCGGTTTCCGTGGCAAACTCATGCAGCCAACGGCCATAGCTGGCAAGATCATGCGTTGCCATAGGTCCGGTAGATCCAAAGCCAGGCAAGTCTGGGGCCACGCAGTTGTGCTCAGGCAGCCCGCCAATGATTGCCTGCAGGCCATGGTGATCGCCCCTAAAGCCATGCACAAATAGGATGCGCGATTTTGAGCCGGGAAAGAACCAGGTAGCAGTGTTTGAGACATCGATTCGCTGCTGCCTTGAGGCAGCCAATTCGAATAACTGACTTGGAGGAGTTTTCAACACTGTCACCTAACCAGTCTAGGTTGGTTCGACCGGCAGTATCGTGTTAGCAGGGAGCTGATTTGTTAGATTTTGATTTTGAACCAGAAGCGCCGACTTGGTCGAAGCGCGTTGCCGCATTCGATCTAGAGACCACGGGTCTAGACCTAGCCACCGCGAGAATCGTAACCGCATGCGTTGCTGTTCTTGACAGTGCCGGTGAGGTAGAAGTGCTCCACGAGTTTTGGGTCAATCCAGGCATTGACATTCCGCAGTCTGCGTCCGACGTCCACGGCGTCACAACAGAAATGGCCAGCCTGAACGGCATGGCGCCGGAGATTGCGATAGCCCAAATCACCGCAATTCTCAGTGAACTGCAGGTGGCGATGCCGCTGGTTGCCTTCAACGCCCCTTATGACTTCACAATCCTTGTGAACGAGGCCAAGAGGTATCAGATCGAGCCATTGCAGCCACTTCCAGTGATTGACCCGCTGGTGCTTGACAGACGCGTCGATAAATACCGCAAGGGAAAGCGCAATCTGGTAGTGATGTCAGAGCACTACGGCGTGGAATTGACCGATGCGCATAATTCAACAGCAGATGCAGTTGCAGCTGGCCGACTGGCCCAGCAATTGGCCAAGAAATATCCAGAACTAGATCTACCTATTGCAGACCTCCACGCGGCTCAGGTTAAATGGAGCGATGAACAAGCAGAGAGTTTTGCCGAATTCATGAGAAAGCAAAACCGCCCGGATTTCCGGGCGGAGTTGGGTTGGCCAGTTAGGGTCTAGCCGAAGTTCGCGTAACGCTCCTTGAAGCGCTCAACTCGACCAGCAGAGTCCATGATGCGCTGCTTGCCAGTGTAGAAAGGGTGGCTCTCTGAACTGATTTCAACATCGTAGACAGGGTAGGTGTTGCCGTCTTCCCACTCGATGGTCTTGTCACTGGTAATGGTAGCGCGAGTCAGAAAGGAAACTCCTGAAGCTAGATCGCGAAAAACGATTGGCTCGTAGCTTGGGTGAATTTCAGCCTGCATGATGTCCTCTTAGTTCAAGTCTTAGTTGCAAATGGCAACAGCCGATTATCCTAGCAAGTTTTCGCACCGTCGTCTAGGTCGCAACCGCTGAATATCGACCATTTTCATAGGAGAGCGTGAGCGGGAACCTAAAGGCCTCGGAAATGCTTGCTGAGGTCAGGGTTGTTCCAATTTCACCCCTGGCCATCACTTTTCCATCCTGAAGGATCATGGCATGTGTAAACCCGCTCGGAATTTCCTCCAGGTGGTGGGTCACCATCACCATTGCTGGCGCCTCGGGTGAGGAGGCATAGCCTGAAAGTAATTGGATAGTGAGTTCCCTGGCTGCAAGATCTAAGGAGGCGACCGGCTCGTCGAGCAACAAAATTTCGGGGTCCGTCATGATTGACCTTGCAATCTGAACTCGTTTGCGCTCTCCGTCACTCAGTGTTCCAAATGGACGATCCTCAAAATCAGAGAGTTCCCATTCCCTCAAAACGCGTCGTGCGCGACGCTCGTCGATTTCGTCATATTGTTCATTCCAGCGACCCGTTACCCCGTAACTGGCAGTCATCACGGAGTTGAGAACAGTTTCTGAGTTGGGAATCTGTGCTGCCAAGGCACTGGAAGCAAACCCAATTCGAGTTCTCAGTTCAAAAACGTTGACGCGACCAAGCCGCTGGCCGAGCAGTGTTGCTACGCCGCTAGATGGCTGGATTTGAGCGGCCAAGAGCTTCAGCAGAGTGGTTTTCCCAGCTCCGTTGGCCCCAATGATGACCCAACGTTCGTTAGCTTCTACTCGAAAAGTGAGCGAATCAATGATCGTGGATCCGCCACGAACGACACTGACATTTTCAAGATCTATTACCTCTGACACGCCCCTTAGCCTAACTGTCCAGTGCGCTTTGGTAGACCTCTAGAGTGCGAGTCGCGATGGTTTGCCAACTGAACTCGTCGACTGCACGTTGTCTGCCTGCCCGACCAAATTCCCCCAAGCGCCCAGATTCGAGAGCATGGTTCATCGTTGTTGCCCACTCCGAAATGAATTTATTGGGGTCATTTGGGGTGCCGCTGCCATCCTTGACTTGATCGATAGGCACCAACCAGCCCGTCGCACCTTCAGCTACCACCTCGGGAATACCACCTGTTGCAGTGGCGACTACCGCTGTGCCACAGGCCATCGCTTCAAGGTTTACGATTCCCAGAGGTTCGTAAATCGAGGGGCAGGCAAACAGGTCGGCAGCGCTAAGAAGCGTCGCCAATTTGTGCTGTGGCAGGTGCTCTGGAATCCAAATCACTCCGCTTCTAGTGTCGGTAAGAGTCTTTACCAAGCCCTCCACCTCTGCTAAAAGTTCCGGTGTGTCTGGAGCCCCGGCCGCCAAAATGATTTGAACATCTTGCGGCAGCTCTCGAACCGCCTGCAAGAAATAGCTGAGCCCTTTTTGGCGCGTGATTCGACCCACAAAAATAATTGACCTTCTGTCTGGGTCTATACCGAGCTCTTCGAGCACTAGCGGGTCATTGGTCGGTGACCATTTGTGCGAGTCAACCCCGTTGTGGACAACAGTCACCTTGGCCGGATCGAGCTCCGGATATGAAGCAAGGATGTCATCTCGCATGCCAGAGGAAACGGCGATAATACGGCTCGCCTGAAGGTAGGCTGCCTTCTCAATGAATGAGGAGACCTCATATCCGCCTGCTAGTTGTTCCTTTTTCCAGGGGCGCAAAGGCTCAAGGGAGTGTGCTGTAATCACATGTGGTGCTCCGTACAGCATGGAGGCCACCTGACCTGCGAAATTGGCATACCAGGTGTGGCTGTGGACGATATCGGCGCCCTGAATGGCAGGAACAATTTCCAGATCGGTTGCCAGAGTCTGGAGTGCAGGATTTGCCTCACTGAAGCTCTTTGGTGTTTGGTAGGACCTTACTCCGGCTTGGTCTCGCTCAGGCCCGAAGGCATGAACTCTAGTGTCGACTAGGTCAGCAAGAGCTGAAACGAGTTCCGTGACATGAACACCGGCTCCCCCGTATATGTGAGGAGGAAACTCTTTAGTAACTAAATCTACACGCATACTCAAATGCTAGTTCCTCGGAGCCGGATACCAACTAACATTCATTTATGGGACGAACAAGAGTTTTTGGCATGGTGCTGGCTGGGGGCGAAGGAAAACGGCTAATGCCGCTGACCACTGACCGAGCAAAACCTGCCGTGCCATTCGCAGGTTCCTACAGACTGGTTGACTTTGCTCTTTCGAATTTGATCAATTCAGGCTTACGCAGAATTGTTGTTCTGACGCAATACAAGTCGCACAGCATGGACCGACACATCTCCCAAACTTGGCGCATGTCGCCATTGCTCGGAGGCTACGTCACATCCGTTCCGGCGCAACAACGTCTTGGAAAGCGCTGGTACACCGGAAGCGCAGACGCAATTTTGCAATCCATGAATGCGCTCAGTGATGAGCGTCCGGACTACGTAGTGGTAGTGGGTGCCGATCACGTGTACCGCATGGATTTTGATCAAATGTTGCAGTCGCACATCGAATCCGGGCTGGAAGCAACTGTGGCCGCAATCCGACAACCACTTTCATTGGCAACGCAGTTCGGCGTGATTGAGGTTGACAAGGACCAGCCAACAAAAATTTCAGAGTTCCGGGAAAAACCAAGTGACCCCAAGCCTGTTCCGGGTGATGACACCCAGGCTCTGGTTTCGATGGGAAACTATATTTTCAATGCTCAATCACTTATCGATGCCATCGAGCGCGACGCCCTGGATGAGTCTTCAACTCACGACATGGGCGGCGACATCATCCCGTATTTCGTTGAGCAAGGCACAGCAGGCGCATACGACTTCACGTTCAATGAAATACCGGGAGCGACAGAGCGAGACCGGTCCTATTGGAGAGATGTGGGAACTATTGACTCCTACTACGACGCTCACATGGACTTGATTTCGACAATGCCAATTTTCAACCTCTACAACGACGAGTGGCCGGTGTTTAATCAGCAAATAAACATGGCCCCGGCCAAATTCATTCATGATTCGGAAGGCAATCAGGGAAGAACAAACGACTCGATAGTCTCGCTGGGAGTGGTGGTTTCTGGTTCGGTTATCGAGCGAAGCGTGCTTTCGCCAAACGTCCGAGTTTTCTCCCGGTCGCTTGTCACAGATTCTGTCATCCTGGATAACGTGGAAATTGGTCGAGACTGCACGATTCGCAAGGCGATCCTGGATAAGGATGTGGCCGTTGCCGACGGTGCGAGTATTGGGGTCAACAGGGAGCGCGATATTGAGCGTGGTTTCACTGTGACTGACAGTGGCATCACAGTTGTGACTAAGGGGCTGTTGGTTAAGCCTTGACGCCCCTGTTTGTTGTATTTGATGTTGACTCAACTCTGATTGATCAGGAAGCTATTGAGCTTCTCGCCGAACACTCCGGCACAAGAGAACAGGTTGCGAAAATCACCGAGCGCGCAATGGCCGGTGAAATAGATTTCAGTCAGTCCTTGATAGAGCGTGTTGCTCTTCTTGCAGGGGTCAGGGAGAGCACTCTCGAGGCTATTAGCAACAACCTAACTCCGACTAAAGGCGCTAAGGAGCTCATTCAATACATTCAAGCCTCAGGCGGCCAGGTCGCTGCCGTCTCCGGAGGCTTCATTCAATTGCTGGGTCCGTTGAAGTCCGCACTCAACCTAGATTTTGTTAGAGCAAACACTCTGGAAATCGACAGTGGTGAACTCACAGGACGGGTCAGCGGACCAATCGTGGACGCGCAGGCCAAAGCCGACACGCTTGTTGAGTTGGCAGCTGAGTTGGGCGTGCCCTTGTCCAACACGGTCGCCATTGGAGACGGTGCAAATGACCTGAAGATGATGGAAATTGCTGGCCTGTCAATTGCTTTTTGCGCGAAACCTATCGTCAATCGGGCAGCCGATGTTGCAATCTCTACAAGAGACTTGGCTCAGGTTATTTCGTTGCTCCCCTAGGCTCCGGTTGAGTGCAGGCCGCCGTCGACGTGAACCATCTCACCGGTCGTAGCTGGGAACCAGTCGCTCAATAGCGCAACAAGACCTTTGGCGGCAGCTTCAGTGTCAGTTAGGTCCCAACCTAGTGGTGCCCGGTCTGTCCAAAGTTCTTCCATGGTCGCGAATCCTGGAATGCCCTTGGCAGCCGTCGTTCTAAGTGGGCCAGCGGAAACCAAGTTCACACGAATGCCCTTGGGTCCAAGATATTTTGCTAGGTAACGTGAGGTTGACTCAAAGGCTGCTTTAGCTACACCCATCCAGTCGTAGACCGGCCAGGAGACAGTAGCATCAAAGGTAAGACCAACAACTGAGCTCGGGTTGTTCAATACCGGAAGGCAGGCCGTCGTTATTGATTTCAGCGAATAGGCCGAAACTTCGACCGCCGTCGACACATCAGACCATTCAGTCTCCAGGAAGTTGCCACCCAAAGCGGTTTGCGGGGCAAAGGCAATCGCGTGCACGATGCCGTCAATCTGTCCAATCTCGGACCGAATCACATCAGCAAGACCATCCAAGTGCTCCTGGTTGGTGGCGTCTAGTTCGATGACCTTCACTGGGTTTGGAAGACGCTCTGCAATTTTTGTGGTGATGGGCAGCATCCGGCCGAACGAGCTCAGAATAACCTCTGCGCCCTGCTCTTGGGCCAATCTCGCTGCTGAAAAAGCGATGGACGCCTCGGTCAGCACGCCCGTGATCAAAATCTTCTTACCCTGCAAAATACCCACGATGACTCCTCAAGTCTTGTTATTGAAACGCTACTACCTAATGACCCATACCCAGGCCACCATCAACTGGAATTACAGCTCCAGAGATGTAGGAAGCCTCATCCGAGGCAATCCATCGAACAACTTTTGCGACTTCAGACGGGCTCGCAAATCGCCCGGCTGGGATGCGCTCCCGATAGCTCTTGGCAAGGTCTTCGCCCAGCTCCGCAGTCATGTCAGTGTCAATAAAACCAGGGGCCACCACGTTGGCGGTGATGTTCTTGGCACCAATTTCACGCGTGATCGACCGAGCCATCCCCACTAGAGCGCTCTTTGTCGATGAGTAGTTCACTTGACCGGCACTCCCAAGAAGGCCAACCACACTGCCGATCAAAATCACTCGACCAAACTTTTGTTTCAACATGCTCTTGATAACTCGCTTTACGATCCTGAAAACTCCATTCAGGTTCGTGTCGACCACAGATTCAAATTCTTCATCTGACATGCGCAGCAACAGCGTGTCTTTGGTGATGCCGGCGTTGGCTACCAGGATAGATATGGGCCCCAGTTCTGCCTCGACTGCTGCAATTGCGGCATCCAAGCTCTCTGAGTTTGTTACGTCAGCAATCACTGTCATTGCACCGACCGGTCCAGAACCGGATCTGGCAGTAACTGCAACCTGATATCCAGAAGCGATGAACTCCTCGGCTATTGCGAAACCAATGCCGCGATTACCACCTGTAATCAAAACAGTTCGTGTTGATTGCATTTTTCTTACTCCTAGCGGGAATACCATTGAGTTCTGAGCGTTATGAATACCACAGTCTAGTAATTTCAACCCCAAATGATTGGCGACACTTGAGTAAACGGCAAAGCGCCACCTCACTGCATCTGAGCCCCGAGGATGAAAGGCGCACGAGGATGATTCGCTACACCGTAGCAATGTCGGTTCGAATGGTTTGCATAGTTCTCGGAGTTTTCACGCAAGGGGTGCTGATGTGGGTGTTTTTCGCATTGGCAATTTTCCTCCCTTACTTCGCCGTCGTCCTTGCAAACGCTCAGGGCGCACCGAAGGAATCAACGTCGCGGGCGATTGCCCCGAAAATCACAATCAAGGCTGATCAATTCAAATTCGATGACTGATGTAAAGTGCTCTCGAGCCGGATGCCAAGCTAGTGCTTCGCGGCTCATAAGTTGGCGGAACCCTAAGGTCCATGTAGAGGGGCGGGTTAAAACCTGGGCCGCGTGCGATGCGCACCGTGAATTTCTGATTGACTACCTGTCAGCACGTGATTTTTTCCTGAAGGACGAACCTTTTGACACAAAGCACTCTTAGGCGCTGGGGCCCCTGGTTGGCCCTTGTGGTGCTGTTCGCGATCGCAACCTCACTGCTGAGCTGGTGGCAGTTCTCAAGGCGAGAGGAACGCGTTCAGAAAATCAATCAGGTGATTGAAAACTATGACAAGCAACCCATTTCCTTTGATTCCCTGCCGTGGTCGGCAGACGCAGATGGCGAATTCCAAAACGAGTGGCGCCAGGTGACGCTTACCGGAACCTACCTTCCCGATCAGTCAGTGCTGGTCAGAAACCGACCACTGAGTGGTCAAGCGGGCTTCCTGCAGTTGGTTCCGTTGGTGCTGGAAGACGGACGGATTCTCATGGTGGAACGAGGTTGGCTTCCAGCCGGCGAAACCGTTACAGCACCCAGCTCCAATCCCCTGCCAGATCCAGGGCTCCATGAACTGACGGTCCGGTTGCGGGTGCCGGAGCCGGATCTGAACCGAGACGAAGTTCAAGGCCAATTGGCCTCCGTGAATCCCGCTGGTCTGACTGAGCTGCTGGCTGCACAAGGAGCGGTCATCACTGACCGTTACGGCCGACTTATGGCTGAGAGTCCGACCTATTCCCAGATGCCGGTATCAATGCCTAAACCTTCCCTGGATGAGGGTAATCACCTGTCGTATGCGTTTCAGTGGTTGATTTTTGGAATCATGGCGTTTATCGGGTTTGGTTGGGCCTATCGCAATGAGAAGCGCTTAGCGCTCGAGGCCAGTGGCGAACTGAGCCCTCGACCACAAAAAACCAATCAGGCGTGGCAGGATGCGCAGTTTGAGGACGCAAACCAATAGAATTGCCAACAACAACCAGGAAGGCAACCCAAATGAGCATCGCAACCGGAACCATTGCTGATCGATTTATCCCAAGAACAGCTGTAAACAGTGTGGTTCTAGTGTTTGCCGGAGCCCTTGTTACCGCCATGGCCGCTCAGATTCAGATTCCAATGTGGCCAGTTCCACTGACACTTCAGACCTTTGCTGTGCTGCTGGTTGGTGCAACTCTAGGTGCAGGCCGAGGTGCCGCGTCTCTGGCAACTTACCTTGCCATGGGCGCAGCAGGCTTGCCAGTTTTTGCCTCGGCAAAAACCCTGACCGGTGTTCTGCCAACCGCGGGATTTTTGGTCGGATTTGTTTTTGCAGCTGCACTAGTTGGGTTCTTGGCTAGCCGTGGATTCACAAATACTGTGATCAAGGTTGGCTTTAGCTTTGCGCTCGGCTCACTTGTCATCTATGCCTTCGGAGTGGCCGGATTGATGCTGACTCTGGGCCTAACTCTGCCCCAGGCAATAGCTGCTGGCGTCGTTCCGTTCCTAATTGGAGATGCGGTCAAGGCAGTAGCGGCTGCAGCTCTCTTGCCAGCGGCGTGGAAACTGGTCCGTAACTAGGACAAAAAAAGACCCCGAGGGGTCTTTTTTTTAGATCGAGAACCCGATGGCTCTCATCATTTCTTTGCCGTCGTCAGTAATTTGCTCTGGACCCCACGGCGGCATCCAGACCCAGTTGATCCTGAAGGCATCTACCACAGAATCCAATGCTTCGGCGGTCTGCTCCTCGATTACGTCCTGAAGCGGGCAGCCAGCCGATGTCAATGTCATGTTGATTAGCAAGGCGCCATCTTCTGACTCTTGCAAACCGTAAACAAGTCCAAGGTCAATAATGTTGACACCAATTTCAGGGTCAATGATTTCCTTCATTGCCTCGATAACCCGGTCGTAGTGAGCTGGGTCGAGCTCCTTGGCTTCGATCATGCGTCAGCCTTGAGGTAGCGATCGTAACCCTCTGCCTCTAGTCGCTCTGCAAGCTCTGGGCCGCCCTGCTCTGCAACCTTGCCGGCTACGAACACGTGAACGAAGTCAGGCTCGATGTAGCGCAGGATTCGGGTGTAGTGGGTGATCAGAAGCAATCCAAGGCCAGTGTTGGTCTTAGCGCGGTTCACGCCTTCGGAAACTACCTTTAGGGCGTCAACATCAAGGCCTGAGTCAGTTTCATCAAGGATTGCAATTTGTGGCTTTAGGAGCTCCATCTGCAGGATTTCATGGCGCTTCTTTTCTCCACCAGAAAAGCCTTCGTTGACATTGCGCTCTGTGAAGTCTGAATCCATACGCAGGTCGTTCATTGCCTTTTTTAGGTCCCCAACCCACTCGCGAAGCTTCGGGGCTTCACCGTCGATTGCCGTCTTTGCGGTCCTTAGGAAGTTGGACACTGAAACCCCTGGAACCTCTACCGGGTACTGCATGGCAAGGAACAGGCCAGCACGTGCTCTTTCGTCTACTGACATCGCAAGTACGTCTTCGCCGTCCAGCAGAATCTCGCCGTCGGTGACTTCATATTTCGGGTGGCCTGCAATTGAGTATGCAAGAGTCGATTTGCCTGAACCATTTGGGCCCATCACTGCGTGAGTTTCACCTGAGTTGATTGTCAGATCAACGCCGCGCAGGATCTGCTTCTTCCCCTGGTCGGTCTCTACTGACACATGGAGGTTCTTGATTTCTAGGGTTGCCATTATTTTCCTTTACGCTTCGTACTCGATAAAAACTTCGTCATTTTCAACTAAAACCTCGTAGGTGCTAACTGCTTCATAAGCAGGGAGGCTCAGTGGAACACCGGTGTTTAGGTCAAACTTTGCACCGTGCGCCCAGCACTCTATGGTTTCGTCCTCAACAAAGCCCTCGCTCAGTGAGATTTCACCGTGGGAACACTTGTCGTCGATTGCCTTGAAGTCACCCGCTGCGGTCCTAACCAATGCGATTGGGTGATTCTCAATGGTTACCCTTAATGCATTACCTGGCTTTATGTCTGCCACTGCACAAATTCGAATCGCCATCATGCACCAACCTTTTCGAGCTCTTGCTCGATGGTTTCGATCAGACGCTCTTCAACCTGAGAAATGCCGATTTTCTGGACAACTTCGTTTAGGAATCCGCGAACAACCAACTTCTTGGCCTCGCTGTCGCCAATGCCTCGCGCCATCAAGTAGAACAGCTGCTCGTCGTCAAAGCGGCCAGAGGCACTGGCGTGCCCGGCACCCTCAATCTTTCCGGTCTCGATCTCCAGGTTAGGAACAGAGTCTGCCCTGGCTCCATCGGTCAAAAGCAGGTTCCGGTTCAGCTCGTAGCTGTTGGTTCCGACAGCAGTCTGGCGGATCAGGACATCTCCAACCCAGACCGTGTGAGCTCCGGCTCCCTGGAGGGCTCCCTTATAGGCGACGTTGGAAATGCAGTTCGCGGCAATGTGGTCAACGTATGGGCGATGCTCGAAGTAGTTGCCCGAATCAGCTAGGTAAACGCCAAACATTTGGATTTCGGCTCCCGGTGAATCCAGAGCAACTGACGGAGTAATTCGCACTAGGTCTCCCCCGAGCGAGACAACCACGTGCTTTAGAAATGAATCCCTGCCGAGCCTGGCAAACTGAGTCGATACGTGGCTCGAGCCCTTAGCCCAATCCTGAATCGTCACGAAGTCCAGTTTCGCGCCCTGATCAAGCAGAATCTCAACGTTCTCAGCAAGCACCCCGAGGCCAACGTGATCAAGCACGATGGTCGCCTTGGCATTGGCACCGACGCGAACGAAAACATGCAGCGCCTTCGCCTCAGAGTTTGCCAGCTTTGCAGTCAGAAACGACGGGTCGCTAATTTCTGCATTCGCAGGCACGTCAATCAGTAGCGTCTTTGCAGCATTCGTCCAAGCGATTGCTGAAATTCGATCTTCTGGCAACCCAGCGGTCCCGACGAAGTCCTCAGTGGTGTTCACCCAAGTTGCAGTTACGCCCTGAG
>DDBH01000011.1:57346-101636 GCA_002333405.1 Micrococcales bacterium UBA2037 | reverse complement strand
TTACCTCACCAACTAGCTGATAGGTCGCGAGCTCATCCTTGACCGAAATTCTTTCTTCCCCAGTGGATGCCCACCGAGGAAAGTATCCGGTATTAGCTACAGTTTCCCGCAGTTATCCCAGAGTCAAGGGCAGATTGCTCACGTGTTACTCACCCGTTCGCCACTAATCCACCGGAGCAAGCTCCAGCTTCATCGTTCGACTTGCATGTGTTAAGCACGCCGCCAGCGTTCGTCCTGAGCCAGGATCAAACTCTCCGTAAAAATCAATTTCGCTGATAAATCAGCAAAGCTTTTACGAACGCCTCGGCAAGCCGAGACGAACAATTTGATTTGGCTTTCGAACTGTCTACTGACAATTCTGTTTTATATCTTTATCCAAAAGGAATCTCTGCCAGAACCGAAGTTCTAGCCGAGGTTTTTGGCATCGACATTGTGCACGCTGTTGAGTTCTCAAAGATCGGATGCTTCTGTGATTTCCCTTCCGGGTCATACGCAGAGCAACTTCTCAAGTCTACCGATTTTGGGGCCGCTGTCAACTCCTGGTTACCCAGTTTTTTTCAGCAGTTTCCCTAGTTGGAGGACCTAAATCCTAGACACTAAAACACCTGGCCACAAGGGCCAATTTTTAGAACTTGGAAGTGTTGCACTTGAGCCGGCGATCTCAGCGGATCTTGCCAAACTTTGGACAACTCGGTAGAGCTTAGTCACGATTTGGTAACCGTGTCAAATCGAATTTATTACGGCGTGTCTGAGGTGAAGAAAAGGCCCGCCATTGACTTCTTTCCACGCGCCAAAACAGCTACATTTCCCGGCAAGAACCCCGAAACTACGGCGTTCTCGTCCGTTACCTTCTCTTTGTTCACACTTACCGAGCCCTGAGCAATCGCACGACGAGCCGCGCCATTGGATTCCACCAATCCTGTCTCAACCAGAGCCGTCACAACGCTGATGCCCGCACTGCACTTAATGTGTGGCAGTTCCCCCAGTGCCATGGCAAGGGTTTTGGCTTCCAGTGAAGCCAGGTCCCCGACTCCAAAAAGAGCTTGGGCGGCAGCTTCTGCAGCCAATGCTTCTTGTTTGGAATGAACAAGCTCTGTGACCTCGAGAGCCAGGCGCTTTTGGGCCTCGCGCTTGAAGGGTTCGGCCGCGACCTTGTCCGCATACTCCTGTATTTCGGCCCGCGTCAGAAACGTGAACACCTTCAGCCGGTCAATCACGTCGGCGTCATCGGTATTTAGCCAAAACTGATACATCGTATAGGCGCTGGTGAGCTCGGCGTCTAGCCAGATGGCATTTCCCTCGCTCTTTCCAAACTTCTTTCCATCCGAGTTTGTAATCAAAGGGGTTGCAATCAGATGAACACTCTTGCCCTCGACCTTGTGAACCAGGTCCGCCCCGGAGGTTAGGTTGCCCCACTGATCGCTGCCGCCGGTTTCTAGGACACAGCCGTAGCGCCTGAAGAGCTCCAGGAAGTCCAGTCCCTGCATGATCTGGTAGCTGAACTCGGTGTAGCTAATGCCGCTGTCTGAATTGAGCCTCGCGCTAACAGCATCCTTGGAGAGCATCTTGCCCACTCGGTAGTGTTTTCCGATTTCCCTGAGGAAGTCGATTGCGCTGTATTGACTGGTCCAATCCAGGTTGTTGACCATCTGGGCCTTGTTTTCGCCCTCAAAATCCAAGAACCTTCGATTTTGGTCAGCAAGCTTTTCAACCCAACTGGCCACTGTCTCGCGGTCATTCAAGGTCCGCTCAGCCGTTGGCTTGGGGTCCCCTACTAATCCGGTGGCTCCACCAACCAAAGCCAGTGGGTGGTGCCCTGCCAGCTGCAGACGACGCATTGTCAACAGCTGCACCAGGTTTCCCAGGTGCAGGCTAGGTGCGGTCGGGTCAAATCCGCAATAAAAGGTGATTGGGCTGGCCAGTGCTTGACGAAGGGCATCTTTGTCGGTTGAGAGAGCGACCAGGCCGCGCCACTCAAGCTCATCCAGAATATGCTGAAAGCTTTGGTCGTTGGCCTGAGCACTCATGGTTTCTTTGGTTGCCATTACACACTTCCGTGGGGAACAAGTTTGCGCAGAGAAACCAACTGGTTAATCACCTGCTTGGATGAGGTGCCGCCGGTGCCATTTCTGGACTCGATTGCACTTGAAACACTCAACACTTTTTTTATCTCGGCAGTCAGGTGCTTGGAAATCGACTGCAGCTGTTCCTCCGGAACCTGATCTAGCTCTAATCCATGCTCCTCGCAGTGCTTTACGAGCTGGCCCGTGATCTCGTGGGCGTCTCTGAATGGAACCCCCTGCTTGACCAGCCACTCCGCAACATCGGTCGCTAACGAGAAGCCCTTCGGGGCAAGCGCTTCAAGGCGCTCCTTGTCAAAGGTCAATGTTGCAACCATGCCAGTGAAGGCAGGTAGAACCAGCATTAGTGAGTCAAAGGAATCGAACATCGGCTCCTTGTCCTCTTGCAGGTCCCGGTTATAGCTCAGCGGAAGGGCCTTGAGGGTGGCCATCAGACCGGTGAGGTTTCCGAGCATTCGACCTGACTTACCGCGAGCCAGTTCTGCAATATCAGGATTCTTCTTCTGGGGCATGATCGATGAGCCCGTAGAGAAGTCATCCGCCAGAGCGGCATAGCCGAACTCATAGGACACCCACGCAATGATCTCCTCGCTGAAACGTGAGATGTCGATAGCGATCATGCTCATCACAAACAAGAACTCGGCGACCAGGTCCCTGGAACTGGTTGCATCCATGCTGTTTTCACTAACGCTATTCAGCCCGAGTTCCTTTGCCACGAGATCGGGGTCAAGATTCAAGGTGTTACCAGCCAGCGCTCCTGCTCCGTAGGCAGAAACCTTGGCTCGCTTGCGCCAATCCTCTAACCGCTGCAGGTTTCTAACCTGAGGCCAGGCGTGGGCAAGCAGGTGATGCGAAAGCAGCACCGGCTGTGCATGCTGGAAGTGAGTCCGACCCGGCATAGCTACACCCATATGGTTTTCGGCCTGGGAGCAAATGGCATCCAAGTAACTAAGCAACTGGGCTTCGATTGCCTCAGATGCATCGAGCATGAAATTTCTAACCAGGGTGGCAATCTGATCGTTGCGAGAGCGCCCAGCCCGAACCTTGCCAGCGGTTGCAGCGCCAGCAATTTCAATCAAACCGCGCTCCAGTGCAGCGTGAACGTCTTCTTCGTCTGGCTTTGGCTTGAACGCTCCGCTTTCAACGCGCTTGGTTAGCTCGGTCATGGCCTTTTGCAAAACCTTGAGCTCGTCGGCCGTTAGGTAGCCCGCGCTCTTGAGGGCAAGCAGGTGAGCAGAGGTTCCCCGGAGGTCATAGCTAGCCAGTCTCCAGTCAAAGTGAGTCGACTTTGACAGAGCCGCCAAAGCATCACTCGGGCCATCGGCAAATCTGCCACCCCAAAGTGAGTCGTTACTCTGTGCCATTTATTCCTACTTCTCTAGTTGCTGCAAGTTTAGTTTTGTTCATGAAGCCAAGCCATGAGTGACTTCTGGGCATGAAGTCGATTTTCCGCTTCCTGCCAAACTGCCGACTGCGGACCATCGATCACATCAGCTGCCACCTCAAACCCGCGGTAGGCAGGTAGGCAATGCAGGAAGATGGCGTTGGGGTTTGCCGCGCTCATCAAATCTGTATCGACGGTGTAACCAGCAAAATCCTGTTTACGCTTTTTTGCTTCAGTCTCCATGCCCATCGAAATCCAGGTGTCAGTCACAACAACATCTGCACCGGCCACCGCAAGCTTTGGGTCCGAGTGCTGCTCAACAACAGCTCCAAATTCTTTGGCAATGCTAGTTGCCAAGGCTGCCACCTCTTGATCTGCCTGGTAACCGCTTGGCGCTGCAATCGAGACGCTCATCCCTGCCATTGCGCAGGCAACCAGGTAGCTATTGCCCATGTTGTTGGCAGAATCACCGATGTAAGCAATCTTTAGCCCCTCGGTCTTGCCGAAATTTTCCTTGATGGTCACAAGGTCTGCCAATAGCTGACACGGGTGCCAACTGTCGCTCAGCGCATTGATAACCGGAACCGATGAGTTGGCGGCCATCTCCTCAAGTCCGGACTGTGCGTAGGTGCGCCAAACGATCTGAGCAACTTGTCGCTCGAGCACCTTCGCGGTGTCCGAAACCGATTCCTTTTTTCCAAGCTGTGATACACCGGAGTCAATAACTAGAGGCACTCCCCCGAGGTCTGCAATGCCAACCGCAAAAGACACCCTGGTCCTGGTGGATGTTTTGTCAAAAATCACGGCTACGGTTTGAGGCCCCGCGAAGGGTTTTGCTTGGAAGCGGTTTGCCTTCATCGCAATTGCGCGATCAATAATTTGAGCCTGCTCAGCAGGTGTGATGTCGTTGTCTTTCAAAAAGTGCCTGGTCATGATGCTCCTAACTGGTCACCTGGGTGCCGACACCGGCTTCGGTGAAGATTTCTAGCAAAATGCTGTGGGGTTCGCGGCCATCGATGATGTGAGCTTTTGGCACGCCACCCTGAACCGCCCTCAGGCAGGCCTGCATCTTGGGAATCATTCCAGATTCCAGTTTTGGAATAAGTTCCGACAGCTCGCTAACAGATATCTCGGACAGCAGCGAATCTCGCTCCGGCCAGTTGGCGTAGAGCCCTGGAACGTCTGTCAGCACCATCAGCTTCTCGGCCCCTAGCGCAATGGCCAGGGAGGAGGAGGCAAGGTCCGCATTGACGTTTAGCAACTGGCCTGATGTGGATGGTGCAACCGAAGAAATCACCGGAACCATGCCGGCATCCAGCGCCTTCAGAACTGCCCTCGGATTAACGGTGGTCACCTCGCCAACCAAGCCCAGGTCAACATCACCCTCTGGGGTTTTCCCCATTACCTTGGCGGCCCGGAACAGCGAATCATCTTCGCCTGAAAGAACTATGGTTTTGGCTCCTGAAGCTTGGATTTGCTCTGCTAGCGATTTCGAAATCTGTTCACGGAGAACCTCTTTTACGACGTCGATTGTCTGTTCGTCGGTAAAGCGCATACCTGCACGGAACTCGCTTTCGATGCCGAGTTCGGCAAGACGCGCCGTTATTTGTGGCCCACCACCATGGACCACGACCGGCTTGATTCCAACAAACCTGAGGTAGGCCATGTCCTGAGCAAAAGCCAACTGGAGCTGTTCATCCACCATGGCGTTACCGCCAAATTTGACCACAACAATTTTGCCGTGAAATTCGCGCAGCCAATCCAGAGACTCAATGAGAGTCTCTGCCTTGATCCTTGCAAGGGCCTGGTCGTTGCTGGCTGGAATCATTAGCTTGAATATGCGCTGTTCTCTTCGACGTACTCGTGGGTTAGATCATTTGTCACCACGGTAGCGGTTGCACTGCCAACATTCAGGTCAATAACGATATCGACCTTGCGTTGAGACAGATCAACCTTGGACCTGTCCTCTGCCGGTTCACCATTTGCTGAAACCAGCACCCCATTGATTGTGACATCAATGCCGTAGGGGTCAAAGGTTGCGCTGGTTGTTCCAACCGCAGCCAAGATCCTTCCCCAGTTTGGGTCGTTGCCATAGATTGCAGCCTTGAACAAATTGTTGCGGGCAACACTTCTGGAAACTTCAACAGCCTCGTCTTCAGAGGACGCACCGCTGGTGGTGATGTGAATGTTGTGACTTGCTCCCTCGGCGTCATCCAGCAGCTTCAACGCAAGCTCTTTACAGATCTCGGTTAGCAGGGCCTGAAATTCAGATTCCTCTGGCTCAACGCCACTTGCTCCAGATGCCATAAGCGTGACTTGGTCATTTGTCGACATGCAGCCATCGGAATCCAGTCGATCGAAGCTAACTCTGGTTGCAGCCCGGAGTGCTCTGTCGAGGGCGGCTGACTCGACTATGGCGTCGGTGGTGATTACAACAAGCATGGTTGCCAAGCCAGGGGCGAGCATTCCGGCCCCCTTAGCAATTCCGCCAATTGACCAGCCAGAATTGGAGTGTCGTTCGGATAGCTTGGGAACGCTATCGGTTGTCATGATTGCTCGGGCAATACTCTCACCGGAGTCAACGCCAAGCGCTGCATGGGCAGCAGTCGCTCCGGCTAGAAGTTTGTCTCTATCGAGCTGCTCACCAATCAGGCCCGTTGAGCAAACCAGCACATCAGAGGCTGAGTCTCTAAGTAGCTCCGCCACTTTCTCAGCGGTTGCGTGAGTGGTCTGAAAACCCTGGGATCCGGTGTAGCAATTAGCTCCACCCGAATTGAGAATGATTGCCCTAGCGGTGCCATCAGCAATGACTTGTTTCGACCAAATAATGGGGTTGGCAAGACACCTGTTTGTTGTGAAAACAGCGGCGGCAGCAATCTCTGGTCCCCGGTTCACGATCAATGCCAGATCAAGTCCCCCAGATGCCTTTAGGCCAGAGCTCACCCCGGCGCCAACAAAACCCTTGGCCGCAAGCACACTCACGGTGCGACACCAATGGCGGTTAGGCCAATTTCTTCTGTCAAACCAAGCGCAATGTTCAGCGCTTGAATGGCAGTGCCAGCTGTTCCCTTGACCAGGTTGTCGATCGCGCTGACAACAACAACTCTCCCGGCGTGCTCATCAAAAGCCAGCGAAATTTGCGCATTATTCGAACCCAACACACTTGCCGTTCTGGGCAGTTGACCTTCTGGCAGAACCTGGACAAAAACCTCATCACCATAGGCCGCCTGATAGACGTCCCTCAGCCTCTCAAGCGAGAACAGCGAACTCGGTTTGGCGGTATTGACGGCAAGAATCCCGCGGGACATTGGAACCAAGACCGGTGTCATCGCAATAGTTGCGGACTTCCCTGAGGCAAGCCTCAGGTTCTGCTCGATCTCGGGAGTGTGACGGTGAGTTCCACCAACACCATAAGCCCTGGCTGAACCGAGTACTTCTGACGCAAGTAGGTCTGGGCTGCTTGCCTTGCCAGCCCCTGATGTGCCAACGGAAAGGACCGATACTAAGTCGGCTCCCTCAATCAGCCCAGCTTGAAGTGCAGGGGCTAGTGCAAGTGTCACGGCCATAACGTTGCAGCCGGGAATCGCGATTCGCTTGGCCTGCCTGAGCTGGTCACGCTGCTTGCCCCCTGAGGCAAGAGTTAGTTCCGGCAAACCATATGGCCAAGAACCAGCGTGGGTTGTCTGATAGTACTTCTCCCAGTTCGCTGAGTCTTCAAGTCGGAAATCTGCTCCACAGTCAATGATCATGACGTGGGCTGGAAGCTGCTGAGCTATCTCTGCGCTCTTAGTGTGAGGCAAAGCCAAGAAGACAACTTCGTGGCCGACGAGATTCTCGGCAGTGGTCTCAACGATGACCCGATCAGCAAATTCAGGCACGTGCGGCTGGAGCGTGGCGAGAGTTTCGCCCACATTGCTGTGACCCGTGACAGCACCTAAATCCAACATTGGGTGCCCAGCAATCAGGCGCAGCAGCTCCCCGCCGACGTAACCGCTGGCGCCTGCAACTGCAACCTGAATAGTCATTTAGCCCCTTAGCACCCCACCGTGTTTTTCAGCAGCAAGCGCCACTGCCTTGTCCCTGGCAGCACTTGCCTCCTGCTGAGTCAAAGTTCTGTCATCAGCCCTAAATAGCAGCGCAAAAGTTAGCGACTTGGTGCCCTCTGCTAGCCCAGCACCCCTGTAGTCATCAACCAGCCTGATCTCTTCCAGTAGCTCTCCCGCGCCAGCAATGATTGTGGTCATCAGCTCGGAGGCAGCGACACTGGTGGCGACCACCATCGATAGATCCTGAGTGGCGGCCGGCATTACATCAACAGATTTTGCGGTCACTATTTCAGGTGACAGAGCATAGAGCGCATCCAGGTTCAGCTCGAAGATTCCGACCTGTCTCGGAAGGTGATTTTCGCTGGCTAGATCTGGATGGAGTTCACCAACCAGGCCGACAGCCTGTCCCTGCACTAGGACCCTGGCAGCGCGACCAGGGTGCAGACCTGGCAGCTTGGCCTGCTCTAGCTCAAAACCAAGCGCTGCCTGCTGGAGCAGGATCTCAACGGCTCCAAGAGCCTGCGGATAACCAGCTGTGATCGCTGACTGTCCCGGGCCCTGCTTCACCCAGTTTCCGGTAAATAGACCCGAGATAAACCTAGGTTGATTTGGTATGGAACTCTTTAGCGCTGCGAGCTCCTGATCCGAGGGCCTCTGGTTGCCAATAGGCAGCTGCAACACAGGCGAACCTGCTGCTGCCAAAAAGACTGACCCCTCCTCAACCAGTGCCAGATCAACCATGCCTCGTGAAATGTTTCGTGCTGCAGCCAGCACCAGTCCTGGAACCAAGGAAGTTCTTAGCTGTCCAAACTCAGACTGAATCGGATTCTCGAGCTCTACCGCTTCAACCTCGCCCATCCAAGCGTTTTGCTCCTTGGAGACAAATGGGTAGTTCAACACCTCAATTAGGCCCGCTCCAGTCAGCGCTGACAGCGAGCGTCTTCTTAGCCGCTGCCTCCTAGTGAGACCTCTTCCTGGAGGCGCAACTGGCAACCGGGTCGGAATCTTGTCGTACCCAACAAGTCTTGCAACCTCTTCAACCAGGTCGGTCTTGTGCGTGATGTCTGGCCTCCAGCTAGGTGCGGTCACCGACAAGGTCGACCCAGAAACGCTCACCGTACAGCCGATTTGCTCAAGACTGGAAACCACCTGGTCAAGACTGTAATCAACGCCTACTAGCTGCGACGGGTAAGAGGCGTCCATGGAGAGTTCTGGTCGCTGGGATTGTTCCGAGAAGTCTGCCCCTACCCCGCTAAGTTTTCCACCAGCAAGCTCAACCAAAAGTGCTGCGGCCCTGGAGGCTGCAATGTTTGGAATGGCAGAGTCAACCCCGCGCTCAAATCGCTTTGAAGCCTCCGATGGGAGCTTGTGCCTTCGGGCGCTCCTGGCAATCGAAATTGGATCAAAGATCGCTGCTTCGATCAGAACCTCGCGGGTTGAATCGCTGACCTCGGTCCGAGCGCCACCCATGACCCCAGCAATGCCAATCGGCCCCTGGTCATCGCAAATCAAAAGGTCTTCCGGGCTGAGGGTGCGGCTCTTGTCGTCAAGATTCACAATCTCCTCGCCAGACTTTGCGCGCCGAACGCTAATGCCGCCGTCTAGTTTTGCAGCGTCATAGGCGTGCAATGGCTGACCCAGTTCAAGCATTACGTAGTTGGTGATGTCAACCGCAATCGAAATCGATCTCATGCCAGCAAGCTTTAGCCTTGCGGCCATCCAATCTGGCACAGTCGCTGTGGGGTCAATATCCTTGACACCAACCAGAGCAAACTTTGAGCAACCGGGCACTCCGTGGATTGGTGCCCCATCGGTCACCGAGAGCTGAAAGCCGGAACCCGAGGCCACCTCGACACTTGCTGCAGGGTCAGAAAATTTCACGCCAGCTGCGTGCGAATACTCTCTAGCCACTCCCCTGATTGACAGGCAATAGCCACGATCTGGTGTGACGTTTACTTCAGCGGCGGAGTCGTCAAGGCCAAGCAAACTGATGGCATCAGTGCCAATCGCTGGATCAAGGCCTATGGTCGACAAAACCAGAATGCCGTCATGGTCATCACCCAGGCCGAGCTCTCTGGCTGAAGCGATCATGCCGTCAGAAACATGCCCGTAGGTTTTTCTTGCGGCAATTTCAAAACCACCCGGCAACACAGCTCCTGGCAATGTCACTACGACTTTGTCGCCAACAGCAAAGTTTGATGCACCACAGACAACGCCTCGGACCTGCTGTTCGCCTGATTCTGCAACCCGAACCTGGCACCAGCGGATGGTCTTGCCGTTATTCTGCTGTTCCGGTTCGAATTCCAGCACCTCACCGACAACAACCGGCCCGGAGATGTCTCCGCCGTGAGCACCTTCTTCTTCAAGCCCAACTTTGACAAGTTCGGCCATGACATCATGTGCGGTCGCGCCTGGTGCCAAGGGAACCATTTCTCCCAGCCACTTCAGTGGAATTCTCATCTAGATCACCGAACCAAACTGAGCGCTAAAACGCACATCGGCCTCAACCATGTCGTGCATGTCGAGGACACCGTTTCTAAACATAAGAGTTCGCTCAATACCCATTCCGAATGCAAAACCGGAATACACCTCGGGGTCAATGCCAGCAGCTAGCAGCACGTTTGGATTCACCATGCCGCAACCACCCCACTCAACCCATCTGGGGCCACCTTTGGCATCCGGATGCCAAACATCAAGCTCGGCCGACGGCTCGGTGAACGGGAAGAAGCTTGGACGAAGCCTGATCTTGGCCTCCTGGCCAAACATCACTCGTGCGAAGTGCTCCAGGGTGCCGCGCAAATCTGCCATGGTCAAACCCTTGTCAATAGCAAGGCCCTCGACCTGATGGAAAACCGGAGTGTGCGTGGCATCAAGCTCGTCGGTTCTGAACACCCTTCCAGGGCACAGCACGTAGACCGGCAGCTCTCGCTCCAGCATCGACCTGACCTGAACCGGCGAGGTGTGAGTTCTAAGCAGAAGGTGGTTCTCAACTGGCTTCACAAAAAAAGTGTCCTGCATCGCCCTGGCCGGGTGATCAGGATGAAAGTTCAGAGCATCAAAGTTAAACCACTCGTTTTCAAGCTCTGGCCCGTCGGCAATCTCCCAGCCCATGCCCACAAATACGTCGCCAATTTGGTCCATAAGTAATGAAAGTGGGTGCCTAGCTCCAAGCCCAAGGTATTTCGGAGCAGCGCTCAGGTCCACTGCTTCAGCGGCAAGAGCCTGATTGCGCTCTAGCGCCTCCAGCTCAGCCTCTTTCTCAGCAAAAGCTGCGCTCAGCTGCGCCCTAGCGCCTCCGACCAACTTGCCGGCCTCGGCCTTCTGTTCGTTGGGGACGCTCTTGATAAGCCCGTTGAGCTGACTCAATGCGGAGTTCTCGCCTATGATTTGGGCCTTTTGGCCTCTAAGTGAAGCCGCATCAGTGATCTCACTCAGCGCGGCTAGCGACTCCTGCAGCGCGGAAGCTACGGACTCCGGGGTTAATTTGTCTGACACCGGCACAAGTTTAGTGACTAGATTGCTGAGCGACGGCAGTGAAATACAGGCAAACCGAAGCTGCGGTTGCCAGATTTAGAGACTCGGCCGACCCATAGATCGGCAACGACACCGAATCGTCTGCCAATAAAGCCACCTGACCAGAGACGCCATGTGCTTCATTGCCAAATATCCAGGCTGTTGGCTTAGCAAGTATCGCTTTGTCAAGTTCTGCAATTGATCTTCCGCTGGCAGCAGTTGAAAACACCTGCAAGCCGGCCTCTTTCAGCATCGAGATGGCTTCACCAAGGTCTTGATCGAGCACGATTGGGATGTTCAAGATACTGCCCGCAGTGGATCTAGCAACTTTCTGGTTGTAGATGTCCACCGAATCAGCGCTCAGAATGATTCCGTCTGCCCCGGCAGCATCTGCTGCGCGAATGATGGTCCCGATGTTTCCCGGGTCCCGGCCCTGGTCAATAATCGCAACCAGCTTTGGCTTCAAGCGCAGCAGTTCATCCATGGGAACGTCGACATGATGAACCACTGAAACAATCCCCTGCGGGGTTTTGGTGTCAGCAATTCTGGCCATAACCTGGTCAGAGACTTCGACCTGAACGGAAGCTGGAAACAGCCGGAGCAAATCGGCATACCGCTCTTGCCCAGCTGCAGTGACGAATATCTCTTCGACCAGGTCTTTCGACCTACCAAGCTCTTTGAGTCCCTGGGGTCCCTCAAGCAAAAAGAGCCCGGTTTCATACCGGGCGTCTTTTTGACTTAGTCGAGTAATCCCCTTGACCCTATTGGATCTGGGATCATCAAGCATTAGCTTGCCTTTGGAGCGTTCACGTCCTTAGGCAATGCGGCCTTCGCAGATGCAACCAATGTTGCAAACGACTTAGGGTCGTGGATTGCCATGTCGGACAAGATTCGACGGTCAACCTCGATACCAGCAAGGCTCAAGCCCTGGATAAAGCGGTTGTAGGTCATTCCATTGAGGCGAGCTGCAGCGTTGATTCGCTGGATCCACAGCCTACGGAAATTACCCTTGTTCTTACGACGGTCGTTGTATGCGTAGACCAGCGAGTGCAGGATCTGCTGCTTTGCCTGACGGTAAAGACGTGATCGCTGTCCGCGGTAACCATGAGCACGCTCAAGGGCAACTCTGCGCTTTTTGTGCGAGTTGACGGCGTTTTTTACTCTTGCCATTTTCTTACTCCTTCTTAGCTAAACCTATCGGCCCAGCTGCCTCTTAAGCTTCTTGAAATCTGCAGGGGAAACCACCTGGTCCGCGTTCAAGCGACGCTTGCGCCTGGAGGACATGTGCTCCTGGTTGTGTCGCATGTTGATTTGCTGCTTCATCAGCTTGCCGCTGCCAGTAAAGCGGAAACGCTTTTTGGCGCCCGAGTGGGTCTTCATCTTCGGCATGAGCTCTCCTTTTAGTTCTCTTCAACCACAGCAGGCTTCTGCTGTGCCTTTTTGGCATCGGCGCGTGCCTCTGCCTTGTTCTTCAATGGTCCAATGACCATCACCATTGAGCGGCCATCAATAGATGGGTTCGACTCAACGGCTCCAAATTCAGTAACTTGCTCTGCGAGCTTTTGAAGCAACTTCACACCCATTTCTGGGCGGGACTGTTCGCGACCACGGAAAACCACCATGACCTTGACCTTGTCGCCAGCCTTCAGGAACTTACGAACCTGTGAGGCCTTTGTTTCATAGTCGTGGGCATCGATCTTCAAACCAAATCGCACAGTCTTCAAGATTGTGTTGACCTGGTTCTTTCTGGCTTCACGAACTTTTTGGGCAGCTTCGTATTTAAACTTCCCGTAGTCCATGATCTTGCAAACAGGTGGGTTCGATCCTGGTGAAACCTCAACTAGGTCAAGGTCCGCCTCACGAGCCAACTTGAGTGCTTGATCAATATCAACTACGCCAACTTGCTCTCCGGCTGAACCCACAAGTCGAACCTGTGCCACCCGAATACGCTCATTAATGCGAGGATCGCTGATAATTGCTCCTTAGTTACCGTTTTTGGCCACGCATAGCGTGCAGAAACAAAACAACTCTCTTACCCGGCAGCCTATTTAGAAGGCGGCTGACAGGTGGGATCGTGATCCACTTCCACTGAGCATTAGCCCAGAGCCTCAGGTAGCCTAGCAGAGCATTAATGAATTGAGAAGAGGAAACTTGCAAGAAGATCTAGCTCGCGACATCGCCGAGGTGCCAGCGGTTGAAGTGATCAACACGACCGCCGTCCACCTTATGAGCGCTGCAGCTGTCCAATGTGGTCTATCTGAAGATGCCCCTGCGGACTTGGACGAAGCCAGAAAGCTAATTAACGCTCTGGCTGGGCTTGTTTCAGCGGCGGCTCCTGAGATAGGTGACCACCACGCGCGGCCACTTCGTGACGGACTACGCTCGCTGCAACTTGCGTTCCGAGAGGCCTCCTCGATCAAGGATGCCCCAGGTCAGGGACCTGGCGAGAAGTACACAGGACCGGTTAGCTAGCTGAAACCAGCTTTAGGCCAAACGAATCAACCTTCTTCGCAAATGCACTTTGCTGCAGTTTGGAAATGAAAACCTCGAGCACCCCTGAAAGTTCCTGCTGGCTCAAGCCCTCGATCAGTGCGATTTCTATTCGGACCTCATCGCTAGTAAGCCTCGCCTCTGGGTCTGAATCAACTGCGAGCGCCGAAATAATCTGTGGGGTGCCACTGACCGCAAACTCGAGGGCCTGCCTAATGTCGGCGTCTGTGGCGACATCAGTGAGGTTAAGTCCTTGCGCTAGGGCCGCTATTTGAGTTCTTCGAACGACCCTGGAATCCGTCATCGGATTAACTACTACGCGTTCATGCCCCTCACTGGCAGCTGCCAAGCAAAGCTTCTCAACTGAAACCGGCACTGGTCTTGATTCTGGATTCCATTCAGACATCGCCGCCACCGAAGTGAAGGCTGGAATTGCTGTTTTGCCATCTGGGGTGGACACGGCAACGATGGCTAGGTCAGCACTCTTGTCAACCAACTGACCGTGAGGTCCGATCTCACTCTCACCCAATTCGGCAACCAATGGAATCAGCAGCCTTTGATTTCTGAGTGATTCCAGAAAACGCATTTTGTCGAAGGGCTCAGCAATAAGCGCCTCGGCAATTTGCCGGGGAGATAGCCCGTCGTCCCCCGTCCATGGATTCTCGTCAAATTTCCGGCCCTCCCACGGAACGCCGGCTGAATCCTGTCGCGGGTCTTTGCTCACTAGCCGTTGGCGATCTCTAGTGCTTCGGTCAGGGTGAACCTGCCCGCGTAGAGGGATTTACCCAGAATTGCACCTTCAAGACCCAGCGGAACCAACTCAACTAGGTCTCTAATGTCCTGAAGGGTTGAGATTCCTCCGGATGCAACGACAGGTTTATCGGTGTGCTCCATTACCATTTTCAACAGCTCCAGGTTCGGGCCACGAAGCGTTCCGTCCTTAGTCACGTCGGTGACCACATACCTAGCGCAACCAGCTTCCTCTAGCCTTGCCAGCACGTCCAGCAGCTCGCCCCCTTCTTTAGTCCAGCCTCGGGCGGCCAGCGTGGTTCCCCGAACATCAAGCCCAACGGCAATTTTGTCTCCGAAGCGATCGATTACGCCTGCGGTCCATTCTGGGTCTTCAAGTGCAGCGGTGCCAAGATTAACCCTGGACGCGCCCAATGCCAGCGCAGCTTCTAAGGATGCGTCATCCCGGATCCCGCCTGATAGCTCGATTTTTACCGCACCAGAGTTACTGACCACCTCAGCGATTACAGCTCTGTTTTCACCGCGACCAAAGGCCGCATCCAAATCAACCAGGTGGATCCACTCAGCCCCCTGCGAAATCCAATCCTGGGCAGCCTGCAGCGGGTGACCGAAGTCTTCCTCGCTCCCGGCTTCGCCCTGAGTCAGGCGAACCGCCTTCCCTGCGGCAACATCAACTGCGGGCAATAGTTCAAGCTTCAATGTGATTCTCCTATAGTGATTTGAGCCAGTTGGAAAGCAGCTTCAGTCCTGCCTGTCCAGATTTCTCAGGATGGAACTGGGTGGTTGACAGTGGTCCATTTTCGACTGCTGCCAGAAAATCTTCCCCGTGGTGGGCAAAAGTTAGGGTCGGCGGCACAAATGGCGGCATGACATCCAACTCGAACTTCGTCGCCGCATAGGTGTGGACAAAATAGAATCGCTCATCCTCAATGCCCTCAAACAAGACGCTGCCTGCTCCTGGCTGAACAGAAGTCCAGCCCATGTGGGGCAGGGTTTCGGCATTGAGCTGCCGGACCACGCCTGGCCATTGACCCAAGCCTTGGGTCTGTGTGCCATGCTCAAGTCCAGTTTCAAACATCACCTGCATGCCAACACAAATACCCAGCACTGGCCTTGATGCAGTGAGGCGTTTGTCAATTAGCCGGTCTGATCCGGATGCCATTAGCTTTTCCATGACGGTGGCAAAGGCCCCGACTCCCGGCACAAGTGCGCCGTCCGCTTCAAGAATTTTGCGCGAGTCAGAAGTCAGCTCAACGTTTGCACCAACAGCTGCTAGAGCCTGGCAGGCTGAATGTACGTTTCCACTTCCATAGTCAAGGACGGCAACCGTCTTTGTCACAGGCTGCCCTTAGTCGAAGGAACTCCTTCGACGCGAGGGTCTAAAGCAACCGCAAGGCGCAGCGCCCTAGCAAAGGCCTTGAACTCAGCTTCGGCTATGTGGTGGGCATCACGTCCCGCCAACAGCTCCACGTGCATGGTGATTCCTGCATTGTGGGCAATTGATTCGAAAACGTGACGAACAAGTGACCCGGTGAAGTGTCCACCGATCAAGTGGTACTCAAATCCAGCCGGCTCACCGGAGTGGACCAAAAAGGGTCTACCTGAAACGTCAACCACGGCTCGGGCCAAAGCCTCGTCCAATGGGACGGTCGCGTCGCCGTAGCGAGCAATTCCACTCTTGTCTCCCAGTGCTTGGGCAATCGCCTGGCCGAGAACGATTGCAACATCCTCGACACTGTGGTGGGCATCAATTTCAACATCGCCAGTTGCCTGAACCTTCAGGTCAATAAGTGAGTGCTTCGAGAAAGCGGTGAGCATGTGGTCATAAAAAGGAACGCCGGTTGAGATATCGTTCTTGCCCGAACCATCAAGGTTGATTTCTAGCTCAACCGAAGACTCGCTGGTCTTCCTTGCAATTTTTGCGGTCCTTGTCACGTTTTATCCTCTGCTCGTGTGAGACCTAGTTTAGTCAAGCAAAATTGCCAGCTCGCCCAGGAGCTTGGTGGTCTCAGCTTCGGTCCCAGCAGTAATTCTCAAGCAACCAGGGATTGAAACCTCGCGCACGATGATTTCTTTGGCCAGAAGTGATTCAAATACGGCCTTGGGATCCTCGAATCCTTCTACAAGCACGAAGTTGGACTGAGACGGGTAAGCGCGCAGCCCCAGCTTCCCAACTCCCGCACTAATTCGATTTCGCTGACTAATGATCTGAGGAATGCTGGCAAGGAGCTCCTCCCCCGAATCCAAAGCTGCTAGTGCAGCAACCTGAGTCAGAGCAGACAGGTGATACGGAAGACGCACGATTCGCATCGCATCCACCACGGCAGGATCAGCGGCCATATATCCAACCCTGGCCCCGGCAAAAGCAAAAGCCTTGCTCATCGTGCGGCTAACCACCAAACGCGGGCGCGCAGCCAGCAAGCTGATGGCGCTGGGTCCAGTGGAAAACTCCTGGTAGGCCTCATCTACCAGCACCATGCCTTCAAAGGCCTGGTAGGCAGCATCAATCACATCCAAGTCAATCGGAGTGCCAGTGGGATTGTTTGGGCTGCAAAGAATCACAATGTCGGGCTTCTCTAACCCGATAACCTCAGCCACATAATCTGCCGACAGGCTGAAGTCCTGCTGCCTAGGGAGTTCCTTGTATTCAGTCGATGTCGTTCGAGCAATGTTCGGATACATCGAATAGGTAGGGCCGAAACTGATGGCCTTGCGACTAGGGCCCCCAAACGCCTGAAAAAACTGCTGCAACACTTCGTTTGATCCGTTGGCCGCCCAAATCTGTTCCGCAGTTAGGTCATGACCCAAAAAATTAGCGAACGCTTCGCGCAGCTCCAGAAACTCTCTGTCTGGGTAGCGATTTAGCCCAATCGCAGCGTGGGCGGTCTTTTCTACAATTTTGAGCGCTACCGACTCGGGGATGACATGGGTGTTCTCGTTCACATTGAGTTTTATCGACACATCAATCTGAGGTGCGCCATAGGGAACCTGTCCGACGAGGTCGGGGCGGATTGGCAGATCTTCGAGGTTGGTCACCTGTAAAGATTAGCCAAATTATTTACGGAAGAGCGATTTGCTGGCCGGGAGTCAACTCAATTGACTCAAGGGCATTTAGTTGAACCACCCTGGCGATCCAGTCACGAGGATCCTGATCCTGACCATGTTCGCCTGCCAGGTCCCAAAGTGAATCGCCAGGCTGAACTGTCACGAACTCAAGCGCTCCGCCTGGCTCATTGCCCGCAAGCGAACCGGTGATTCCCAGCAAGCTCATGGAGAAGCCGAGGGTAAGAATAGATAGGGCACGCACCAACCGGCGTGGGTTGGTGAGACTGTACTTTCCAATGGTAAGCATGTTGTCGATCCCTTCTGCCCGAATACTTGTTTCGAACATTTGTTCTAAGTGTAGACACATTGTGACAAAAAGCAAGCAATTCGACACGCTGATGACTCATTTATCGAAAATGTGTTTGGTTTTTAGGCCAAATACGAATACAGTTTCGACATAGGTAGTAAACAACTAGCCACAGACATTTTTAGAAGGGGCAGGTATGGACACCTCTAACCTGACTACAGTTCAGCAGCGAATACTCGAGGTCATTCAGGAATCCATGACCTCCAGGAACTACGCGCCGTCGATGCGAGAAATCGGCGAATCGGTTGGACTGTCCTCCACTGCTAGCGTTTCGCACCAGCTAAATAAATTGGAGTTGCTTGGCTTTATAAGCCGTGACCCGCGTCGACCTCGGACCATTGACTTGCTCGGGGTTGAGCCTGCGGCCGAGATCTTCCACCCTGACGCTGCAATGGTTCCACTTGTCGGGCGCATCGCCGCTGGTGGACCGATTACCGCTGAGCAAAACGTTGAGGATGTCTTCGCTCTTCCAAGGCAGCTAGTTGGCCAGGGTGAATTGTTTTTGTTGAAAGTAGTTGGTGAGTCCATGATCGACGCTGCAATTTGCGATGGGGACTGGGTCGTCGTTCGTCAACAGCAATCGGCCGACAACGGCGACATCGTGGCTGCGCTGCTCGAAGACGAAGCAACCGTCAAGACTTTCAAGCAACGCGATGGTCACACCTGGTTGCTACCTAGAAACTCCGCTTTTGAGCCAATTTTGGGCGATCACGCTGTGATTCTTGGAAAGGTTGTTGCGGTCCTCAGGACTGTTTAGCAACGCTTGCCAGCTCCGCTGCAAGATCTTCCTTGACCAGCGCTTTGATTCTGGTGCCCGCCTCTAAATACTCAAGCTCCTGAACTTTGCCTGCTAGATGGATTCTTGAAACCAGATCTCCCCTGTCATAGGGAATCACGCCATCGAACAAAATCTCTGGTTTGGGCAATTGGGTGGCGATTGCATTTTCCAGCTCAGGAATGCCCAGGCCGCTTCTGGCTGAGACCAGCAGTGCGCCCGGCACCAATCCCCGAAGCCGGACTTGCTCCTCCTGGCCCATCAGGTCGGCCTTGTTAAACACGATGATCTCGGGGATCGCAGAGGCATCAACTTCGGATATGACCTCCCGGACAGTTCTGATTTGCCCCAGCGGGTCTGGGTCGGTTGCATCGACCACGTGAACCACTAGTGAGGCCGCTGCAATTTCCTCGAGCGTCGACCGGAAAGCCTCTACTAACTGATGTGGCAGTGACCTAACAAACCCAACAGTGTCGGCCAGCGTGTAACTTCTGCCATCGGGGGTTTGGTGGCGCCGGATTGTAGGGTCAAGCGTGGCAAACAGAGCATTCTCGACCAGCACGCCGGCTTTGGTAAGCCTATTTAGGAGCGAGGACTTGCCGGCGTTGGTGTAGCCAGCAATTGCCACCTGCGGCACCTGAGTCTTCTCACGCTTTGAGCGCTTAGTGTCGCGTGCGCTTTTCATCGCCGATATATCTCGTCGCAACTTGGCCATCTTGGTGTTGATTCTTCGGCGGTCCAACTCAATCTTGGTTTCACCGGGCCCACGAGAACCGATTCCAACACCACCGGCCGCCTGGCCACCAGCCTGCCTGGACATCGATTCACCCCAACCACGGAGTCTGGGCAGTAGGTATTCAAGCTGCGCCAACTCAACCTGCGCCTTACCCTCTTTGCTCTTGGCGTGCTGAGCGAAAATATCCAAAATGATTGCCGTGCGATCAATGACCTTGACCTTGACCGCGTCCTCGAGCGCGCGGCGCTGAGAAGGAGCTAATTCATCATCAGCAATAACGGTGTCGGCCCCTAGCGAGCTAACCAGAACTCGCAACTCTTCAGCCTTGCCTTTACCAAAGTATGTTGCCGGATCTGGCTTAGCTCGCCTCTGCAGCAGTCCGTCTAGCACCTGGGCACCAGCGGTTTCGGCTAGCGCTGCCAGTTCTCGAAGTGAGTTCTCGGCGTCGGTCACAGTGCCACTGCCCCAAACTCCGATCAGAACAACCTTCTCCAACCGCAGTTGTCGGTACTCAACTTCGCTGATGTCTTCAAGTTCGGTAGAAAGCCCCGGCACTCGCCGTAGCGATGCGCGCTCTTCTAGTTCGAGCTGATCGCCGTCGAATTCCGACTCAGGGGCCAGTGCCCCTCGCCTGAGAATTCGATCGATTGTTGATTCGGGTTCCATAGAGATATAAGCCTAGGCCTGTATTAGGTTTGAGCCATGGCCCAGGAGCACTATTTCAGCGCGGAACCCGCAACCAACAGCAAGGAAACTGCGGTTGAGTTTGAGGTTGCCGGGCAACTATTTCAACTCAGCGCAACCAGCGGCACCTTCAGCTCTACCGCCCTGGATACCGGAACCAATGTTCTCTTGTCGCACTCCGAGAAGTTCCCAAGCTCTGGAAACGTGCTGGACTTGGGCTGTGGCTGGGGTCCGATAGCGGTCTCGATTGCTGCGCTGCGCCCTGACACAACGGTGTGGGCGCTGGATGTGAATGAACGAAGTCTTGCAACCACTTCCAAAAATGCCAAAAAATTGGGCCTCAAAAATATTCGGGCAGTACTGGCGAATCAAATCCCGAGTGACACCGAATTCACCGGAATCTGGTCTAACCCGCCGATTCGAGTCGGGAAAAAGGTACTGCACGAATTGATGAAAACCTACCTACCAAAACTCGCTGCCGGCGGTGAGGCATACCTGGTTGTGCAGAAGCACTTGGGGGCCGACTCATTTCAAAAATGGCTTGCTCAGGAGTTTCAAGATCTAGAGGTAAGCCGCCACGACAATCAGAAGACCTTCCGGGTAATTCGGGGCTTTAGACCTGCCACGAGCCAGAGTAGGTAAGTTCGGCCGGGCCACTGATGCCGACGTGCTCGCCCTCTTCGGTTGTAAAAATCCGAACACCAACCTCGCCGCCTCGAACCTTCACTTTCCAGTGATTCTGTGTGCCACCGGCCCAGTGCCGAATCGCAACTGCAGAGGCTGCTATTCCAGTTCCGCAACTCAAAGTCTCTCCGGATCCACGCTCTCTAATTCGAACCGTAAGGCCGGCCACCCCCTGAGAGATAAGGGGCTCATCTAGGACTACAAACTCGACATTGGCTCCTGCCTCAGGCTCCGGATCAAGCGCTGGCATTCTGGTCAGCTCCAGGTTCTCAAGCTCATCTAGGTCTGCCAGAGCTACCACCACATGTGGGTTTCCAACGTTTACCGCTAGCCCCGGCCTAGAAACTGCTAACCCCCTGGCGGTAACCAGAGTTTGGTCATCCCCAATGGTGAACGGCCCCAGGTCAACCGCAAACCCGTTCACGGTGGCCGTCACGTCCCTGATCCCACTCCTAGTGGCTACTGGCAGAGTGCTGCCATCAGTCAAAGTTGCCAGCTGATTTTCCAATAGATAGCGCGCAAACACCCTGATTCCATTGCCGCACATTTCCGCCTTGGAGCCATCGGAGTTGCGATAGTCCATGAACCACACCGCTTCCGGCTCCTGATCCAGGAGATGGGAAACTTCAGCATCCTTGGCGGTCGGCTTCACGATAATCAAGCCATCTGCGCCAATGCCGAAATTCCGGTCGCACATTTTTGCCACCTGCTCGGCGCTCAGGTCCAGCTGCCCGACGCGGTCCAAAATCAAAATAAAGTCGTTGCCCGTGCCCTGGCCCTTTGTGAAGTCGATCATTGCTCCAGCCTAATTCGCTGCAGAGCAGCATCGAGCAAATTACCATCATCTTGCAGCCAAACTGTCCGCTTATCTCTTCTAAACCATGACATTTGCCGACGGGCATAGCGATTAGTGAGCTGAATTGTTTCAGCTATCGCTTCACTGGCCTCACAGTCGCCTGCAAGCTGGCCAAATGCCTGGTTATAACCGATTGCCGCCTTAGCGGTCTTCGAGAGCTCAGAATGGCTTGTGGCAAGGCGCTCTGCCTCATCCAGGATTCCGCCTTCCCACATGCCACTGACGCGCTTGGCAATCCGAGTTTTTAGCGCTTCCCGGTCGACATCGATGCCCAAGGTCAAAGTAGGCACCAGATACTCCGGCTCTGGGAACGATGATGAGAACGGCTGACCAGTTAGAGCAATTACCTCCAGCGCCCTGATCACCTTTCGAGAATTCTGGGAGTGGATGTTCTTGGCCGAGACTGGATCTAGTGCGGCAAGCTCTGCATGAAGTGATATCTTGCCGATTTCCAGGGCGCGTGCTTCCAGTTCAGCACGGATGCTCGGATCGGTGGGTGCAAAGTCCAGTCGATCAAGGGCGGCCGCAACATAAAACATGCTCCCGCCAACCAGTATCGGCATGACTCCACTGGCGGTCAGGTCTGAGATTTTCTGCTGGGCCAGTTTGCTGTATTCGACGGCAGTCATCTCCTGAGAGGGCTCAATCACATCGAGCAGGTGGTGAGTGACGCCTTGCATCTCACTGTGAGTTAGCTTCGCCGTGCCTGTGTCCATGCCGCGGTATAGCTGCATGGAGTCGGCATTGATAATTTCGGAGGCAATCCCCTGCTCCTGTAAAGCTCGAGCCACCGAAATCGCCAAGGAGGATTTTCCGGAGGCAGTAGGCCCAACTATTGCAAGGAGACTAAAGCCCACTTTTAACTCGAATCGGGAGACCAAGGGAAACCTTTGAGTCTCCAGCTGCCGGAACTCCGCAGCTTTCCAACTGCCTGCGGTCGTAGGCATCGCCTCCCGCCGTTCGGCGAACTTCGTAGAGCGAACCAGGTGTCGCATCCGCCACTAGGAAATATGGTGCGGCCCGGGTTATTTTCACTGTTACAGCATCGCCTGGGCGAGGCACATCGCCGCCTTCTGGGACTTCAAAGTGGACAAGTCGATTGTCTTTAGCTCTTCCCGTCAATCTATGGGTGGCAGAGTCTTTGCGGCCCTCCTCGGAGGAAACCAGCAACTCCACCACGGTGCCAACGACCCGCTTGTTTTCCTCCCAAGAAACCTCATTGACCACCTTGAGTAGCCGCTCATACCTGTCCTGAACTACCTCCTTGGGTAGTTGACCGTCCATTTCTGCAGCTGGAGTTCCGGGTCGCTTCGAGTATTGAAAAGTAAATGAGGCTACGAAGCGTGATTTTCTAACAACGTCGAGTGTGTCCTGGAAATCCTGCTCGGTTTCACCAGGAAATCCAACAATGATGTCGGTGGTGATTGCCGCCTCTGGCATCACTGCTCGGACCCGATCCAGAATGCCCAGATATTTGGTCGCCCGGTAGCTGCGCTTCATCGCCTTCAAGACGCTGTCTGACCCAGACTGCAGTGGCATGTGAAGCTGAGGCATCACATTCTCGGTTTCAGCCATTGCCGCTATCACGTCGTCGGTAAAGGCCGCCGGGTGAGGCGAAGTGAAACGCACGCGCTCCAAGCCTTTGATCTCGCCGCAGGCCCGGAGTAATTTTGCGAAGGCGCCCCGGTCTCCAAATTCCACGCCATAGGTGTTCACATTTTGACCAAGCAGCGTAACCTCGATTGCTCCATCTGCAACGAGCGCTTCGATCTCAGCGAGTATTTCGCCAGGCCTGCGGTCTTTCTCTTTGCCTCGCAGTGACGGAACTATGCAGAAAGTGCAGGTGTTATTACAACCAACAGAGATCGAGACCCAGCCGCTAAAGGAACTGTCGCGCTTTGTAGGAAGCGTGGAAGGAAACACCTCTAGGGATTCAAGGATCTCTATTTGAGCCTCGGAATTATGACGGGAGCGCTCGAGCAGCGCTGGCAGTGAACCCATGTTGTGAGTGCCGAAGACCACATCAACCCACGGCGCGCGCTCCAAAATTGTGTCCTGATCCTTCTGAGCAAGACAGCCGCCAACAGCAATGAGAAGGTTGGGGTTGGCTTCTTTTTTGGGAAGTAGCATTCCGAGGGTGCCATAGAGCTTATTGTCAGCATTCTCGCGCACTGCGCAGGTGTTGAAGACCACGAGGTCGGAATCCTTGTCCGGGCTCTTGGTGTAGCCAGCATCTTCAAGCAACCCCGAGATACGCTCAGAATCGTGAACGTTCATCTGGCATCCGAAGGTGCGCACTTCATAAGTTAGGTTCATGGCACCTGTGATTTTAGTCGCTCGCGCTGACCTCGCGCAGTGCGGCCGAAACCATGCCCGAGGCAAAGCCCTTGCGCATCAAGAATCCGGATACTCTGCGATACCTAGTGTCGCGATCAAGCGCAGCCATTCGTTCCCAGCGAGCGCGTGCCAAGCTCAGCACCATTTCGCGCTCATCGTCTTGGCTAATCTCCGAAACCGCCTGGTCGATAATTTCCGAGGAAACACCCTTTTGGCCAAGCTCTCTGGATATCAAACGGGCCGACTTGCCCTGCTCTTGGCGAGACCGAACGTAGGCATGGGCGAACACGGCATCGTCAATTAGCTGCACTTCTTCGAATCTGTCCAATAGCGGCAGTGCTATCTCGTCCGGAATCTCGCGCTTCTTGAGAATATCTGCCAGTTGCCGTTTGGTCTTCATGCTACGAGAAAGCTGGAAGAGCAAGACATTTCTGGCTCGCTTTTCCAGCTTCTCAGGTGATGGGCTATCAGGCATCGTTGGCTGCCTTTGCAGGCGGCTCACTCTCCTGGTTCAACTCTTCAGGCGGTAGATCCGCGACTGGCCTTGGCACGCCAATGCCGAGCTTCGTCTTGATCTTTTGCTCAATTGTGTTTGCAATTTCCGGGTTTTCCTTGAGGTAGGTTCTGGAATTTTCCTTACCCTGCCCTAGCTGGTCTCCCTCGAAGGTGTACCAAGCTCCTGACTTAGTGACAATGCCATGTTCGACACCGAAGTCGATCAGGCTTCCTTCCTTGGAGATTCCTTCACCAAACATGATGTCAAACTCGGCCTGCCTAAACGGCGAAGCCAACTTGTTCTTGACTACCTTGACTCGCGCCCTGTTGCCGACTGACTCTTGGCCATTCTTGAGAGTTTCAATCCTGCGAATGTCCAGACGGACCGAGGCATAGAACTTAAGTGCCTTACCGCCAGAGGTAGTCTCCGGCGAACCGAAGAACACGCCAACTTTTTCACGCAGCTGGTTGATAAAGATTGCAGTGGTCTTGGTGTTGCTAACGGCACCGGTTAGCTTGCGGAGGGCCTGTGACATCAGCCTTGCCTGCAGACCGATGTGAGAATCACCCATTTCTCCCTCGAGCTCAGCACGAGGAACCAGGGCCGCCACGGAGTCAACGACAATTACATCAATTGAGCCGGAGCGGATAAGCATGTCGGTGATTTCAAGGGCCTGTTCACCGGTGTCTGGCTGGCTAACCAGCAGAGCGTCGATGTCAACACCGAGTGCCTGAGCATAGACCGGGTCGAGCGCGTGCTCGGCATCTACGAAGGCAGCTACGCCGCCGGCAGCTTGAGCGCTGGCAATGGCGTGCAGTGCGATGGTGGTCTTACCAGATGATTCTGGCCCGTAAATCTCTACAATTCTGCCTCGAGGTAATCCGCCGACTCCCAGTGCGCTGTCCAACGCGATTGAACCGGTTGGAATCACGTCGATTGGAGCTCGCTCGTCTGAACCTAGACGCATTACCGAACCCTTGCCGAACTGTCGGTCGATTTGCGCTAGAGCTGTCTCTAGTGCCTTTTCCCTATCTGATGCACTTGGCATTAGAACCTCTTTCTGACGCTTTGCGCCCTCTTCACCTAGAATCTACGCTCCGGCTAAGACATTTATGAAGCGATAAAGATTGCTCTTGAAAACTCCACATTTGTTGCAGTTGTTAGCAACAATAAGCGTTCGAACAAAATTTCGAATGATTAGTTTTCGGCGTGTTGCTTTGTCTTTGGTTTGCCATGCCAGCGTTCCTTCGGGACGCCGAGGTGGGCGCAGAGCGCGAACCAGATTTCACGGGGATCTTCGCCTGCTTCCAAAAGCTCTGCAGGGGTTAGGTCTTGCTTGCTGGTCAGCCTGGTATCAGATATAACTACCGACGCGAAACCCTCGCCAAATTCTTCGGCTGCTAACTGGTGGAACTGGCTGAGCTTCAATTAGCTAGTGAGAGTAGATCTCGGCCTCAGTGACAAAAGCGTCTGGGACCGTGTCTGGAATAAAGGTGTTGTCTCCGAACACGCTTTCTGAGGTTGCTACTCGATCGGAAACCTCGCGCAGCAATTGCGACAGCGGCACGTCAAGAGCCTCTGTGACTGAAGCCAGAATTTCGGAAGATGCCTCTTTTTGGCCACGCTCAACCTCAGAGAGGTAACCGAGCGCAACTGACGCCTTGGCCGCGACCTGTCTAAGGGTCTGACCTTGACTCAATCGGTGATTTCGTAGAACGTCACCAATTTCTTCTCTAAGCAGTACCAAGTCTCCTCCTGGCCGACAATCTATCGGTTTACTAAGACAAAATTACCTGAAATAACTGAATGTTTCCTGATTGATAACCAGATCAAAGGCCCAAATCTTCCCCGAGAATCTCAAGTGCCCTTGCCACAGTTGCCTCAATAATCTCTTCCCTGGAGCCGGTGAACTGCTCTTGGTAAACGCGTGTGCCGGCTTGCGAACACAGTGCGATGAAGACCTCGCCGGGCTCTTTACCAGAAACAGTGGCCGGTCCGGCTAACCCGGTGGTGGCAATACCAATCAGCTTCGAAGTAGCTAGCCCCTGCGCTTCTGCAAACTTATCGCGAACCCCGCTGGCCATCTGAGCGGCGACCTCAGCATCAACCGCGGTCTGATTTGCGATAAGGGATCTGGAGACTCCTAGAAGCGAGGATTTGATTTGATCCTGATAGGCAACCACTGCACCCAATAGCACCTCTGAAGCTCCAGGAACGAGAACCAGGCGCTGACACAGAGCTCCCCCGGTGAGCGACTCGGCGACCGCGATCCAGAGCCCCTGGGCCTTTGCGGCCGCTACAATTTGCTCGGCCACAGAATTCTCATTCCACTCCAGAGCGTCAGAGCCACGGCGAACCAAATAACCGCTTGAGTCAACAGGTCATACCAAGAACCCAGCGCTTGGAAAGGCGCAATTGCCAGTGAAACGGCGATAATTTGAATCACGGTCTTGAGCTTTCCGCCTCCGGTTGCAGCGATCACGTTGCGTTTGGCCACAATCAAACGGTAGACCGTGATTCCCAACTCTCTGGCCAGGATGATTGCGGTGGCCGCCCAAGGCACAGCACCCTGCACCGATAGCGCAAGCAGCGCTCCGGAAAGAAGCGCTTTATCTGCAATTGGATCCAGAAGCTTGCCCAGGTTGGTTACCAGGTTGCGCCTTCTAGCAATGGCACCATCAATGCCGTCAGTGGACGCGGCAAGCACCAACAGCACAAGAGCTGCAAACCTGCCCCAGAACGAACCCCACTCAGCCAAGATGAGCCAGAGCACCACTGGGACCAGCGCTATCCGCGCCATGGTGATTAGGTTGGGCGCGTTTTGATAAAAAAAGCCTTTAGAACTCATCTTTCCTGCCGGTTAGTTGCCAGGCGTCTTCGTCTGGTGCATCATCAATGACCCCTGAATCCCCCTCGACAACTGCAGTTGTCTGCCCACTGAGCTTCGCTATCAGTTGTGGTAACTCGTCAGCTTTCACCAGCACGTCCCTGGCCTTGGAGCCCTCTGAGGGTCCAACTACACCCCTTGACTCAAGCAGGTCCATAAGACGGCCGGCCTTTGCAAAACCGACGCGCAGCTTGCGTTGCAGCATGGAAGTTGACCCAAACTGCGAACTAACAATTAGATCCGCGGCAGCAAGTAATACCTCAAGGTCATCGCCAATATCGCTGTCAATAACCTTGCTGGTTACCTGCTGAGTAACATCGGAGCGGTAGTCGGGATCCATCTGGGCCTTGACGTGATCCACCACCTTTTGAAGTTCCGATTCCGATACCCAGGCACCCTGAACGCGAACCGGCTTATTGGTCCCCATCGGTGCAAATAGGGCATCACCCTGGCCAACTAGCTTCTCGGCACCGGGCTGATCCAAGATCACCCTGGAATCAGTTACGGAGGAAACGGAAAAGGCAAGCCTTGAAGGCACATTCGCCTTGATCAATCCAGTAACAACATCTACGGATGGTCGCTGGGTTGCCAGAACCAGGTGAATGCCAGAGGCTCTGGCAAGCTGAGTGATTCGAACAATCGAGTCTTCTACGTCTCTGGGTGCCACAATCATCAAATCAGCCAGCTCGTCGACCACGACTAGCAGGTACGGATAGGGCTGAAGGTCGCGCCTGGAGCCCTCCGGCACCTTGACGTCGCCATTGACCACCGCACGATTGAAGTCATCGATGTGCTTGAAACCAAACGAGGCTAAGTCGTCGTAGCGAGACTCCATTTCGCGCACCACCCACTGCAGCGCCTCGGCTGCCTTCTTGGGGTTAGTAATAATCGGGGTTACCAGGTGCGGAACACCTTGATAAACAGACAGCTCCACTCGCTTCGGGTCAACCAGCACCATTCGAACCTCAGCCGGGGTTGACCTCATCAGAATGCTGCAAATCATGGAGTTTACGAAGCTGGATTTTCCGGCACCGGTGGCACCGGCTACTAGCAGGTGCGGCATCTTTGCCAGGTTGGCAACCATGTAGCCGCCCTCGACATCCTTTCCGACACCGATTGTTAGCGGGTGCTGGACCCCGGACGCGCTCTTGGATCGCAAAACATCACCCAGCGAAACCGTTTCCCGGTCAGTGTTTGGAATTTCAATTCCAATTGCACTCTTGCCTGGGATCGGAGCCAGGATCCGAACCTCGTTCGAGGCTACGGCGTAGCTCAGGTTATTAGTGAGCCTGGTAACCGCTTCAACCTTTACACCGGGAGCAAGCTCCACCTCATACCTGGTTACCGTCGGGCCACGCTGGAAATCAGAAACCCTGGCCTGAACGTCAAACTCTTTAAACACGTCATTGATGGCAGCAACCATTTGATCGTTTACTTCGCTCTTGACCTTGTGGGGAGAACCCGGAACCAGCAGCGACTGCGAGGGAAGAATGTAGGGGCGCTTGGCTTTGGTAGCCTCTGGAATGTTGATTGGTTCGGTTACCCCCTCTTCCTGAGAAAAGAACTCCGGCTCTAGATCGCTCTCGAGCTGATCCGGAGTGCCGACCAGAGCTGGCTCAGTGTCCTGCAGTGAGGCATCGACGAACTCATCGATGCCTGAAACCACAGGCGAGTCAAAGGCTGGGTCGGCCTCTTTCTCCTTCTTCCACCAATTGGACTTTTTTGCGTCAAAAGCATCTGAATCAACCTCTTGCTTCTTGATGCCAAACAAATAGGCGTAGAGCTTCTTGGCGTTTTCGATCACCTTGTTGGGAGCAGTGCCAGTCATGATTAGAAAGGAAATGGCTCCGACTAGCAGCAGTACCGGAACAGCGCCGTAGACGGTGATGACGGATGCAAGTGAGCCACCGAGTAGCCACCCAAAAAGGCCCCCGGCCTGCGCAAGCGCCGGGATGCCATCCTGGGGTTTCGGCAAATCCGAAAAGACATGGAAAAAGCTAGAGATTACAGACAGCAACAACCAAAAGCCCAATGCGAAGCGAGAGCTGTCACGAACCGAGGCCGGGTGTCGGAACAGGAAAAGCGCGTAGCCAAAGAAAACTACCGGTAGCGAATATGCCACCATCCCAAACAGCATCCCAAAGGTGTAGCTGTGAAGCATTGTCGCCCACGGTTCGGCAACCAAGAACCATGCCACCGCAGCACCGGCGACGCTGAGCAGCAATAGGAAAAACGGAGCGCCGTCCCGGCGGTCTTCTTTTGCCAACTTCTCCGTGCTGAATGCTCTGATCACTCCGCCAAAGAAATGCGCCACTGCCAGGTAGCCAGAAGCGACCTTTTTGCCAAACTCTGAATCCTTCTGAGCCGCCCTAGATTTGCTGGCAGGGCGCTGCGGGGAGCGGGTTTGACTGGGCTTCCGCGCTGTGCGTGAACTAGCCGGCCGTCGTGGCGGTGGGGTCTTTGCTGCCATGAGTAAAAGCTAGCAATCTATTGCTAAAAAGCAGGTTAGGCGGGGCGGGAGGAGTAAACAACAATTGGGATAATCATGGGCTTACGCCTGTGCGCTTTCGCCACCCATGACCCGATGGTTCTTCGAATAACTTGCTGGAATGCATAGCTGTCGCGAACGCCCTCGTCGGCGGCCCTGCCAAGTGCTCTAGTAATCTCCGGCAGAATATCGTCAAAGACATGGTCATCTTCGGCATATGCCCGAGCCTTGATCTCTGGCCCCTCGACAATCTTTCCGGTTGCCTTGTCTACGACCACAAAAATTGAGATGAACCCCTCAGCAGCAAGAATTCGGCGATCTTTTAGGTCGTCCTCAGTTATTTTTCCTACCGTCTTGCCGTCGACGTAGAGCATGTCGCATGGCACTCTGCCCACAATTTCACACAGCCCATCAACCATGTCGATGACTGCGCCATCTTCAGCCAGCAAGGTTCGCTGAACCGGTACGCCAGTCTTTATCGCCAGGTCCGCATTGGCCTGCAGGTGTCGGAACTCACCGTGAATTGGCAGCACATTTCTTGGCTTCAAGATGTTGTAGCAATAAAGCAGTTCGCCCGCGGCAGCATGCCCGGAGACGTGAACCTTGGCATTTGCCTTGTGCACTACATTTGCGCCAATTTTTGTCAGCCCATCGATGACTCGATAAACGGCATTTTCATTTCCAGGGATCAGCGAACTGGCCAACAAAACAGTATCGCCATCGCCAATCTCTATTTGGTGGTCCTGCCTAGCGATCCTAGACAGCACTGCCATCGGCTCCCCCTGGCTGCCGGTCGACATGTAGACAACCTTGTTGTCCGGAAGATTGCCGGCCTTTTTCAGCTCAACGATCTGCCCATCTGGGACAGTCAGATAGCCCAACTCCTGAGCAATGGCCATGTTTCGAACCATACTGCGGCCAACAAATACAATCTTGCGATTATTTGCAATCGCAGCATCGATCACCTGCTGGACTCGGTGCACGTGCGAGCTGAAAGATGCCACTACAACCTTGCCGGGGGTCTTTGCAATAACAGACTCAATCACTGGGCCAATGTCCCGTTCAAGCGGCGTGAAGCCCGGCACATCGGCGTTGGTGCTGTCCACCATGAACAGGTCCAGCCCCTCCTCGCCAATTTTGGCGAAGGCACGTAGGTCTGTGAGCCTTCCATCCAACGGAAGTTGATCCATCTTGAAATCACCGGTTGCCAAAACAGTTCCGGCAGTTGATCGAATAATGACCGCCAGTGAGTCCGGAATCGAGTGATTCACAGCAACAAACTCAAGCTCAAATGGGCCAAGTTTCTCGACTTGCCCCTCTTTGACGGTGTGGGTGAGCGGAGTGATTCGGTGTTCTTTTAGCTTGGCTTCCAAAAACGCCAGGGTCAGAGTGGAACCAAGAATTGGAATATCCTGCTTGTGACGCAACAGGTAAGGCACTCCGCCAATGTGATCTTCATGGCCATGGGTTAGCACCATGCCAGAAATTCGATCGAGCTTGTCTTCCAAATAGCTAAAGTCCGGCAGAATCAGGTCCACTCCCGGCTGAGTCTCTTCTGGAAACAGAACGCCGCAGTCGACAATCATGATCTGCTCATCCAGCTCGAAAACAGTCATATTGCGGCCGATTTCACCCAGTCCGCCAAGCGGGATGATTCTTAGCTGGCCCGGCTTTAGTGCCGGAGGAGCCTGCAGCTCCACTATCTGGTTGTCCCGGCTACCTTAGGCAGCGCACCACCAGCGGCAGCATTTCTGTCTGGACGGAAGTTGTCGAAACTTAGGCCGGGAACGCTCTTGACCTGATCGATGCCTGCCTCAATGGCTGCAGCTTCGCTGTCCTCTGGGCCCACAAGCGGCAGCCTCACGCGAGGAGAGTTGATTAGTCCCAGTCCGTGCAGCACGTACTTTGCCGCAACCGTTCCAGGAACGTGATTCATGATCGCACGCTGAAGTGGCTCAAGTGCATTGTGAACCTTCAGTGCTGCGTGGAAGTCGTTGGCGTTTGTTGCATCCACGATTTCCCGATAGGCGTGAGGGGCAATGTTTGCGGTAACACCAATTAGTCCGGTTGCCCCGACCGACAGGTGCGGCAACACGTAGGAGTCGTCTCCCGAGAAATACATCAAGCCCGTTTCCAGCATCAATCTAGAAACCTGGGCTAAATCACCCTTGGCATCTTTGACCGCAACAATGTTTGGGTGCTTGGCTGCCCGGTGAAAGGTGTCATAGCCGATTGCAACCCCGGTGCGAGCGGGGATGTCATAAAGAATTACCGGCAGGTCGGTGGCATCGGCAATCATCCGGAAATGAGTCAAGATTCCAGCCTGAGTTGGCTTGTTGTAATAGGGCGTGACGATCATGACGCCATCAGCGCCGGCCTTTTCACTTGCCTTATACAGCTGAATTGCGTGGGCAGTTTCGTTGGACCCTCCGCCGGTGATGATCTTGGCTCGTCCAGCAGAAACCGACTTTCCAACCTTGACCAGCTGAATTTTTTCGGCATCCGTGAGCGTCGAAGTCTCACCGGTGGTGCCGGTAACCACGACGCCATCGGCGCCGTTGGAAATTACGTAGTCAATGTGGCGCTCAGTTGCTTCCCAGTCAACCTCGCCATCTGGGGTCATGGGGGTAACTAGTGCAACTAGCACCTGCCCGAAAATGTCGCTGTGTTGATTGGCCATTTAGACAGCCTACCGCCGAAAGCTACTGAAGCTAAGGGGCTACTCGGCCGTTTTCGTTGAATGTCTGGTAACTCAGCGGCATCAGTTCAGCAAAATGCGCTTCCATTTTCTCGGCCACCATTTCAATTTCACGCTGCGGGAATGATGGAAAGTGAGTTCCCTCGCGCTTTGTTCTAAGGCTTAGAAAGTTCATCAAAGACCTAGCATTCATCGTCACATACATGCTCGAGAAGATATTCACCGGTAGCACAATACGAGCTACCTCTCTGGCAACGCCCGCTTCCAGCATGCGCTGATATGAGTCGTAGGCCGCCCGAGTGACAGCCATCGTTTCCTGCTCAACCAAAGCTGTTTGCTCTGCCGTGCCATCTTCGAACTCATATGCCCCAGGCTTTCCGACCTGAATCAGCTTTCGCTCTGGACCTGGAACATAAAAAACTGGTCGCAGTTCACGGTAGCGGCCAGATTCCTCGTTGTAACTGGCGATGCGGTGGCGCATGAACTCCCGGAATACAAAAATCGGTGCCTGAACATAAAAAGTCATGGAGTTGTGCTCAAACGGGGAGCCGTGACGATCGCGCATCAGATAGTTGATCAAACCCTTGTCGCGCTTTTCAACCTCAGAGTCGGCCTGCATAGCGCTTTCTAGGGTTTGCTCACCCTGGGTAGATACCCTGGCTGCAAAGAGCACGTCCGCGTCCTTGGCGTTGGCTCTAATTAGCTCAACAGTTACATCACTGCGGAATTCAATTTCGGTCACCAGACAACCTTATGCCAGGCAAAAAGTAAAAAAGCGCAACACTCCGTTCAACTGCCTCTAAGTGACTTACGCTTGGCGGGTGGATATGACAATTGGCTTGACGCTCGCGCTTGTTGCAGTGAGCCTGCTAGCTGGCGTTGTCTACAAGTTGTTCCATGGCCGCGGCCACCGAGTTCTAGGCGCCGAAGTAGTCGATCTTGCAAAACTCAAGGTTCACAAAAACGGTGATCCAGTCACCGAATTTGGCGCCAAAGCGACGCTTGTGTTGTTTTCCACCAAGTACTGCGGTCAATGCCCCGCGGTTAGACGGGCACTGGCGAAGTTGGCACATCGCCACGGATCGCTCTTGTTCATCGAGGCCGACATCACTGACCGGTTGGACCTTGCCGCCCACTTCAACATCACTCAAACACCCACAATCTTCGTCCTGAACCACAGGGGCGAGATTCGCTACCGCGTCGGTGGCACACCCAAGACCAACACCATAGAAACAGAGCTGGCAAAACTAGGAGCACTATGACATCCACTGGCCACATTGACCCGCGAGGCCCGAGATTTGGGGCAGCAATCACCTCTGTGCTTTCGCTAATTGCGTTCGTGCTTAGCTTGGAGGAAGCGCGCCTTGCCTACATCACCGTTGTCGTGCTTGGCATTCTGTTTGCCTGGTCAATAACTTCGCCCGGCACTCACCCATACTCCCTGGTTTTCAAAAAGTTTGTCCGACCCAGCCTGAAGCCTCCAAAGGAACTAGAGGACCCAAGGCCGCCTCGGTTCGCTCAACAGGTAGGGCTGAGCTTTGCGCTGTTGGGGATCGTCGGTGGTCTGTTCAGTGCAGTGCTGGTGAGCGTGGCCGCCGCATTTATTTTCTTGGCATCGTTCTTGAATGCATACTTTGGCCTGTGCCTCGGATGCCAGATGTATCTAATTATTAGACGGCTTGGAATCATCCGCTAGCAGGATTGCTCGGCGGATTGCGGATCTAGCATTTCTGCGATCACCCGCTGCCGCATAGGCCTCACCCAGTAAAAACGCGGTCGTCCAACTTGCAGAATCTGCCGCGGCCAGCTTCTTGATCCGGTCAAGCTCTCTAGTTGCCGACTCTTTGGTTGCGCGCCCGCTGGCACGAAGCTCGAGATCGAGCCCTGGAATCTCCATGGTTATTAGCCGTTTCGCCAGCTGCTGTGACCTAAGGCCAAACCTGACCTCCATAAACAAACCCCAGAGTGCAAAAAGTGGCAACACCAGAATTCCCAAGCCCATTGCCTTGGCAATCAGGCTTGGATCTTGGATCAGGATTACCCCGCGGCCAAACAGTGTAAGAACGTAAAAAAGTGTCAGGGCCAGCATTAAGCCAACCCAAGCCCTGGTGATCATTTACCGAGCACGTTCTCCAGCCCAACAACCAACCCAGTTGCAGTCTGAGCAAACTCAATCGACCTTAGAATGCCCAGCGAATAAGCCAGGTAGGAAGAAACATCATGGGAGATAACCAGCTGCTCCCCCGCGGTTCCAAAAATTGTTTCCTGCTTGGCAGAAATACCCTTTTGGCGAAGTGAATGAATTGGCACACCGGAGTGAATCTCACCACGGGCCGGCTGACCAACACCCGGGATCAGGGGCTGAGTCATTCCCTGCCTTGCCTTCGAAATGATTTCGGCGGTCCTTATTGCGGTGCCCGATGGAGAGTCAATCTTATTTTCGTGGTGAGCCTCAAGAATTTCAATCGAATCAAAATACTGGGCTGCTTGAGCCGCAAACTGTTGAGCCAACATCGATCCAATCGAGAAATTTGGCACAACTACAACCCCAGCTGAGGGATGCTTCAGTAGCAGCTTCTTTAAACTGGCAAGCTTTTGCTCGGACCAACCAGAGGTTCCAACCACAATCTTTAGGTCATTGGCTATTGCAAACTCGACCAATTCCTGGGACACCGCATGATTCGTGAAGTCCACCACCACATCGGCGCCCAGCATCTCGGTGGCCGCGGAGGAAGAGTCCAGCGCTGAGTGCAGCTTTAGGTTACTGTCGGCGTCAATAAGGCCCTTGGTCAGGGCGCCCATCCGACCGGTGGCACCGGCTACTGAAACATGAATCATGATTTCAAACCTATCAAGCTAGTTGTTCAAGTGTTTCTAAGTTAGGGCCAACGGCTACCAATGACGAATTATTCTTCAGGATCCGACTGGCAACAGCCTGCACCTGATCAATTTCGACCTCTTGGAATCGACCCAGGATTTCACTGGTTGACAAATATTCACCGCTACCGATTTCAGCCGACAGCAACCGATTCATTCTTGCCATCGAACTCTCATAGCGAAGCGCCAGGCCTCCGGTTAGTGACCCCAGCGCCAGATGAAATTCTTCTTTTGTGACACCCTTGTCGCTGATATCAGCAAGCTCTTTTTTCATGAGCGTTACCACCAGCTCTGAGTTCTCGGGGTTGCAGCCAGCGTAGAGGCCGAAGTAACCGGCGTCTGCATAGCCTTGCTGGTATGAGTAGGTCGAGTAAGCCAGACCACGCTGCTCGCGAATGACCTGGTAGAGCCTGGATGACATGCCGCCGCCCAAAATCGTGTTCATAACACCAAGCGCGTAGCGATCAGGATCCATGCCCTTGATGCTCTGATAGCCCAACAGAATATTTGCCTGAGCAAAATCCTGGTTGACACTGGTAAAGCTTTGAGTTTGCGGGAGCACTATCTCATCCTGTGCTCGCCTCAAGTTCGGTGTGCTGGTCTCATCGAGCCAGCCAAATTTTTGCAATTCCTGCTGCACCAACTCCACCAGCTGCTCGTGAGTAACGCCGCCGGCTGCTGTAACAACCAGGTTTGCAGGAATGTAGTGTTTTTTGTAGTAGTCAATTACGCTCGAGCGCTTGGTGGCGAGGATAGTTTCCTTGGTTCCGCCGATTGGCCGGCCCAATTCATGTCCTGGCAGCAGGGCGGAGGCTAGAGCCTCATGAGCAACATCTTCGGGGTCATCCTGCCCCATGGCTAGTTCCTCGAGAATGACGGTGCGCTCCAATTCGAAGTCATCCCCGTCGATCTTGGCATCAACAAACATGTCGAGAATGACATCCAGTGCTAACGGCAGTGCCGAATTCATCACCCTGGCGTAATAGCTGGTGTATTCCTTGGCAGTTGCCGCATTTGACGACCCGCCAACCGAGTCAAAAGCCACCGATATGTCTCTGGCAGAGCGCTTACTGGTCCCCTTGAACAGCAAGTGCTCTAGAAAATGCGTCGATCCGTAGGTGTCATCTGATTCATCCCTGGAGCCGACTGCCACCGAGGCGGCAATCGCAACCGAAGGAGCGCCCGGAATTTCTTCACTTAAGATGCGAACACCGCTGGGCAACACGGTTCTACAAACCCGTGATGCCTCAGCGGTGAAATCGCAAGAGTCTAAAAGACCTAGCTTCAAGTTACTCCGAAACTTCTTCGTCACCCTCGACCACTGGGGCAAGTGAAAGCTTGCCACGGTCGTCGATCTTGGTGATTTCAACAAGCACCTTCTGGCCAACCGACAGAACGTCTTCGACGTTCTCTACGCGCTTGCCACCGGATAGCTTCTTCAGTTCGGAAACGTGCAGTAGTCCATCCTTACCTGGGGTAAGTGAGACAAAGGCACCGAAAGTTGCCAGCTTCACAACGGTTCCAAGGAAACGCTCGCCAATCTCTGGCACGTGAGGGTTGGCAATCGCGTTGATTGCAGCCTTGGCTGCATCTGCGCTTGGTCCATCGGTCGCGCCAATGTAGACAGTTCCGTCGTCTTCGATTGAAATATCAGCTCCGGTGTCGTCCTGGATCTGGTTGATCATCTTGCCCTTTGGCCCGATGACTTCACCGATCTTGTCAAGAGGAATCTTCACTGCAATCACGCGAGGTGAGAATGGAGACAGCTCGTCTGGCTCGTCAATAGCTTCTGCCATAACGTCCAAAATGAACAGTCGCGCTTCCTTCGCCTGAGTCAAGGCCTTAGCCAGCTCAGCCGATGGAATTCCATCTAGCTTGGTGTCAAGCTGAATCGCGGTGATGAAGTTGCGGGTTCCAGCAACCTTGAAGTCCATGTCTCCAAGAGCATCTTCTGCTCCAAGAATGTCTGTCAAGGCTGCGTAGTGGGTCTTGCCGTCAACGGTGTCTGAAATCAAGCCCATAGCAATACCTGCAACCGGAGCCCTTAGTGGAACACCAGCGTTTAGTAGTGACAAGGTCGAAGCACAAACTGAACCCATTGAGGTTGAACCGTTTGAGCTAAGTGCCTCTGACACCTGGCGGATGGCGTACGGGAACTCATCCCTGGCTGGCAGCACAGGCATAAGCGCGCGCTCAGCAAGTGCACCGTGACCAATTTCACGACGCTTTGGAGTTCCAACACGACCGGTCTCACCGGTTGAGTAAGGAGGGAAGTTGTAGTGGTGCATGTAGCGCTTTGAGGTCTCTGGTGTCAAAGCATCTAGCTGCTGCTCCATCTTTAGCATGTTCAAGGTGGTGACACCCAAGATTTGGGTCTCTCCACGCTGGAAGATTGCAGAACCGTGGGTGCGAGGAATCACACCAACCTCTGAATCGATAACACGAATGTCACTCAAGCCACGGCCGTCAATACGAACGCCCTCTTTTAGAACGCGGGTACGCATAGCCTTTTTGGCAACGGACTTATAAGCAGCCGAGAACTGAACCATCTGCTCTTCGCTCAAGGTCGCTGAAAGCTCTTCCTTGACCTTTGCCTTTAGCTCGTCGTCAGCATTCTGACGCTCCTGCTTGTCGGCAATCTGGTAAACCTTGGCAACGTCCTGACCGGCAGCCTTCTCAACTGCGGCGTAGACCTCGTCGGTGTATGGCAAGAACAGTGGGTAGTCAGCAGTTGGCTTTGCAGCCTGCTTAGCCACGTCATTCTGCGCACGGACCAGCGCCTTGATGAATGGCTTTGCAGCCTCAAGTCCCTGTGACACGATCTCTTCGCTAGGAGCAACAGAGCCACCAGCGATCAGGTCCCAGCTGTCTTCAGTAGCCTCAGCCTCAACCATCATGATTGCAACGTCGTCGCCCTCAATTACTCGGCCGGCAACAACCATGTTGAAAACAGCCTGCTTTAGCTGGGAGTGCTTAGGGAAGGCAACCCACTGGCCATCAATCAGCGCAACACGAACTCCGGCAACTGGGCCAGAGAATGGCAAGCCAGCAAGCTGGGTTGACATAGAAGCTGCGTTGATCGCAACCACGTCGTAAAGCTCGTCTGGGTGGATTGACATAACGGTCACAACAACCTGGATCTCGTTACGAAGACCGTCGACGAACGATGGACGCAATGGGCGGTCAATTAGTCGACATGCCAGAATGGCGGCGGTTGAAGGCCTGCCCTCACGACGGAAGAAAGAGCCTGGAATCTTTCCGGCTGCATACATGCGCTCTTCAACATCAATAGTCAAAGGGAAGAAATCGAACTGATCCTTCGGCGCCTTAGAGGCGGTGGTTGCCGAGAACAACATGGTCTCGTCGTCGATGTAGACGGCTGCGGCACCAGCGGCTTGCTGGGCTAGGCGTCCTGTTTCAAAGCGAATAACGCGCTTTCCGTACTTTCCGTTATCAATAACGGCTTCTGCGAATTTAATCTCTGGGCCTTCCATGGCCCCTCCTTAGTTTTTAATGCATCGCAAAGCCCGCCTCACTTTTTTGGTGAGACTTCGTGCGTGCTAGAGGTCGGGCCTTGCCCGATGAAGTGCTGATCGTCAGTAAAAATGCCTGGGGTCTAGACCCAGAAACTTCCACCGAAGATCCGCCTTCTGATCCTCTTACGTATAAGCCTAACAAGGCAAACCCAAAAAACCTAGTAATGAAAAACCCCCGATCTAGGATCGGGGGTCATCAAAAACTTTGAATTAGCGTCTTAGGCCAAGTCGCTCAATCAACTGACGGTAGCGGTTGATGTCAACCTTCTGCAGGTAACCAAGAAGTCGACGACGCTGACCTACAAGAAGCAGCAGTCCACGACGGGAGTGGTGGTCGTGCTTGTGGTCCTTTAGGTGCTCAGTCAGATCAAGGATTCGACGGCTCATGACAGCAATCTGTACCTCTGGCGAGCCGGTGTCCCCTGGCTTTGTCGCGTACTCTTCGATAATTTGAGTTTTAATCTTTGGGTCTAGAGCCATTGCTGATCCTTCCAATCCGCTGCGCGGCGCTACAAACAGGGTGTTTGAAGCTCTCTTAGTCCGCGGCCGTTACACGGCAACCTAAGAAGTCTAGACAATAACTTGCGTTTTGGCTAGGCGGTTGTTCCCTCATCTAGTGAATCAAGCGGTTCTGGCTCAACATATTTGTTGCCGTCATAAAAACTCTTGGATTTCTTCAGTGACATCACCAGCAAAATCACGAACGCCACCGCGATCAAAGCAAAGATCGGAAGTATCAAGAAGATAAGCGACATCAGAAGCTCAGAGGAGAACTCAATTCCAGCCGGGTAGTCGTTGATCAGCACTACGGCCCCAATGGTTGCGAAAATTGCATAGGCAAGCGGCACGATCTGAATCAACAACCACTTAGCGCTAAAGCCGGCGTCGTGCAGGCGACGGGCCAGCATCGAGAGGTTTGGCAACAACAAGATCAGCGAAGACAGCGAAGTTAGCGGGGTCACGTCCGAGCTCAGCGACTGAATATCGGTTAGCGGGTCTCCAGAAGGAGCAGGCGATGGCCAAATTACGCCCTCAATTGTCCCAAGCACAATTGCCAACAGGAATGTGAACAACACCCAGTACCAGAACTCACGCCTGGAGGCCTTGCCCTTGAAATTTACAAAGTTCTTGAACCCACTCTTTATGGCATCTACAAAAGTCATAGCTCGACTTTACTCCCCCAGTATTTCTTTACAGGCCTGAACATCTGCGGCAATCTGCGCTATCAGCTGATCCATTGACTCAAATTTTGCCCAGGGCCTGACCTGCTCGACATATTCGCAAGTGACAACCAGGTCGTAGAGATCCAGGTCGTCTCGCCCAATCACGTGCGACTCTAGAAGCCTTGGCACAGCTTCGATGGAGTCGTTAGTGCCCACTGAGTGTGCGGCTGGGTAGCGAATTCCATTTGCATAGAGCCAGCCGGCATAGACACCGTCAGCAGGCAACAAACCCTCGCTGTTGCGAGCAAGATTCGCAGTTGGGAATCCGATTTGCCGACCAATCTTGCGACCGTGCTCCACCATGCCTTCGGTTTGATGGTTGCGACCAAGCATCACCGATGCGCGGGTGACATCCCCAGCAGCCAGGGCACTTCGAATCTCTGTGCTTGATACTCGAACTGACCCAAATTCAACAGTAGGAATCTCTCTGGCAACAAAGCCGAGCCTGGGCCCCAGTTCCTGAAGGGTGTGTATGTTTCCGGACCCCTTGTGCCCGAACCTGAATCCCTGACCCACCAGCACAAGCCTTGCCCGAAGTGGCACCAGGTAATCCATTACAAACTGCTCTGGGCTAAGCGCAGCCAGAGCCTGATCAAAGGGAAGTGTCACCAGCAGGTCGACACCGGCCTGCTCTAGCAGTCGCTGCTTTTGGTTCGGGCCAATCAGAGGCTCCGGCTCTGATCCTGGTCGCAATATGGCATCAGGGTGTCGGTCGAAGGTGAGAACTGCTGCTGCGACCCCTCCCTCTTCGGATGCGTGCACAAGCTCATGCAGGAGCTGCCGATGTCCAAGGTGGACTCCATCAAATTTCCCAATCGCCACCGCGGTGTCGGCAAAATCGGCTGGCAGTGACGAATTAGTTAGCTTTAACACGCTGCCTCCTAAGCCAAATCAAACCCAGAATCGGCAGCACCAGCGGAACAAATCCATAACCAATACCAAAGCCGGACCAGACCGACGGGTGATTGAACAATTCCGGGGCCGACCATGACAACAATCCGACCACCAATACCCCCAGCAGTTCAAACCTGACCGCAATCAGTGCAAGCGATCCGTAGCGCTCCGGGTTGGCAAGTGAAATAGTGGCAACGATGTAAACAATCGCCGCGAGCGCCGACAAAGAATAGGCAACTGGTGCTTGGTCAAACTCTCTGGCCAGCTGATACAGCGCTCTGGCTGATGCCGAGATTGCGAAGATGCCATAGACCGCTACTAGCAGCCTGCCTACGCCCGTCGTTTTTTTCACAAAATCACCAAGAGCAATCTTAGGCAGTTATCGGGTTGGTGCCGGTCCAGATCTGTTGCATTCGAACCAACATCACCGCAATCGTCAAGACACTGGCTCCCATGATCACAGTTGACCAGCGCGTGGTCTCAACAATTGCCCAGAAAACTCCAGCGACTGGCACCAGTAGCGCCACCACCAAATAACCAAAGAATTCCCAGGTGTCGATGGCAGCAGTTTCGCCCATAGCAACCAAGCCAATCGACAGCACCAGTTGAACCAACAGACCCGCTTCCACACCTGCTGCGAGCGCAACCGAGAATCCACTTGGCTTCCTGCCAAACAATCCAAAGCCGACCAGTACTAGCCCTGCTGCTACTGCGTACCAAACAAGGATCAAGAAATAGAGATCAATCATGCTTGAGCCTCAAACACTGCCATGGACTTGTATTCAGAACCTACCGACTCAATGAGCGCTATCAGCGCGCCATCCCTAGTCGCTGCCAAGTTCGATGCTGCTGATTCCAAAACAATTCGCTTGCCATGGCGCAAATCAGTTTCCTGATCACTTGTGATTTCAGTCGCGGAAAACAAGCTCGTGGCTGCCTCAATCATCGGCACCACCACCGGTTCCTGCTCCATGGTTGTGGCATCACTGACCTTGAATTCTGAAATATCAGTTCTGCGCAGCGCCGTCAGGTGACCACCGACTTTCAGTTCGATGCCGATGTCTCTGGCTAGCGCCCTGATGTAGGTGCCCGAGGAACATCGAACTTCGACCTCAACCTCTACTGCCTGGCCAGACACCACCGGCTCTCCGAGCCGTTCGAAGCTGTGGATGGTAATAGATTTCGGCTTTAGTTGAACCTCCTTGCCCTCGCGGACAAGGTCGTAGGCGCGCTTGCCGTCAATTTTTTTGGCGCTAACACTGGAGGGAATTTGCTCAATTTCTCCGGTCAACTCATTGATTGCTTGGTCCATTTCTAGCGTGCTGATCGATGAGGCGTCAATTGCTTGCTCGACAGGGCTATCGGCGTCGTCACTCTGTGTGGTTTCACCAAGACGAATTGTTGCGCGATAGGTCTTATCTTTACCCAGCAGATATTGAAGCAGCCTGGTACCGGAGTCAACACCGAGAATCAAAAGGCCGGTGGCCATGGGGTCAAGCGTCCCGGCATGACCGACTTTTCTGGTCCCTAAAACCCCGCGCATTTTCGCCACAACATCATGTGACGTCCAGCCCTGAGGTTTGTCAATGAGAACCAGGCCAGAAGCCATTACTCAGCCTGGGTCTTGTGAATGTAAGGGTCCGCTTCCCCGGCTGGCTTAGCAGTCTTGGCAAGCTTTTCTAATTCCTCATCACGCCGCTTGGCCTCGGCAAGCAGGTCATTGAGAGCACCCGCGTTCTCGGGCACCTCATCAAGAATCAGCTCCAGGGTAGGAGTTAGGCGAATGCCTAGTTTCTTGCCAATCTCGCCGCGCAGACGACCGGTGTTTTTCTCGAGAATCTGGATGGTCCGGTCCTTGTCGGGACCGGAACCAAACACCGTGTAATAAAGCCGTGCCTGCATCAAGTCAGGTGTTACCCTCGCGTCGGTAAACGTGACGAACCCAAGATCCGGGTCCTTCACCACCTTGGCAAGCGCCTCGGCAGCTAGCACCTTGATTCGCTCGCCCAAACGGCGAGCTCTGGCGTGATCAACCATTATGTCCTCGGCTTCTCAACCATCTCGTAAGTTTCGATTACGTCATCGACCTTGACATCGTTGAAGTCACCCAGACCGATACCACACTCGTAGTCGGCCTTTACTTCGGTCGCGTCGTCCTTGAAGCGCTTGAGCGACTCAACCTTTAGGTTTTCGCCAATCACCTCACCGTTACGCAGCACTCTTGCCATTGCGTTTCGACGCATTAGTCCGCTTCTGACATAGGAACCTGCGATCAGACCAAACTTGGAAGACTTGAAGACCTCGCGGACCTCCGCAGTTCCCAGCTGAGCCTCTTCGTACTCAGGCTTGAGCATTCCCTTGAGGGAGCTCTCGATGTCGTCAAGCACGTTGTAGATGACTGTGTAGTGACGAATGTCAACACCTTCTCGGTCCGCGCGCTCCTTGGCCTTGTTATCTGGCCTGACGTTGAATCCAATGATCACAGCAGAGTCAACTGTTGCTAGGTTCACGTCAGACTCAGTAATGGCACCAACACCGCGGTGAATAATGCGTAGCTGAACGGAATCGTCAACTTCGATCTTCAACAGGCTGTCCTCTAGGGCCTCAACGGCACCAGAAACGTCACCCTTGATGATCAAGTTCAGTGACTCAACCTTTCCATCCTGAAGCGCCTTGGTGAAGTCCTCAAGTGAGAGCTTCTTGCGGGTCTTGGCAAGCAGAGCATTTCTGTCGGCAGCTTCGCGCTTCTCGGCAATTTGCCTTGCCTGACGCTCGTCGTCTGCCACCACAAAGGTGTCACCAGCTCTTGGCACAGACTGAAGTCCGAGGACCTGCACTGGCCTTGAAGGTGTCGCCGAGGTGACCGCATCGCCGTTTTCGTCAAACATCGCACGAACACGACCGTGGGCACTTCCGGCAACAATGGCGTCACCGACTGAAAGCGTTCCAGACTGAATAAGCACTGTTGCGACAGATCCGCGACCCTTGTCAAGGTTCGCTTCAATTGCAACACCGCGGGCAGCCTTGTCGGGATTTGCCCGAAGATCTAGCGCGGCATCAGCAGTAAGTAACACGGCATCAAGCAGCTTGTCGATTCCATTGCCCTTGAGTGCTGAAACGTCAACAAACATAACGTCGCCACCAAACTCCTCGGCAACCAAACCGAATTCGGTTAGCTGCTGACGAATCTTGGACGGGTTCGCACCTTCTTTATCAACCTTGTTCACAGCCACAACGATCGGCACCTGCGCAGCTTGCGCGTGGTTCAGTGCCTCAATTGTCTGAGGCATGACGCCGTCATCGGCTGCAACAACCAAGATTGCAATGTCGGTTACCTGAGTACCTCGGGCACGCATCGCGGTGAAGGCCTCGTGACCTGGGGTGTCGATAAAGGTAATCGCACGATCCTTGTTGTCATGAGTGGTGTGCACTTGGTAGGCACC
>DDBH01000011.1:51962-57039 GCA_002333405.1 Micrococcales bacterium UBA2037 | reverse complement strand
ATGTGCTGGGTGATGCCACCGGCTTCACCGGCCACAACGTTGGCGTTACGGATCGAGTCCAGCAACCTGGTCTTACCGTGGTCAACGTGTCCCATAACCGTGACAACTGGAGGCCTTGGAGACAAGTCTCCGTCTTCCTCTTCCTCGATGCCGGTTGAGATATCAAGCCCAAAGCCTTCGAATAGCTCTCGCTCTTCGTCCTCCGGAGAAACAACCTCGAGCTTGTAGCCAAGCTCCTCGCCCAGAATCTGGAAGGTCTCTTCATCCAGCGAGGCAGTGGCGGTAGCCATCTGACCCAAGTGGAACAACACAGTGATTAGCTGACCTGCGTTAGCGCCAATCTTGTCGGCAAAGTCCTGAATAGAGGAGCCGCGACGAACCCGGATGACCGTGGTTCCGTCACCGCGTGGCACCATGGTGCCACCAAGGCTCGGTGCTTCCCTTTGCTCGTACTCTTCGCGCTTTGTCCGCTTGGACTTACGAGATTTACCTCGCGAGCCACCCTTACCAAAGGCTCCTGCGGTGCCCGCACCACGGCCACCGCGGCCACCTGGACCTGGTCTACCACCTGGGCCACCAAATCCTGGGCGCTGTGCTCCTGGAGCTCCAAAAGCCGGTGCTCCGCCGCCGCCTGGACGTGGTGCTCCGCCGCCGCCTGGACGTGGTGCTCCGCCGCCTGGACGTGGTGCTCCGCCGCCTGGACGAGGTGCTCCACCGGGGCGCGGTGCGCCGCCTGGACGTGGTGCGCCGCCTGGACGCGGTCGACCCATGCCCTGGTTAGAAGAAAATGGATTGTTCCCTGGCCTAGCCATTGGGCGTGGAATTCCCATGCCCTGGTTAGACGAAAATGGATTGTTGCCTGGCCTTGGAGTTCCAGTCAAAGGAGTTGGGGCAGGCTTTGCCTCTGGCTCCGCCGCTGCAGCGGCAGTAGCGGCTGGCTTCTCTGGATCAGCTGGCTTTGGAGCCACCGGTGCTTCGCTGGCAGGCGCCTCTGGCTTAGCGGCCTTTGGTGCTGCAGGCTTTGCCTTTGCTTCTGACTCTTTCTTGGCAGGCTTTTCTTTCTTTGGAAAAGCTGCGCGTAGCTTCTCAGCTACCGGTGGGGTGATGGTTGAAGAACCACCTTTGACGTATTCGCCAAGTTCTTCTAGTTTGGCTAAAGCAACCTTGGTATCAATACCAACTTCTTTAGCAATGTCGTATACGCGTGGAAGCGCCACTTGTTTTCTCCTGTTCGGGGCCTACCCAAACAGGGAAGGCCTTAGTTCTGAGCGGGTCTCATTTCGAGTTACTCATTTTTTGTCAGCCATATTTTCTGCCTGATTCCTAAGCCATGTCTCAAACGATTCCGTCTTGGAATCCCCTAAGGCGCGTACTAGACCTTTTCGATCCAGAGCCAGTTGCGAGCAATTACCGTGAATCCAAGCTCCTCGTCCCGGCAACTTTCGCTGCTGGTCAACTTGAAGCTCGCCTTCGAGTGAAACAACCCTCAGCAAGTTCTGCATCGAATCTCGTTGGCGGCAGCCAACACAGGTCCGAATAGGGTCCATTCTATGCCCAGATAGCAAATGTTGCTATCCCTCTAAAATGCTGTCCGGCTGAATGTCGATTTTGGCACCTGTCAATTTCGCTGCAAGGCGCGCATTCTGGCCCTCTTTGCCAATGGCAAGCGAAAGCTGGAAATCGGGCACCAGCACCCGCACTGCCTTGGTTGCGGCATCCAGCACGAAGCTGTCGGACACCCGGGCTGGGCTGAGCGCATGAGCAACGAATGTTGCTAAATCCTCAGAGAAATCAACCACGTCGATCTTCTCTTCGTTCAATTCAGCACTAACGGCTCGGACTCTCTGACCAAGCTCACCGATGCAGGCACCCTTGGCGTTGATGCCTGGTTCCTTGGCGATGACGGCAATTTTGGTGCGGTGACCGGCCTCTCTGGCAACTGAGGCAATTTCAACCTGACCCGACTGCACCTCTGGAACCTCCAGAGCAAACAGCTTTCGAACCAAGCCGGGGTGAGTTCTAGAAACTGTGATTTGAGGACCGCGTGGACCCTTCTGAACGCTGGTTACGTAAACTCTGATTCTGCTTCCATGCAGGTATGGCTCTCCCGGAACCTGCTCCTCTGGAGGCATTAGCGCTTCAATTGAGCCCAGGTTGATGTAGACCATGTTCGATCGAGATCCCTGCTGGATCTGACCGGAAACAATGTCTCCTTCTTTGCCCTTGAACTCTCCGAGCAGCCCCTCATCAGAAATTTCCCGCATGCGCTGGGCAATAACCTGCTTCGCCGCATACGCCGCAACTCGGCCAAAGCCTTCTGGGGTAACGTCTTCTTCGCCAACTGGCTCTTCTTCTTCGTTTAGAAGAGCCTGGAAAACTCGAACGTGCCCGGTTTTGCGATCAAGCTCGGCACGAGCGCCCTTGGGCTGCTCGCCGACATGCTTGTGAAAAGCAGCCAGAATGGCAGCCTCAATAATCAGTACCAATTCATCAAATGGGATTTCTTTTTCGCGCTCCAAAAGGCGAAGAACTTGTAGATCTATATCCATGACTCGCCTCTTTTCCTTATTTACTTAGCGCTTGGCCATTAGCTCGGCTAAAGCTGATTCTATCTTTACTTGAGTACGCTCACCTGACACTCGGTTCCAAAGCTCAACTTCACCATCCTGAACACCTCGACCACAAATGATGATCCAAGGGTTACCAATCAGCTCAGCGTCAGCAAACTTGACTCCCGGGCTCAGCTTTGGGCGATCGTCCAGCATCACGGTCAAACCAAGTTCCTCAGCCTCAACAGTGAGGGTCTCGGCGGCCTCGAATGCTGCCTCATCTTTGCCGGCGGCAATGATGTGAAGATTGGCCGGAGCAACAGAATCTGGCCAAGTTAGACCCTTGTCGTCGTGGAAGGCCTCCGCAATTACGGCCACCAACCTGGTGACACCGATTCCGTAGGAACCCATGGTCACCGTCACCAACTTGCTGTTTTCGTCCAAAACCTTTAGGTCTAGAGCCTCGGCGTATTTCCTGCCGAGCTGGAAGACGTGACCAATTTCAATGCCCCTGGCCAACTCGAGTGGCCCCGAGCCATCTGGAGCCGGGTCTCCGGCCTTGATTTCAGCAATGTCGGCAATTCCATCAGCAGAAAAGTCCCTGCCGTAGGTCAAGAACCAAACATGCTTCTGGTCTTGGTTGGCACCAGTGATCCAGGAACTGCCCTCGGGCACTCGTGGGTCCAAAAGATAGCGAAGCTTAGATTCCGCCTTTTCGCCAAGGAATTGAACTCCACCCTTGGTCGGTCCAATGTAGCCCTTGACTAGGCCCGGGTGCTTCTTGAAATCAGCTTCGTTGGCCTGCTCCACATCGCAACCGAAGAACGCTTCGGCACGCTTCTGGTCGACTTCACGGTCGCCGGGAATGCCGACCACAACTAGCTCTCGGGTGCCATCGGCAGCAATTAGCGCCAGCACGACGTTCTTTAGAGTGTCGGCCGCGCTCCAGGCACCATTTGACTTTGGATGGCTGGCATTCGAGAAGTCGACAAGTGATGCAATCGTTGGGGTATTTGGCGAATCGTGAACTTCGGCCTTTTCCGCTGGTGGCGCTACGGCTTCCAGCGGCGCAAATCTAACTGCCTCAACATTGGCTGCGAAGCCCGAAGCGGAGCGCACAAAGGTGTCCTCTCCGATCTCAGAGGGGTTTAGAAACTCTTCAGACTTGGAGCCACCCATAGCACCGGCATCCGCGCTGACGATGGCGTATTCAAGACCGAGTCTGGTGAAAATGCGCTCGTATGCATCGCGCTGCGCCTGATATGAAACCTCTAGCCCCTCGTCAGAAATGTCGAAGCTGTAGGCATCCTTCATCACGAACTCGCGCCCTCTAAGAAGACCTGCTCTGGGGCGTGCTTCGTCGCGATACTTGTTCTGAATCTGGTAGATGCTAAGCGGCAGATCCTTGTAGGAATTGTAAAGATCCTTCACCAGCAGAGTGAAGACCTCTTCGTGGGTTGGCGCCAGCAGATAGTCCGCATCCTTGCGGTCCTTCAGCCTGAAGATGTTGTCGCCGTAGTCATCCCAGCGACCCGTGACCTCGTAGGGCTCCTTTGGCAGCAGTGCTGGGAAAAACACCTCTTGAGCCCCAGCGGTGGCCATTTCCTCGCGCACTACCTGCTCAATCTTGTTCTTGACCATAAGCCCAAGTGGAAGCCAACTGAAAACACCAGGGGCTGCGCGACGGATGTACCCTGCGCGAACTAGCAGGCGATGGCTCTCAACCTCGGCGTCGGAAGGGTCCTCGCGGAGGGTTTTGAAAAATAATGAGCTCAGGCGATATGGCATGAGCACAATGTTAGCTACTCGCCGACGCTAACCTGTGCCGTTCCGACAAGTGAACTGTCCATTTCTGCAGCAATTCGGTTCGCTTCCTCAATCAGCGTTGCCACGATTTCGTTCTCGGGAACGGTCTTGATGACCTCACCCTTCACGAAAATCTGACCCTTGCCGTTGCCAGAGGCAACACCAAGATCAGCTTCGCGGGCTTCACCTGGGCCATTTACTACGCAACCCATAACAGCCACTCGAATCGGAACTGTCAGATGCGAAAGGCCCTCTGTGACATCGTTGGCCAGGGTGTAAACATCAACCTGAGCCCTTCCACAGCTTGGACAGGAAACAATTTCAAGTTTTCTTGGGCGAAGGTTCAGGCTTTCCAGAATCTGGAATCCAACCTTAACTTCCTCAACTGGCGGCGCAGAAAGCGAAACTCGAATTGTGTCACCGATTCCCCTTGACAAAAGCGAGCCGAATGCAACTGCCGACTTGATGGTTCCCTGGAAGGCTGGTCCTGCCTCAGTGACTCCTAGGTGCAGCGGCCAATCGCCTCGCTCTGCAAGCATTTCGTAAGCCTTGACCATAACCACCGGGTCATTGTGCTTCACGGAGATCTTGAAGTCGTGGAAGTCGTGCTCCTCGAAAAGACTTGCTTCCCAGACGGCGGACTCAACCAAGGCCTCGGCCGTTGGTTTCCCGTATTTTTCCAAAAGTCTCGGATCAAGAGATCCCGCATTCACACCAATTCG
>DDBH01000011.1:0-51649 GCA_002333405.1 Micrococcales bacterium UBA2037 | reverse complement strand
AACTTTCTGATGTTTCCCGGGTTCACTCGCACTGCACCACAGCCTGCCGCGATTGCAGCAAACACATACCTTGGCTGGAAGTGAATGTCGGCGATTACCGGAATCTGAGAGCGCTTGGCAATGATTCGCAGAACGTCGGCATCTTCTTGAGTGGGGACGGCAACCCTCACGATGTCGCAACCGGTGGCGGTCAGCTCAGCGATTTGCTGAAGAGTTCCGTTGATGTCGGTGGTCTGGGTTGTGGTCATTGACTGCACTGAAACCGGTGCTTCGCTTCCCACCTGAACCTTGCCCACCATAATCTGGCGGGTTTTTCTTCGAGGTGCCAATGTTGGCGGGGGTGAGCTCGGTAGCCCAAGATTTACAGCTGGCAATTCAAACCTCTCGTTTGCTCAAAGCCTCAACAGCAAAAACGGCTAGATACTTCCTAGCCCAGACGAATCGGATTAACCAAATCGGCAACGATAAGTATCGCACCTGTAAAGATAAGCAGCACCCAAACCCCGTAGGCAAGCGGCAATGCCCTGGCGCTGTCAATTGGGCCGGGGTCCTTTTTGGAAAATAGCATCGAAAGTCTGCGCTTCGTGCTCTCATAAAGAGCACCCGCCACATGGCCGCCATCAAGCGGCAATAGCGGAATCATGTTGAATACGAACAGTGCTAGGTTCAATGACCCAATCAGCAGTAGCAGCGAGGCAAGTTTTGCTCCCAGTCCAATGTCGGCAGCGGTGAGCTCCCCCGCCAGTTGGCCAACTCCAAGAATGGAAACTGCCCCATTTGGATTCCGTTCGCCAAAACCGAACGTGCTGGAGGCGACCTGATAGACCTGGTTTGGAAGATCCAGCACGAAACTAGCCATCGCTCCGGTCGCGGCCATCGCGAAACCCCATGATTCACCGATTCCAACCGGCACCATGTCGGCTTGCAGCTGGATCCCAAGGATTGGACGAAGCTCGGTGACTGGCAAGCCGGCAGCATCAGTGAGTGCCTCTCCGGATTGGGAGAAGACCTGCGATTCCATAAAAGTTGGAAGAATCGGAAGCTGCAACAGGCTCCCGGACCTGAGCACGGTCAAGGTTGAGGGCGAACTTTGGCTCTTTGAAAGTTCCGCTACCGCCTCGCTCCAGCTAATAACAGCATTGCCATTGACGGCAGTGACTTTGTCTCCTGCAATCAAGCCAGCAACGCTTGCGGGCGACTCTGGAACTCCTGCCGGACAAGCACCATCGGCACTGGCCTCGATACACGGGTAGACCTGATTGACAGTCATGGTGGTCTGCATGGTGCCGATGCCGCTGAGTGCAAGCACTATCAAAACAATGCCGAGAACTAGGTTCATGAATGGTCCACCAAGCATGATGGTCAGCTTCTTGGGAGCCGAGAGTTTGTAGAATTGGCGGTTCTCATCGCCCTCAGAGATTCCAACTCGAACCTGACTCCTGGCATCCCTGATCCAGTTCGCAAACGGTCCACGGTAGGGCTTCTTGGCCTCTGGTGGATACATGCCAACCATCAAGATATAACCACCAAGTGGGATAGCCTTCAGTCCATACTCGGTGCCGTTTCTGAACCAGGATTTGACCGTGGGACCGAACCCAATCATGTATTGACTAACGCGAACCCCAAAGATTTTGGCTGGAACTAGGTGTCCGATTTCGTGTAGCCCGATTGACAGCGCTATCCCGACCAGGACAATCGCAATTCCAGCTATGTAAAGCAGCGCGTCAATCACCCCTCAAGGCTACCGACTATAAAGTTTTCACGCCTCAGCTATCAGCGAATTCGCTACTTGTCGCGCCCAGGCTTCAGCATTCAAAACCCCTTCAAGGCTCAGGTCGTTGGGCTCGTGAAGCTGCAACGCCTCTTCGATGATTCTGGTTATCCCTAGAAACGAGATCTTGTTTTCGTGGAATGCCTCAACAGCCTCTTCGTTGGCGGCGTTGTAAACGGCCGGGAATGTCTTTCCGGCAAGTCCGACCTGTCTGGCCAACTTCACGGCTCGAAATACCTCTTCGTCTAACGGTTCAAACTGCCATGTGTGCGAAAGAGACCAATCAATTGGCTTGGTCGCATCTTTCAAGCGATCAGGGTGCCCCAATGCAAAACCGATTGCGAGTTTCATGTCTGGAATTGAGGCTTGAGCAATTACCGAACCGTCAAAGAATTCAACCATCGAGTGAACGATCGACTGCGGGTGCACGGTCACCGCAATGTCCTCAAATGGAACATCGAAGAGCATATGCGCCTCGATCACTTCAAGGCCCTTGTTGACCATGGTTGCCGAGTTTGTGGTTATCACCTTGCCCATGCTCCAGGTTGGATGCTTGAGCGCTTGCGCCGGTGTTACAGACTCGAGCTCCGCTAGGGACATGCCTCGAAAAGGTCCACCAGATGCGGTCAGCACCAACTTGGACACCTCGCCTTTTTGGCCAGACATCAGGCATTGTGCGATGGCGGAGTGCTCGGAATCAACCGGCAGGATCTGACCGGCCTTTGCCAGGTCAGTAACCAGCTTTCCGCCAACAATCAGGGACTCTTTATTGGCCAGAGCCAATTGACTGCCGACTTCAAGCGCGGCCATGGTGGCCTTGAGCCCAGCTGAGCCGGTGATGCCGTTTACAACAACGTCAGCCTTTGTGGTAGCAACCAGCTCGGCAGCGGCCACCGGACCCAGAGCGACTTGATCAGGCGAGAGTGAAAACTTGGTTCGCTGTGACTCTAAGAGCTCTTTGTTGGAGTTCCCAGAAACGCCAACGAGCTTGAATTTTTCAGGATTTGCCTCAAGCAACTCAATAGTCTGAGTGCCGACCGAGCCAGTTGAACCCAGAACTAAAACAGTGCGCATTTGATAAAGCTTAGAACTCCATGAGCATTGCGAGTTGAGAATGATAAAAATGGCAATTCGAATCTAGAATTCATCTATGAGCCTTGAACAAAAACGAATTCTAAAAACAGCAATCCCAGGACCTAAGTCTGCTGAGCTGCAGAGTCGCAGGACTGAAGTAGTTTCATCCGGTGTTGGCACCATGCTGCCGGTGTTCATCGAGCGGGCACACGACGCGATTCTCGAGGACGTGGACGGCAACCAGCTAATTGATTTTGGAACCGGCATCGGCGTAGTCACCATTGGCCACACCAATCAAGGAGTGGTCGATGCCGTGCAAGAGCAGGTCTCAAAGCTCACCCACACCCTGTTTACGGTCGCAGGCTACGAAAAATACGTGAGGGCAGCTGAGCTTTTGACAAAGCATGCTCCGGGAGACTTCAAGAAAAAGGCAGCCTTCTTCACTTCCGGCGCCGAGGCAGTCGAGAATGCCGTGAAGATTGCCAGAAGGGCAACCGGCCGACACGAAATTGCAGTGTTCGATCACGCATATCACGGTCGCACCAACTTGACCATGGCAATGAACTTCAAGGCTCACCCCTATGCAACCGGTTTTGGAGCTCTGCCTGGCGGAGTCCACCATGCCCCAATGAGCTACCCATTCAGGGACCCCGAGGGCATGACTGGCGAACAGGCGGCGATGCGAGCCATCACTTACCTAGAGAAGCGCGTTGGCGCTTCGCAGCTAGCCGCTGTGATGATTGAGCCGGTTCAGGGTGAAGGTGGCTTCATTGTTCCGGCACCGGGCTTCTTGAACACTCTTCGAAAGTGGTGCACCGACAACGGCATCGTGATGGTGGCCGATGAGGTTCAAAGCGGTATGGCCAGGACCGGAAAATGGTTTGCTTGCCAGTGGGAAGAAGGTTTTGAGCCGGATCTAATTACCGTGGCCAAGGGAATTGCCGGAGGCATGCCTGTTTCGGGCGTGGTTGGCCGAGCCGAAATCATGGACTCCCCACACGCTGGCGGACTTGGTGGCACCTTTGGTGGCTCCCCTACCGCTGTTGCAGCTGCAGTTGCTGTGATGGAGCAGTTCGAGTCTGGCCCGTGGATGGATCGAGCGCTGGAAATCGGCGCCATAATCACAGAGCGCCTGAGCGCGATGCAAAAGCTGTTCCCAGTAATCGGAGACATTCGAGGCATCGGAGCCATGCAGGCATTTGAGCTGGTAGAGCCTGGAACCATGAACCCAAACCAAAAAGCAACCGATGCGCTTATGAAGTTCTGCCACCAAAACGGTGTTGTAGTTCTCAATGCTGGAACCTACTCAAACGTAATTCGACTATTGCCACCGCTGGCAATTACCGACGAGTTGCTACACGATGCGCTTGACGTGATTTCAGATGGGCTGGCAACGCTCTAGCTGCAAACTGAGTCGCGACGCTGCTCCAGGCAATACCTTGTAGCCGGCTGGCTTAGCTGGTTAGCATCTTCTTTCGTTTGATGCTCGCACGAACCTGCACTGCAATAACAATCGTCATCGCAATCAAGAAGACCGCAGAACCAACAACGTTGGCCTCAGGCGGAATACCTCGGGCTGCTGCCGTATAAACAAACTTAGGGAACGTATCCACAGCACCGGAGTTGAATTGAGTGATGATGAAGTCGTCAAAGCTCAAGGCAAATGCCAGCATCGCTGCCGACAGGATTCCAGGTAACAACAGCGGGAAGGTAACTTTCCAGAACACCACCATCGGGCTTGCGTAGAGGTCTCTTCCGGCCTCTTCCAATGCGGGATCAAGGGTTGCAACTCTTGCCTTCACGGTTACCACGACGAAGCTAAGCGTGAACATTACGTGAGCAATGATTACGGTGGTAAGACCCTTCTGCCATCCGAAGTCAAGGAACTGAGCAGCAAGCCCTGCACCCATTACAACCTCAGGTGTTGCCAGTGGCAGGAACAAGAGCAAGTTTGTGGCGCTGCGGAACTTGAAGCGGTACCTCACAAGCGCAATGGCGATCATGGTTCCAAGCACAGTGGAAACAAGTGTTGCCGAAACTGCAACCACAATCGAGTTACCAAAAGCGCTGCAAACATCTGCCTGATCGCAGACATTGAGCCAGTTATCAATCGTGAAGCCTCGCCAAATAATGTTCGATTTGATCGAATCATTGAAGGAGAACACGAAGGTGTAGCCGATTGGGATCATCAGGAACAAAAATGTCAGGAAGACATAGGTTGGCAATAGGTACTTGCCCAGTGAGAACCTGGTCATAGTAGGTCCTCCGTTCCACTTCTTTTGACGTAGGCGGAGACCAGCAACACGATGGTTGCCATCAGCATTACCGAAAGGGCCGAAGCTGTCGGGTAGTCCTGGATTCTAAGGAAGTTGGCCTCGACCACGTTTCCAATCATGGCGGTGTCCGGTCCACCCAAGAAGTCTCGGCTGGCCACGACATAATCGCCGCTAATCGGGATGAAGGTCAACAGTGTGCCGGAAATAACTCCCGGCAATGAAAGTGGCAGCGTCACCTTCTGGAAGGTTTTTGCCGGGCTTGCGTACAGGTCTGAACCGGCCTCCAGCAAACGAACGTCGAGGCGATCTAGGTTTGCATAAATCGGTAGGGTCATAAACGGAATGAAGTTGTAGACCAACCCAAACACGACCGCAAAGTTTGTGCCGATGATATAACTGTCGACTCCGAAGACCCCGATGTTCTTGAGCAAATTGACTATGAACGAGTCGTTAGAAAAGATCTGCTTCCAGGCAAAGGTTCGAAGCAGGAACGAAATGAAAAATGGTGCGACCACAAGCGTCAGCAAAATGCCCTGCAGCAGCGGCTTGTCTCTGGCCTTCACACCAATGAAGTATGCGATTGGATAGCTGATGGCCAGTGCAATGATCGTTGCCAAAAGTGCGAAGCTAAAAGACCTAAAAATTTGCGGAGCGTACTGCGAAACGGCGTAGGCATAATTGCCAAGCTCAAAACCATAGTCATATCGACCAATCACACCACTGGCGCTGGACTGCTTCAACGAAGTGATGATCAGAGATATTAGAGGGGTTATGAAAAACAGAGCTAGGTAGAACAGCCCCGGAAGAAGCAGAATCAGGGCAACCCTGCCGGTCTTAGTCGGCTTTTGCTCCTGAGCTGGGGCCTGTGACCCAAATGCCACAAACGCCATTAGTCAGTTTCTTCTGCCCCGTTAGGAAGATCAGCAAGCCCAAAGCTGTGCTCAACCTTCCAGCTAACAAACACCTTGGCACCGAGTTCAACCACAGGTGAGCGCCCAACGTTTTGAGCAAACACTGTAATTTCACCGACACCAGGGATGTCAATCTGGTACTGGTTTGACACTCCAGTGAAACGGATGTCTGTGATTTCACCGGGTCCAAGAATATTTAGAGCCGGGTCAGCCTTGGGCTCAGTCTCGTGGAAGTGGGTCTTTTCAGGCCTCACTCCGATGGCAATCTTGCCCGAGGTCTTTTCACTGCGCTTAGTAAGCCCAGTGATTTTCTTGCCGTTGAAGTCGATGCTGGTGGTTTCCGCGTTGGACTCGGTCACCTTGCCAATAAACATGTTGGACAGACCCAAGAACTTCGCCACGAAAGCAGTCTTTGGCCGGTCGTAGAGTGCCTCTGGGGCACCCATTTGCTCAATGTGGCCCTGATTCATAACAGCGACCGTGTCAGCCATGTCCATGGCTTCCTCTTGGTCGTGAGTAACGTGCAGGAAGGTTAGGCCAACTTCCATTTGAATGGCCTTCAGCTCGATCTGCATCTGCCTACGCAGCTTCAGGTCCAAGGCTCCAAGTGGCTCGTCAAGAAGCAGTAGCGATGGCCTGTTCACAAGCGCCCTAGCTAGAGCAACACGCTGCTGTTGACCACCGGATAGCTGCTGAGGCTTGCGCTGGGCAAGGTGCTCAAGCTCCACCATTGCAAGGGCTTGCTGGGCCTTGGTAAGCGGTTCGTCAAGCTTGCGTCGCCTAATTCCAAACGCCACATTCTCCAACACACTCATGTGCGGAAACAGCGCGTAGTTTTGGAAAACGGTGTTCACAGGTCGCTCATGCGGCTTCATGTCGGTTACGTCTTTGCCACCAAGCAAGATTTTTCCTGCGGTAGGTGACTCAAGGCCCGCGATCATTCTCAGGGTTGTTGTTTTACCACAGCCTGAAGGACCCAAGAGCGCAAAGAACTCCCCGGCCGGGATGTGAAGGTCGAGGTTATCGACCGCCACAAAACCGGGAAACTCTTTGCGAATGCCCTTGAGTTCGAGGTCTTGACCCCGAGCTACGAAATCAATTGCCACTAACTATGCGCCCAGAAGAAGGTTCTGCCAAGCAGTCGAGTAGCGCTGCTCTTCCTGGCCAGTCAGGCTGCGGAACGCGAAGCTCTTAGCAAGAGTTTCCTCGTTCGGGAAAATCAGCTGGTTTTCCGCCAACTCTGGATCTTCCTGTGCAGCAATTTCCTTGGCTCCCACTACTGGAGTGATGTAGTTCACCCATAGCGCTAGCTCTGCTGCGTTTACTGGGTCGTAGTAGTAGTTGATCAGTTCTTCAACGTTGCGCTTGTGGGTAGCTCCCATTGGAACGATGAACTCGTCTGCCCAAAGCGTTGCACCGGTGTCTGGGAACACAAAGCCGAATGGCTCTGGATCTTCGTCGGTAGCCTGCTCGTAGTTGATAACGGTGATGTCACCTGACCAAGCGGTAGCAGCAATGATGTTCTCGGTAGCCAAGTCATCTAGGTAGCTGTTTCCACGAACGTTGTAAATCTGGCCGCTGTCGATCTGCTCCTTGATCATAGCAAGGGCTGCGTCAAAGGCGTCGTCGTTCAGGCTGTCAGCTGAGGTGATGTCGATTCCCTGGCTTAGAAGTACTAGGCCGACGGTGTCGCGCATCTCTGAAAGTAGTCCAACTCGACCCTTTAGCTCAGCAGCCCAAAGGTCTGCCATTGAGCTAGGAGCATCCTTGCCGGTTGCTTCCTTGTAAGCCTTCTTGTTGTAGCCAATTCCAGCGAAACCACCCTGCCAAGGAATTGAATAAACGCGGTCTGGGTCTTCGCTGCTGCTCTGGTATCCAGGAGCCAAGTTTGCAACCTTGTTAGGCATGTTGTTGTTGTCTAGAGCCTGAAGGTAACCGAGGTTGCGCAGACGAGATGCCATCCAAGTGGTTGGGCAGGCAACATCAGCACCGATGTCCTGGCCAAGCTCTAGCTGGTCCTTTACCTTGGCGTACCAAGTGTCGTTGTCGTCAATCTCAATGCGGTAATCAACGGTGATTCCGCTCTGCTCCTGGAAGCGAAGCAAGGTTGGGTAGTTGCCGTCATCGTCTTCGTCCATGTATGCAGCCCAGTTGTGCCAAACCAATACCTTTTCGCTGTCCGACAGGTCAGTTGCAGCAACCATGCCCTCTTCTGCGGTAGAGCAGGAAGCCAAAGTCAGCGCCGCTGCGGTTCCACCAACGCCGGCAAGTGCGGCACGGCGAGAGATTTGGTGCTGTCTAGCCATCTGAACAAGCTGAGCCAGCATTGGGTCTTGAGGTAGTCCTCGCTTCATTGCATTCTCCTAAATTCCGCATCTAGCGGGTATTTGTCTGTCAAAGACCTACATGTCTCCGGTTTACCGAAGGCAAGGGAAAGTTTTGCACAACTTTGCCCCTTGCAAGTCAATGAAATCTAATTTTTACTTTTATTCTCCTATGTAGTGCATCACGTGCTTGATTCTTGTGTAGTCCTCGAAGCCGTAGTGCGACAGGTCCTTACCGTAACCAGAGTGCTTGAAACCTCCGTGCGGCATTTCGGCAACTAGTGGGATGTGGGTATTAATCCACACTGCACCGAAATCTAGATACTTAGCAAAGCGCATTGCCCTGGTGTGATTTGAGGTCCAAACAGAGGATGCCAAACCATACTTGACGTCATTGGCCCACTTCAGAGCCTGCGCATCGTCAGTGAACTTCTGAACCGTAAGGACTGGTCCAAAGATTTCATCCTGGATGTGCTCATCGGTCTGCTTGAAGCCAGATAGAACGGTTGGCTCAAGGAAATATCCCTTTCCAGAAAGCTGTGCGCCACCGATCTCAAGGGTCGCGTGATCTGGAAGCCTGTCAATAAAGCCCTTGACGCGCTCTAGCTGACCACCATTGTTCAAAGGCCCGAACAGAACGTCTGGGTCAGAAGGCTGTCCAACCTTGGCACTGTTTTTTACCTCAGCCAAGAGTGCGGCCATGAAGTCATCGTAGGCACTTTCCTGAACCAGCAATCTGGTCGCTGCGGTGCAGTCTTGGCCGGCATTGAAGAATCCAGCCGCAACGATTCCCTCGGCTGCTTTTTGGAAGTCGGCGTCGGCGAAAACGATAACTGGCGCCTTGCCTCCAAGCTCTAGGTGCACGCGCTTCAGATCGCTGGCAGCGCTCTTTGCTACCTCCATGCCAGCCCTGACCGAACCAGTGATGGAGACCATCTGTGGAATTGGGTTTTCAATCATGGCGCGACCGGTTTCACGGTCACCGGTGACAACGTTAAAGACACCCTCAGGCAGGAACTCGCTTGCGATTTCAGCAAGCAGCAGGGTCGAGGCAGGAGTGGTGTCGGATGGCTTCAACACAATTGTGTTTCCAGCAGCAATAGCCGGCGCAAATTTCCACACAGCCATGTTCAGCGGGTAGTTCCAAGGGGTTACCTGGCCAATGACACCAATCGGTTCCCGGCGAATTGAAGAGGTGTGGTCAGCAAGGTACTCAGCTGTCGCACGTCCCTCTAGGTTTCTTGCGGCACCTGCGAAGAAGCGAATTTGGTCCACCGACGGCCCGATTTCATAATCAACCAGGGTTGCACGTGGCTTACCGGTGTTCTTTGATTCAACATCTGCTGCTTCTTCGGCCCTTGCCTCGAGAGCATCCGCAATTCTAAATAGAGCGAGCTGTCGCTCTGAGGGAGTGGTCTGGCCCCAGGTCTCAAATGCCTTAGCGGCGGCCTTGTAGGCATTGTCTACGTCCTTGTCGGACGAAACTGGAGCGTGAGCATAGACCGCTTCATTTGAAGGGTTAATGACGTCGCTGACTTTTTCACTGGTGGCGTCCTGGTACTTACCGCCAACGAAGTTCTGTAGGTTCGAAATGGTCACGTGTTGCGACTCCTCTTCTTTGAGTAACTCGGTTCGACTCTAGCCATGAAAACAGCATCCCGACAGAAAAAAAGCAAAACTATGCCGATTTCGTAACTTTTTTTGTCAAAATCTTCGGATTGGTTGGTTTCGCGGCTCTTTTGATGCCATACTCAATACATGTCCAGAACCCTTCGGACCCGCCAATCGCAGCTTGACGAGATATCAAAGAAGATCGTCGAGCAACTTCAGCATGACGGGCGCAAGTCATACGCGGAAATTGGTAAGGCCGTTGGCCTGTCGGAAGCTGCAGTCAGGCAGCGCGTTCAAAAACTAACCGAGTCAAATGTCATGCAAATAGTTGCCGTGACCGACCCGCTCTCGCTGGGCTTTTCCCGGCAGGCGATGATCGGAATCAAGTGCTCTGGCGACGCAACCAAGCTTTCAAAAGACCTGGCTGGAATCTCTTCGGTCGACTACGTCGTTCTGACCGCTGGCAGCTTTGACATTTTGGTTGAGGCGGTCTGCGAGGATGATGACCACCTACTATCTCTAATAAATAACGAAATTAGGCCGCTGCCTGGTGTAATTTCGGCTGAAAGTTTTGTGTATCTCAAACTAGAAAAGCAACACTACAACTGGGGAACTCGATGACGAGTTTTCCACCAACCAAGGTAAAGAAGTGATATGAAATGGCAATCCAAGAAGGTAAACGACCTAAGACGCTAAAGGGAATACTGAAGTCCATCAAGGCACCAACCAAGAAGGCAGATTCCTCAACCCGGTTCCCGCTCATGGAAGCAATGGCAGCCGGCAAGCCAATCGGAGATAAAGAGCTTCAAGCGAGTGCGAAGAAGCACCTGTGGATGCACTTCACCAGGCACAGCCCCTACAACACAATCGATATGACCATCATCGAGCGTGCAGAGGGCCACCACCTTTACGACAGCAAGGGTCGCAAGGTGATTGATGGGCTTTCTGGGCTGTTCACCGTGAACATTGGGCACGGTCGCCAGGAGCTGGCCGATGCAGCCGCAAAGCAGACTATGGAGCTTGATTACATGCCGCTCTGGTCCTACGCGCATCCTCGAGCAGTTGAATTGGCAGAGCGGTTGATTTCATATGCTCCGAAGGACCTGAGCCGAATCTTCTTCACCACTGGAGGTGGAGAGGCCGTTGAATCCGCGTGGAAAATCGCGAAGCAGTATTTCAAAATGACCGGCAAGCCGCTAAAGACCAAGGTTATTTCCCGACAGACCGCCTATCACGGCACCAGCCACGGAGCCCTTTCAATTACTGGAATCGCAGCCTTCAAGCAGATGTTTGAGCCGCTGGTTCCATCAACCTTCCGTGTGCCAAACACCAACTGGTACCGAGCAGGCTCGGAGTTCAAGACCGAGGATGATTTCGCACTCTGGGCAGCCAACCGAGTTGAAGAAGCCATTTTGTTTGAGGGCCCAGACACAGTGGCGGCGTTCTTTGTTGAACCAATCCAAAATGCCGGTGGTTGCTTCACTGCACCAAAGAGCTACTTCAAGCGCGTTCGCGAGATCTGTGACAAATACGATGTGATCCTGGTCGCTGATGAGACCATCACTGGCTTTGGAAGAACCGGAGAGATGTTTGGGTCTCAAAGATACGAGATCAACCCAGACATGATGGTGACAGCAAAAGCGATTACTTCTGGAGCAGCTCCGCTAGGCGCGCTATTCGTGAAGGAAAAATTCTTTGCACCCTTCAGCGAGGGAACCGCAGTTCTGGCGCATGGTTACACCTTTGCGGCTCACCCTGTTGCCTGCGCCGTAGCAATGGCGAACTTCGATATTTACGACAGTGAGCGAATTGTTGACAATGTCCGCAAGAACTCCCCCATCTTCAGAAAAACTCTCGAGAAACTGAAGGATCTTCCGATCGTGGGAGACGTGCGTGGCGACGGATACTTCTTCGCCATTGAGCTGGTCCGAGACAAGAAGACCAAGCAGACCCTGACTAGGGATGAATCTGAGCGAATTCTCAGAGGCTTCTTGAACAACGCTCTCTATGATGGAGGCCTTTATTGCAGAGCGGATGACAGGGGTGACCCGGTTGTTCAGATTGCACCTCCTCTGACAATGGGACCTAAGGACTTTGAAGAGATTGAGCAGATCCTGCGCAAGGTTCTGACTGAGGCGGGCAAGAAGCTTTAGGGCTTCTTGGTTTGTCCACAGAATTATCCTGAGTCGGGGCCACCGCCCCGATTGCGCGATAATGCAATCATGACAGAACTTGCTGCACTCAAAATTCTGAACTCTCCAATCGGGAAAATTGCAATCGGCACTTCAGAAAATGGCTTGGTCAAGCTGGATATATTGACATCCGGGCAAACCAGAGCCGAGTTCTCGGACTTGCCTAAGGCGCACAAGCTGGCGTTGGACGCAGCCGATCAGCTTGCCGCCTATTTCAGCGGTGAACTCCGCGAATTTTCTGTTCCGAGCGACCTGGTTGGAACCGATTTTCAGCTTGCGGTCTGGCGTGAAATTGCCAACTTGGGCTACGGCGAGACCTGCACCTACGCAGAGATTGCGGCTACCATCGGCAACCCGAAAGCGGTCAGAGCAGTTGGCGGGGCTGTCGGCGCAAACCCGATTCCTCTGATAATCGGCTGCCACCGAGTCTTGGGAGCCGACCGGAAAATTACCGGTTACTCAGGCGGCGAAGGGATCCCAACCAAGCGCTGGCTACTTGATTTTGAGCAGATTAGCTTCAGCTTGTGAGTGATCTTGTCCGCTGCCCCTGGGTCACAGACGATCAGACCTACAGGGATTACCACGACAATGAGTGGGGCGAAGAACTAAGGGGTCAGCGCGAGCTCTACGAAAAGATCACTCTGGAAGGCTTTCAGGCAGGACTGAGTTGGCTCACCATCCTAAAACGACGTGAATCCTTCAGGCTTGCCTTTGACGGCTTTGACATCCAGAAAATCGCAGCTTACGGACCTCAAAAAATTGAAAGCCTGATGGCGGACCCTGGAATAATCCGCAACCGACTAAAGATTCTGGCCGCGATCAACAACGCCAATGTGATTCTGGACCAGCAACTGGATCTCACTGACCTGCTCTGGTCCTTTGCTCCCCCACAACCACCTGGGACAAATCAGGCATCGAACACCACCTCCCCCGAATCTGACGCAATGAGTAAAGAGCTCAAGCGACTTGGATTTCGATTTGTCGGATCCACCACGCTCTACGCCCTCATGCAGTCAACAGGCATGGTTCGGGCACATTCGAATAATTGCTTCAAGGCATCGTGAAAGAATTCGGCCCGTGACTACATAATGTAATTAGAGGAGAACAATGTCCCCGGAAGAATTCAGTGCACTGTTTCGCGCCCACCTGTCGCAGGTAAGCGCCTATCTGGCGCGGCGCTTGCCGGAAAGCGCAGTCGAAGAGGTTGCATCAGAGCTATTTGAAATTGCCTGGGCGAAGAAGAATCAAATTCCTGAGGGCTTTGCACTGCCATGGCTCTATAAATCAGCCCGCTATCTGGTTGCCAACTACCATCGCAAGGAATCTGGAAGGTCCCGGATTTTGGCCAGCTTCCAGGAGCCGGTGGCTGCTCCGTCGGCCGAGGCTGTTGCTCTGGCCGACCTTGGACTTTCCGAAGCATTCAGCGCTCTGACCAGAAGCGAACGGGAACTAATTTCGCTGTGGGCTCTCGAGAACCTCACGACCAAAGAAATCTCGTTGGCTCTCGAAATTTCGGAAAATGCAGCCGGCATCAGACTCAGTCGCGCAAAAGCAAAATTAAAAACATTGCTCTCTGATGAAAGTTTCGACTAGCTCGATAGGAATACAAGATATGAACGATGACTTTGACTTGAAAAAGCGGATCGCCGATGCGGATCCAGCTAAGGGCTTTCCAACACTGAACGAATCTGTGGTTGCCAAGGCCGCAGCCGGGCACCCAAAACCAAGCTTCAGCTTCAAAACCGCCAGACTTGCACTGGGCTCTGCCTCATTGGCAACTGCTGCACTGGTTGTTTCGCTTACTCTCCCCAGTGCGCTGTCACCGCAGCCGCTATTCACGATGTCCACCGGTTCCGGACAGACCAGCGCAACCAGCCAAGAGAGCAAGGTTTCCGCTGACCAGGGGCTTGATGCCATGTATTGGCACGGCTGGATTAGCTACGAGTATGTGGCCGGCGATGAACTAAGTGATTTGGGGGGCTCTGGTGAGGTTTATCAGGGCCAGCTAATAGAAGATCCGACTTCCCTGCTTGCCAGACTCGCAAGCATCTTCCAGGTCTCAGGATCTCCGGTTCAAGATCAGTGGTCAACCCCGGAATATCCAAGCTACTCAATCACCAATGGCAACACCAATTTGAACACCTATTACAGCGGAGTCGGAAACTGGTACTACTCGAATTGGAACGATCGGCTCTATGCCTGTGAAGAGGTAATTTCGGAGGATGGCGAAGCTACAACCCCCGGTTGCCCGGAACCAAAACCAACACCCGAATTGATTCCGACCACCACTGAGCTCACCAACATTGTTCTTAGCATGAGCTCTCAGATTGGCATCACCGCCGATGCGGCATCACTAACTATTTACCGTGACGACTGGGGTGCCTATGCCTCCTGGCCTTACGTCATAAATGGCATCGACACCGGGATGCAAAACTACGCCAACTGGAGCTCTGACGGCAGCCTGAGCTACTTCTCCTCATATAACTTTGAGCTGATTAGCCGCGGCAGCTTCGACACTGTTTCACCAAGGGTTGCAGTCTCCAGAATTTCCGAGGGTCGCTGGTATGGCAGCCCTCCCGAGTCCTTTTATCGCGACCAGCAAGTAGTTTCTAACGGCCTGGCACGCTCCGAAGGGGCGGTTCCTGCCGAAGAGCCAGTAGCAGCTAATGAGTCCAGCCCTGCTGAGGATTTACCGGTCGAGCCCGAAGATCAGCCAATACCGGTGCCAGCAGAGAGTCAAGAGCCGGAAATCGTTAGGTTGACCATCACTAGCTCGGAAGCCACCATGCTATCAGTTTGGGATGCTCAGGGAAACTACTGGCTTGTTCCCGGCTACGTGCTATTCAACGATCAGGGTTGGTTCGACGCAGTCATTTCACTTCCGGATGGACTTATTGAACTGCCTGAACCGATGACCATTATGCCTATGGATGGAATCCAAGAAGAGCCAGCAGTTTCTGAGATGGTGGACTAGTAGCCTGCAGGCACTGCCAGCTGGACTGAGTCAGACTGAATTTTCGCGCTGAGCCCAGCTAACTTGGCAATTCTTGGCACGTCGTCAATCGAGTCAAGCCCATTTTCCAGCGCCGCTCTAACAAATGACCCCTTGGCCTTTTTGTTGAAGTGATTCAAGGCCCTGCCCTGGTCGCTGTCCACGACATCCACGTAGAAAGACGCGATGTCCTCCGGAATCGGGTTCAGAGCCACGTAGGCCTTGGAACGCATGTCCAAGATTGGGCCGGAAAGCCTTGGCCAAACCGCCTGGTGGGCATCCTGCCACAATGAAGCAAGATTGATTCCAGTAAGTTTTGTTCCAGCCGAGAAGCGATAGTAGGGAATCTGCTCCATCGCCGGCAGCAACCCGAACAGCGCTGACTGTATGAATAGTTGCTGCTCGGCTCGTTTTAGCCCCTGGGGTGAAAGCGAGTCGTAACCAATGGCATCAAAAACCACCCCGGTGTAGCGCTCTAGCGCAGGCATAGTCCCCGAGGTCATTAGCGCCAGGTTCGCCTCAATGTCGGCTTGACTCTTCTTACCTAGCTTTAGGGCCTTGGCGGCAAGGTCTGGGGCCTTGCAGAGCTCCCCCAGCTCAGAGATCAGAATGTCCCTGGTTGGGTCCAGTGCCGCCCAAATAATGCAGGCCTTGTCTATGGATACGCCAACGCCGCCGGGACGTTTGGTCTCCGACGGCGGTAGCAGAATAAGCAATTTAGCTGACTAGGTGTGCATCCCGCACAACTAGTGTGACGTTGTCGTGCTCCATGGACAAGAAGCCACCGTCTTCGGTCTCAGCTACGACCTTGGAGCCGTCGGCAGCAGTGACACGAATTGGGCCAGGTGCAAGAATTGCGAGCATCGGCTCGTGACCTGCAAGCAGACCAATCTCACCCTCGGCTGTCTTGGCGACAACCATGGAAGCCTCGCCCGACCAGATCTCGCGATCTGCGGCGACAACATTCACCTGAATCAGGTTTGTCACTAGCCAATTTCCTTCTGGATACGCTCGTAGGCCTTCATCACGTCGTCAATGCCACCACAGTTGTAGAAGGCCTGCTCTGGAACGTGGTCTAGGTCACCGTTAGCAATCATCGAGAAGCCCTCGATGGTGTCCTTCAGCGGAACAGTTGAACCTGGAACGCCGGTGAACTTGGTTGCCATGAAGGTGTTCTGGCTTAGGAACTGCTCAATTCGACGTGCACGAGAAACAGTGATCTTGTCCTCTTCAGAAAGCTCCTCGACACCCAAGATGGCGATGATTTCCTGTAGTTCCTTGTTCTTCTGCAGAATTGCCTTCACGCGAATTGCAGTGTTGTAGTGATCCTCGCCAATGTAGGCAGGGTTCAAAATACGTGAGGTTGATGACAGCGGGTCAACAGCAGGGTAAAGACCGCGAGATGCAATCTCACGGCTTAGCTCTGTTGTTGCGTCCAGGTGGGCGAAGGTGGTCGCCGGAGCTGGGTCTGTGTAGTCATCGGCAGGAACATAGATGGCCTGAAGCGAGGTGATTGAGTGTCCTCGGGTTGAGGTGATTCGCTCCTGCAGGATACCCATCTCATCTGCCAAGTTTGGCTGGTAACCAACGGCAGATGGCATGCGGCCAAGAAGTGTTGAAACCTCAGCACCGGCCTGGGTGAAACGGAAGATGTTGTCAATGAACAACAGCACGTCCTGGCCCTGAACATCGCGGAAGTACTCCGCCATGGTTAGAGCTGACAACGCAACGCGCAAACGAGTTCCTGGTGGCTCATCCATCTGGCCGAAGACCAGTGCGGTCTTCTCCAAAACGCCGGCTTCCTTCATCTCTTCGATTAGGTCGTTACCCTCACGAGTACGCTCACCGACACCGGCGAACACCGAAACACCATCGTGGTTTTCAGCAACGCGGTAAATCATTTCCTGAATCAAAACGGTCTTACCAACACCAGCACCACCGAATAGACCAATCTTTCCACCCTGTACATAAGGGGTTAGAAGGTCGATGACCTTGATGCCGGTCTCGAACATCTGAGTCTTTGACTCAAGCTGGTCGAATGCCGGTGGAGTGCGGTGAATTGGCCAGCGCTCCTTGATCTCAATCTTTTCGCCTGGCTCGCCGTTTAGGACCTCACCGATAACGTTGAAAACCTTACCCTTGGTGACATCGCCAACTGGAACCGAGATTGGCGCACCCGAGTCATGAACCTGTCCGCCTCGGACTAGTCCGTCGGTTGGGTTCATCGAGATTGCGCGCACTAGGTCATCACCTAGGTGCTGGGCAACCTCAAGCGTGATCGTGCTCTTCTGGTCGCCAAAGGTAATCTCTGTGGTCAGGGCGTTGTAGATACCTGGAATCGAATCGTGCGGGAACTCGATGTCTACTACCGGTCCGTTTACTCGCGCGATGCGACCCGTTGCGGTCTTTTTGCTCTCGGCCATTTGCTATCTCTTTCTTAGTCCTCGGACACTGTTGAAAGCGCGTCCGCGCCACCAACAATCTCCGAAATCTGCTGGGTAATTTCTGCCTGGCGAGCCTGGTTGGCCAACCTGGTGTAGTTGAGAATTAGTTTGTCTGCGTTGTCGGTTGCGCTCTTCATGGCCTTTTGACGGGCGGCATGCTCGGCGGCAGCAGACTGAAGCATCTTGTTGTAGATGCGGTTTTCGATATAAACCGGAAGCAAGGTGTCAAGCACCTTGTCTACCTCAGGCTCAAACTCGTAAAGCGGGAAGATGTCCTCAGAGGCTGTTTCTTCCTCGACGATTTCAAGCGGCAACAGCCTGGTGGTGGTTGGCTCCTGAACCATCATTGAAACAAACTGGTTGCCAACAAGGTAGATCATGTCAACGCCACCGGCATCCAGGTCTCTGTTGAAGATCTCTGTGATTTCCTCGGCAACCTCTCTGGCAGTTTCCAGCGAAGGCACATCGGTGCCGCCAGTCCACTGATTGATAGATTCGCGTTGACGGAACTTGAAGTAGGCAACGGCCTTGCGTCCAACTAGGTAGTAGACAACCTCTTGACCCTCATCCTGCAAGCGCCTGGTCAGCTGCTCAACCTCTTTTAGGACAGCAGAGGAAAAGGCACCAGCCAGACCACGGTCGGAAGTGAAAACCACGATCGCAGCGCGCTTTGGGTTCTCAACCTTGCGAGTCAACGGGTGGTCAACATCGGAATAGGTTGCAACGGCCGAAACAGCCTTGGTGACCGCCGTTGTGTATGGGTTAGAAGCAGCAACGCGCTGCTGAGCCTTCTGAATTCTCGATGCCGAGATCAGCTCCATAGCCCGGGTAATCTTCTTGGTCGTCTTGGCAGACTTAATTTTCTGCCGGTAGACCCGAAGCTGCGCAGCCATAACCTAACCCTTACCTTGTCTTCTCTATCGCTTCTGACGAACGATCTTCTCTTGGTCGATCTCGTCGTCAGCCAAAGCCTCAACGTTCTCAGCACCAGAGCCGATTAGTGGTTCGCCAGTGTGCAACTGGAACATCTTCTTGAACTGTCCGATTGCCTTCTCCAGCTCGGCGACAGTGTCGTCCTCAAGCTTTTCGGTCTCAGCAATGGTTGTGAGTGCCTTCGAGTTTCTTCTCAGGTAGTCCAGGAATTCCTGCTCAAAGCGCAAGATGTCCTCGATTGGCAGTTCATCCAACTGCCCGGTTGTTCCTGCCCAAATCGATACAGTCTGATCCTCAACCGAATACGGCGAGTACTGAGGCTGCTTCAACAGCTCGGTCAACCTCGCACCACGAGCCAACTGCTTGCGGCTAGCAGCATCCAGGTCAGACGCAAACATCGCAAAAGCCTCTAGAGCGCGGTACTGAGCCAAGTCCAGCTTCAAAGTTCCAGAAACCTTCTTAATTCCCTTCACCTGAGCAGCACCACCAACACGTGACACCGAGATACCAACGTCGATAGCTGGTCTCTGGTTCGCGTTGAACAAGTCGGACTGCAAGAAGATCTGACCATCGGTGATTGAAATCACGTTGGTCGGAATGAATGCAGACACGTCGTTTGCCTTGGTCTCGATGATTGGTAGCCCAGTCATAGAACCGGCACCCATGGCGTCAGACAACTTCGCACAACGCTCCAGCAGACGGGAGTGTAGGTAGAAGACGTCACCTGGGTAAGCCTCGCGACCTGGTGGCCTACGAAGTAGCAATGACACAGCACGGTAGGCCTCAGCCTGCTTGCTTAGGTCATCAAAAACAATTAGAACGTGCTTGCCGTCGTACATCCAGTGCTGGCCAATGGCGCTTCCGGTGTACGGGGCTAGGTACTTGAAACCTGCGGCATCTGAAGCAGGGGAAGCAACAATGGTTGTGTACTCCATTGCGCCGGCTTCTTCCAACGCGCTTCTAACAGAAGCGATGGTCGAACCCTTCTGACCGATTGCAACGTAGATACAACGAACCTGCTTGTTAGGGTCGTTGGTCTTCCAGTTGTCGACCTGGTTGATGATCGCGTCAATCGCGATCGCGGTCTTTCCAGTCTGGCGGTCACCGATGATTAGCTGACGCTGTCCACGCCCAACTGGGATCATGGCGTCAATAGCCTTGATTCCGGTCTGCAGTGGCTCGTGAACGCTCTTTCGGTCCATAACTCCAGGAGCCTGAAGCTCAAGCGCACGGCGTGCGGTTGACTTGATCTCGCCCATGCCGTCGATTGGGTTTCCTAGAGGGTCAACCACGCGACCCATGAAACCATCGCCTACTGGTACAGACAGAACCTCACCGGTGCGGTGAACTTCCATGCCCTCTTCAATTCCTGCGAACTCACCGAGAACTACAACACCGATCTCGCGCTCGTCTAGGTTCAACGCTAGGCCCAAGGTGCCATCAGCGAATCGCAACAGCTCGTTGGCCATTGCACTAGGCAAGCCCTCAACGTGTGCGATGCCGTCAGCGGCGTCGGTTACGTAACCGACTTCTGCCTTGTCCGCACCCTTGGGCTCATAGGACGAAACGAAGTCCTTCAGGGCATCCCGAATCTCATTCGGGTTGATCTTTAGCTCTGACATTGGTTCCTCTGCTTATTTGTGGTTTTCAACTCAACCGAGTTGCAATCTTGCTGTTTGAAGTTTTGTTTGAACGGTTCCATCGATGACTTCACCGTTTACGGTGATGTGCAATCCACCGATGATTTCCTTGTCGATTTCGACATTCAGCTGAAGCTCTCTACCGAAGCTCTTTGACAGGGCCTTGGCAAGCTTTGTTAGCTGGTCAGCGCTCAAAGGATTCGCGACCCGAACATGTGCCACTGACTCGCCAGCGAACTCGGCGATCCACAGGCCATACTGCTCAAGAATCTCAGCGAAGCGCTTGTAGGTCTTGGAGTTGACCGCCTGGGTTGCAAGCAACAGAGTTGTCTCGGAAACCTTCTTGCCCATCACAGTCTTGACCAGTTCTTGCTTCTGCTCCGCAGTAGCTCGGGTTGAAGAGAACGCGAGCTCCAGTTCTGGATCCGAGGCAACAACCTGCTGAACTGCGAACAGCTCAGCCTGAATCTTGTCAAGATCCTTGTCGGCACCGGCAGCAGCTCTTACCCCAAGCGACTCGGCAGCAAGTGCCATGTCTCGGGTAGCTGACCAGCGCAGCTGTGACATCTCGGCGACCAGGCCGATGGACTCCTTGGAAAGCTTCTGCCCAAAGATCCCCTCAACCAATTTGGTCTTTCCTGCACTTCCGGCGGAAGGATCCGAAAGCGCCGCGCGAAGCTGCGAGCTCGATAGCAATGCGTTTGAAACAGCGAATAGCTCCTGGGCATGGGTGAGCGTCAACTTGCCGAGCTTGTTTAGTGATTGCTCGGCTGCCTGTCGCGATTGCCTGGTGCTAGATGCCACTTGTCTACGCCTTCTTGCTCTCTAGTTCTGCGATGAACTGGTCAACGACCTTGTTGGCGACCTTGTCGTCGGCGAGCTTCTCGCCAACGATGCGTGAGGCCAACTCGATCGCAAGTGCACCGATCTCGTTCTGCAGGGCGTTAGCGGCCGAGTCGCGCTCTGCAATCAGAGTGGACTTGGTTACCTCGGCCATGCGCTCAGCGTCCTTGGATGCCTGCTGCTTGAGCTCCGCCAAAATTGCGGCGCCCTCAGCACGTGCTTCTTCGCGAATGGATGAAGACTCTGCTCTTAGCTGAGCTTGCTCAGCTTCGACCTGGTTGGTTCGCTCCTCGGCAGCACGCTGTGCTGCTTCGGCCTCTGCCAACCTGCCCTCAATCGCCTTTGCTCGCTCATCGAGCATCTTCTTGAATCCAGGCAGAACCTTGAACCAGAAGAAGACCAAAAGAACTACGAAGACGACTGATGACCAGAGAATGTCATAGTCAGCAGGCAATAGAGGGTTTGGCGCTTCGCCACCCTCTGGTGCTGTTGCTGCAAGAATTCTGGAAATCATCGTTTAGTCGCTTTCTTAGGCGAAGATGAATGGGGTCGCTAGACCGATCAGAGCTAGAGCCTCGGTGAAGGCGATACCTAGCCACATTGTGACCTGTAGTCGACCTGCGAGTTCTGGCTGACGTGCAATTGACTCAATGGTCTTTGAAACCACTAGTCCTACACCGATTCCTGGGCCGATTGCGGCTAGGCCGTAACCAACTACTGCGATGTTGCCGGATAGTTCGGCGATGTTTACTGCGTCCACTTTTTTTCCTTCCGTGGGGGTTTAGTGTTCGTCTGCCAATGCCAACTGGATGTAGACAGTGGTCAGAAGTGTAAATACGTAGGCCTGCAAAACTGCGACCAGGATCTCAAAGAGAGTAAACGCGAAACCGAACAATAATGTTCCGGCTCCGAACAAGCTCATTAGGCCCTCGGCCTGGAAGAAGAAGAATTGAGTTGCTGAGAAGCAAAGAACCAGCAACAGGTGACCAGCGATCATGTTCATCAGAAGACGAAGTGCCAGGGTCACTGGGCGGAGAATGAAGGTTGAGAGAAGCTCAATTGGCGTAACCAGAATGTAGAACGGGGCCGGCACGCCAGACGGGAACAGCGAGTTCTTGAAGAACTTGACTCCGTGCTTTCTAACACCCGCATAAATAAACGTCACATAGGCCGCAGCCGCCAGCACCAGCGGGATACCAATTACAGAGGTTCCAGCAATGTTTGCAAACGGAATGATTCCGGTGATGTTCATTCCAAACACCATGAAGAAAATTGTTGTCAAAAGTGGAAGGAAGCGCTCGCCATCCTTCTCACCCAGTTGATCGTGCGCGATGGTCTTGCGCACAAAGTTCAAAGCCATTTCACCAAGCAACTGGAATCTGCCAGGGACCACGTTTCCGGTTTTGACTGCTTTATTGAATTTAGCTGTCCAGAGCCAGAACAAAACAATCAGGACAACCATCACGATCAAACGAATCATCATGATTCGGTTAATTGCGAAAGGGGTGCCCTCGAAGGCTACTATCTCCGGATAAAACTCAAAAATGCTCGGAGGATGGAATTCACCACCCTCTGCCGCAAACAGGCTCAACACACTAAACAGCTTCGTTCTCCTGGTCCGGGCGGCGTAATTATCTCCGCGAGTTGATCATGGAATTTCTAGAAGTTTATAAGACTTGTGAGCCGTTCGGGCCGCCAAACGATAAAAAAAGAACTAATTATTGATTGTTGGTACTTTTCCGGTCAGCACTAGCCAGGAATCAATTGCCAGGTTGCCAAGAACAGAGGCAACCACGGCAAAAAAGAACACTGGACCAGAAAAATTGGTCGCCCCCTGCAGCACAAACAGCAAGATTGCAAACAGCACAATCTTGAGCAGCCAGCCGCCCAGGACCAGGCCATAGAAGCCGTTCAACGGAAGCTTCCCGCCGAGCCAAATGCTTAGGGTGGTCATGGACCCAAATACCACCGAGACAGCAGCCCCAGTGAGAGCTGCGACAATCCCTGCCTCTGCTGCTGCAAAGTAACCGGCAACGGTGCCAACTAGGGCGATGGCCAGTGCCAGAATGGCACTTAGGCGCAAAGCCTTCACAAATAATTGATCTGAACTATTTGCTGACAATTTTGCCCCTTGCTTTTGATACGCGCTTAAATACCGGCCAGTAAGTGTGAATAAGGGCCAGGATCATCCAAGCCCCGAAGATGACTATAACTGGCGCGACCTCTAACCAGAAAAACAACAGCAGCGTCACTGAGACCAATGCGGTCCAGTGATAGAAGACCAAGACTGCCCCGCGGTGCGAGTGGCCCAAATCTTGCAGCTGATGATGAAGGTGTTCTCGGTCGGCAGCAAATGGCGACTGCCCTCTTCTAATTCGACGCACCACTGCCAACAGCAGGTCTAATAGCGGCAGAATCAAGATGATCACAGGCAGCACCAGTGGAATCAAGGCTGGGAGCAAGTCATTTCTGGTCACTGTTGCAGGGTCGATTGAACCGGTGACCGCAATGGCACTGGTGGCCATCATTAGCCCCAATAACATTGCGCCGGAATCACCCATAAATATTTTTGCGGGGCTGAAATTATGAGGCAAAAAGCCGGCAATCGCCCCGAGCACAACGGCTGAAAGCATGCCGGCCAGCGAGAAGTAGTTTGTGGGTGAGGTTTGCTGAGCCAGCAGGTAGCTGTAAATGAAGAAGGCCATGGTGCCGATGCCGACCACTCCAGCAGCCAGACCATCGAGACCATCGATGAAATTCACCGCATTCATGACCAACACCACCACAAACACAGTGATTGCCAGTGAAACTCCAAAGCTTCCGACCGTCAGACCACCAATCGGCAGCGAGACTATCTGAACACCGCTGGAAGCAAGAATCCAAGCAGCTGCGACCTGGCCGCCCATTTTGGCAGTCCAGTCAAGCTCGATCAGGTCATCCAGCAAGCCCACAACGACAATCAGCGCTCCGGCACCAAGGATTGCCCAGATTGGACCCGGGTCTCTGAAAATCGACTCGAACCAACCGAAGCTACCGGCGGCTACGACTCCGGAGGCGATGGCGATAAATATCGCAACGCCACCGATGCGAGGAGTCGGTTGCTTATGAACGTCCCGCTCTCTGATTGCGGGGTGGATGTCATATTTTTTGGCGATGAATCTAACGCCCCAAGTTGCCAGGTAACTAATCACCGCGGTGATTAGGGCGACCAGCAGATATGCCCTCACTACTCGACCTCGAGCTCCACATCGCCTATTACCGAGCGAATTCTCTCAAGCGAGATTGCGCCTTTTCTCAAAACCCTGATTGGCTCACCGGCACGAACCTGAGTGAGGTCAAGAATTGTGGAAGCTTCGCCCTTGGGACTGGGACCGCCATCAAGATAGACCGGAACCTTGTCTCCGAAATACTCAAGTGCTTGCTGGGCATTCACCGCTGCCGGATTGCCAGTTGTGTTGGCACTAGAAACTGCCAGTGGACCGACGTCCTCCAAAAGCGCGAGTGTAATTTTGTGATCTGGAACCCGAAGGGCCACGGTCCCCCTCGTTTCACCCAGGTCCCAATCCAGCGAAGGCTGGGCCTTCAGCACCATCGTTAGCGCTCCTGGCCAAAATGCGGCGGCCAATTGGTTAGCAACCAGCGGAAGATCGGTTGCAAGAGCTGAGAGGGTCTCAACCTTAGGAATTAGCACTGGCGGAGGCACTGATCGCTCTCTGCCCTTGGTGGACAAAAGCAACTCCACGCCTTTGGCGCTGAATGCGTCAGCAGCAATTCCGTAAACAGTATCGGTGGGCAGAACCACTACCTCGTGACGCTGCAGGGCCACTTTAGCCTGACGGAAACCCGTCAATAGGTCAGTATCGACCGCGCAATCGTAAACCCGCTGCATTGCTGCCTCCTGCTATCTGGTTGCGCTAACTGCGCGCAATCTTCCGGTTGGGTCCGGATGGACTTGGACACTTCGCCAATTATTCTCCAATAGTAATTGACAGACCTGGTCGGACTGACCATCGGCATGCTCCAACACCAAGAGTCCGCCGTCTCTCACGAGCATCCTGCAGACCACAACTAGGTCCCTGATGACATCAAGTCCGTCCGCTCCACCATAAAGTGCCAGCGCAGGATCGTGATCCTTGACCTCTACGTCGTGAGGAACCAGGCCGTCGGGAATATATGGAGGGTTTGAAATTACCAAATCGAACACACCGAGCGATCCGGCTAGCTCCATAAAGTCGCCCACAAGCAGCGTCACGGGAGCATTCAGGTTTTCAATGTTTTGCTTCACATAGCCGGAGGCTGACTCCGATAGCTCAATCGCCGTCACCTTCGCATTTGTCTCTTTGGCAATTGAGATCGCAATTGCTCCGGATCCGGTGCCGATGTCCAATGCGGTTGGTTCCCCCGGCAACAGTGACAGAAAATCAATGGCAACCTGAGTAACTTGCTCGGTCTCAGGGCGCGGGACAAACACCCCTGGCCCAACTACGAGATCTATGGAACGAAATGGAGCGGTGCCAATTAGATGCTGCAGCGGGATGCGAGTGGCTCGCTTTTCAAGCAGCTCATAAAACTCGGTTGGTATTTCCAAATCTTGACCCATTACCAGCTTGGTAACCAGCTCTCCCCTGGAGATCTTCAGGCAGTGGCTCAGCAGTATTTCAGCTTCAGCTGCGTGGGAAACTATGCCTGCTCGCAAGAGGGCTTGGGAGGCTTCTGCAAGTACTTGCTCGGCCTTCATTATTCGGCGCCAAGTGCCGCTAGGCGAGCTTCCTCGTCGGTTTGAATACAGGATTGAACCACTGGCTCTAGAGCACCATCCATGACCTGATCTAGGTTGTAAGACTTGTAGCCGGTCCGGTGATCTGCAATCCGGTTCTCAGGAAAGTTGTAGGTTCGAATGCGCTCAGAACGGTCCACGGTTCGAACCTGAGATCTACGAGCAGCCGATGCTTCCGCATCAAGCTCTTCCTGCTTGGCCGCAAGAATTCTCGCCCTCAAAACTCGCATCGCCGCATCACGGTTTTGCAGCTGCGACTTTTCGTTCTGCATCGAAACCACAATTCCGGTTGGCAAGTGAGTGATTCGAACGGCCGAGTCGGTTGTGTTCACAGACTGCCCACCGGGGCCAGAGGAACGGAAAACATCGATCCTGAGATCGTTTTGCGAAAGTTCGACTTCCTCGGGCTCATCCACCTCAGGGAAAACCAGCACACCAACTGCAGAGGTGTGAATCCGCCCTTGCGTCTCAGTCACTGGAACGCGCTGAACTCGATGCACCCCACCCTCATATTTCATGTGGGCCCAAACCCCTTGGGCAGGGTCAGTTGAGGAGCACTTCATGGCCACCTGAACGTCTTTGATTCCGCCCAAATCCGACTCGGTGCGATCTAGCACCTCTGTCTTCCAGCCCTTAGAGGCGGCGTAGTGCAAATACATCCGGAGCAAATCTGCTGCGAACAGTGCTGACTCAGCGCCGCCCTCACCAGCCTTGACCTCCAAAATAACGTCGCGACCATCATCTGGGTCACGAGGAATCAAGAGGCGTCGGAGTTTTTCGTTTGCTTCGGTCAGCTGTGCTTCGATAACCGGAAGTTCCTCCGCGAACGCGGCATCTTCCTTCGCCAGCTCCTTGGCGGCAGCAAAGTCCTCTTCCAAACCGCGCGCAGCCTCATCAGCGCTCATAATTGCGCTGAGTTCGGCATAGCGACGATTTAGTTTTTTGGCCAGTCCAGGGTTAGCGTGAACCGCCGAGTCACTGAGCTGCTCTTGCAAACTCGCGTGCTCGGCCCTTAGGCCTGCAAGCGAATCGATCAAGTTATTCTCCGTCGGTCTCTGAAGGAACTGGCATTGACTTCTCCAGCTTCAGCAAGAACTCAACGTTGCTTGCTGTTTCCTTCAAGCGGTTTAGAACCAACTCAAGAGCCTGCTGCTGCTCAAGTCCCGCAAGGGCGCGACGAAGCTTCCAGATGATCTTGGTCTCCTGAGGGCTCATCAGCATCTCTTCGCGTCTGGTTCCAGAAGCGTTGATGTCAACAGCCGGGAAGATTCTCTTGTCAGCAAGCTGACGAGAAAGTCGAAGCTCCATGTTTCCGGTTCCCTTGAACTCCTCGAAGATAACCTCATCCATCTTGGATCCGGTTTCAACTAGAGCGGTTGCCAAAATGGTCAGCGAGCCACCGTGTTCAATGTTTCTGGCGGCACCGAAGAATCGCTTTGGTGGATAAAGTGCTGATGAGTCAACACCACCGGAAAGGATTCGGCCGGATGCTGGAGCGCTCAGGTTATAAGCGCGTCCTAGACGTGTGATCGAGTCAAGCAGGATTACAACATCGTGGCCCATTTCAACAAGTCGCTTTGCGCGCTCAATTGCTAGCTCGGCAACAGTTGTGTGGTCCTCTGCTGGACGGTCGAAGGTGGAAGCAATAACTTCACCGTTGACCGTGCGCTGCATGTCAGTAACTTCCTCAGGGCGCTCGTCAACCAAAACAACCATCAGGTGAACCTCTGGGTTATTGGTGGCAATGGCGTTGGCAATCGCCTGAAGAACTAGAGTCTTTCCGGCCTTTGGAGGCGACACAATCAGACCACGCTGGCCCTTACCAATTGGTGCTACCAGGTCGATGATTCTGGTTGAAAGCTTTTTGCTGTCGGTCTCAAGACGCAGACGGGTGTCTGGGTATAGAGGGGTCAGCTTTCCAAATTCAACTCTCTCGGCTGCCTCTTCCAGGGTTTGTCCGTTTAGGGACTCGACCTTGACAAGAGCGTTGAACTTCTGTCGCTGGTTCTCACGGTCACCCTCACGCGGCTGTCTGATCGAACCTACAACGGCGTCACCCTTGCGCATGCCGTACTTCTTGACCTGACCAAGCGATACGTAAACATCGTTGTTTCCTGGCAAATAGCCGGAGGTTCTAAGGAACGCGTAGTTGTCAAGGACATCCAAGATGCCGGCCACTGGGATTAGTACATCGTCCTCAGAAATCTCTGGCTCAGCCTCATCCTGTGGACCACGGCGGCGGTCACGATCACGGTAACGACCGCGGCGGTTGCGGTTGCCACCCCTGCGCTCGTCGTCGCGGTCACGCTGGTTCTCGCGGTCACCACTTCGGGTTTCGCGGTCTTCCTGGCCGTTGCGCTCAGGCTTCTGAGAATCCTTTGAATCGGTGCTGGCTTCAGCGTTGGAGTTGCCCTCGCCCTTGGTCTTGGTCTCAGCCTTATCAGCTGCTGGCTTGTCGCCAGCGGCATCTGTTGCAGCCTTGGCGGAAGAGGTGCGGCGCCTAGGCGCTGGCTTCTTGACCTCGGTTCCAGCATCTGCGGCTGGCTTTTCGGTCTTTGCTGCGGCCTTTGTCGCTGGCTTTTCTGAAGTCTTTGGTGTTTCTGTTGCGCTTGCAGATTCAGAAGCATCTGCGCTGGTTACGCGGCGAGAGCGGCGTACCGGCTTATCCTGTTGGATTTCATCCATGTTGGTTATTACTCATTTCTTTGCGGCGATCTGCCGTTATTTGGAAACTTGAAGAGAAAATGCAGTGGCGGGCTTTTAGTTGCCTGATCCTGACTGAACACTAAGACTAGCACCTTTGAAGTCAACTGCAAGCGTCAATGCGCTCCAACTTGGAAACATCTCAGCTGCAATGGCGATTGCTTGCATGCGTTTGGCAGGGTCATCTTCCAGAACCAGGACCGAAGGACCGGCTCCCGAAACTGCTGCTGGATGACCGTCGGCACGAAGTCTTTCAATCAGCGCTGAGGTCTCCGGCATAGCACTGGCACGATAGCTCTGGTGAAGGCGGTCCTCGGTGGCCGCAAGCATCAGCTCCGGAGATTGAGTTAGCGCGGCAACCAAGAGCGCGGACCTGGAAACGTTGAATACGGCGTCGGTGTGAGGAACACTCTCAGGCTGCAAGCTCCTGGCCAATTTGGTCGACATTTGATGAGGAGGGACCAAAACTAATGGAGACACTCCGCGATGCACAGTCAACTTCTTGTGGCGAGGAATGTGGTCGTCATCCACCCACGCAATGGTCAGCCCACCAAATAGCGCGGGCGCGACGTTGTCCGGATGTCCTTCGAGCTCTGTTGCAAATTCGAGCAACTGCTGCTCACTAAGCTCGAGCTCGTCCTTGAGAATCCCAGCGGCAAGCATGACTCCGCCGGCAACAGCCGCCCCAGACGAGCCCATGCCTCGACCGTGTGGGATGTTGTTGTGGCAGTGAATCTTTAGTCCCGGGACCTTCTTGCCAAGTCGCTCAAAAACTAGCGATAGGGATCGGTAAATGAGATTTGATTCATCTCTGGCGATGTCCTTCTCACCCTCGCCTGAAACGGTGATTTCCAGACCGGTGTCGACAACTTCCGCTTCATATTCGTCATAAAAGGAGAGCGCCATTCCAAGGGTGTCAAAACCGGGACCAAGGTTCGCCGTCGTTGCAGGTATTTTTACGCTCACACGGGTCATTTGACTCGCTCCAGTCCTAGAATTCCAGCGACGGCATCGGCAGTTGCCGTCACCTTCTTCGGCTTAATTGCTCGGCCACGCTCGTCCTTCAGTGCCCAGTCCGGGTCCTTTAGTCCGTGGCCAGTAACGGTCACGACAACTGAGTTGACCTGAGGAAGAGTGCCGAGCTGCTTTAGCTTATGCAGCCCTGCTGCACCAGCTGCACTTGATGGTTCAACAAAAACACCGCACTCCTGTGACAAGAAACGGTGCATCCAAAGAATTTCCTTGTCGGTGACCGCATTGAAGCCACCGTCGGTATCGCGCTTGGCCTCTTGCGCCAGGTCCCATGAAGCTGGGTTTCCAATCCTGATTGCGGTGGCAATGGTCTCGGGCTTTAGCACCGGAGACCCCTGCACAAACGGCGCCGAGCCGGAAGCCTGGATGCCAAACAGTTTTGGAAGCTTCTTAATTCTGCCGTCCGCTACCTCTTCCCGGTAACCCAGGTGATAGGCAGAAATGTTGCCGGCGTTACCAAGTGGCATTGCATGGAGGTCAGGAGCCTCGCCGAGAACATCAACTACCTCGAACGCAGCGGTTTTTTGCCCCTGCAGGCGATCTGGGTTCACAGAGTTGACGAGGAAAACCGGGTAACTGTCACTTAGCTCTCTAGCCAAGCGGAGGCAGTCATCAAAGTTTCCCTTGACCTGCAAAATTTGCGCCTTGTGAGCTACCGCCTGAGACAGCTTCCCCCAGGAGATTTTTCCCGCGGGCACCAAAACAACCGACTGCATGCCGGCTTTCACTGCGTAAGCAGCCGCGGCAGCCGAGGTGTTGCCGGTTGAGGCAGCGATTACTGCCTTCGCACCTTGCGCTTTCGCCTTCGAAACCGCCGTGGTCATTCCACGATCTTTGAAAGAGCCGGTGGGGTTCATCCCCTCAAACTTCAGGTGCACTGATCCAACATCAAGCAGCTTGGCGAGAGCGGGTGCATCAATCAGGGGCGTGCCTCCCTCGCCGAGGGTCACAATTGGGTCCCCCTCACTAAACGGAAGCCTGTCAAAATATTCGCGAATTACTCCGCGCCATGGCGCTGCCATTAGAGTCCCTCCACCCGGATAACCGAAGTTACGTTTACAACCGACTTATTCTCCCGCAGGGCCGAAACAACCTGCTCCAGGTCAGACTCCTTGGCGACGTGTGTCATCACCGTGAGCACAGCAGCGGCATCCTGCCTCGCAGGAGACTGCTGCACCGTCTCAACACTCACACCGTTGTCCGCAAAGACTGAGGCGATGGAAGCGAGCACTCCGGTTTCATCCGAGACCTCGAGCGTGATTTGGAATCTGGTCACAACGGACTGGACTGAGAAAACAGTCAGGTCAGCATGAGTTGAGTCAGCTAGACCCGGGCCACCGGCTAGGTGACGCTTTGCAGCGCTGACAAGGTCACCCAAAACCGCCGAAGCAGTTTCAGGGCCACCGGCTCCTGCACCGTAGAACATGAGCTGTCCGGCAGATTCTGCCTCCACGAACACCGCGTTATAAGCCCCACGGACCGATGCAAGCGGGTGCTCGAGTGGGATCAAGGTCGGGTGCACGCGCACAACGAGACCTTCCTGGCCATCTTTTTCGGCACGCTCACAAATTGCCAAAAGCTTGACCGCATAGCCTGCTGATCGAGCCGCATCAATTTGCTTTGACCCGATCCCGGTGATTCCTTCGCGGTAAACAGAATCGACTGACACCTCTGAGTGGAAAGCTAGCGAAGCGATGATCGCTGCCTTGCTCTGAGCGTCGAAGCCTTCAACATCAGCTGTTGGATCAGCTTCGGCATACCCAAGCTCTTTTGCCAGCTGGAGCGCGTCATCAAATTCGGCACCGCTGGATTCCATCCGATCCAAAATGAAGTTTGTGGTTCCGTTGACAATCCCCATGACGCGATTGATTTTGTCACCGGCAAGCGACTCACGAAGCGGTCGAATAATTGGAATTGCTCCAGCTACCGCGGCTTCGAAGTAGAGCTGGGCACCAAGCTGTTCAGCCAGATCAAAAAGCTCTGGACCGTGTGCTGCAATCAGCGCCTTGTTGGCTGTAACAACATCAGCACCGGAATTCAGGGCCAACTTAATCCATGACTTGGCTGGCTCAATGCCACCAATGAGTTCGATCACAATGTCACTGGAAAGAATCAACGACTCAGCGTCCTCAGTGAACAGCTCTTGCGGAAGGTCAGCGTCGCGCTCGGCGTTTACGTCACGAACCGCGATGCCAGAAAGCTCCAAGGTTGCACCAACTCGGCTGGCCAACTCACCTTGGTTCTCAAGTAGCAGCCGGGCGACCTGAGAGCCAACCGAACCGGCACCGAGCAGCGCGACCCTAATTGGTCTATAAGCACTCTGCATCTCTAAACCTCTCCGGGTACATAGCCGGCATCTCTGCCGAGCAAGTCTTGTTCGGTCTCCGCACGCACTAATAGGTGGGCAGACCCCTGTTTCACCGCTACAACCGCTGGCCTTGGCAAGAAGTTGTAGTTAGAAGATAGCGAAAAGCAGTACGCGCCGGTTGCCGGCACAGCGATTAGGTCATTAACGGCGATGTCCGATGGCAACACACAGTGCCTAACGACAATGTCTCCTGATTCGCAGTGCTTACCCACCACGCGACTCAAGGCACCCTCGTGATTCGATTCTCGGGATGCAATCAGAGCGCTGTATTCGGCTTCGTACAGGGCTGGTCGAGCGTTGTCGCTCATTCCGCCATCCACGCTCACATATTTTCTGGTGGCGGCAGGACCCTGGTCGCTGATAGCGACATCCTTGATGGTTCCCACGGAGTACAAAGTGATGCCCGCGGGGCCTGCGATTACTCTCCCTGGCTCAAAGGCCAGTTTCGGAACCGGGATACCCAAGGCTTCACACTTTTGAGCAACAGCGTTAGCAATCCTGGTTGCTAGCTCGCTGAGCTCCTGTGGCCGGTCTGCTTGGGTGTAGCTAATTCCAAAGCCACCGCCAAGATTCAACTCTGGAACTTCGCCGTTGATCAACAGCTTGGCGTGAACATCAAGTAAGCGTTCGGCCGCAGCCAGGAAGCCATCGACCACAAATATCTGGGATCCGATGTGAGAGTGGAGGCCCAGGAATTTTAGGTGGGAGTGCGATCGGATCTTCTCGACCATTTCTTCGACATCAACTAGCGCAATGCCAAACTTTTGATCCTCCCTGGCAGTGGCTAGATACTCGTGAGTGTGGGCGTGAACACCGGTGTTTACGCGGAGTCTGACCGGTTGGATCTTGTCCTGTGCGCCGGCGATTGACGCAATCCGCTCAATTTCGAGCTCCGAGTCGATCACTATCGCCCCGACGTTTGCCGAAACGGCTCTCCCGATTTCCACCAAAGACTTGTTGTTACCGTGCATGCCGATGCGTGAGCCATCGATTCCGGCTGCAAGCGCAACTGCCAGCTCCCCGCCAGTTGAGACATCTATCGAAAGATCTGCTTGGTCGACCCACCTAACAACATCAGTGGTTAGCAGCGCCTTCGACGCGTAGTAGGTCTTGGCAGTGGTGCCAATTTTGGAGGCAGCATCTGAAAAAGCACGCTTTGCCATCATTAGCCTGGCTTCAAAATCTTCCTGGTCCACCACATATAGCGGAGTGCCAAACTGACGAACCAGCTCCGAAGCCGGTATCGAGCCAATTGAAATCTCACCGCGCTCTGTGCGCCCAGCTGTTCTTGGCCAAATTCGTGCATCCAGGGCTGACAGATCACTGGCTGTTTCCAGCCATTTTGGAGTAAGCGGATTCTTCATTACCTACATCCTTTCAGGGGCAGTGACGCCAAGCAAACCTAGGCCGGTGGCCAGCACCTGCGTGCAGGCATCATTGAGCCAGAGCCGGGTCCTGTGGACACTTTCAACTTCTTGGTCTCCCATTGGGGTGACTCGGCAGTTGTCGTAGAAACGGTGATAACTTCCAGCCAGCTCTTCCAGGTAGCGCGCAATTCGATGTGGCTCGCGGAACTCACTTGCAGTTTCAACCACCTTGGGGAACTGAGCCAAGGTTGCAATTAGGTTCTCTTCACTTGGGTGAACCAATTCTTCTGGAGCGAATTCGCTTCGATCGACACCTAGCGACATGGCATTCTTTGCAACCTGGCGGGTGCGCGCATGGGCGTACTGAACATAGAAGACTGGGTTGTCGTTGGTCTTTCGAACCAGGACCTCAAGGTCTACATCCAAACTTGAGTTAATAGAAGATCTAGTCAGTGCGTATCTGGCAGCGTCTACCCCGACAGCATCTACCAGGTCTTCCAAGGTGACGACGGTTCCTGCTCGTTTCGACATCTTGACCGGCTGCCCTGCCCTAACAAGGTTCACGAGCTGGCCAATCAGAATCTCCATTTCCTGACCAGGAGTGTCTCCAAAGGCTGCACAAATTGCCATCATCCTCTGGACATAACCATGGTGATCAGCGCCCAGCATGTAGACGCAGCGATCAAAACCACGCTCCCGCTTGTCCTGGTAGTAGGCGATATCACCGGCAATGTAGGCGGTGGTGCCATCGGATTTGATAATCACACGGTCGCGATCGTCACCGAAGGTAGTGGACTGCAACCAAGTGGCACCGTCTTGTTCAAATGTGTGTCCCTGAACCTTCAGCTTCGCGATTGAGCGTTCAACTGCGCCTGACTCGTAGAGGGTGTTCTCGTGGAAAAAGACATCAAAATCAACTCCGAAGTCGTGCAGTGACTCCCGGATTTGCTGGAACATCAACTCCACACCTGCCGCCCTGAAGGCCTCTTGTGCTTCAGCCTCAGGCAGGGCAAGGATGTCTTGAGCGGTCTCTGCAAGCACCTGCTCGGCGATCTCGTTTATGTATTCGCCGGCGTAGCCGTCTTCAGGAGCTGGCTTATTGGCGGCGGCGGCGAGCAGCGATCTGGCAAACCGATCAATCTGGGCGCCGTGGTCATTGAAGTAATACTCCCTGGTGACTTGAGCCCCACAGAATTCGAACACTCGCGCAAGCGAATCTCCCACCGCAGCCCAGCGGGTGCCACCCAGGTGAATCGGGCCGGTGGGATTTGCCGAAACAAACTCAAGGTTTAGCTTGATCCCCTCAAGGACTGTGCTTCGACCAAAGCTGCCCTCTGATTCAACGATTGTTTTTACCAGTGAACCTGCGGCACCGGTCGCGACAAACATGTTGATAAAGCCGGGGCCAGCAATTTCAATTTTGCTGATCGCTTCGACCTTGCCTAGCTCGACCACCAGCAACTCCGCAAACTGCCTTGGTGACATTGAAAATTGCTTGCCAAACTGCATGGCAACGGTCGTTGCCCAGTCGCCGTGATCACGATTCTTAGGTCTTTCAACCACTACATCCCCGGTTAGCTCAAGTTGTGGCAGAGAGCCTGCTGCCATCAGCGACTCGATGGCGCGCAGAATTGCACCGGAGAGCTGTTCTGGAGTCATGGCATTTTCCTGAATAGACGCAAAGTTAGCTACTTTGCAGGGGTTGATGTAGACCTAAATCATACCCGCAATGCAATTGGTGCTCTAGGTCGCAAAGCCGATGAGCCAGGAATTGCCTGAGCGCGGGCACTGGTAAGATTTGGCTTACTCCTTTGCCCCCATAGCTCAGGGGATAGAGCACCGCCCTCCGGAGGCGGGAGCGCAGGTTCGAATCCTGCTGGGGGCGCTATCTAGCTGCCAAAAAACTTGCCATCTGACCAAATGCCATTGCTCTGTGTGAGTAGGTTGACTTGATCTCTGCAGGCAGCATTGCCGCCGTAACATCGAAGCCTTCCGGGATAAAGATTGGGTCATACCCAAAGCCGGCATCTCCAGAAGCCTCGGTTGCAATCTTCCCTGGCCAAACCCCGGTGAAGCTGGTTTCGCCCTCGGCTTCGACCAGGGCAACCGTGCAAACGAACGCGGCGGCCCTGTGCTGATCAGGAATGTCCACCAGCTGGCTCAGAAGCAAATTGCGGTTTACCTGATCGTCCCGACCGCCGCTCCAAATCGCTGAAAATATCCCCGGGGCACCACCCATTACTTCGACAGCTATCCCAGAATCATCCGCGAATGCAGGGAGCCCAGTCGCCTCAAATGCCGCGCGGGCCTTGATCATTGCGTTTTCTAGAAAACTGATTCCCGACTCGACTGGTTCAGCTGAGTTATGAGGAAGCAGCTTCAAGCTCGACAGTCCGGACCCAAGAATCAGCTTTGCTTCTTCAAGTTTGTGAGCGTTGCCCGTTGCGAATATCAGCTCCAAGCTCTCAGCTCCAATGTTGAGCCAAGTGCCTCTAACTGCAACTTGGCCAGTTCGGCGGTCGAAACTGTCGCCAAATCAAGCAGCGAGGTCAGCTCGTTCCTGTCAAAGGGCTCCGCTTCCGCAGTTCCCTGAACCTCGACGAAGAGTCCGCGGCCGGTGACCACCACATTCATGTCAGTGTCGGCTCTGACGTCCTCGACATAGGCAAGGTCCGTCATTGGAACGCCATCAACAATTCCAACTGAAACAGCCGAAACCGTGTCAAGAAGCGGCCTTGAGCTTTTGGCTAGGTGTCCGTGTTCTTTGCCCCAATTCACGGCCTCCGCCAGTGCCACAAACGCTCCGGTGATGGCAGCGGTGCGAGTTCCGCCGTCCGCCTGCAAGACGTCACAGTCCAACACAATGGTGTTCTCGCCCAGGGCTTTAACGTCAATAACTGCCCGCAGTGATCTACCGATCAGCCGGGAAATCTCGTGAGTGCGACCACCAATCTTGCCTTTAACACTCTCCCTGTCGGAACGAGTGTGGGTTGCTCGGGGAAGCATTGAGTACTCCGCTGTGACCCAGCCTTCACCGGAATCCTTTTTGAACCTTGGAACACCCTTTGTGAAGGATGCGTTGCAGAGGACTTTAGTGTTCCCAAACGTGACCAAACAGGAACCCTCAGCGTGCAGGGTGTAGCCGCGCTCAAAACAAACTTCCCTCAGGTCTTGATTGCTGCGCTGGTCTTGCCTAGTCATTTGCTCTGCTTCCTAAGTGGTGAACGTTTGTTACTTCGGGACCTAAAAATCTTGCTGCCAGGCGACCGAAATCCTCTGAGCTGCCGGTCGCATAGAACTCGTAGCTCGCCTTCTGTCCCTCGGGTGCCAGAAGGTCATGCTCGGTGAGCACTCGAAACACGTCCTTGGCGGTCTCATCCGCTGATGAGACCAGGTTCACGCCCTCCCCCATTACATAGGCAATTGCTGCCTGCAGCAGCGGGTAGTGGGTGCAGCCAAGCACCAGAGTGTCAATCCCAGAATCCTTGATGGGAGCCAAATACTCCTCGGCTGCAGCTAACACCTCGGGGCCGGAGGTCACTCCGCGCTCCACAAAATCAACGAATTTCGGACAAGCCACACTCGAAATCTCAAAGTCAACCGCGGCGGCAAAAGCGTCGTCATAGGCCTTGGATGAGATGGTGGCGCTGGTGCCAATCACGCCAACTTTTTTGTTTCCACTGGTGCCAACAGCTCGACGAACGGCCGGCTGAATCACTTCGACCACCGGCACTCCAAGCCCTTCGGTATAGCGCTCTCTGGCATCCCTGAGGACAGCTGCCGAAGCTGAGTTGCAAGCAATCACCAGCATTTTCACACCCGATGCAACAAGATCGTCCATGACTTCAAGCGCCAGCTTGCGGACCGTGGACAAGGGTTTTGGCCCATAGGGTGAATTTAAGGTGTCACCGACATAGTGAATCGACTCGTGCGGCAATTGATCGATTATTGCCCTAGCGACAGTCAGGCCACCTACGCCTGAGTCGAAAACTCCGATTGGTCTTGAATCCACCCCTCAAGTCTAGGCCCGCAGCTCAATTCCAGTGTTGGCATAGGTAGGCTAATAAGGTGTCAACCGCCCTACTAACCGATCGCTATGAGCTGACCATGGTGCAGGCTGCGCTGCGCTCCGGCAAAGCAGATCGACCCACGGTGTTCGAGGTGTTCACGAGATCGCTTCCGCCCGGACGTCGCTACGGAGTGGTTGCGGGAACCGGAAGGCTGCTTGAGGTCGTCCAGGACTTTCGGTTCGACCAGGCTGAAATTGACTTTCTACTTGAAAACCAAATCGTCGATCAGGTAACTGCCAAATGGCTTTCCGAGTTCAAGTTTTCTGGCTCCATCAGTGGTTATCAAGAAGGCGAACTGTTTTTCGCTGGCTCCCCTGTGTTGACGGTTGAATCCACATTTGCCGAGGCAGTGATTTTGGAAACGGTCATACTGTCGATTCTGAACTACGACAGTGCTGTGGCATCGGCGGCAGCCAGAATGCGCTTTGCAGCAGGCAACCGCTACCTCGCAGAAATGGGTGCCCGCAGGGCCAATGAAAATGCTGCAGTGGCTGCTGCCAGAGCTGCCTACATAGTTGGCTTTGACGCCACCAGCAACCTGGAGGCTGGCCGCAGCTGGGGAATTCCCACAATGGGAACCAGCGCACATTCATTCACGTTGTTGCACGACACTGAATCTGAGGCTTTTCAATCGCAGCTTGCTTCAATGGGTCACGACACCACCTTGCTGGTCGATACCTACGATGTTGAAAAGGCAGTTCGGGAGGCCGTTCGCCTGACAGATGGGAAAATCTCCGCAGTCCGACTGGACTCCGGAGACCTATCAACGGCAGCTCAGAAAGTTCGAAAGCTGCTCGACGAGCTGGGAGCCAAGGAAACCAAAATTGTGGTCACCAGCGACCTTGACGAGTACACGATCGCGGCCCTTGCCGCGGCACCTGTGGACAGATATGGAGTCGGCACTTCACTGGTGGTTGGTTCCGGGCATCCGACGGTTGGCTTTGTCTACAAACTCGTATCTCACTTCAACGGGCAAGAGTGGGTCGATGTCGCAAAAACATCAACTGCGAAAACCAATGTCGGCGGGAAGAAGTTTGCCAGCAGAAGCATCGAAGCCGGCGTTGCCAAGGCTGAATTGGTGGGGTCTGACACAACTGGACGCCCGCTGCAGGTGAAGCTGATTGAAAACGGTGAGATTTCTGATTCTGCAGTTGGAAAACAGGGCGTCGTAGCAGCGAGAAAGCACCACCGACTGGTCATCGGAGAGCTTGCCGAGGGAGCATTTAGGCTCTCAAATGGTGAGCCAGCAATCCCAACTAATTTTGTCTAATCGCCCTTGAGGGTCTCGTAGATTTTCTGGCAATCAGGGCACACCGGAAACTTGCCCGGGTCTCGATTCGGCACCCACACTTTGCCACAAAGAGCAATCACAGCCCCGCCCATTACGGCAGACTCAACGATTTTGTCTTTCTTGACGTAGTGCGAATAGCGCTCGTGGTCACCCTGATCAATTTGCTCTAATTGCTCTTGTTCGAGAGTGGTTCCAAGGTCGGGATTGCTCATAGTTTTCTAGTTTAGGTCAGCAGCGCTGCCGAGAGTTACTTCAAATACGAGTCTTTCCCCGCTCCTGATGACAACTACCTCAACGTTGGCTCCAGCTGGCTGCGCTCTAACCAGTGCGGTTAGATCGCTAGCGCCATCTACTCGCTCTCCATCAAACAGCGTGACGACATCTCCGGCTCGAATCCCGGCTGCGTTGGCAGCCCCGTCTTCGGTTACGTCTTCGACCAGCGCTCCAGTTGAAAAGCCACCATTGGTGTCAGTGTTGTCCCTGACCAGCGCTCCCAGGAGACCATGGGTGGCCTGTCCGGTTTCGATGATCTCGGTCGCGATTCGCAGTGCAGTGTTCGATGGAATCGCAAAACCCACTCCGATTGAACCGGAAGTGCCAGAACCAGCCGTTGCAATGGCAACGTTTATGCCTATCAGTTCGCCGCGTTCATTCACCAGCGCACCACCGGAATTACCTGGGTTGATTGCGGCATCGGTTTGAATAACCTGAAGCGAGATTGGTGCCGAGCCAGTTCCGGTCCAGAACTGTAGGCCTGGGTCATCGCTGACCTCAGAGCTCGCAACTTGAATCGTGCGGTTTAGTGCCGAGATGATGCCCTGGGTCACTGTTGAAGAAAGCCCCAGCGGGGCTCCAATGGCAACTACGCTCTGCCCGACATTTAGTGCCTTAGAGTCAGCAAAAACTATGGGTTTCAAATTGGATTGTGAGATTTTGATGACGGCAAGGTCATAAATAGGATCAAATCCAATGAGCTCAGCACCGGCCACCGTGCCATCCCAGAGCATGGCGGAAATGTTTGCGGTTTCAGTAAGTCCGCCCAACGTAACCACGTGCGCATTGGTAAGGATATATCCGTCATCGGTTAGCACAACGCCGGATCCCGAACCGCTGCCAGATTCGGAGCTAACCGACAGCGTCACAACAGACGGCGAAGCAGAAACAGCTGCTCCTGTGACCCAATTCACAGAAGTGGCGTCATTGACAACAATCGGCGCTGGCTGGCTTAGGTTCATAAAGGCAAGCGTCCATCCGCTTGAACCCACGACTCCTCCGACTATGGCCGCGGCCAATGCCAGTGCGGTTACGGACAGGGCGCGCCTGGGCTTTTTGGCAGCAACGGGAGTCTTTGCGACGTAAGGCTGGCTGAAATTGAATTGGTTCTCGCCAGAACGATTCCACTGAGACATTTGACCCTTTCGTTGTTGCACTCATTATGTGCAACAACTCTGGGCATTCTATGAGTCCCAGCTGAATAATTCCTCACTATTCAACCAGCAGAGTCCTGCGGGGAGGCTCGATAACCTCAATTTCCAGCTCATTACTTTCCAGCACAATCGAAGATGCACCAATGACCCATTCGCTGCCTGATATTTGATAATCAACTCGATAGGTAACGCTCGCAACAACTGAATAGGTGTCAACTGCCGAAAAGGACCGGGAGGCTCCTGAACCCAAAAGCACGCCTCCGTCAGAGAAATTCCACGTGACCGCGACCGCCGTGAAGCGAATTTGTGCGGAAGTTCCTAACAGAGTTCCAGTGGTGGTGCGGTTATAGACGGCAACCTGGAAGGTTGCCGGGTCCATCATCACCAGCTGACCTCCGGGGCTCCAGGTTGCAATCGGAGCATTTGAGTATCCGGTGAGCGTGTCTCTGGTGACAAGATTTGAGGCCACTGTTCTGCTTCCGGCAGCTGCAGGCTCGGGCGGTTCATCGCCTATGCAAAGCCTGGAACCGACTGGAACCCAGGCATTGATGATGGTTTGGGTTGGCTCATCAATCGAGTTGTTCACATAGTAGGAACAAAGTCGCATCGGCTTTGCCTTGGGCGCAGGGCTGGTGCCAGAACCAGATTGCTGTTGAGTAGTGGTCGTCTTTTCCGCACATATCGTGTAGCTGTCTGCGGTGGATGTCCCGGGATCGCAGCTAGAAATGGACATCAGAACTGCTGCGACTATCAACATGAGCAGACCTCAAGCACAAGCGAACTTAGAGAATTCATCTTGGGACTCTAAGCAATTTATGAAAAGTTGCCTTTTACTTATTCACATAAAAAACCCCCGAACCGTTAGGTTCGAGGGTTTTTACTGGTTGCGGGGGCAGGATTTGAACCTACGACCTCCGGGTTATGAGCCCGGCGAGCTACCGAACTGCTCCACCCCGCGGCGAAGTTTCTACCTTAGCAGATGAACTGCGTTTAATCTAATGCGGCCAGGGCATCCTCGATCGCCTTAGCCAGAGCCTCATCAGCCTTTCCGAATGCTTCCCAATCGCCAGAACGCAGGGCTGCCTCTTTGGCTGCAAGAGCGGCACTGGCGCGACCTAGAGCCTGATCTAGTAGCGCATTACCGGAATCTGCCGGAGCCTGTTCGCCAGCATCAGGAGCAGGGTCGACCTGGCCACCATCGGCAGAGGTCGCTCCGGAGTTGCCACCGAATAGAGCATCTAGCGCCAATTCCAGGGTGTCCTCGAAAGCAATCTGGTCACCGAATGCCACCAGTATCTTCTGGAGTAGTGGGTAGCTGGTTTCACCAGTTGACTCGATATAGACCGGCTGCACGTAAAGCAAGCCGCCGCCAACAGGCAATGTCAGCAAGTTTCCGTTGAGCACTCGAGTCGAGCCCTGTCGCAGTAGGTTCAGAAGCGACGAGACATTGCTGTCAGCATTGAAATTGTTCTGCACCTGTCCAGGACCTGGCACAACAGTTTCACGCGGAAGGTTCAGTAGGGTCAGCTTTCCGTAGGAGTCATTGACCTTACCCGCCTCATTACCTGCATCAGCATTGGCGATTAGATAACCGGTCAGAACGTTTCTGGTGGTTTCGCCAGTTGACTGCGGAATGAAAGTTGAATAGAGCGAGAACGCACTTTCGGTCTCCCCCGGCGCCTGAAGAGTCAGGTAGTAGGGAGGCTGAAGTGTGCCCAGGCCAGTGCCCTCAACCGGGTCATTTGGGGTCATCCAAGCGTCCTGCTGAGAGTAGAACGCTCCGGCTTCGGTCACGTGGTAGCTGCCGAGCACTGAGCGCTGAGTCTTGAACAAATCAGACGGGTAACGAACGTGTGACATCAGGTCAGCAGAGATGGCCGAGCGAGGCTGCACGGTCTCTGGGTAAAGCTTCATCCAGGCCTTCAAGATTGGATCCTCTTCATCCCACTGATATAGGTCCACCGAACCGTCATAGGCATCTACAGTCGCCTTCACGGAGTTGCGAATGTAGTTGACCTCAGAGGTTTGACGATTGAAGGTCTCCGAAGAAGAGTCCAGGATGGAAAGGTTGAAGGACTCAAGGTTTGAGTATGGATACTTGGTGGTGGTGGTGTAGCCATCGACTATCCACTTCACTCTTCCATCAACAACTGCTGGATAAATTTCCGAGTCAACCGTTAGGTACGGTGCAACCTCGGCAATTCGATCGGCGGGTGATCGATTGTAGAGAATTTGAGAATTCTCATTGATCGCGTCCGAAAGCAAAATTTGTTCACTCTGGAACTTCAGCGCGTAGGCAATCCTGGTGAAAATATCACCGATTAGCGGACCGCCTTCACCATCAAAGGTGGTGTAGGTTTCGCGCTCGCCATCTTCACCTGCTGGGAAGTCAAATTCAAGCGGCTCCGACCCGTCCGGGGCGCCAACGATTGAATAGTCAGGTGAATTAGCACCGAAATAGATTCTCGGCTCAAACTCACCCAGTGCGCCGACAGTTGGAATACCCGACTGGAAGAACAGCGGCTTTCCATCGCTATCACGCTTGTTGCCGTAGGCAGCAACAACGCCGAAACCGTGGGTATAAACAATGGTCGAGTTGTACCAGGAGTTTGAATCTCCAAGACCAGCCTGGTTCAGCTCACGAACCGCGATCACAGTGTCCTGGTTCTCGCCGTCAATTTGATACCTGTCTACGTGCAGGCGGTTTGGGAAGCTGTAGTACTGACGATACTGCTCGAGCTGACGGAAGGCGTCGCTCACCAAAGCCGGGTCAATGATTCGAATTGAAGCGGTGGTCTTGGCATCGTTTCTCAAGGCACCGGGCTCAGCTACTACGCTCGCGTCGTACTCGACAACCTCAACCTTGTCTAGGTCAAAGGCAACGCGTGTGGCGTCGATGTTCTTTTGAAGGTATGGACCCTCCAATGTTCGTTCGTTTGGAACAACCTGAAAGGTCTGAACAATCCATGGGTAAAGCCCACCTAGAACCAGCGAGCTGGCAACCATAAGTGCGGTTGCAATGATCGAGATCCGCCAGCGGCCGATTACTGCTGTGACGATGAAGGCAAGTGCGACCGCCAGTGAAATCAAGGACAAGATCTGAAGGCCAGGAATCACCGCGTTGGCGTCCGAATAGGTCACACCGGTGAACAATTCGCCAGGTGAGGTAGCAGTTGCGTACTGGTCGAACCACAGGCTCAGACCCTGAACAATCATGTAAGCGGCAATCAGGATCGCCAGCTGGATGCGTGCCGGCCTTGAGATTTCAACAGTCCTACCGGTAAATCTGATGCCGCCGTAAATGAGGTGGACACCGGCGTTAATAAGAGCTGCCAGGAATATTCCGCCGGAAATGAAGCCGACCGCAAAGCTGTAAAAAGGAAGATCGAAAACGAAGAACCCGACGTCCAGCCCAAACTGAGGGTCGGTCACGCCGAACGGGCTGCCGTTTAGCCAGAGGGCGGCAGTTTCCCACTGACGCGATGCCAGCAATCCACCGAAGACACCAATCAAAATTGGAAGTCCAATCATGATCACCCGGCGCAGGTTTTCAATCAGCTGCTGGTAGGCCTGAAACGGAGAGGCCTCTGGCATCTTGAGATAAACCGGCCTGGATTTCCAAGCTGACATCAATCCGACCGCAATAATCACGGACATCAGGGCAAAGCCAATCAGGAATGCAACAATCTGCCCGACGATCTGGGTGAAGAAAACCACCTCAAAATTTAGCTGGCGGAACCAAAGCCAGTCGGTGTAGATTCCGGCGGCGCTAACCAACACGAAAACAATTACACCTAAGATTCCAAAGGCAATCGACAACGGCGATACTCGTCGTTGGGGGGTTGCTTGTGCTTCAGACAATGTCTATCTCCTAGTTGCTACAGGTCAGTTCCGGCAGCTCTCCACCTGAGGTGTAGAGCTCTATTTTGGATAGTGCTTCAGATAAGTCTCTCACTGTTACAACAGTTAAATTGCTGGGAATCTGCCCGATGACCTCTTCGCAGTTCGCTAATGGAGCCAAAAACAGCTCGGCTCCAGCATTCCTTGCGCCAATCATTTTTAGCTCTATTCCCCCAATTGGTCCGACGGCACCCTCCGGATCAATGGTTCCAGTGCCTGCGATGTGTGCTGACCCAGCCAAGGATCCAGCGGTCAGAGAGTCAAGCACTCCAAGGCTAAACATCAGTCCGCCACTTGGGCCCCCGACGTCACCCAATTGCAAATCCAAAGTAAATGGAAAATCGTAGGTATAGCCAATCATTGCCCCGATTACCCAGGTGTCCTGATTATTCTCCGGCATTATTTCCAGTGTTTTCGCTACGCCGTCCCTGATTACTTCAACCAATAACAGTTGACCCCCCTGCGCTTGAATTTCAGATTTGAACTCATCAAACGTGGAGACGGTCTGCCCGTTGGCACCAACCACCAGATCGCCAGCGATCAAAACTCCAGAAGCAGGTGCGTCTTCCAAAACTGTGTTGACATAAAGAACTTTGGGGACTTCGTAGCCAATTTCACGCAGGGCTACAGCAATCGCATCTTGCTGCGAAACCTCCATTTGCAACGAGGACTCGGCTCGGAACTGCTCACTGGTGAAATTAGGAGGAAACACCTCGTCCAACGGAAGCACGACTTGCTCTGGATCAACCCAAGCCCACAGGACTTGAATCCAGCTGGGTGTGGACTCGCGGTTACCCAGCAGTGAAACAGTTGTGACGTCAAACCTTGACTCTGAAGCAAAAGTCTCGACTTCGCTGGAACTGATCACCTGTTTGCCATCAACTTCACCCATGACATTGAACACCTGACCCGGACGTTCAATCACATATCCGGTTGGAACCAGAAACAGTCCGCCAGCTACCATGAGGGCGGCCGCAAGCCCAATCCAGCGAAAAGTTCGCCCAGGCTTTCTCTTTTGTGTTTCATCAAAAAATGTCATTGCCTCAATGCTAGATAGCAGCTCGGACAAAAGCCCCATCGACGCTAACGCCCTTGGCGAACAACCTGCATTTCCCTGCAAATTGACAGCCCATTTTCGTTTTCACAGGCTACGTTCATATCCAAAGAGGAGACCGGTGGAAGATCAACCAAGTCGCGAAGAACTAGAACGCCTGATTCGCAAGATGATGGAAACTGGCGAGCTCAATCCCGAAGAGTTGGCGAAAGTTGCCGGCTTCAGTGCCAACCCAGAAATGCTGCAGGAGCTTTTTGGGCAGGTTGCAGCAATGACAGCGAGCTCACCGGCTGGAGAACCAGTGAACTGGAAGCTCGCCATTGACCAGGCACTTGCCATTTCCAGAAAAAGCGAGGTCCGCCCATCCTTGGCCATTGAAGCAGAGCTTGAAAAAGCCTTCGATATTTCAAGGCTCTGGCTCAGCGAGGTAACCGAGTTCTCAAACTCAAACCCGCCCAAGAAGCTTTCACGCTCGATGTGGGCGCAGGATGCGATGCCTCTTTTCAAAGAACTATCCGAGCCAGTTGCCAACAGCATGGCTAAGGCTCTAACCGAAAACCTCGGCAACACCCTTCCACCTGAGCTCAGCCAGATGCTGGGTCCAGCGCAAAATTTCATTGGTAATGCCGGCAGCTCGATTTTCGCTATGCAACTTGGTCAAGCTGTAGGCAGGCTTTCGGCGGCCGTGCTGCTATCGGGCGAAATTGGCATACCTCCTTCCAATAGGCCAGGAATCATCACTCAGAACCTCGAGGGGTTCTTGAAGAACCTCGAGACACCTAAGTCGGAAGTTTTGATCTACCTGGCCACACGTGAGCTGGCCCTGACCGCTCTGTATAGTCATGCCGGCTGGTTGCGTGAGCAAATCATCACTCAGGTCAGGGAGTTTGCAGCTGGTCTGCGAGTTGACTTGAGTGGCATCGAGGACGTGGCTGCTGCGTTCGATCCCACTGATCCGGATTCAATGGAGCAAATCATTGAAGCCAGCGCAATGGTGTCACCTAGATCCGAGGAGCAGGAGCAGGCGCTTGAACGCATTGAGGCAATGCTCGCGCTGATTGAGGGCTGGGTTGACTTCATCAGCCTGGAGGCAACCAAGCGCCTCCCCAACATCCAAGCAGTGATGGAAATCTACAACCGGAAGCGAGCAACCAGCGGTGCTTCTCAAAAGACTTTTGAGGCGCTGCTTGGCCTTGAGATGAGCCCCCGGTTCCGAAGAGAAGCCGCGACGATGTGGGGGGCAGTTTCAGAGGCCAAGGGTCACGCTGCTGCAGATGCGCTCTGGTCTCACCCCGACCAAATGCCCACTCAAGAAGAAATTCAAGACCCGCAGATTTTGATTGCCCGGCTTGAGAATGCCTCGGACGACTTTGATGACCAGCTCAAGAAGTTTCTGGAATAAGCACCTGCCTGTGTAAAGTCGCCAGCATCAACTTTTCGAAGACGCCAAAATCTTGGAGTGGTAAAACAAATCAATCCGGGACTGGCAAGGCTGTGGCTGGCCGATAACGCCAGGCAGTACGGCTCTAACGCCAACATCAAACTCGATCAACTTTCAAACACCCAATTTCGAGTCCTTGACTACCTGGAGGCTGGAATTAGCGATAACCAGCTTGAGCTTTTGTCGAAAATGTCTCTGGCGAGCCAGCAGACAACGACAGATTTAGTGGAGCGCCTGGCTCCGCTGATTTCCAGAACCTCATCATTTTTGCCAAATTTTTCTGAAGCTGAGGTGAACAAACATTTCGCCGAAATAATGAGGCTGTTTTTGCTCTTTGCCGAAGATCCTGAACAAACCCTCAAGGCCCGAAAAGCCATGAAGGCCTTTATTTCGAGCCTGGACCGAACCGGGCTCACGGTCATCCGGGGCCTTGCCGCATCGGCGGTTGGCCTTGTTTTCACAGAGGATCACTCCAAGGTGAGCCTGGCGGACACCCTGGAACTGGGTTACCCACCGCACCTTGAGCAGACACAGCGAGTCAAGGCGGCAAAGTCAGCTGAACCAAACATCGAAATCCAACTCCACAGCCGAAGGAGCACCTCCTTTGACGCAGCTGACATGGCAATGCTGATCAATAACGACATTGTCAAGCCAGCCGACTATCAACCTTGGTTATCAAGGGATGTCCCCCATGTCTCGATCTGCTTCGATGAACTGGGAGTGCAGGTTTCGCACGTTGTAATCCCTGGGGTGACGCCCTGCCTGGGCTGTATTGAGCCGGCCCGAATGACAACTGACACAAACCGGGTTGCAATAGCCACCCAATTGGCAAATCTAGAAAGAGACCTGGCTGATAGCTCACTGGTGCTATTTGCATCGGGGGTCGCTCTGACAAAAACCTTGAACTACCTCGATGGCCTGGCGCTGCCACAGACGGTGGAAACGACCAGGCTAGACCGATCCGGTGAGGTTACCGAAACCCAAGCTAGTTGGACTGACTGCGGCTGCCGAAACGCTGTATGAACTCAGAAGCTGGCTTATCTAGTCGGTAACTGACCTGCAGGAAATTCTTGGCCCTGGTGATCGCAACATAAAAAAGCCTCTGCTCTTCAGCAATCTCAGAGTCGGTCTTGGCATACCCAATAGGGAAATAACCCTGGTTCAGGCCGATTAGGAAAACAGTGTCAAACTCGAGACCCTTGGTGCCGTGGACGGTGGCCAACATGACTGCCTCGCGCACTGGCTCGTGGCCTGATCGCTCGCGCTCATCCAGTTCCCTCAGGTATTCATCCAGGCCGGCTGCATCAATATCCTCGAGTACTTCCAAAAACCAGTTAAGCGCTTGCCACTTCTCGTTCTTCTCGCCATTGGACTGCCAACCAAGCGCTGTGACTATTTTTGAAACATCAACAAATAGCGGGTCACTCAGTTCGCCGGACTGCATAGCTCGAATTGCACCCAGAGCCATTGCCACCTCGGGTTTCCGGAAAAACCTTCCTGAGCCTCGAACCTGATAATCAACCCCGGACTTTTTCAGCTGCTGCTCAATTTCCTCGAGCTGTGAGTTTGTCCGCGCCAGAACCGCAATTTGTCTGGGTGCAGTTCCCTCCGAAATTGACTCGATGATTCGCTGACCAACTGCCTGGGCCTCAGCCTGAGCATTTTTATAGGGCGTGAAGGTTGGAACAGAGCTCACCGCCCTCATTGGTACCAGCGGGGAGGCTAAACTCACTCGATTTGCCAGCGCCACAATCTCTTGGCTGGACCGATAGTTCTTATTCAGTTCAAAAACTTGCGCATCTGAGTAACGGGACTGGAAGTCGGTCAGAAAATCACTGCGAGCGCCGGCAAAGGTGTAAATGGTTTGCCTCGGATCACCAACCACGCACAACTCATGGCGTTGACCCAGCCAAGTTTCCAAAAGCGCCTGCTGAAGCGGAGAGATGTCCTGATACTCATCAACTGTGAAGAATCGATACTGCTGCTGAACATGAGAAAGCATTCTGGGCTGATCCCGGAGCAACCCCACCGTCAACAGCAGCGCATCCTCCCAGTCGATAATTCGACGCTGCTGCTTGAACTTTTCATAATTTTTGAAAAACTCCACAAACCTTTCACTGCTGATCGACTGCAGCTGCCTGCCAGCTTCTTCGTATTTGTCTATGTCCTGCATTGAATAGCGAAGGAACTCGACCTCGGATTGAAGACTCAGCTTCAACTCCTGGTTAGGCCTGATGCCCATCTGATCCAAAACCTCTTGAATCAAGCCACCCTTATTGGTAACCAATTTGGGCGCGAAGCTCTCTGTCAACTGCGGCCAGAAGAACTGAAGTTGAGCAAGGGCTGCAGAGTGAAAGGTTCTTACTGCCACATCGCCGGCCCCGAGCTTTCGCAATCTGGATCTGATTTCAGCAGCCGCTCTATTGGTATAGCTGAGTGCGAAGACTCGACTGGCTGTGTAGGCACCGGTTTCTATTCCATGGGCAATTCGGTGGCTGATTGTCCTGGTTTTACCGCTACCGGCTCCTGCGACTATCGCCACCGGGCCATGCAGCGCGGTTGCGGCCAGCAATTGATCTTCATCGAGTTGCGCCAAAAACTCGCTATGTGAGTAATCAGCGGTCATTGGTATTCCTTTGGCTGCGCGTGGCGTTGACCCTCGGAAGCTCTACTGCAATCTAACCTGTCTTCGTGGGACGACCTAGTCTGATATTAGCCGCGCTGGCAGCCGATGCTGCTCCGGGCAGAACCTTCCGTTCCTATCGCAGAGTCGAGACCAATCCGGACCTCGACCAATTGCAGTTGTGGGACCAAGAAGACCACTCCTACCAGCTACTGATTCCAGCCACCGGTGCTGGCGAAGCAGAGCTGGCCGGTGAGCTCCAGGCAATTGACGTCATCTCGGATTTCGTCCAAGACCTAGAAATAGATAGCCCCGAACTCGTTGGCCAAACCAAGGACCCGGATGGCACGACCGCGCTCCTGCTGACACTAATAGGCGGCCAAACCCCAGATCTTGCCCGCTTTACTCCGGGCGAGTTCTCAAAGAGTTTTGCGCAGGCTGTCGCCAGCATCCACAAGCTAAACCCTGACATTATTCGCGAAGCTGGACTGCCCGAATATGACGCTGACTCGGTGTTGAAATCAAAGGTTGCCGAAATCGATCGCATCGCTCAAACCGGACGAGTTCCAGCACAGTTGCTAAGCCGCTGGGAAGCTGCGACCGAGGACCTGGGGCTTTTTAGATTCCGCCCAACAGTGGTGCACGGAGGATTGAATCAGGACACAGTCATGGTTACCGGGCAAAAAATAACCGGTATCGCAAGTTGGAGCACCCTGCAGATTTCAGACCCGGCCGAGGACCTGCGCTGGTTGACCGGTGGGGCACTTAGAACCACCCTGGAAGACACACTTATTCACTATCGAGCTCTTCGAGAAAATGCCGATGAAAACATTGGCCAACGCGCTCAGCTTTATTCTGAGCTAGAGCTCGGCAGCTGGCTAGCGCACTGCGTGCAGAATCAGGATGAAAAAGCGATCGCTCAGGCAGAGGACATGATCTCTGAACTCGGAGATCAGCTCGAAAGCGGAAACCTTCGGAGCCTGCGTGCAGCTAGCTTTGCAGGAATCAGCACTGTCGCAACTGCAAATCAAAAGCCTGCCGCTTCGATGGAGGCGGCTGAGACCGCTGAAATCAGTCAGGTGGCCGAACCTGAAGAGACTAAAGCGGACGAAGAGCTGTTCTAAGCTCGGCCAACCTGGCTGCCAACTCGGTTTCTGAGGGAACCTCAGGTGAAATCTCGACACCATCTGAGGCAAAGAAGAATGATGCCTTCACTTTTTCAATTCCTAGCTGTTGCCATCTTGCGAATCCAATCCGATAGAGCGCTAGCTGCACCGCCCGCTTGGCTACATCTTCCTGGCTAGCTGGCGAGCTCCCGGATTTCCAATCAACGATTTCAAATTCGGAGTCATTTTGGAACACAGCATCCAGCTTGCAAACCACGACCGTGCCACCGAGTTCAAATTCAAGTGACTGCTCAACGAACACTGGCTGCCTTGATGCAAACCTTGAGTTTTCAAAATTCTCCGCAAGCGCTCGCTGGTCCGAATCCCAGTCATCCAAATCCAACTCACTTTCCAGCGCAAATGCCTTTTCCAGAGCGGCATGGAATTCGGTTCCCCTCTCGGCAGCACTTGAATACGGCACGGGCAGGGGTCGAGTGAGCATCTGGCGGAACTTGTCAGGGTCTGCCAAAAGCTCCACAACCCTAGAGGCCGAAAGTCTTAGCGGAATTTCAGGCTGCTCTTGGGTCCTGAGCTTTTCCGCCTGCTCAATGATTGACGCCAGCTGAACGCTCTGACTGGCAAGAGTTGGGCTGGCATCCAAAACTTCTTGGGCGGCCCGGGCTTGTTCGGGCCGAGCGTCTCCAAGTGGGTCGAAGGGCCAGGTCACTTTCTTGGCTTGGTCAATCAATGGGTTGGCTGGTAGTGGCTCTGGGACTGCCTCAATCAGTTCGGCCAATCCCTCCGAAACTAACTCCGTGAGGTAGGGGGCCGTTTCCCTGGCCTTCTGGATGCCCGGTTTGTAATAGCTGGCGCTAAGCAGCAGCTGATTGCCGGCACGGGTCACCGCGACGTAAGCGAGCCTTCGCTCCTCCACATCATGCTTGAGGCGATTGGCTGCGGCAAAAGCATCAACGGCTTGCTTCAGATCCTTTTGAGTGGTGGCAGCTTCCCAGGCCAGTTCTGGGATGTAGTTGCAGTCTTGCCGCAGCTTATGTGGCAGTTTGCCGGGCTGCAGCCAGCCTCTGGTGTCTCTGGATTCAACTGGGAATGACCCCTTGACTAGGCCAGCTACCACCACATAGTCCCACTCCAAGCCCTTTGCCGCATGGACGCTCATGAGTTGAACCACGCCCAACTTTGCTCCGGTTTTGGGAAGCTCGAAACGTTCGCTGGTTACCGCATAGTCCAGCCAACCTAATAACCCCTGGAGCGAAGGTCGAAGCGAACTGGCCTCGTAGTCAGAAACCCGCGCGATAAAGCCCTCTAGGTTCGCTAGCGGCAATTTGCTTCGCTTATGGGCGTAGAGCTCGATATCCAGCTCCAGCTCCCTTGCCATCGCCCAGGCAAATTCGGTGACACTGAGCGACAACTGCGTTCGCATGAGATGGAAAAGCTCGCTTGCCTGAATCAGGCGCTCCA
>DDBH01000017.1 GCA_002333405.1 Micrococcales bacterium UBA2037 | reverse complement strand
AATTCTTGATCCGATCGTCTCGTTTTGGAGCCAGAATGGTGCGCCAGAGCAGTATGCACCAGGCTCATGGGGTCCAGATTCAGCACACCAAATGCTGAAAAATGACGGCAGAGCTTGGAGGCGCCCGTGATTGTGACAATGGAGGGCACCACCAGTTCAAGGATCGGCAAGAAGTTACAGCAGTTGCGCGATGATGGTGGCGTGGTTGCCCTGGGGCGCGTTCTGACTCTGATTATTGAGACCAACACCTCGCACCTTGAAGAGGCCGTGACGGCAGCCAACGGCGCATCCCGGCTTCACCCAAGTCGTGTAATTGTGCTTGCAAATGACACTAGCGATAGCGGAAAGAGCTCCAGGCTCGATGCTGAGATTCGAATCGGTGGAGATGCCGGAGCGTCTGAAGTGATAATTATCAGGGCCTATGGTGATGCCAGAAACAACTCAGAATCAATTGTCACCGGACTTATGCTTCCCGATGCACCGGTTGTTGCCTGGTGGCCTTCCGGGTCCGAACAGAATCCGGCATCGAACCCGATTGGTGCAATTGCCGCCAAGAGAATTACCGACTCAGCTGTGCAGCCAGCCCCAGGACAATACCTAGACCAACTGGCGGCAAACTATGTCCCCGGTGATGGTGATTTGGCATGGACACGAATCACTCTTTGGAGGTCGCAGTTAGCTGCACTGTTTGACAGGCACCTGGATCAAGCAGTCACCGGCATCACAGTGTTCGGAGCAGCCAATTCGCCAAGTGCGGAGCTGCTGGCGCAATGGCTTTCAACTCACCTGGGTCACTCAGCAGAGGTTGTTTCCAGCTTTGAGGGAGACCCAATCGACGGAATTCTTGGAGTTGAAGTGTCATTTGAAGCCGGAGCCCTTTCGGTGATTCGAGACGGTGACGTGGCAGTCATTAGGCAAATTGGCTCACCAGAGAGTTCCGTGTTGCTACCAAAGCGATCGGATCAGGATTGCCTGAGCGAGGACATGCGCTTTTTGGGCGAAGATGAAGTTTACGGTGAAGTGCTAACTGCCAGACTAAAAGCATGACCAACAAAACTGTAATCACATCTGACTCTCCGGAGCAGTTGTTGGCTCGTGCCGCAGCTGATTTCGCAACATTGCATGCAGCCACCCTGGAAGCCAAAGGACACATGAGGGTGGTCTTGACAGGCGGAACCTTGGGCATTGCATTCATAAAGGCAATGGAAGATCTACAGCTTGATCTTTCTGGAGTGAGTTTCATGTTTGGGGACGAGCGCTTTGTTGGGCTCAGTGATCCTGACCGCAACGAATTTCAGGGCCTGTCGCAATTGGATAACGAATCGGCTCTAAGGCTGCGACGGTACCCATCGGTTGAGCAGCCTATAGAAACTGCCCGTGCCCAACTGGATCAGGAGCTGACAGAGATTTTTGGTGACAATCCTGGCTCAAAAGAGGTTTTCGACTTGGTCATTCTGGGTGTAGGTCCTGATGGGCATGTTGCCTCGTTGTTCCCCGGCCACGATCAGCCTGGCTTATGGGTTGTGGCAGAGACTAAGTCCCCCAAGCCGCCGAGTAATCGACTTAGCCTGAGCTGTCGAGCACTGAACAGCGCCGGTAATGTTTGGTTCTTGGTTTCAGGAAGCCCAAAGGCTCCTGTGGTTCGTCAGGCGCTCTCAGAGGAAAATTGCAACCTTCCGCTAGCCCGAGTCAGCGGCGGGTCCGAAACTAGGTGGTATTTAGATAAAGAGCTTAGCGACGCGCTTTAGCAGCGTCAGCAGCCCTCTGGCGACGGTTACGAATCGAATCCAGAGCTTCAGCAAGAATCTGCTCAGCCTCTTCGTCAGTTCGACGCTCTTTTACGTAGGCCAGGTGAGTCTTATATGGCTCAATTTTTGCAACCTGAGGCGGGTTTGCCTTGTCTTTACCAGCAGGCAGTCCACAGTGAGGGCAGTCAATTTCAACTGGCATGTCCTCTTCGTTGACGCTTGCGGCAAACAGCGGATTGATTTCGTGCCCGTTGGAACAGTAGAAACTTAGAGCGATGCGCTCGACCTGATGTCCGCGATCGGTTTCACCCATAGGTCCGGCGCCAACACGGGCGCCTCTAATTGAAGGAGAACTAGACATCAGGCCCAGCCAAATCTTGTGAAGAGACCTAGAACGATAATGACTGTCACCCAGACTAGGCCGAGGATAATAGTGATGCGGTTCAGGTTTCGCTCAGCTACCCCAGATGAGTTCATTGAGCTAGTAACACCGCCACCAAACATGTCTGCAACACCACCACCACGACCCTTGTGAAGCAGAATCATCATGATTAGCAGCACGCTGGTAATAACTAGTAGCACCAGCAGTGCGGTTTGTAGGGCGGCCATCTATTTCCTTACTATTTTTGCAAACGCTTGTAAATTATAGGACTATGTGCTTTTTGAAGCGCGATATTCCAGCAAACTCTTCCGCATCTAGCGATGCTCCGCCTACAAGCACACCATCAACTTGGTCAGATTGCAAGAAGCCAGCCACGTTATTGGCCTTTACCGAACCACCATAGAGAATTCTTGAGTTTGCGGCATTGTCTCCGAAATTATCGTTTAGAGCCGCACGAATGGCGCTGGCAACCTGGTGAGCTTCCTCGGCGGTCGCAACCTTGCCGGTTCCAATTGCCCAGACTGGCTCGTAGGCAATAACGAACTCACCTAGTTGATCGTGATTTGATAGGGCCGCAATTGTTTGTGCAATTGGCACAGCAGACTGCCCAAGGCTCTCTAGCTGTTCAAGTGTCTCCCCCACGCAAATAATTGGCACCAAGTTATGGCGCCATGCGGAAGCAACCTTGGCGTGAATAACAGCATCATCCTCAGCGTGATATTCACGACGCTCGGAATGGCCAACTAGGACATAGTCCACTGCAAGCTTGGACAAAAACGAACCGCTGACCTCTCCGGTAAATGCGCCGGAATCGTGCTTCGAAATGTCCTGTGCGCCAAGCTTGACTTCGAATTTCTCTGCATCAATCAGCGTTTGGGCACTTCGCAAGTCTGTAAAAGGCGGGAAAACTGCAACCTCAACTTCTGTGTAGTCGTGGTCAGCGTCATTTAGCGTCCAACAGAGCTTTTGAATCAGGGCTATAGCCTGGAGGTGATCTAGGTTCATCTTCCAGTTTCCTGCAATTAGCGGAACCCTATTAGTCATTTAGGACCTCCAGTCCAGGCAAACGCTTGCCTTCTAGGTATTCAAGGCTCGCGCCTCCACCGGTTGAGATGTGGCCAAATGAACTCTCCGGGAAGCCTAGAGCCCTAACTGCGGCCGCGGAGTCTCCGCCACCGACGACCGACAATCCGTCCACCTCGGCTAGCGCCGCAGCGACAACCCGAGTGCCGTTTGAGAAAGCTTCAAATTCGAATACACCCATTGGTCCGTTCCAGAAAACAGTCTTGGAGTTTCGAATGACCTCTGCAAACTGAAGGGCGCTTTCTGGGCCAATGTCTAGGCCCATAACATCTGAGCCAAGCTCCGAGGCCTCCATGTCCGCAACTGAAACTGTCTGGTGTGCGGCATCTGCCTTGAAGCTCTCGGCGATCTCAATGTCAACTGGCAAGTGGATATCAACCCCAAGTTCCACCGCCTGCTTCAAAAAGCCCTTCACGGTCTCAATTTGGTCGGTTTCAAGAAGGCTCTTGCCAACTGCGTAGCCCTGGGCTGCGAGGACCGTGAACACCATCCCACCGCCGATAACCAGGGAATTAACCACTGGAAGTAGGTTGCCGATGACTGCGAGCTTGTCGGATACCTTAGAGCCGCCAAGCACGACCGTGTAGGGCTCTGCTGGATTACTCGTGAGCTTCTGCAGAACCTCAAGTTCTGCTTGTATCAAGAAGCCAGCATAGCTAGGGACTGTTTTTGCCAATTCGAACACACTGGCCTGTTCCCTGTGGACCACACCGAACCCATCACAGACCGTTAGGTCCACAAAGCTAGCAATCTCGGTGGCAAGCTCTTGGCGTTCGGCTGGGTCTTCAGAGGTCTCTTCAGGATGGAACCTCAGGTTCTCAAGCAACGCGACTCCGCCGTCCTCGAGAAGCTTTGATGCAGCCTTCGCTACTGGTCCCACGGTGTCTGAACAAAACAAGACCGGTTGCCCCAGCAGCTCTTCAAGCCTTCTCGCAATTGGTTCCAACGAATACTTGGAATCAGGGGCACCCTGAGGTCTCCCGAGGTGGGAGGCGATGAGAACCCGCGCTCCAGCCTCGACAAGGTACTGAATGGTCTGAAGCGAAGCACGAATCCTGCCGTCATCACCAATTACGCCATCGTTCAGTGGGACATTAAGGTCGCACCTGAGAAGCACGCGCTTGGAGCGGAGGTCACCAGCGTCTGCGAGAGTTCGAATCATTAGAGCTTGGAGGCAACTAACGAGGTAAGTTCAACCAGGCGGTTTGAATAGCCCCACTCGTTGTCATACCAGCTGGAAAGCTTGACGGTGTTGCCAATAACTCGAACCAGCCCACTGTCAAAGATCGAGCTGTGTGGGTCGGTAACGATGTCGCTGGAGACGATTGGATCCTCGGTGTACATCAGGATTCCCTTTAGTTCACCCTCTGCAGCCTTCTTGTAGGCGGCGTTGATTTCCTCAACGGTTACCTCTTTTTCCGAAACCAGTGTCAAATCGGTGATCGAGCCAGTTGGAACTGGAACTCGCAGCGCGAAGCCATCTAGCTTGCCCTTTAGCTCTGGCAGCACCAGGCCGATTGCCTTGGCAGCTCCAGTAGAGGAAGGAACGATGTTGATTGCAGCAGCGCGTGCGCGGCGAAGATCAGAATGTGGACCATCCTGAAGGTTCTGGTCTGCAGTGTAGGCGTGGATTGTGGTCATTAGACCGTTTTTGATACCCCAGTTGTCCAAGAACACCTTTGCCAGTGGTGCAAGGCAGTTAGTGGTGCAGGAAGCGTTAGAAATGATGTGGTGCTTCTCTGGGTCATACAGGTGTTCGTTCACACCGATAACAAAGGTGGCGTCCTCGTCGGTTGCAGGAGCAGAGATGATTACCTTCTTGGCGCCAGCCTCAATGTGCTTGCGCGCATCCGAGGCGTTGGTAAAGCGCCCGGTGGACTCAACGACGATGTCTACGCCGAGCTCTTTCCAGGCTAGGTCTGCAGGGTCACGCTCTGCGAGCACCTTGATTGACTTGCCGTTGACAACAATGCTGTCACCGTCCACTGATACAGCGGCATCTAGCCTGCCTGTAACAGAGTCATACTTCAACAGATGTGCCAGCGATGCTGGGTCAGATAGGTCGTTTACTGCAACAATTTCGAGGTCGGAATTCTGCGCTAGCGCAGCACGCAAGTAATTACGTCCAATTCTTCCAAAACCATTAATACCAATACGAGTCACGGGGCTACTCCAGAACTTGTTAGTGAATAATTATTGCCCGAGCGCCTTTGGGCGGACCCCGTTAGCCTAGCAGTAGTGAGCGGCTGTTAGCTTTTACTGACTCGAAGCGTTTCGCAACATCGTCCCAATTGATGATGTTCCAGAAGGCTTTTACGTAGTCGGCCTTGACGTTCTGATAGTCAAGGTAAAAAGCGTGCTCCCACATGTCCAGCATCAATAGCGGGATGTTTCCCATCGCCAGGTTGCCCTGCTGGTCATAAAGCTGCCCAATAACTAGGCGGTTACCCAGGCTGTCCCAAGCAAGATAAGCCCAACCTGAACCCTGGATTCCCATTGCAGCAGCGGTGAAGTGCTTAGTGAATGCCTCGTAGGAGCCGAAGTACTCGGCAATCGCCGCCAACAACTCTCCTGATGCCTCGCCGCCCTCTGCCGAGAGGTTTTTCCAGAAAATGCTGTGATTGACATGTCCACCAAGGTTGAATGCCAAATCCTTTTGAAGCTTAGGCAGGTTCCCGAAATTATCGGTGGCTCGTGCCTCTTCCATGGCCGCCAAAGCGACGTTCGCGCCGGTTACATAAGCCTGGTGGTGCTTGGAGTGATGCAGCTCCATGATGCGAGCAGAAATGTGTGGCTCGAGCGCTGCGTAGTCGTAGTTCAGGTCTGGAAGTGTGTAGGTCATGGTTCCCTTTCTATTGTTTGTGAAGCCTAAAAAACTTTGAATTATTCCTAGAGAAGATCGGAGATTACCGATTCGGTGTCAGGAATTCCTAGCTCACTTGCGCGCTTATCTGCGGTAGCCAGCAGTCTCCGGATCCGTCCAGCAACGGCGTCCTTAGTCATTGGTGGGTTGGCTAGCCTGCCCAGTTCATCCAGTGAAGCGTCCTTATGATTGAGCCTCAACTCACCGGCATACTTTAGGTGGTCGGGGGCTTCGTCCCCGAGTATTTCAAGAGCACGCTGCACTCTGGCTCCAGCAGCTACGGCTGCTTGGGCGCTCCTTCTAAGGTTCGCATCGTCGAAGTTCGCAAGCCGGTTAGCCACTCCCCTGATTTCCCTGCGATTACGAAGCTCTTCCCACTTCTCGACCTGCTCTACGCAGCCCATTTGCTTTAGGAGTTCGGTTATGGCTTCGCCGTCTCTGACAACCACCCGATACACATTTCGGACTTCTCTTGCCTTGGCGGCCACCCCAAGTCTTCTTGCCACGCCAACCAAAGCCATCGCCGATTCGTTTCCTGGGGCTGTTACTTCTAGCGAGGTGGATCGACCTGGGTCGGTCAAGCTGCCATGGGCAAGGAATGCTCCGCGCCAAACTGCCTTAGCTTCATCCAGTGTTGAGCTAATCAAGGTTGCCGGAAGCCCGCGAACCGGCCTTCCGCGATTGTCAATTAGGCCAGTTTGACGAGCTAGCAATTCGCCGTCGCGCAAAACCCTGATTTGATAGCCACTGTTTTTGCGAAGCCCACCAGCCTGAACCACTGAAAGCTCTGACTGGATGCCATAAAGCTCTGAGATTGATTTGGTTAGGCGCTTGGCAAGGGTGGCCGAGTCAAGCTCTACTTCAATGGCGATACGACCAGAAATCAAGTGGAGTCCGCCGCAGAACCTTAGAACAGTTGCCAATTCAGCGGCTCGCTCAAGCCCGGTTCGCACCGGAACCCGTGCCAACTCTTCTTTGATCTGTTGCGTCAGTGCCATCATTCCTCTCTACCTAAATCACGGTGTGAAATTGCGACGGTAATTTTCGGATCCAGAGCTAACCTAGCCCCAATTTCGTTGGCGAGTGCAACCGAGCGGTGCTTTCCACCGGTGCAGCCAATTGCGATGGTCGCAAATCGCTTATTCTCTCGTCGATACCCCGCCAAAACAGTCTGAAGGACCTTGAGGTAGTTTTCTTCAAATTCTTTGACGCCAGGCTGGTCCAAAACGTATTCTGAAACCTGTTTGTCATTACCGGATTTCGCCCTGAGGTTTTCTTGCCAGTGTGGGTTGGCTATAAACCTTGCATCGGCCACCATGTCGGCATCGGCCGGCAAACCGTACTTAAAGCCAAAGCTCATCACGTTCACCTTGAACGTTTTCGACTGCCCCGCGAAGGCCTCGGCAACTCGGTTGGTCAGTTGGTGAACATTCGAATCCGAGGTGTCAAAGACGATGTCGGCGCTTTCCCTGAGACTCAGTAGCAGGTTGCGCTCGGCAACAATACCGTCCATCACTCGACCATCGCCTTGCAGCGGGTGAGGTCTTCTCACCGATTCAAAGCGTTTCACCAGAGCGGCATCATTGGCTTCGAGAAACAGCACCCGCACCGCAATCTCACTCGCGCGCAGTTTTTGAATGTAGTCCTGCAGTTCGGTGAAGAACTCACCGCCGCGAACGTCGATGATCACTGCAACTCGAGCAAGCGTTTCTTCGCCCATTGCGAAGAGGTCACTAATTGGTAGCAGTAGCTGCGGAGGAAGGTTGTCAATCACATACCAACCTTGGTCCTCGAGGGCATTGCCAACGGTTGACCTACCCGCGCCAGACATGCCTGTAACCACCAGTAGTTCTGGTCGCTTTCCTGATTCCATGTCCCCGCCGTTCAGCTTGAAAACTAGGTTAGCGCTTCGGCGTGTCGCGCGACACTGGTTTTTAAGAATCAGAGAGGTGGTCGGCCACAATCTTGGCCAGCGTGTCTCCGAAACCTGGCAACGAGGCAATTTCAGCTTCGCTGGCTAGCTTTAGTCTTTTGATTGATCCAAACTTTCGTAGCAGCAACCTTGCCTTCTGCTCACCAAGCCCCGGAATCTCGAGCAGCGCCGAAGTTATGCCCTTGCTCCTCGTGGCTCGTTGCGCGCTGATGGCAAACCGATGAGCTTCGTCACGAATTCGCTGCAATAGGAATAGCTCCTCGGAGGTCCGAGGCAAAATCGTCTGATAGCTCGTGCCCGAAACGTAAACCTCTTCGAGGCGCTTAGCCAACGAGATCACACTCATTCCAGCTATGCCGCTGTCAGTCAAGGCACGCTCTGCTGCGTGCAGTTGTGGCAGGCCGCCATCAATGACCAACAGTGAGGGTCGATAGCTGAATTTCTCACTCGGTTCATCGGACGCCAAGTACTTCAGCCTTCGGAGCAACACCTGATATATCGACTCGGTGTCATCTGCAGTTTCAAGGTTGAACTTCCGATACTGATCCTTACGGGGCAAGCCATCTTCAAAGACGACCATTGACCCCACTGTGCCCGAACCGGATAGGTGCGAGATGTCGTAGCACTCGATGCGTAGCGGTGCATTCTCAAGCCCGAGCGCCTTCTGCAGCCCGGAAAGAGCCTCGGCACGGGCACTAAAGTCAGAGACTCGCTTTAGCTTGTAATTGGTAAGCGCGTGCTTTGCATTCTGGCTCGCCGTAGACAGCAAAGCTGCCTTGTCTCCTCGTTTGGGAGCAGCTACGGTTGTGGGCTTCGCTCTGAGCTCAGTCAGCCAAACCTCTAGAGCTGCTTGGTCATTTGGAAGTTCAGACACCAAAATCTGCTTGGGAACCTCCGGCGCCTGAGACTTGCCATTTGGCGAGTAAATCTCTTGGAGTAGGTATTCCAGTAGGTCGGCATTACTCCGGTCTAGCTCCAAGTCAACAACCAGTGAACGTGTTCCTCTGATCCTGCCGCCACGAACGATGAAGATAGAAACTGCCGCTGAAAGTTCGTCTCTGGCAAGACCAATCAGGTCCGCGTCCACTTTCTGATCAAGCACGACGGTTGATTTTTCGAGCACCGATTCCAGCGCGGCAATATCATCCCGGAGTCTTGCTGCTAACTCGAAGTTCTGCTCGTCACTGGCGGTCTGCATTCGCTTTCTAAGCCTTGTTACGTGGCCCTGGTCGCCAGAGCCGATAAAGTCGCCGAGTCTCTTGGCAAGTGCTTTGTGATCGGGCTTGCTAATCCTGTCAACGCAAGGAGCCGCGCACTTTCCAATTTCAGCCAGCAGGCATGGGCGTCCGGTTCGCTTCGCCCTTTGGTAAACCCCCGACGAGCAGCTTCGCACCGGGTAAACCCTCAGCAGCGAATCAAGAGTGTCTCGGATGGCCCAGCTCTGTGTGTAGGGTCCGAAATAGCGAACTCCGGAAAGCTCCCGATTTCTGGTTACAAAGGCTCGAGGCGCCTCGTCCTTCATTGAAATCGCGAGATACGGGTAGGACTTATCATCGCGAAACCGTACGTTAAAAGGGGGCTCAAACTCCTTGATCCAAGTAAATTCGAGTTGGAGCGCCTCATATTCACTGGCAACAATGGTCCATTTCACATCGCTGGCACTCAAAAGCATCCGTTGGGTGCGTTCGTGCAGCGATTTCAGTGGCCCAAAGTAGTTCGAAAGCCTTGCCCGAAGGTTTTTCGCCTTTCCGACGTACAGCACTCGACCGGTTGCATCCAAGAACCGGTAGACGCCAGGCTCGGTTGGAATCTCCGAAGTCTTGGGCCTGAATGCGAGATCGTTTGCCATCGCTACAAAATCTCTGCCAGGAACCTACCGGTGTGACTCTGGCTAACTTTCGCAACCTGCTCCGGAGTTCCCTCGGCAACCACCGTGCCACCTCCAGAACCACCCTCTGGACCCATGTCAATCACCCAGTCGGCAGAGCGGATTACGTCCAGGTTGTGCTCAATAACAATCGCTGTGTTTCCCTTGTCAACCAGGTTGTTCAAAACACTCAGAAGCTTGTTGACATCCTCGAAGTGCAGTCCTGTTGTCGGTTCATCCAGGACATAAATCGTTCTGCCGGTGGAGCGACGCTGGAGCTCGGTTGCAAGTTTGACTCGCTGAGCCTCGCCTCCGGAAAGAGTCGTAGCACTTTGACCCAGCCTGACGTATCCAAGCCCAACGTCCACCAGGGTTTGTAGGTATCTGGCTATGGAATTAATCGGCGCAAAAAATTTCGCGGCATCGGCAATCGGCATGTTCAGCACATCTCCGATTGACTTGCCTTTGTAGAGCACCTGCAGGGTCTCTCGGTTATATCTGGCTCCCTTGCAATCTTCACAAAGCACATAGACATCCGGCAGGAAGTTCATCTCAATTTTGATGGTTCCGTCGCACGAACAGGTCTCACAGCGTCCACCCTTGCCGTTAAATGAGAACCGTCCCTGCAGATA
>DDBH01000018.1:147150-148488 GCA_002333405.1 Micrococcales bacterium UBA2037 | reverse complement strand
CTTCACAACTTCGTGGGTTTCTTTTTTTAACTGGCTCTACTGAGCCGAACCCGGGTCAATATCTGGGTGGGCTTTGAGGCCGTATTTTTTATTGATTGGGTCAATAAACACGTCCGGCCCCGCCGGCGGACGCACTGTGTAGCGGAGAAATGCAGCAACCAGACCAACCAGAAATACCACCGACAAACCAATTGTGACTGCGCTGGCAGCTAGCTCTTGCAGGACCAAGACAAACAGTGTCTGACCAAGAGCGATCACCACAAAGAACAGACCAATGTCCAACCACAGAATGTTGCGCTTGGTGATCATCTTGTAGGCAAAGACCAGACCTACCATGCTGATAGGCAGTGCGTAAAGAGGAATCGCTGCGGCCGGCAGGAAAGCGGGGTATTCATGCCCACCAGCAACAAAGAGAATGGTTTGAAGAAACAGCACCGGCCAGACGGCAATCTTGATGTGTTCCCAGTAGCTTTCATTCACTGCGGCAAACAGCATCACGAGTCGATTGTGTTTGGTCCAGTCAAACAGGAAATGCAGCAGGCTGCCCAGTACTCCAAGTGGAACAATCATCCACAGCGACAGCGAAACAATGGTCTCCAAAGTCATTAGAAAACCCCCACCTACTCAGGACTCCTGGCAGTATCGCACAGGGCACGAGAACCAGTAGGTTCCTGGAGTTCATGGCTATAAAATCAGCTCATGTCCGAACTAGATGTCACCGCCTACATTGAGGCTCAGCGGGAGCCGAAGCGCTCCACGCTGCTGGCTGTCAGAAAGCTGATTTTAGAGATCGAGCCAAGTCTCGAGCAGGTAATCGCCTGGAACTCACCGCAATTTAAGTTCAATGGGAAATATGCGGTTGGCCTCGCTGCCTTCAAGAATCACCTGACCTTCTCCCCACAAAGCCCAGAGGTAATGGCCGCGCATGCCGAGGACCTGGCAGAGTTTGTGACATCCAAGAGCTCTTTCCAGTTCGGGGTGGATCAAGTGCTGAGCAAAGAGCTCCTCTCGAAGCTGATCAAAGCCCGGCTAGCTCAGTTCTAGACGCCATTAGCTAAACCGAATCCCCTTGGCCTCCATGATGGCTCTGATTCTGGCAACGGCAGACTTGCTCATGCCNNCAATTTAAGTTCAATGGGAAATATGCGGTCGGCCTGGCCGCCTTCAAGAATCACCTAACCTTCTCCCCACAAAGCTCAGAGGTAATGGCCGCGCATGCCGAGGACCTGGCAGAGTTTGTGACATCCAAGAGCTCGTTCCAGTTTGGGGTGGATCAAGTTCTGAGCAAAGAGCTGCTCTCGAAGCTGATCAAATCCCGGCTAGCTCAGTTCTAGACGC
>DDBH01000018.1:69707-146985 GCA_002333405.1 Micrococcales bacterium UBA2037 | reverse complement strand
AGAGCCTGGCATCCACAAGTGCTCGCCTGGCAGGGGTGGGAAGTCCAATCTTGCGCCACTCAGCATCCAGGGCTTCATAGCGCTCAGACCCACGTTTTCCTTGCGGGGACGGGCTCTTGCGCCTGGGCTTTTCGGACATGGTGGCAAGTCTATGCTGACTGGAAAACCAGGCCTGAAACCGGGGTCGAGGCAGGGTCAAATTCTTTTGTTACGCAATCGCAACATCCAGTTTCTTTTTCTGCGATTCTGCCCAATAGAGTAATTCTCTACGCATTGCATCCGCCTTGCGTTCGACTCCGCATGAAAAAGGAGAAACATGAAGAAATTCCGCGGATCAGCTCTTGTTGCGAGTGCTGCTGCCTTCGCGCTGACCATCACAGGATGTGCAGCGACGGACGAGCTAAGCCCAACAACGAGCCCCTCTGAATCTGCCGCTACAACCGAATGGTATGAGGACCTAGCTCCCCAGATCACCGTTGGTTGGAACGACATCATCGACACTTTCAACACATCTAGCGCAGCTGGTAACAACGTTGGTAACTCGCTTACCGCTTACCTAACAAGCTCTGGATTCAACTACTACGACAGCGCACCTGCTCTAGTGAAGAACACCGAGTTTGGTAGCTACGAGATCGTTGTTGAAGACCCATTGACCGTCAAGTACACCATCAACGATGGCGTTGTCTGGTCTGACGGAACCGCAATTGACGGCGCGGACATGCTTCTTGCATGGGTTGCAACCTTTGGTTACTACAAGAACGAGGACGGTTCCTACGTCTTCGCTCACGCAGCACCTAAGGACACCCTTGCTTCAAAGCTTCCAACAGTTGACGGCAACTCGATCACCTTCGAGTATGACGTTCAGTATGTTGACTGGGAGCTACAGTTCGGTGTTGGTGTTTCAGCTCACGGAACCGTGATGATGGCACACGAAGACATCACCGACGCAGCAGCAGCCAAGCAGGCTCTGATTGATGCTGTGATGAACGGCGACGACGCGTTCATGGCTGATGTTGCAACCGTGTGGAACGAGGGATACTCCTTCACCAACACCCCAGACAACCCACTTGCTTACCTATCCTCTGGACCATATGTCCTAGAAGAGCTAGTTGAAGAGCAGTACTCGACTCACGTCGTGAACCCGCTATACAACTGGGGACCAAAGCCAAAGTACGAGCGAATCACCATCCGTCAGATTGACGACTCAACCGCCGCAATTCAGGCTGTTGACAACGGTGAGGTTCAGATTGCTTCCGGTCAGCCAACCGCTGACGTGTTGCAGCTGGTCCAGGCTCTTACCAACGCTGAGTACGCATCTTCTGAGGAAGCTGCCTACGAGCACATTGACCTATCTGTAAACAACGGTGGTCCATTCGACCCAGCTAGTTACGGTGGCGATGAGGAGAAGGCTCTGAAGGTTCGCCAGGCGTTCCTACTGTCTGTTCCTCGTAACGAGATCATCGAGAAGCTAATCAAGCCACTAAACCCATCAGCGAAGCTACGCACCTCGGTGCTATTCGTTCCTGGTGCTGAGGGCTATGACGAGGCTGAGGCTAACTACGCACAGTACCTAGGCACTGACGAAGAGAACCGTGAACTAGCTAAGTCACTGCTTGCAGAGGCTGGCGTCTCTACTCCAATCGATGTTGAGTTCTGGTTCCCAGAGGGCAACGTTCGTCGTGGACAAGAGTTCGAGCTGATCGCACTTTCTGCATCTCAGACCGGATTCAACGTAATCTCTGAGTCAGAGCCAAACTGGGCCTTCACAGAGAACGTCTACCCAGAGATCAACCCTCACGATGCAACTATCTTCGCGTGGGCAGCTACGTCATTGGCAGTGTCCGGTGACGACCAGTACCTAACCCTGACGGGTCCATCAAACTGGACTGGTTATGACAACGCGACCGTTGACGGTCTGCTCGAAGAGCTAAACGTTGCCGTAAAGAAGGAAGAGCAGCTACGCATCCGCCTTGCAATTGAGGCAGAGCTGGCTAAGGATGCTTATAACATCACCATCTTCCAGTTCCCAGGTCTAACCTGGTGGGACAAGTCGGTCTCCGGCGTTGATCCAAACCTATTGGTTCCTTACTACTTCTGGAACTTCTGGGACTGGACCCCAACCGCGGGCTAATCTAGTCACATAGCAGTCCGGGGGTCACCACCTTTGGTGGTGGCCCCCGTTCTCTGCTGAATAGACATAGGGCAAAGATGCTGAGTTTTATTGTTCGTCGTGCTGCGGCAACACTATTGGTGTTGCTGGTCGCGTCCTTTATTGTTTATCAGCTGACAGCCATTTCCGGGGACCCGTTGCTTGAGCTAAGAGGCTCGCGCGACCCCGATGTTCAATTTAAGATTCAATACCTCAGCGACCTACTGATGCTGGACACTCCGCCAGCTGTTCGCTACTTCTACTGGCTTGGCGGTGCTGCCGGCTGTCTGATTGGTCAGTGCGACCTCGGCATTGCGGTCTCCAGGGCAGAAATACCAGTGACTGAGGCACTTGCCGGTGCGATTGCGGCAACCGTCCAGCTGATCACCCTGGCGACGATTCTTTCGATCATCATTGGTATCGCCATTGGAATGACAACGGCCCTTCGGCAGTATTCCGGTTACGACTACACCGTGACCTTCTTCGCTTTCATTTTCTACTCACTTCCAATCTTCTGGGTTGCCGTTCTTCTAAAGGAGTTCGGTGCCATCCAGTTCAACCGGTTCTTGGAGGAGCCGGTTATTCCCCCGGCGGCCATGACGGCGATAGCGCTGCTGGTCGCGGTTGCGGTGACCGGGATTATTGGCGGCGGCTTACGCGCCAAGGTTCAAAGCTTTATTGGGGCAATTGGTCTTTCAATTCTGGTCATGATTTTCCTAAACACCACTCAGTGGTTGAAGTACCCGTCGCTTGGCGTGGTTGGCATCGTGCTGGTGACCCTGATGTTTGCCGGTGTGGTTTTGCTGCTGTCGATTGGCTTTGGTCAAAAGCGCGGCGTGATAATCGTGGCAGGCATGGCGCTTGTTGCAGCAGCGATGTGGCTGCCGGGCCAGTACCTGTTCTTCTATGTTGGAGGGTTCTGGGGGATTGCGATTGCAATTGTGATGATGGCCGCAATTGGTGTTGCCCTGGGGCTAATTTTCGGAGGCGACGGCAGGCGAGAAATTGCTAGGGCTGCCGGCATCACAGGCGGTCTTGCCGGGTTGGTGCTCGTAATCGATGAGGCCCTGCAGTACTGGACCACCTATCTGGATCTGATTCCTCTAAACAACGGTTACATCTCGACAATTGGTGCCGTGACGCCATCGGTGAAGCGCCAGGACAACATGTGGCTGGACCTGCTTGATAGCTATGCTCACCTGATTCTTCCAACCGCTGCACTGCTGATCATCTCAGTTGCCGGCTACACCCGCTATGCCAGAGCATCGCTGCTGGAGGTCATGAATCAGGACTATGTCCGAACCGCCAGGGCCAAGGGTTTGAATGAGCGCACGGTTGTGGTTCGTCACGCGATGCGGAACGCGCTGCTACCTATTGCCACCATCGTCCCGGTTGACATAACCGCCCTGATTGGCGGGGCCGTTATCACCGAGAAGGTCTTTGCCTGGAACGGAATGGGAGCACTGTTTATTCGCGGTCTGGATGCAGTTGACGTGAACCTGGTGATGGGTTACGTGATGATTGTTGGGCTGATGGCTGTGATTGGTAACTTGATTGCTGACCTGCTCTACAGCGCGCTAGACCCGAGGATCAGGATCAGCTAATGGCTAAGAAGAAACCAGTTGATGAGACCCAGCTAAACCGGGAAATTACTATCGAGCAGCGCGAGACCGAAGGTCTTTCGCTCGGCACAATCGTTCGCCGCAGGTTCCTGCGGCACAAGGCCGCCGTCACCTCACTGATTGTTCTGCTTGCTATTACCCTGCTTGCCTTTACCTCAGTTGGAACCGTGATTGGTGGCACTGGCAACCTGGTGGCTGATGCCACAACCGGCCGGCTCACCGTTGACGGGCTCAGGGTTCCAGGCTGGTGGCAATACAACTGGTATGAAAACTACGACGTTGAGAACCTAGGTGGCGCCCCAACCATGCAGCTTTGGCCATTTGACCCCGGCCAGCACCCATTTGGTCAGGACACTCTTGGAAAAGACATCTTTGCTCGAGTAATGCGCGGAATTCAGCAGTCGCTCACCGTGGTGCTGATTGTTGGTTTGATTTCCACCGTTATCGGAACAGTTGTCGGAGCTGTTGCTGGCTTCTTCCGCGGCAAGATCGACACCCTTCTGATGCGTGCTACCGATGTTGTCATCATTCTTCCGCTGTTGGTGGTTGGTGCTGTTCTCAGCAGAAACTTTGGTGGCGATGCCATAAGCCTGGCACTACTGCTTGGTGCACTGGCCTGGACCGGCCTGGCAAGGCTAGTGAGAGCCGAGTTCTTGGCTCTTAGAGAGCGTGAGTTTGTGGATGCTGCCAGGGTCGCTGGAGCATCTAACTTCCGAATCATTTTCAAGCACATCTTGCCCAACACCATCGGCGTGATTGTTGTGAACGCAACGCTGCTGATGGCGGCGGCTATCCTGATTGAAACCTCGCTGAGCTTCCTGGGCTTTGGAATCGTCGCTCCAGATATCTCTCTTGGTCAAATCATCAGCGAATACAACGAGGCCTTCAAGACTCGTCCATGGCTGTTCTGGTACCCAGGTTTATTCATTGTGATTATTGCTCTTGCCATCAACTTCATCGGCGATGGCCTGCGGGACGCCTTTGACCCTCGTCAGCGCAGACTGCCAAGAAACGAAGGCGCACTTCACGACCTGAAGCAGCTAATTGCAAAGCGCAGGGGTAACTAATGACCCTAAAACAAAAAGCTAACCAGAACCAGGGCTGCCATTGCTGCAACTCGTGGCCAGTAGACCTTGCTGGTTTCGACGTTCTCAGTGTCGGTTCTGCGCTCCCAGAGTCTTCGAATGTGAGCGGCAGCAGCACCGGAATCAGTGTTGATCAAATCTCCCGGCCTCACAGTGCCGGCCAGGTAGGTGCTTTCAGGCAGGTGCGAACCCTCATCCTTGGCAGCGAAAATGCTGGCATGGCGACCGGGCGCAGGAGCTCCCCAAGCGCTGTATTTCTTGGTAGCGGTGTAGATAGTCAGCGCGAAGCGGGTGTCGATTCGCTTGATGGCACTGAGGTTTATGGTGTGCTCGCGGAAGATGTTGCTGATGCGAACCAGGTCGTCCTCGACGCTAACTTTTGGAAGCCAGAACACAATAAGCGCCAGGTAACTAAAAAGCAGCACGATTGGAAGCGTGCCGATGGCAGCTTGAACACCCAATCCAACGCTGCCCACAAACCAGGACAGCGCCAGAATGCCGATGCTAACGGCGGCCAGGACTCTGGAGAACCGCGAGTGAAAAACTTCCATGTGAATACTTTGGCATCAATTGAGGAGGCTTGCGTTGGAATCTAAGCCAATCATTGAGGCCAGTGAGCTTTCCATCGACTTCTGGGTCGATGGTCAGTGGGTTATGGCAGCCTCCGGCGTGAACTTTAGAGTCAGGCCCGGTGAAGTACTGGCAATCGTGGGTGAGTCTGGATCCGGTAAGTCGACCTCGGCCATGAGTTTGCTTGGCCTGCTTCCTGTCAATGGAAGAGCCTCGGGCTCGGTGAAGCTGCAGGGGGAAGAGCTGATCGGTGCAGAAAAAAAGCGACTGCGCCAGGTTCGAGGAAAAGAAATCGCGGTTATTTTCCAAGAGCCAATGACTGCACTGAACCCGGTCTACACAGTTGGCTTCCAGATCGTTGAGGCACTTCAGGTTCACTACCCTTCCATGACAAAGGCCAAGGCCAAGGCACGCGCTCTTGAGCTGCTAACCATGGTTGAGTTGCCAGACCCACAAAAAGCCTTTGATTCCTACCCGCACGAACTGTCAGGTGGTCAGCGGCAGCGAGCCATGATTGCTCAGTCGATTTCCTGCGATCCACTGTTGCTGATTGCCGATGAGCCAACTACGGCCCTTGATGTCACGGTGCAGGCAGAGATTTTGGACCTAATTAGGGACCTGAACAAGCGGTTAAACTCAGCTGTAATTTTGATCACCCATGACATGGGTGTGGTTGCCGACCTCAGTGATCACATGATTGTCATGAAAGACGGTGTTGTTGTTGAGTCAGGCAGCACCAAGCAGGTCTTTACTAAGCCTGGCCACCAGTACACCAAAGACCTACTTGCAGCCGTTCCACACCTTGGAGCTGCAGAGCTAAAGCCGGCAATTGACCGCACCGGTCAAAAGCCAACCCTGAGTTTGAGAAACGTAAACATCGAGTATCCAAAGCGAGGCAGGGTTCCCGCCTTCAAGGCAGCCAGCGACATAAATCTGGAAATCTACCCGGGTGAGGTTTTGGGTCTGGTCGGTGAATCAGGTTCGGGGAAGACCACCATTGGTCGCGCTGTGGTTGGGCTGCTACCAATCAAGAGCGGTGAGCTGGCAATCAACGAAAAGTCACTTTCCGGACGCAAGCAAAAAGAGCTGATGGCTATTCGACGCGAGATTGGAATCGTGTTCCAGGATCCGGGCAGCTCCCTGAACCCGCGTTGGCCGGTTGGTCAATCCATTGCCGAGCCGCTGTTGCTTGCAGGTTGGAACCACAAGGAGCTAACCGATCGGGTTAGCGAACTGCTGGACCTGGTTGAATTGCCCCGTTCCTACAGAAACCGCTACCCTCATGAGCTCTCAGGTGGGCAGCGGCAGCGAATCGGCATTGCTCGCGCGCTGGCGCTGAGCCCAAAGTTGTTGGTTGCAGATGAGCCAACGAGTGCCCTGGACGTTTCGGTTCAGGCAAGAGTCCTAGAGCTACTGCAGGAGATTCAAAAAGAACAGCAGTTTGCAACCCTGTTTATTTCGCACGACCTGGCTGTGGTTGACCTACTCAGTGACCGAATTGCAGTGATGCAGCACGGTGTGATTGTGGAGCAGGGACCGAAGGACGAGATCCTTAGAAACCCAACCCAGGACTACACCAAGCGTCTGATTGCTGCGGTTCCAGTGCCTGATCCTGACCAGCAGGCCAAGCGCCGCAGCGACCGCAGGAAATAGTCGCTGGTAATTTTTTAGCTGGCTAACTTCGCCTGATGCCGCCGCTTCGCCTCCTAGAAACAGCGTCAACGGTTGCAGCAAGTGCCAACACGGTTCCGGTCACAACGAAGCTGATTCCAGCTGAGAGTCCCAGCAAGCCAAGACCGTTGTCAATGATTGAAATAACCATCGCTCCAAGGGCTGCGTGAATCAGGCGGCCGCGACCACCAAAGAGGCTAACGCCACCAACAACCGCTGCGGCAACACCGCTCAGCACGATGGTTCGACCAGCTGCGGCCTCAACCACACCAATTCGGCTCACGTGGAACAGGCCGGCAACAACCGCAAGGCTTGAGGTGATGACGAAAGCGGTGATTCGAATTCGCACGACCTTGATGCCAGCTCGTCTGGCAGCTTCCGGGTTACCACCAACTGCGTAGAGGTGACGACCAAACTTGGTTCTATCCAACAGGAATGTTCCTAGGAAGATAATCAGCAGCACGATTGGGATAACAATCGGAACACCGGAGATCTCCTTGACCGAGGCACTTCGGTTTAGGTTCAGCACGTAAACCACGCCACCGCCGACAGCGGTCATGAATGCAAGCTTGATGAGCAGCAGTGACAGTGGTCGGTTTACCAGTCCACTGGCAGTTCTGCGATAGCGGTCGTAGAAGCCCATGCCGGCAGAAACCAACACCACAATTGCCAGTAGCAACCAACCACCCCAAACCGGCAGGTTGTCGTTCATGATGGCGCGAACCTCTGGAACCTCAACGCGGAACAGACCACCGTCGCCAAGCAAGATAAGCGCCACACCCTGAAGCCCTAGGAAGAAGGCAAGCGTGATCACGAACGATGGCACTCCAATTTTGGCAACGAAGAATCCAAGCACGAATCCAAGCACCACTCCAACCAGCAAGGCGCTAACCAGACCGATTGGCCAAGGAACTCCGAAGGTTGTGGTGAGGTAGAAAACGTCCATTGCAACACCGGCTGCAACACCAGCCGAAAGGTCAATCTCGGCAAGCAGCAGCACGAAGACCAGTGCGATGGCAAGGGTTGTTAGCTGAGCTGCCTGAACGAACAGGTTGGCAAAGTTCAGCTTGGTAAGGAAGTAGGGGCTCAGGTATGCAAATAGTGCGGTCAGCACTAGCAGTGCGCCGGTTGCCGGTAGTGCACCCATCTCGCCGTTCTTGACTCGTGCGAAGTAGGCCTTCACCTGGTCAACAACGCCACCTTCGTGGCCGGATGCGATTTCTTGAGCTGCCAAATTTAGGCCTGTTGAATTCTGGTTTGTCATCGATTAGTCCTCAACGCTCTTGGTTCCGGTGATGTAGCCAACCACATCGTTTTGGGTGGTTTCGGTGGTCTCAATTTGGGTGACCATGCGACCCAAATACAAAACTGAGATGTCGTCACAAACCTTGAACACATCGGCCAGGTTGTGGCTGATGATCAGGACCGCAACTCCAGAATCTGCAAGTCGCTGAACCAGGTTCAGAACCTGCTCGGTCTGAGCAACACCAAGCGCGGCTGTTGGCTCGTCCAGGATCACAAGCTTGGCATTGCGAAGCACTGACCTGGCGATAGCAACAGTCTGGCGCTGTCCACCAGACAAAGAGGAAACCTTTTGGCGAACCGACTTCACGGTTCTAACAGATAGTGACTGGAGCGCCTTGGTTGCCTGCAGCTCCATGCTTGGCTCATCAAGGGTCTTTTGCAGTAGCTCCTCGCGACCTAGGAACATGTTCTGAACAATGTCTAGGTTTTCGCACAATGCTAGGTCCTGGTAGACGACCTCAATGCCGAGCTCTGCGGCCTGGATTGGATCGTGGATGTCGACCTCTTGGCCGTCAAACAAAACTGTTCCGCTGTCATAGGGCTGCACTCCAGACAGACCCTTAATCAGAGTTGATTTTCCAGCTCCGTTATCGCCTACCAGTGCGGTTACCTGACCTGCGTAAACCTTTAGGTTCACACCCTTCAAAACCTCCACCGGGCCGAAGCTCTTTTTGACATCGCGTAATTCGATGACCGGATTGGACATTGGTTCTCCCGATCCGCGGTCTCAACTGTGAGCCCGCAAGTTATTTCAAGACTATAAAGAAAATTGTGTGATGTGCGCCGGCCTAAAAAGACCGGCGCACATCCGTACTACTTATTTGGTTGTGACTAGTTGATGCCGTACTTTGCACAAGCTGCTGCAACGTCTGCGGTGCAGAGGTCCTCAACGCTTGCGTCGCCAGCTGCAACTACATCCTTGACCTGGTCAGCACCAACCGAGATTGGGTCTAGAGCCAAGAATGGGGTTCCGTCTGCAAGGGTCTTGTTTGTTGCAGGAACCTCGCCCTTCAGGATTGAGATGGCCATTGCTGCGCCAGCCTCAGCCTCGATGGTGAATGGCTTGTAAACGGTAGCAAACTGCTTGCCTAGAAGAACGTTCTGAAGACCAGCAATCGAAGCGTCCTGACCTGAAACTGGAACGGTTAGGCCGTTCTTGTCTAGGATCGCGATGATTGAAGCAGCGTTGTTGTCGTTTGGAGCAAGAACGGCGTCTACGTTACCCGAAACAGCGGTGAATGCCTGCTCGAATAGGGTGCCGGCCTTGGTTCCATCCCAAGTACCTTCCATGGTGAATGCAGCGGTTGCGCCTGCAGCGTCAAGAACTGAAAGTGCTCCGTTTAGGAACATTGCAGCGTTACCGTCAGCTGGGTCACCAGAAGAGTAAATGATGCTTGCAGTTGCAACATCCTTGCCAGCAGCCACTAGGCCGTCAACAATCATCTGTCCCTGCATCGCGCCAACAACCTCGTTGTCGAATGATAGGTAGTAGTCAGCGCCAGCAATTGGGCGGTCGTAAGCGATAACAGGAATGCCCTGTGCCTTTGCCTTCTCAGCTACGGAAACACCAGCACCCTGGTAGTCGACCAATAGCATAACTCCACAGCCCTTGGTTAGCTGCTGGTCGGCGATGGTTGCAAACTTTGCGGTGTCTGACTGAGCGTTCTGGATGTCAACTTCGTATCCAGCAGCGGTCAGAGCCTTCTCTAGGGCTGGGCGGTCGCCTGGCTCCCAGCGGGTTCCGCTGTCGGCGTCTGGCAAGATCACGCAAGCACGACCAGCGGTCGCCTCAACGGTCTCGGTTGCGGCACTTGTTGTTTCAGCTGTCTCGGTTGTGGTTTCTGCTGCACAGCCAGCTAGCGTCAATGCTGCTACTGCTGCAAGTGCCGAGATTGAGAATAATGAAGACTTCTTCATAATTAGTCGGTACCTTCCATTTTGATATTCATTACCCGAGAGGGCTCCCCCCGAATAGGTCCGAATTGGACTCGTTTATTATGTTGTATTACACAACAAATTATTGCAAACAGAAACATCTTGATTTAGCTAACGAATAAGTAACGTTATGTATTTGTTGTTTTAAACAACAAGTATCTTTACTGGTGTAGAAGGAGAAATTCATCATGACTGCTGACAAGCTTGCGCCCGCCCACAAGGGGCAAAGTGGCGAGAGCGTCCGGCAGCATAACCTCTCCACAGTGCTCAGGCTCGTCCATCTGCAGGGAACGATTCTTAGATCCAAAATCACTGCCACTACCGGCCTCAACCGCTCCACTGTTTCTGACCTGGTGTCTGAACTTGCAGAACTTGGACTACTGGTGGAAAAGGAAACGGCTGCGTCCACTGGAGTGGGCCGCCCATCAATGGCGGTTACCGCAACCGACAACATCGTTGCTTTTTCCGTGAACCCTGAAATTGATGCCACCACCGTCTCTGCTGTTGCACTGTCCGGGCGAGTGGTTACCAAGGAGCGCAGGTTGATGCGCTCCCACCCGACCGCAGACAATGCAATTGCTGTGGCCTCCGAAATGATCGCCAAGATGCGCAAGGAGCTGGAACCTGGAACCCGGATCGTCGGGGTTGGGGTATCGGTTCCGGGTCAGGTTCGCAGTTCCGATGGTGTGATCAGGTTTGCTCCACAACTGGGCTGGGTGGAATCAGCATTCGCTGCCGCGCTTAGCCAGGAAACTGGCCTACCGGTTTATTTGGGAAATGACGCGAGCCTCGGCTGTATTGCGGAGGCGCGCTTTGGCGCAGCCAAGGGCATCAACGATGCCGTGTTCCTGTTTGCAGGTTCCGGTGGTATTGGTGGTGGAGTGATTAGTGATGGAAGAACCGTCAATGGTGCTGCCGGCTATGCCGGAGAGCTTGGTCACATTCGCATCTCCAGCTCCAAGCAAGTCGACTACTCAGGGTTCCCCGGAACCCTAGAGGCCCTGGTTCGGAGAAACGACCTGCTTGACATGTTCAAGCTTTATGTAGCGACCGATGAAGAACTAGATGCCGAGATCAGGTCCACCGAGTCCACAAAAGCCAAGCGCCTAATTGAGGACCAAATCGACTCACTGGCAGATGGCATCAGCACCCTGGTCAACATCTTCAACCCGGAGGTTGTGGTGTTGGGTGGATTCTTGACTTCGCTGTTTGATTTTGCCCCGGAGAATCTGATTACCCAGCTGAAGAAGGGTTCACTTGCTGCTGCATCCGAGCGGGTTGTTGTTCGTAAGGGCGCGCTTGGTTCGAACCTACTAGTCCTTGGGGCTGCCGAGCTCCCATTCGAGGCACTGATCAACGCACCATCGAGCTTTTCGTTGACAGACGCCTAGGTATCCTTAGACGCACCCAGCCATGATGCAAAATGCTGCACCTTCTTTCAATTTCTGCAAAAACTGCAAGAGCGTAGGTTTCGCCCAGTATCTTCATAGTTATGACTGCAGAGACCAACCCAGTACTCCACCCAGATCGCAACCTAGCAATGGAGCTAGTTAGAGCTACTGAGGCTGCAGCCATTCGCGCCTATCCATTTATTGGTCACGGTGACAAGAATGCAGCCGATGGTGCTGCGGTTGATGCCATGCGGGCATTTCTTGGCACCGTGAACTTTGAAGGTTTGGTGGTTATTGGCGAGGGCGAGAAGGACGATGCCCCGATGTTGTTCAATGGCGAGAAGGTGGGAACCGGGCTTGGTCCAAAGGTTGACATTGCAGTGGACCCAATTGATGGCACCTCGCTGACTGCTGCCGGGCGCCAGAACGCGATCTCTGTTATCGCAGTTGCCGACCGTGGCTCGATGCTCGATGCCTCAGCTGTGTTCAAAATGAACAAGCTTGTTGCAGGCCCTGCAGGTGTTGGCGTAATCGACATCAGACAACCAATTGGGGAGAACATCAGGGAGTATGCCAAAGCAGCAAATAAGCCGGTTGGTGAAGTGTTGGTTGCAGTGCTAGACCGCGAATACAACAGCGAACTAATTGAAAACATTCGGGCTGCCGGAGCCGGCACCAGGCTGCTTCGAGATGGCGATGTTGCAGCAGGCATTCTGGCGGCAAGGCCAAGCTCGAGAATTGATATTTGTGCCGGTGTTGGTGGTTCGCCAGAAGGAATTGTCACTGCCTGTGGCATCAGGGCTTTGGGTGGAAAAATCCAGGGCATCCTGCATCCGCTTTCAGGTGTTGAGAGAGCAGGGGGCAAGGCGGCAGGCCTGCTCTTCGACCATGTTTATGAAATGAATGACATGGTTGCCTCAGACAACACCTTCTTTGTTGCAACCGGTGTCACTGATGGCGCGTTGATGTCGGGGGTTAGAAAAAAGGGTGACCTGATAACCACGGAGTCATTGGTGATTCGCGGTAAGTCAGGAACCTATCGGACCGTGCATGCTGAATACCAGGCTTCGCGCTGGATCTAAAGCCAGGTTCTCTTCGCTGCGAAGCAGCTCGTGAACTCAGATTTTCCTGACCTGTGATTATTGTCGGGCGATTGAACTTGGCAATGTACAAATTACCTTCGGTTAACCGAACATATTAACGCTGTCCGTATATGTGGTCCGTTAGTTTTTAAGCACTATGTTGCGCCGGATTCGTTGGATGCTGAGCCAAGACTCACCTGCACCCGGCGCCGGATACCGGATCTATGTTCACCTGTATTTGAACGGTGCTTTCTTGAGAACTGATTTGGTTACTACCAGGTAGTGGCTGACAGAGCTAGCAGCCGATTAGACCATCAACTCCAGGCCATCAGGCAACAGCCCAAGGGTTCTGGCCTTCAACACTGCCTGTTGCCTGGTGCCAACACCAAGGGCAGCACTTTCAAGGTAGCCGCGACTATCACGGATGTGTTCGGCAACCCTGTTGACGCTACCTCCGGTGACGTACCTGTTACCTACAGCGGCCCTGGAATCGTATTTGGCGCTCTGCCAACCGACACCAACGCTGCAGGACAGCTAACCTTCAGCGTTTTGCTGGGATCAAACGACTCTGGTTCAGGTGCTGTTACTGTCAACTACGACCTAGATGGAGATGGAATCCTAACCGATGATGTCAAGAACATTACAGTCTCGAAGACTGTAACGCTGGGCTCAGCTCCAAAAACCCAGAGGGTAAACGCTGGTTCATTCAAGGGCTACGCAGGTCAGAGAATGAGCGCGAAGGTTGGTAAGGACTGGGTAGTTGTACCAGCACTTGCTTCTGACTTCGAGCGTGTAGTTGAGTTCACCGGTGCAGGCGTAGATGTTGCAGTTCGCATCTACATCGACCGCGTACTAATGGACACAATCAACCTAACCACCAAGTAAGTAACACTTACTTAGTAGTTCAATAACCACTAACCCCCTGGCTTCGCCAGGGGGTTAGTCATTAAATAATTCTCAGGGCTACTGTTTGCCGCGTGCTGAAACCAGCCACGCAACCAACCCACCAATAGTGATTACAGCAGCTGCCAGTGCCACCGCAATTGTGCTGTCTTTGTAGAGGTCATAGCTCCAGATGGTTGCAGCAAAGACAGCCGCATAGATTGTTAGCACCAACTTGTTGCTCATAAAACAACGCTACTTGGTCTTTTGGTCATTTGGTTCTAAGCCCTCTGCCTGCAATGCCTGCAACAATCAGCGCAATACCTGGATACATAAATGCAGTTGGCAGGCTCGTTAGCTCTGAAATGAAACCGGTGATGGTTGGACCCAGGAAATAACCGGCAATGGAGATCACGCTAATCCTGGCAATTCCAAGTGAGGCAGGAATGCCAGGAACTTTTGCTGCTCCAACAATGAAGGCTGGAAACATTGGCCCAATGCCAGCACCTGCAGCAAAGAAGCCGATGTTTATCAGAACCAGTGCCAACAGGTTGTTTGATTCATTATTTGTTTGGCTCAGCGGCACAGCAATCAAAATGCTGGCTGACCAAATAGCCCCGCCAAAAGCACCACCATAGAAAACAACCCTCGCAGCACCAAAGCGCTCCATGAGCGCATCAGCCGTGAAGCGGCTGATGATCATGGAAAGCGAAGACGAGGCAAAAGCGCTTGCCGTGAGGCCCAGTTCAATGTTCATGTGTTCGGCTAGCAGAATGCCGCTCCAGTCAGCAGAAGCTCCCTCTGCTACCAAAGCTCCAAGAGAGCCGAAGGCAAATACCCAGAGCAGATTCACCTTTGATCGAAACCAGGGAATTCGCTTCGCATCTTTACCCTCATCACCTAGGTGTTCATCGCGGGTTGCATCGAGCATCCGCTCCGTAAGTGGAATGAAGATGATTAGTCCAATTGCAGCCAACACACCAAGGTTGACGGCCGGTGAAACAAAGGTTGCAACAGCACCGCCAATCAGCGCTGCTGCAAAGGTGCCGATGCTCCAGGCTCCATGCAGAGAGGCCAAGAACTTCCTGCCAATTAGCTTTTCGATTACAACTGCCTGAGCATTACCAGGGATGTCCATCGAAGCACTACCTAGGCCCATGAAGAACAAACCCAGTGCCAACACGAACACGTTTGGCGAGAATCCCATCAGCAGCACTCCCAAAGGCAGTGTCGTTTGAGCAAACCGCATTAGGTTTCTGGAGCCAATCAGTTGAATCAGGTGCCCAGCCAGCTGGGCGCCAATTACTGCTCCAACGCTTGATGAAACCAGCACCAGACCAAACTCACCATCTGATAATCCCAGTGAGTTTTTGATTTCTGGGATTCTTGGCACCCAAGCCATTGAGGTCAATCCCATCAAGAAAAAGATCCAGGGCAGCGCCCAGCGGGCGCGAAGCGCAAGTGCTCTTTCCCGTGCTGACAATCGCGCTCCTATTGGACAAGGTGTTTGGGTGTGATTGGCATTGAACAACTAGCCGTACCCAATAGTATGTGTTGCTCTGACCGAAACTGCTTTGTGTATGCCACCAGACGAGCCGATGCTCTGTCGGTTTTGGTTGCTCAGAGACGCATCACCAGTGCGCAACGTTATCTTCTGCCCAGCTGACGAGGTCACATTCCCTCGGTTGTGTTCACTGATTGTGGCGATGTCTCTTTGAATTTGACCTCGGAGAGCAGGACCTGCTGATGCCCTCGGAAATAGCGAATCACAAGTTGGTCACCTAGGTCCTAAGAACTAAGTAGACGTGCTTGGTTTAGGGTGGAAGGATGGTTAGCAGGGCAGAAGAAATTCAATCTCGCCTGAGGTGGTTGTGGTCTAAACGCGGATTTCGAAGGGCTGCCATCATTCTCGGGGTCATCCATGACGAAACGACGCACGATAATCCCTTAGTTGAACCCGCAACTTAGAGCACTCCTGTCGCCTAGCTCATCTTCATCCACTTTGATGATTGGTGTGCAACTCCCGCCCCGCGACACAAGATCAAGGACTTTGTCGAGAATCAGGTGGGCCCGTTCTTTGAGGGTGTGGGGCTTGTACAGTCATGCTCTTCGATGGGATAGTCCACCGGCAGATTGCAAAGTTAACCCACTTAGTCTAGAAACTCTCTCACTGCTCGCTCGAGAAGTGCTAGGTGCTTCTCACCCACGCCGTAGACAACCTGCCAGATAGCTTTGCCATCATCAAATCCAGAAACGAGTCCGTCTGTAACCATCACTTCAATCGCGCGAGTCTCGCCAAGGTTGTCATAAAAGAGACTAAACCCGTCTACGGTGGCTTCAAAAGAGAGTGGGACAGAGGCGTCAAACTCCTCAGCCAATGCAATTTGATTTGAAAAATAACAGGTGTAGAAAGCATCTGTCTCCCAAAGTAGAGAGACGGTGTCGCTTCTTGGGTCATGTTCAACTGCTGAGTATCCCTCTATCGAGAGCTCCTCAGGCACAAGTATGTACGAGACGCCCAGGGCTGGACTTGATTCCTCTAAGCCCATCGCCAACGCTTCTAGACAACTGCGATTCAGGACTTCATCAAACTCTTGTGTCAGCGGCTCTTCGAGCTTGAGTTGAGATGATTCGATTGATGGTTCGTGGGAGGGGGTTGTCTCCTCTGAGCCCGCTTGCGCCTCTTGACTGGTCAATTCAACATTCGGCTCCCTCTTCACCCCACCTTCGGAAGAACATCCGGTCAATGCAAACAGGGCCGAAGTGAGTAAGCACAGGGCTATCACTAGGGGATGCCGTACTGGCTGCGAGTTGTCCATTTGTAGTCCCTTTCAGTCCTGCATTAGGAGCAATGTCATCGCTACGTCTGCGAAAACTCATGATGTTTTCGTCAGTTATTGGACTCCATTTAAAAGTGTATTGCGTGTCGGAGGCGATCTTGGTACCGCGGGGATTGCAAAGTTAAAAACCCACATCCAGACCAAGGTCCGATTCGGACACAGTGGCGTACGAGGGACACATGGTATTTGGAACTTCCAGTTTGGCACAGGTCTCGGTCAGGCTTCGAGAGGTCGGCACATCGGCCTTCCCGACGGGTAAGCCACCTACTACTGCCGCGTACGGCGGGCTTGATTTGCTGACACACAGCTGCCCTTACAGGACTCACTCCAACCCAAATCAATGCTGCTGTAACCACGGCCGGTTCAGCACCTGTAGAGCCAGAATTATTGCCGACTCCAGCGAATTGAAGTTTTTGATCTGATGACGATAAAAATATCGTGGGCTATGCCAACGGGTATTAAATTTCCGTTTAGACAGTTAGCATTCGAGGCCTTACTTCTTGCTCTTCAATTCGAGTAGTAGAAGAGGCGTGGAGTTTTGTGGTCGAAATTTTATGCAGTTCAATTGGATACGGAGTTATTCTGAGCGGAAGAGATGCATCGGGGCGCTGGACTTACGAAGCCAAACAAGGATTCATCAGTCCTGCCGGTAGCCGCCTGACTAAGCATTAATCGGGGTTTTCATCACTTTTTCTTGCCGAAAAATACGCTAGCAATGAGTACAATCATCGTCACAAAACCTACGGTAATCACCCAGGCTACCGCTTTGAGTGCCTTCCAGAGCCGATCGAGAACGACTAGCAAAAAAGAAGCGGTGACAACCCTCACGCGAGACCAATTCACTTGGGTCCTTAGCCGATCACGTTGTTGCATCGCCCTGCCCCCCTGCTTCTGCCTTGATATCAAGGAAGTATCTGAAGACACCCTTCTTGTCTCTATTGAGCCTGCCCGAGCAGCGCGCCTGTCCGCCCACGTTTCCCAGAAGGCTCGACAAAACTTGTCCTGATTCCCCTCCAACGATTCCTAAGGGCGCTTGGGATAGTTCGACAGCAACCTGAGAAGCGCTACCTACCCGCTCGGACTTCAACACTGTCGCCAACGACTCTCGCTTGAGACCCTTTAGGTCCAGGTAGGTATAGATGGATTCAAGGTCATCATTGTCTGCTCGCGTGAGACTCACCTCAAAGGAAAAAGTGCCGTCGCCCTCCAAGTCCGGGAGACTTTCGACCCCTGCTTCATAAGCAAATTGCTCATCAGCTAGTCCCATAGCAGCATCATCCACCATCGTGAGATATGCCCTTTTTGCCTTCGTAAGCTGCTGGCGCTTTCCAACAAGTTTGAGAATAAGCCAAAAGAAGATTCCTAGAAGAAGGACTTCCATTAGTCCTCCTAGGTGTTCGGGTCGATATCCTGCGCCTTAACTAAACAGTCGCAAAAATCGCATTCGCAAACATACCAAGGAAGTAAGCAGAATCCGCAGTCATCCATAAGCTCTCCCTAGGCTCTATTTGAACTCACAATAGAGGCCCAGTCAGACATCGATGGAACCTTCGGTGAATTTCAGGATTTTTCCGACCTTGACTTACAGCCTGAGGTAATGGCTCTCTGGAGCGCTAGTTAGGGTTTTTGGGCTTTACCGATTCGCCCTTAGTGCGATTCCGAATCCGACCCCTGTAGACCTTCCAGCCAATTAGTGACAGTACTGCCAACAAAGCCAACCACGGGCTCAGATAGGCAATAGCAAGGAACAGTTCGTTGAAAGAGCTGGAGAAGTCCATCCAACCATTCATGATTGAATCCCAGAAATTGTTTGATCCACCCACTTCGGAGTGGTTCTGCTCTGCTACGTCCATGTGCACGGTTGCATATGCGACAGCTTGTGCCCAGTAGGCTGCCTGGGATCTAAGAGAGTGGAGCTCCGCTTCGCGTTGAGTAAGGAAATTCTCTGCTTCCAATAACTCGCTCAGGTTCTTGGCGTCTGCTAAGACTTCTTCGAGCCGGCTTATTGAGGCCTCCAAAACTGAGATTCTGCTCTCTAAATCGAGCGTCTCCACTGTTACGTCTTGAAGGGACTGTGAGTAGGTCAGGTTGCTTGCAACTGATCGAATTGACTGGAGGAAACTCTCTAGGCTTCCAGCGGGAACTCGAACGCTTGCTGTCATGCGAAAGATTGCACCTGACAAATCCGAACTCTCATCCCAAGTGTCTACGTATCCGCCAAGACGCGTCAAGTCTTCGCGAAAGTCTTGGCTCCAGGAAGGAAGGTCTTGGACCTCAAAGCTCAAGTAAACCCTTTCAACAATGGCTCTGTCCGAAGAACCAACCTTGCTTTCAGAACTTTCTGTGTAAGCGGCCTCACCGTCGGAGCTAATCGAATCTTCTTGCGAATATTCGGTAGCACCCTGTGTGGAAATATCTGAATAGCTTTCCGATGCGCAACCGGTTAGCAGGACAAGCATTGAGATAAGAAGCGTGGTCACAAATTTTCTAGTCATATCTATAGTGTGTCGCGAGAATCCCAAGAATTTCACGATTTGCCAAAAATCGGTGCTTTTGGTGATGTGGTGGAGGTGAAGAAGAGCTAGTTGTTCTGACACTGGGCTACCCTTGAGGTTGTGGAACGCAGAATTAAATCCATGTCGCTAGGCACCTTGCTGGTTACTTCCCTGTCTCTTGCTGGCTGCGTAACAACTCAAACCCCCGCACCAGTTGAGTCTGAAGTAACAGCATCGGCAATCGCGCCAGATACAGCTGTTGAGGTTGGGGCGTTGGATGTGGTTGAGGCAAGTTATCAGTTGTGGCTTACCAAAGGCATGACCGAGGAGGTCACCTCCTCCGGTGATCGCTACATCCTGACCTATGAGCCGGGGGAGCCTTTCTTACCGGCGCTCTACAACCTTGAGTTTGAGGATGTGATCCCGATTGAGCAGCCGGAGCTTTTCACCGTATACAGTGCTTGGATCATGCTGCAGGATGAGGCAACCGTGATCGTTGAGGGTGACAACCAGCTGCAGCTCACAAACCCGAGCTACGGTGATTTCACGGTGTTCATCGAGGACGGGCTGATTGTCTCTGGCCAAGCAGTCGACGGGTCATGGTCTGGGGTGTTTAGATATGAGCCAGATGCAGCAATATTGGAGCTGTTAGCTAAAGAAGTTGCAACCGAATAACCCCTAGTTTGACCACTAGAATTAAGTGTAATGACCCCCAAACAGCTGACAAGCTTGCGGTGGTCTACGGTTAACCGAAGAAAAATAACAAGTCAGGTCTGAATCAGTGTTTGAGTGGTTGAAGCGAAAGAGCACACCGGTGCCGACTGTCGCTACCCCAGAATTGGACTTCACCGACCCTAACCCACACAAGTTTGAAGCAAGTCTTTCGCAGTGGCGAAAGAGCTTGGAGTCCAAGCGAGCAGGAGACAAAAAGCTTGATCAGAATGGCCTGAACTTCATGCGCCAGGATGCTCTTGATGATCTAGCTGCCAAGGAGGCAGCTCGCAAGAAAGAGCTTGCCGCCAAGAAGCGAGCGGCTAAGAAGCGTGCTGATGCAAAGGTGGCCCAAGCAGCCAAAAAGCCGGCAGCGAAGAAACCAGCAGCTAAAGTAGCTGCAAAGCCTGCTGCAAAACCAGCACCAAAGAAGCCCACGACCAAGGTTGCCGCTAAGCCTGTGGCCAAGAAGCCTGTGACGAAGAAAGAGGCAGCACCTGCCGCTAAAGCCAGCTCCGCAACAGCCTCAAAGAAGCCAGCTACGGCACCAAAAAAGACCTAATCGGCTGCTGCAAAGCCTGCGGCCAAGAAAACTACTACCAAAACCTCCAAGTAGACCTCTAAACTGACAGAGGGTTAACCCTTATTCCAGCGGTTTCGAAAGGATTGCAATTGAGTTACTCTGACGAAATGAGCGAGCCAACCAAGAAAGTGTTTGGAGCTGCCATCAGCGGTTACAACCGAGCTGAGGTTGACCGTCACGTTGCCTGGTTGCAGAAAAATCTTGCTGAGATCGAGCAGTACAACTCGATGGCTATTCGCGAGCAGAATGCACTTCGCGAAAGAATCGTTGAACTCGAAGAATCCCTAAAGCTCAACCGCTCACCTGGCTATGCCCAGGTTGGAGCACAGTTTGAGCAGACCCTGCGTTTGGCTGAGGCTGAGGCCGCAAAGCTTGTGAACGATGCTGCCAAGGACGCAGTAAAGACCCGTGAGACCGCAAAGGCTGAGGCTGAGCGTCTTCGCTTTGAGTCCGAGGACGAGGTTCAGCGCAGCAGTTCTGCCGCTAACCGCCAGGCCAAGTCAATTCTTGCCGCTGCAAACAAGCAGTCCAGGGAAACCCTGGACGCTGCTGAAGACGAAATGCAGCGGGTTGAGTCAGAGCGTGCCCGTCTCACCAAGGAAGCGAACGTAATTCGCTCAGATGCAGACAACTATGTTTCAAGGGTGAAGGCTGAGCTTCAAAGCGAAGTTGAGCAGATCCAAAACGAGAACGCCCGACTGCTAAAGCGCAACGCTGAGATCGAATCTGAAATTTCAGAGAAGATCGACATTGGTGAGAAGCAGGCTCTGGAGATTTTCCGCAAGGTTCAGGCTGAGGCCGAGCAGATGCGTGACGAGGCAGAGCGCGAGCTTGCCGCAGCAACCCAAGAGGCAAGCTCACTGATTGAGAACGCTGAAGAAACCCTTGAGAATGCTCGCGCAGAAGCAGACCGAATGGCATCTGAATCACAGGGCATGGCGCTTGCGTTGATTGCTGACGCCCGAGCACGTGCTGAAGCAATTTCACTGAAGTCTCTGGATATTGCTCGCCAGGCAATTGCCGAGGCCGAGTACAGATTGTCAAAGCTTCCGGAGCAGACAAATGCTATTGAGGCCTTCCTTGAAGAAACATCCAAGATGATCACTCCTGAGCAAGAGGTAATCATTGCTCGCAGGAAGTCATTGGACGAGTCAAGAAGAATGGCAGTAGAGGCTGACCTTGTTGTTGACTCAGAGCCGGTTGACGCAGAAGAGAACAACTAGTTCTTTTTTAGTAACCCTGCAATAGAGTTCATCGCTCCACCTAAAACAGCCGGTATTCCGCCGCCCGGGTGAACCGAAGCTCCCACTCGATAAAGCCATGGCCGAAGCGGGTTTTTGTATTGCGGGTTGTGAAATGGGCCGGATTGCCAAAGCGGCTTGGTGGCACCATAGAGTGCGCCACCGGGAGCGCCATAACTTCCAAAATACTCAGGGTCCAAAACCATCGAATCTTCAAACAGTTCAGTGATTGGTTCAGCTAGGCACATCCGGCTAGAGATGCGGGCAACCTCATTTTTGACCCAGGGGTGATCCAGGTCGTAGTGCTTGCCATCGGCGGGAGCTGTCAGGAGCACGGCAACCGTGGGCTTTGAGTTGGGGTAGATCTCCTGTGCCTGGTAGTAGTTCACAAAGGCCATGGTCTGATTCGGGAGCCGCGCTGTTTCAAGGGATGCGTAAAGCTCTGGTGGGTCATCCGGCATCACGACCGAGTGAGTAACGGTGTCAGCTGGAAGCGGCTTGTTCAAAACTGCGTAAATTGCAATTCCAGAGCAGGAGCGATGCTTGGCAGGGCTTGCTTGCTTGCCGGTCATCAGCATTTTTAGTACTTGTGGGTCAAGTGAGCTCACGATGTAGTCGGCGTTGTACGCCTCAGTCGCGGTGTGCACTTGACGTTTTTGAACCTTGGTTATTTGCTGATTCAGTTTGATTTCTACGCCTGCTGCAACCGCCAGCTTTCCAAGTGACTGAGCTATTTCGTTCACGCCACCAACCGGAACCTTGATGCCATCTGCTGCCATCACCGCGGTCATGGAAGCGTAAAGGGCCAGGGTTTTGGTCGGCGCGATACCGGCATTTAGGGTGTGGATGGCGATGATGTCTTTGAGTTTCTCCGGCATCCACTTCAGGCCTTTTAGGTACCAGCTGGTGGTGAGCCTGAGGCCATAGCGCTTTTGAAGCTTTGCTAGTGCTGGCAGCGATGCCGGATCAGTTGGCATCTTGGTTAGAAGCTCTGTAATTGGCTCGGTTAGCGGAGCATGCTCTTTTTCAAAGCGATCCCAAGCCTCGAACCATTCATGGTCTGGCTTTACCGGCAGGTCGGTGACTTGGTCCTGATAGAAGTAGCGGCCAAGCTCGTTTAGTTTCACGAAGTTTATATCTGCAATTTCGCTTGCGGATTTTGATTGGCTAGCGCCAAGCTCGTCGTAGCGCTTTAGGAGCTTGTCCCAAACGCCGGTGAAAGTAACAAGTGCTGGACCGGTGTCCATGATCTGCCCGGCAACTTCTATTCTTCTCGACTTGCCACCGAGCCAAGATTGCTTGTCCAGGACCGTGACCTTGTGACCGGCTCTTGCAAGCAGGGAAGCGCTAGCAAGACCTGAAAGGCCAGCCCCTAGAACAATGATCTTGCTCATTAGGGGTAGAGGCCCCAGACCAAACCGAATACCAGCTGCACACCGGCAACCGCTCCCGCAACGTAAGGGAACGCGATTGAGTACTTGTAGAGGTCATGTGCCTTCTCGGGAGTTGGCGTTTTGAAGATGCCAATAACCAGAAGCCCTGCAATTGCCGCATTAGCAATTGCGACCGGGATGTTCACGAGGGCAAACAGAACTGTCGAGACTGCCCACCAGAATGTTGCCCACCAGGCGGTGTTCTTCGGCCCCAGGTGAACCGCGGTTGTGATGATTCCGGTGTCAGAGTCCTGCGGGATGTCTTGAATCGCGTCATAGGCGTGCTTGGCAATTGACCAGGCCATCAGCCCTGTCACCGCCAACCACACTGGAGTGACTCCCAGAGCTAATGGCACAAATGCCAGCGGGAATGCGTAGTCGGTGTTTGAAAGAGCGTCCAGGTATTTTCTTGCCTTGAACCGAAGCGGCGGGGCAGAGTAGAAGGTGAAGAACAGCGCGTAGGCCAGCATCCAGAGTGTTGCTGCCAGCGGCAGGGTCATTGCGAAGTAGGCCAGGAATGGAACGTTGGTGACAATCACCGCAATCCAGATTGGCTTTACCTCGTTGGGAAAAATGTGAGCACCTTCATAACCGCCCTTGCGGGCGTTTATGTTGTCGGTTTCCTGGTCAAAAATGTCGTTGATTCCATAGATCAGGATGTTCATGGGGAAGGTCACCCAGATCAAGATCGGGATGATCTCCCAGGTCCAGATAAAGCCAGCCAGCCACATTCCAGTGATGGTGGTTCCAATGGTGTTTACCCACAGGACTGGTCTAGAGATTTCAATTAGCCGCTTCAGCACACTAAAAGCCTAGACGGCAAGCGGGCTCTGCGCTGACGCAAACATTTGTCACAAACGTGCAGAATCCAAACCCCTTATTTAGTGCGTGTATTGGAATACTTGTCACCAATGTTCAATCATCAGCACAGTTGTGAGGCCTAAATGACCAGTATTTCTCCACTATTAGCGCCAGCTAAGGGGATAGTTAGCCATGATCAGCCAAGCGCGGCATCGGCACTCGAGTCGCTCTTGGCAATTAGGTTCTTCGAGGAAGCCGTGGATGGCCTTTTTGCCCGCGGCCTAATGCATGGAACCATGCACCTCTCGATTGGACAGGAAGCGGTAGCAACCGGAGTCTGCGCAGCACTTCGCAAAACTGACTTCATTACCTCGACACACAGGGGTCACTCTCACTGCATTGCCAAGGGTGCTGACCTCACGAGGATGATGGCGGAGTTATTGGCAAAGCAGACCGGTTACTGCCGCGGTCGCGGCGGCTCCATGCACATCGCAGATGTTGAAACCGGAAACCTTGGCGCCAATGGAATTGTCGCCGGGGGAATTCCAATTGCGGCAGGGGCTGCGTTAGCGCAAAAGATGAAGGGCAACGACAACGTGGTTGTTAGCTTCTTTGGCGATGGCGCTACCAATGAGGGTGCTTTCCACGAGGCTATGAACCTGGCAGCGATTTGGGATCTGCCAGTGATCTTCGTTTGTGAGAACAACAAGTACGGCATGAGTAACTCAACCGAGTTCTCAATGCGCATAGAACACATTTCTGAGCGAGCTGCCTCCTACGGCTTCGAGGGTGTGACAGTTGACGGCAATGATGTTGATGAGGTTTTTCAAGCCGCAGCAGATGCAGTTGAAAAGGCGCGAGCCGGTAAGGGTCCAACTCTGATTGAGTGTTTGACCTACCGGCACAAGGGGCACTCCAAGAGTGACAAGAACCTCTACCGCACCAAGGAAGAGATTGAGGACTGGAAGACCAAGGACCCAATTGGTCGTTTCGAACACAAAGCAATTGAAGCAGGTGCCCTGAATCAAGATCAGGTTGATGCGATCACCGAGAAGATGCGCGATGCCGTCAGAGCTGCAATCACCGAGGCTTCTAGCGCTCCAGATTCTGACCCAGCAGAGCTCTTGGCAAGTGTTTACCGAGAGGCTGGAAAATGACTGAGCGCATAATCACTTACGCCGAAGCAATTCGCGAGGCTATCGGCCAGGCAATGGAGACTGACGAAAACGTCTTCATGCTCGGCGAAGACATTGGCATCTACGGCGGAGCGTTTGGTGTTTCTGGAGACCTCTACCAGCGCTTTGGTAAGGAGCGAATCCTTGACACCCCAATTTCAGAGCTGGGCATTGTTGGTGCTGCGGTTGGTGCTGCGCTGGTTGGAATGAAGCCGATTGTTGAGATTCAGTTCTCCGACTTCACCGCTCAGGCCATGGATCAGATTGTGAACCAGGCAGCCAAGATTCACTTCATGCTCGGTGGCGAGCTGTCCGTGCCGATGGTCCTTAGAGCCCCATCCGGTTCTGGAACCGGTGCTGCTGCGCAGCACTCCCAGAGCCTGGAAACTTGGTTTGCACACGTGCCGGGGCTCAAGGTTGTTATGCCCTCTAGCCCATACGAGGTAAAGGGCTTGTTGCTGGCAGCTCTGGATGACCCAAACCCGGTGATTGTGCTTGAGCACAAGCTTCTCTACAAAACCTCCGGACACGTTCCAGAAGAGCAGTACCGCATCCCAATTGGAGTTAGCAACAAGGTTCGTGATGGCAAGGCGCTGACGATTGTTGCCAGCGGCGTGATGGTTTCAAGGTCGTTGGAAGCAGCTGAAACTCTAAGTGGCATGGGTATCGAGGTTGAGATTATTGATGTCAGATCACTTAGCCCACTGGACATGGGTCCAATCAATGAGTCGGTGAAAAAGACCGGCAAGGTGATGCTGGTGCAGGAGGCTCCAAACCATGTTGGCTTTATGGCTGAGGTTGCCGCCCGAATTGCCGAGGGCGAAGCCCTCTACTTCCTGACTGAGCCAGTCAAGCGGCTTTGTGGGATGGACGTGCCAATTCCGTATGCACCGCAACTGGAGAAGAGCGTGGTTCCGCAGCTGGATGACATCGTGGCCGCTGCCGTGGAAGTAAACAGAGGAATCTAATGGCCACCACCGAACTTGTGATGCCCAAGATGTCCATGACAATGACCGAGGGCGAAGTCGTTGAGATTCTGGTTGCAATTGGCGACCAGGTCACAGCCGGTCAGGTGGTTGCGGTTGTAGGAACTGACAAGACCGACATGGAGGTTGAGTCTGACCACACTGGAACAGTCACTGAGCTTCCGGCAAAGCCCGGGGATGTTCTAGAAGTTGGCGCGGCCCTGATTGTGCTTCAGACTGAGGGCGAGGACCTGCTCGCTGGCCTATTTGGAGACTCGGCCAGCCAGCCAGAGCAGGCGACTGTTTCGCCAGTTGTCACCGATGTTGTCGTTGAAGCTGCAACTCAGCCACCAGCAGCCCAGGCCGAAGTTATGGCGATGCCGGGAGCTAGAAAGTTGGCCCGGGAACAGGGGATAGATCTCACTCAAGTTGTTGCCGCTAGTGCTAGCGGTGTAATCAAACAAAGTGACTTGGGGACTGGTGCTACGGTGTCTGCCTCTGATGACAAGAAGCGCAGGGCCAGGCTAATGACCGCAAAGGTCGTTGCCACCGCGCTAGACATCCCGCAATTCAGCTTGACCAAGTCAATTGAGCTTTCCAGTCAGTTGCCTGAAAATGCTGCCGACCGGGCGGTAGCGCTGCTGACGGCCTGGTCTAGGACTCTTCAGGAACTTCATGTAATTAACCAGCAATTTGTCGATGGTGATTTTCGTGAGGTCAGTCAGGTTCGGGCTGCGGTCTTGACTCAGACCGAGCTCGGGTTTGTGTCTCCGGTGATTTCACTCACCGGCAGCTGGCAGGAAAAAGCGGGTGCTGTTTTGGCAGATGCTAGGAACAACAAGATCGCTCTTGAGAATCTAGCCGTGGCGACGACTTCGGTGACTGATCTGTCTGAGTTTGGAATTTCTCAGGCCAACACCCTGCTGTTTGGTTCTCAGTCCAGTGGAATCAACATCGGCTATATTGCGTTAGTTGGCGGCATCGTCACAATTGATGTCACAATTGTGTTGGATCACAGAATTGCGGATCCAGGCGATGGGGCCAAGGCGCTGGATTTGTTCGGTAGAGGATTGAACGAGGTTTTAGTTGGCTAGTGCTAGAGACCGGGCGATGATCGTTAAGGTCGCCCGAATGTACTACGAGCAAGAGATGTCCCAGGATCAAATTGCCAGGGCCATGCTAACCAGCCGCTCAAATATTTCTAGGATCCTGACCGTTGCCAAGAAAAAGGGCATCGTCGAAATCAAGATTGCCGAAACCACCAAGCGCGAAACTGAACTCGAAGACATGTTGATTGCGCGCTTTGGTCTTCGAACAGCGTTTGTTGCAACTGTCCCTGCTGGCGCCAGCGACTACAAGGCGGTTGGGCAGCTTGCTGCCCAACACTTCCTGAGCCAGCTAAAGCCAGGAGTGAAAGTTGCTCTGTCCTGGGGTAGGTCGCTGCAAGCGATGGTGAACGAGCTTGATGAGGACAATCGCCCGGATGTCACTCTGATTCCGATCATGGGTGGCATGACCGCCACGCCTTCCAGCCTCAGTGGTGAAACCCTGATTCGAACTCTCGCCACAAAACTCAACGCCGAGTATTTGACGCTGCATGCTCCAACGATTGTCCAGGCGCCAGAGGTCAAGCAGGCCTTGATGCTTGAGCCGAGCTTGAAGTCAGTGATTGATGCGGCAAAAGCCGCAGACGTAGCTTTCGTTGGTGTTGGTTCGAGGGAGTCCACGAGCTCCAACTACATTTTGGAATCAGCTGGACTGAACCGGGTTCAGCATCCAGATTTCTGGTCCAAGGTCGCAGGCGATCTTGGGGGTCGGTTCTTTGACTCGGAGGGCAAGGTGATTGACACCAGGCTTGAGCGAAGGACCGTGGGACTTGATCTTGAGGAACTGAAGAAGATTCGTCGCGTGGTGGGGGTTGCCGCCGGAGAAGATAAGGTTTTGGGAATCGCGGCTGCACTCAAGGGCAGACTGCTTTCAGATCTTGTAACAAGTTCCAATTGCGCAATGAAGCTACTTGGAATTGCTGACCAAAAGACCCAGGAAGAGTTGGTATAAAAATGGAATTTCTACTTTGGATATTTTTGCTGATTGCAGGCATGTGGGTATTTCAGCTCTACCTAGCAGTCAAGCAATCGCAGCGTTTTGCTGACCAGATCAAGGCAATTAGGACTGCCGGAACAACCACGAGTGTCGGTGTTGGTGGTTATCGCTATCGTGGTGGCAGAGCCTTTGTGGCGCTTGCGCAAAAGGACGGAATTGTCACCGGAGCCCGGGTTCTCAGCGGTTTGTCAGTTTTCGCGAATTCTCAGCCCTGGGAGAAGCCAATCGGTATGCACATTAGTGATTTAGTGACCGGAAAAGGCCTCGAAAATGAGAAGAAAAAGGTTATACAAGGAGCCCAAATGGCGGCAAAGACCCTGATGGATGAAAATTCACAAACGTGAATCTAATCTAGCTATTCACAGCTAAATACCTCCTATAGATTCGAGACAGCACGGTCAGAGTGGACCGTGCTTCGATCCAAAGGAGGGTTGATGAATCTCTTTACAGACGCCACGGTTGCAGAACCGGAAGGCGCTTGGGGAGCGGTAGCTGCTGGTGCGGAATATTTCATCGGAATATTCCAAGAAGGTGGAAACGTACTTTGGAGTCTTATGGGAGGAATCCTTCCGACTCTAGTTGTTCTGCTTACAGCTGTTAACGCTCTAGTTCGTATCATTGGTCCGGAAAAGATTGAGAACCTGGGACGCAAAGCTGCCCAGCCTGGTCTGATCTGGTATCCAGTCCGCTACATGGTGCTGCCTTTCTTGGCGGTATTCTTCCTGACGAACCCAATGGCTTACACCATGGGTCGTTTCTTGCCAGAACGCTTTAAGCCCGCTTTCTACGACAGCGCGGTTTCTTTCGTTCACCCAATCACGGGTCTGTTCCCACACGCTAACCCAGGTGAGCTTTTCGTTTACCTAGGTATTGCTGCTGGTATCACCCAGCTGGGTTATGGCCTAGGTGACCTTGCCATCCGTTTCTTGTTGGTAGGTCTTGTTGTCATCTTTATTCGTGGAATCGTCACTGAGCTGATTACCAGGCGAATGATGGCTAAGCGAGAAGGAGCGGCAGCCTAATGAATTCACTACTAGTTAAAATCGGCCGCGGCGTCGGTGGTGTTGTTGGAACCCTTTACCAAGCAGGGCGCGACACCGTTGACACCGTTATCAAGAACATCATCCCGTTCATGGCATTCATCTCGTTCATCATCGGTCTGGTACTTGTTACCGGCATTGGTGACTTGATTGCTAATGGAATTAAGGGACTAGCTGGCAGCCTTGTTGGTCTGCTAATCGTTTCAGTGGTTTGTGCTATCCCACTGCTATCTCCGCTACTGGGTCCAGGTGCTGTTATCGCACAGGTTGTTGGAACCCTGCTAGGTGTGGAGATTGGTAAGGGAACCATTCCACCGCAGTACGCACTTCCTGCCTTGTTTGCTATCAACCCTCAGGTTGGTTGTGACTTTATTCCGGTGGGTCTTGCTCTTGGTGAAGCAGAGCCAGAGACAGTCGAGGTTGGTGTTCCAGCCGTGCTGTTCTCTCGTTTGATCACCGGCCCAACCGCCGTTGTTATTGCGTACTTCGCAAGCTTCGGCATGTACAGCTAAACCATTTCCCCAAATGGTGAGGAACAAGGGTGGGTGGAATAATCCGCCCACCCTTTGTTCTTCTCAAAGGTAGGAAAAAACCTTTCCAAAACAACGACGTTGAAGGAGTAAGAAAATGGCAGATTACAAAGCAGTTCACATCGAAAAGGGTCCAGGCGGCTGGGGAGGTCCATTGACCATTTTGCCAACCGATGACGCACCACTTATCTACTCGGTGACCGGTGGTGGAATTCACCCAATTGCAGCTCGCATTGCAGAGCTCACCGGTGGCGAAGCATTCGATGGCTTTAAGTCCTCAGCGCCTTTTGAAAAGATTGCGGTTGCAGTTATTGACTGTGGCGGTACCGCACGTATCGGTGTTTATCCGATGAAGAAGGTGAAGACAGTGGACATCCACGCAACCAGCCCAGCCGGCCCACTTGCGATGTTCATCACCGAAGAATTGCTGGTCTCTGGCGTGAAGCTAGACAACATCAAGCCAGTCGACTAGGACAACAAAAATGACAGCGCACTACAAGAGCACTGTCACCGAAATTGGAGAGCTCGTTCCCGCGTTTATCGCAGAGGGAATGCTGGTCTTCTTTGGTGAGGGTGCCCCGGAGGAACTTAGGGATTTCTGCATCATGCATGAGGTTAGCCACAAGCAGGATCAGTTAGTCGTGGGGGACTACGTCGTAATCGACAGCTATGAGTTTGAAATCTTGGCTGTTGGTGATGTGGCCAACGAGAACCTAATGAACCTGGGGCACCTGAACCTAAAAGCAAATGGAAACACGCAGCCAGATCTCCCGGGGGATGTCTGCATCGCTGAAGTTGAGCTACCCGAAATTCGGATAGGCACATCCTTCAGCATCACAAGGAGATAGAAAATGCAATACCGCTTGAAGCTGCAAGAGCTGGCAGAGGCCAATGGCCGCCCATTTCGAATCGCACTGGTTGGTGCCGGTCAAATGGGCCGAGGTTTCGCCTCGCAGTCACACCGACTGGGTCTACAGGTAGCCGCGGTAGCAGACATAGCGGTTGAGCGCATCAATCAGGCTTATAATGACTTGGGGCTCGAAGCTCCGGTTATCTCATCCGATGTTGCGGAGCTAAACGCAGCGATTGCCGCCGGTAAGCCGGTTGGCACAGCCGACTCCAAGATTGTTCCGCTGTTAGATGTTGATGTGGTTGTGGAGGCCACCGGGGTTGCCGAAATCGGTGCCCAGGTTATCTACAACACCCTGATCAACAACAAGCACTCTGCGACTCTAAACGTGGAGTGTGACGTGACCGTTGGTCCGATGCTCCGCGAGACCGCCAAGGAACACGGAGTGCTCTACTCGGTGTGCAATGGCGATGAGCCAGCCGAGGCGAAGGAACTAGTTGATTTTGCAAAGGACCTGTCCTTTGAAATTGTGATGGCAGGTAAGGGCAAGAACAACCCATTCGAGCCACACTCAAACCCAGACACCGTGGCTGAGCGGGCCGCCAAGAAGCACATGAACCCCAAGATGCTTGCAAGTTTCACTGATGGCTCCAAGACCATGATCGAAATGGCGGCGCTCGCGAATGCCACCGGTCTGGGTTTGACTAAGCGCGGCATGATTGGGCCAGAGGCAAGCCGGAAAACGCTGCAGGATGTCTTCTGCCCTGTTGAAGATGGAGGAGTGTTAGAGCAAACCGGTGTGGTCGATTACTGCACCGGCGACGTGGCCCCGGGAGTGTTCGTTGTTGTCAAAACCGACAGCCCATATGTCTCCGAAGAGATGAGCTACCTGTCGATGGGTAAGGGCCCATACTTCGCTCTCTACCGTCCTTTCCACCTGGCCAGCGTCGAAGCTCCACTGACCGTTGCCAAAATGCTTTGCGATGGTTACGAGACTCTGGTTAGCGGCAAGCCAACCACTGAGGTGATTGCCTCCACTAAGAAGGCTCATGCCAAGGGTGAAATATTTGATGGAATTGGCGGCTATTCTGCTCGCGGTGTAACCGACAGGGTTGAAGATGCCAAGCGAGACAACCTAGTCCCAATTGGTTTGCTGCAGGGCGCGACCGCCAAGCGCGATATCCCAATCGACACCCTGGTTACCTATGATGATGTTGACCTGGATGAAAACCAAACCATCTTCCAGCTGCGTCAAAAACAAGACCAGCTGGGGCTGTAGCGAAAAGGGGCTTTCTTGGATCAAGAGGAGAAAGCCCCGGTCTGTGGTTTTTGCAGGGCAGTTGGTGAGCGCGAAGAAATATTCGTGGGAAAGATCTCCTACGGAACCAAGTGCGTGACCTGCGGAGCCACCGAGCAGCACAGCGCTAAGAAAATCCGGGAGCAGGGTTATCTGGCAGCAGGTGAAAGCTCCAGCCCATTTAGCGTTGTCGGTGACTTGCTGCGTGATCCGTATTACCTAATTACGGGCAAGAAGACTCCAAAGAAAAACACCGACTAGTTCTCCACAGAATTATCTTCTTTGCCAACTGGACTAACCGGACTAAGGTTAGTTTTATGGTCAAGCAAGTAAACATGCACGAGGCAAAGACAAACTTTTCCAAACTCGCCCAACAGGTTGAGGCCGGTGAAGAAGTGCTGATTGCCCGCGATGGAAAGGTGATCATGAAGCTTTCAAAGTTTGAAGAAGAGCTCTCGGTGCCAAGGGACTTTTCAAGTTTGAAAGGCCTGGTCTCTCCGATCAGTGACGAAGAATGGGACCGCATGGATCAGGAGTTCTTAGATTCCATTGAGTATGGCGAGCTGGATGTATAGGGGCTATCTTCTAGACACCCAAGTCATGGTCTGGGTGACAAACGCTCCCAATCGGATTGGCAATCAGGCCATGAAAGCTATTGAGACTAGGCCGGTGTACTTCAGCAGCGTTTCTGTTGCCGAGCTTGGTTTCAAGCGCTCAATCGGCAAGTTTGAAATGCATCCCGAGGTTGCTGAAAGCTGGATAAATGTTGGAATCAAGCCGCTGAACTTTGATCTTCAGGCAGCAGTGGCATTCGCTAGGTTCCCTGCCAGCCAGGTTCCGGATCCAATGAATCGACAGATCATGGCTACAGCCGCCGCAAACAACTTGATCCTTATAACTTCTGACAGGAAGATCCTGGCTCAGAGATTCGATTGGGTCTTGGATGCCACAACGTAGACTTGGGGCTGTCTAAGGAGTCAGATGTCTAACCGCCAAGTCACACCCAGAACCGAAGGGTGGACGCAGAAAAAGGATGAGTCCGGCAAACCACTGTTGCAGTTTGCCGAGCCTAAGCGTGGCAAGCCACCGCAGCACCTGGTTGACATCGACCCAGCAGATAGAGCCGAGACCATCAAGGGCCTTGGCATTCCAGGTTTTCGGGCAAAGCAATTAGCAACCCACTACTTCACCCACTACACATCTGACCCAGCTGACATGACTGATCTTCCTAAGGAAGGTCGCGAAGAGCTAGTGCAGAAAGCTCTGCCAACTCTTTTGACCGAGGTCAAAAGGCTAAAAACTGATGATGGCAAGACCATCAAGTTTCTGTGGCGACTATTTGACGGTGCTTTGGTTGAATCAGTTTTGATGCGGTATTCAAACCGGATCACCCTCTGCATTTCTTCGCAGGCTGGCTGCGGAATGAACTGTCCGTTCTGTGCAACTGGGCAAGCAGGGCTAACCAGAAACATGTCGGCTGGTGAAATTGTTGACCAGATCGTTCGTGCCAACAAGGTTATAGCCGAGGGCGGCCTCGGCAAGGCACGGCATGATGATGAACGCGTTAACAACATTGTCTTCATGGGCATGGGTGAACCGCTTGCCAACTACAACAAACTCATGAGTGCAATTAGAACAATGGTCGAACCACAACCAAACGGTCTTGGCATGAGCGCCAGGAACATCACGGTGTCAACTGTTGGTTTGGTTCCTGGCATCAAGAAGCTCGCCGATGAAGATCTTCCGTTGACCTTTGCGCTTTCGCTTCACGCCCCAGATGACAAGCTTCGTGATGACCTGATTCCAGTCAATGACAAGTGGAAGGTCGATGAGGCGCTTTCTGCGGCCTACGAGTATTACGAGAAGACCGGCCGCCGAGTTTCTATTGAGTATGCGCTGATCAGGGACATGAACGACCATGTTTGGCGAGCAGAACTGCTGGCTGAAAAGCTAAATGATTTCGGCAAGGGTTGGGTTCACGTGAATCCGATTCCGCTAAACCCAACCCCTGGTTCGGTTTGGACAGCATCCACTCCAGAGCAAACCGATGCTTTCATCGACACCCTCGAGTCACTAGGTATTCCAACCACCCTGCGTGACACTCGCGGCAAGGAAATCGATGGTGCCTGCGGGCAGTTGGCTGCTGCCGACTAGGTTTGACTATTTATCAAGACCCCCTAGACTAGTTGCATGACCGACTTCTACTTTGGGCTAGACACCTTTGGCAACATGTCACTCGATGACAGCGGGAAGCCGCAATCTGCGGCTCAAGTGATTCGAGACGTTCTGGCTCAGGGTCAACTGGCTGATCGGCTTGGGCTGAATAACTTCAACATCGGTGAGCACCACCGTGATGATTTTGCGGTTACCGCTCCCGACACAATTTTGGCTGGTCTTGCCACAACCACCAGCAACATCACCCTGGGAACCGGCGTGACTGTTTTGTCTAGCGAGGACCCAGTTCGGGTCTACCAGCGCTTTGCCACAATCGACGCCCTATCCAATGGCCGGGTTCAGATCACAGCGGGTCGCGGGTCCTTCATTGAGAGCTTTCCGCTGTTTGGTTACGAGCTGTCCGATTACAACGAACTGTTTGAGCAAAAGCTGGAGTTGTTGGTTGAACTTCTAAAAGAGGGCCCGGTCACCTGGTCCGGAACCATGCGGGCAGGGCTTAAAAACCAAGAGGTTTACCCAAAGACTGAAGGCGGAAAGATCCCGCTTCGGGTTGGGGTTGGTGGATCGCCAGAGTCAGTGATTCGGGCAGCCAGGCTGGAGATTCCAATGGCACTTGCAATCATTGGCGGTGACCCAGCCAGGTTTGAGCCTTTCGCAAGGCTCTACCGAGAGTCCTTGGTAAAACTTGGGGTGGATCAGTTGCCAGTTTCTATTCATTCACCGGGCCACATTGCAGAAACCGATGAGCAGGCCATCGACGAAGCCTGGCCAGGCTATGAAGCTTCCTTCGGCAAGATCGGCAAGGAGCGTGGCTGGGCGCCAACTACCAAGGAGCACTTCCTAACCGAGGTAAACCACGGGTCGATGTATGTCGGGTCACCGGAAACCGTTGCCAACAAAATCGCCTACGCGCTTAGTTCGGTTGGAGCCAACCGTTTCGACCTGAAGTACGACATGGGGCCACTGCCTCACTCAAAGCTTGTGAAATCAATCGAACTCTACGCAACCGAGGTTGTGCCAAGGGTTCGAAAACTGCTTGAAGCCCAGTAATTTACTGGCCTCACGGGTCGCTGGGTAACCTGCAAGAACTTCGCTTATGTTCGTGAATGTTCAAAAATGTTCGTTTGTGACTATTTTGTTATCAAATATGAACCTAAACAGGTATATCGCTAGCTATTCTTTAGCCATAGATTCCAAATAGGAGGTTCAATGTTGAACAAAATTACCGGTCACGAAGTTGACCGTCGTCTTCTTCTAAAGGGTGCAGCAGCCGGTGGTTTAGGTATTGCGGGCGCCACGATGTTGGCGGGTTGCTCATCAGATTCTGGCCCAGTTTCATTCGGTGTTAGAACTGTTGACGAGTCACCAGTGAAGCAGGCACAAGCAATTGTTGACGCTTACACCGCAAAGACAGGCATTGAAGTAACACCAAACTTCACTGAGTCAAACGCGTTCCAGAACAACCTGAGCCAGTACCTTCAGGGAACTCCGGACGACGCTTTCCAGTGGATGGCTGGATACCGCATGCAGTTCTTCGCAGACCAGGGTCTTCTAGAGGACGTCTCAAGTGTTTGGGACGAAATCGGAGACCAGTTCTCAGACAGCTACAAGATTGCTTCAACCGGTTCAGACGGCAAGCAGTACTTCTTGCCACAGAGCTGGTACCCATGGGGCCTTCACTTCCGTAAGTCAATGATGGCTGAGGTCGGAATGAGCCCAGATGACATCTACAACTGGGATGACTTCATGGCAGCGCTCAAGGAGCTAAAGGCACAGGGACTTGTTCCACTAGCCGCAGCTGACAAGGGTGGCTGGGAAGCCATGGGAACCTTCGACATTCTGAACGCCCGCATCAACGGTTACAACTTCCACGTTGACCTACTTGCAGGTCGCGAGAAGTGGACCGATGACAAGGTGAAGGAAGTCTTCCGTCACTGGGAGATGCTACTTCCATACCAGAACACCAACGTTCTAGACCTTGAGTGGGACGGCGCAATGCAGCTGCTATTGCAGAAGCAGGCCGGATTCTTCATGAACGGTTCATGGTTCGGTGGAAACTTCCTAGAGCAGAGCCAGGAAGACTACGACGACCTATGGATCGTTCCTTTCCCAGAGATCAACCCAGACAACGGTCGCGACACCATTGACGCACCACTGGACGGTATCGCTGTGGCAAAGAACGGTGGAAACCCAGGCGGCGGCAAGGACTTCGTCCAGTTCGCAGCGTCAATCGAGGGTGTTGAAGCTCAGCTTGCAACAGGAATTCCGCTAACAAGCGCGAACAACCTGCAGGACACTTCAGCGTACGACCCATTCCAGAAGCAGCAGCAGGCTGTTATGGCAGAGGCGAAGTACATCACTCAGTTCCTAGACCGCGACACCCGCCCTGACTTTGCTGGCCCAGTAGTTGGCCCAGCATTCCAGAGCTGGTTCAAGGACCCTAGCTCAACTGACTCAATCCTTGAGTCACTACAGAGCCAGTGGGACGCCCTAGCTCCTCTGTAAAGAGAAGCTAGCTAAGTAAATTATGAGTAGTACGACGGCGGTTGAGAAACCGCAGGCTAAGGCTAAGAAAGCCAACCGCCGTCGTACCTTCTCAAAAAGAGATCGCTTCACCCTCGGGGTCTTCATTGGGGTCCCAACCTTTTTGCACGTTGCACTGGTCTGGTTTCCGGCAGTTGCAACCATTTATCTTTCCTTTACGTATTGGACCGGTATTCACATTGGAGACATCCAATGGGCCGGGCTTGCCAACTACGAAAACATCTTTTTCAACACCCCCATCTTCTGGGATGCGCTCCGAGTCAACGTCATTTGGTTGGTTTGGTTTGGAGCGATAGCAACACCGCTTGGAATCCTGCTTGCCTATCAAATTGATAGAGAGATTCGCGGGTCAAAGTTTTATCAGGCCGCCTACTACCTACCGGTGGTTTTGTCGCTGGCTGTGATTGGAATCATCTGGAACTTCCTGCTTCGCCCCGACGGCTTTGTCAACGGACTGCTCGGACTTGAGATTAGTGAGGCAGTGTCATTTTTTGGTGATGACCGCTACAACATCTGGGTTATCTTGACCATGGCCTCCTGGCGTCACATCGGCTACATCATGCTGTTGTATTTAGCTGGCCTAAAGGCTGTTGACGCAACCCTGCGCGAGGCTGCATCGATTGATGGCGCTACCGAGTGGCAGACCTTCCGCAAGGTTGTATTCCCGGCGATGGCTCCGGTGAACATCATCGTGATTGTGATCACCATCATTGAGTCACTAAGAGCTTTCGACATGATCTACATCATCTACGGATCATCCGGTGGTCTGCCGATTCTTGGTGTGCTGGTGTTCCAGAACATCGCCGGTGAGGGTGCCTCGATGAAGGGTGCCGCCTACGCAGTTATCTTGTTCTTGCTATCGATCGTTCCGATCATTACCTACCTCCGCCAGCAGTTCAAGGAGGACATGAAGTGAGTGTGAACGAAGTGAATGTAAACAAAGAGGACCTGCGTCTTAAGCGCCACAAAGATGCTCAGAAGGTTAAAGACCGCATCATCACCATCTTTATCGGCGTCTTTGCAATCGCTTGGCTTTTCCCAATCGCTTGGACTTTCTACTCCTCGCTGCGTCCCTATAAGGAGATCCGCGCCGGTGGTGTGCTGTCCTTCCCTAAGGAACTAAACCTAGACAATTACGTCAACGCCATTAGCCGCATGGAGTTGCCAACATACTTCACCAACACGGTCCTGATTACCCTGCCGGCAGTGTTCCTGATCCTGCTGCTGGGATCACTGATGGCCTTCGTTGTTACTCGTTACTCGTTCCGGGCAAACGTGGCATTGCTGCTGCTGTTCACCGCTGGAAACCTGCTGCCAGCGCAGCTGGTGTTCATCCCAGTGTTCAAGATGTATTTGGCAATCGGTGATGCCGTTGGTGACCGAAGGTTTTTGTATGACTCACCACTTGGTGTGATCCTGATCCACGTTGCCTTCCAAATGGGATTTGCGACCTTCGTATTGAGTTCATACATGAAGACCATTCCAAAGGAGATTTCCGAGTCCGCTTTGGTTGACGGGGCTTCAGTATTCACGCACTACTTCCGGGTGATGCTGCCACTTCTTAGACCACCACTTGCATCGCTTGGCGTTCTTATGACCACCTGGATCTACAACGACTTCTTCTGGGCACTGGTGTTGATGTCCACAGACTCGAAACGGCCGATCACATCGGCTCTTGGAAGACTCCAGGGTGAGTTTGTCACTGACTACAACCTGCTGGCTGCCGGAGCAATGATTGCTGCGATCCCAACTTTGGTTGTGTTCTTCGTGCTGCGGAAACAATTCGTTTCTGGTCTGACCCTAGGTGCAACAAAGGGTTAGAGGCTAAGCCTCAGCATTGCCCCTCCGGTCGGCGAAGTTTCCAAGCTTCACTTCTTTGCAAGCGCATAGCTCTCGGTTCCAAGTCCCGCGGCACCCTTTCGAACACCGATTTCCTTGTCTTGGAATGTGGCGGTCTTGTCATGCGGCAGCATCAGCCGAATCGCGTCAGCACTTTCGTGGCGATAGGCATTTCTGATCGCGTCCCTGGCAATTGGCTCCAGCTGGAGTTGGAGTGGTCAAAGTAACCGGGTTATCGTTGCTGGGGCCCTTACTGACCTGCGTTCACGAGCACTTGCTCATAACCCCTCAGCACGAAGCTAGGCCTTCGAACAGGGTCTTTGGCCAGGCTTAGGTTTGGAAACTTGCTCATCAACGCCGGCAGTGAGATGGCCATCTCCAGCCTCGCCAAAGGTGCTCCAATGCAGAAGTGAATTCCCGCACCAAAACCAATGTGAGGGTTTGGAGAACGTGTCAGATCTAACTGGTCAGGGTTTTCAAAGATTGCCGAATCGCGGTTCGCACTGCCCAGCAGCGATGCAATCTTTTGGCCTTGACCGATTGTGACCCCTCCGACCTCGGTGTCGGTTGTGGCAGTTCGTTCAAATAGGTGCAGGGGAGCATCGAATCTGATGAACTCATCAACCGCAGTCTCTGCAATTCCAAATGGGTCCGCCTTCAGTTTTGCCAGCTGCTCCGGGTTCTGAAGTGTTGCCACCATGCCGTTTCCAAAGCCATTGACTGACGCCTCGTGACCTGCGTTTAGTAGTAGCACGCAGGTTGCAATTAGTTCGTGGGTATTGAGTTTCTCGCCCGCCTCTTCCACGGCAGCCAGGTCGCTAATCAAGTCGGTGCCGGGGTTTTGCTTCCGCTCCAGCATGAGTTCGTGAACGTAAGAGGCGAATTCCTCGCCGGCGAGCTTGGCGGCATCCTTGTCTGCCTCAGACGGGCTCACCTCGTACATCTTCACAATCGCCTGGGACCAGGGTCTCAGCAGGTGCTCGTCCTTGTCGGGGAAGCCCAGCAGGTGTGCGATTACTTTCACCGGCAGTGGCTCGGCAAAATCAGCAATCAGGTCAAACTGACCTGCCTCAGAAAGAACCTGTTCGGCATTTGCCAGGAGCTCGTCGGTAATCCGCTCTATCTCGGGGCGCAGCGCCTCAATCATTTTGGGGTTGAAGGCCTTCATCACCAGTGACCGCAGCCTGGTGTGCTTAGGCGGTTCGGAGTCGAGGATCGAATCTGAGTGCAGCCAGTTGAACGCCTCCCACTGGTCGGACGGCTCCTTCGGCGTGAAAATTCGACCGAGGTCTCTGTTCCTAAGTACCTGGTTGGCATCCTTGTAGCCCGCGGCCAAGAACATTCCGGTTGGCTCGTGCCAAACCGGCTTCCCTTCTTTCCTCAGCTCTGCCAGGGTGGGGTAGGGGTCAGCAATAAAACTGGGGCTCGTCAGATCAATCATCGGTCGCTAGCTTTATCTCCGAGATCGGCAGGCGGTCAGCCTGGAAGCTGTTCACCTTCGCGTCAGACTGGTAGCCAATTGCTATCCCACACAAAAGCTTGTATTCCTTTGGAACTTTGAACTCGGCTCTTACTGGTTCAGCCCAGAGTGCCGAGGCGCCTTGAGCGCAGCTCCCAAGACCTTGGGCATGAGCTGAGAGCATCAGGTTTTGCATGAACAGACCTGCATCAGACACCGAGTACTCTCCGAGGCCAGAGTGCGTGAAGATGAAAAGTGAAACAGGTGCACCAAAAAACTCGTAGTTTCTACCCCACTGGGCCTGGCGCTTTTGTTTGTCATCCCTTGGTATCTCTAGGAAGCCATAGAGTTCAGCCCCGACTTTTTGCTGCCTGGGCTTTAGGTCGTTTGGGTAGGGACGAAAGACTTTGTAGTCGCTCTTGGGAAGGCCGTAGCGGGTGATGAAGAGCTTCAGTTTCCCCATGATTCCAGGCTTTAGAGCTGCGGAAGCTGCTTCCCATCGGCTAAGGAACTCCTTGGAAATGCGATCTCTGCGCTCACCTGAGGCAATGCCCACTAAGTATGGTCTGGTGTTTGACCAGGACGGGGCAGTCATAGCATCGGTAAGAAGTTGGTCGATGAGCTCTTCTGGAACCGGGGTCGTGAGGAAGTCCCTGGTGGTGCGGCGGGATGCTAAGAAATCACTGAACTCTGGGCCGCTGGTGTTTTTGGTCACCCAGTTAGATTAGCCGTAGTTGGCGAAGAAGCTTGGCAGCAGGGCTCCAATTATCAGCATCACTGGCATTGTGGCAACCAGCGCAATTACTTGGATCAGGTCCCAGTCGATTTTACGTAACACGGCTACTCCTTTGAAGTCGATTGTGGTGATGGCAAAGGCGCCAGAACTTTTACTCGTTCTGGCGCCTTCGCGGTTAGCAATTTGGTTGCTTAGGCGTCCTTGTACTCGCTCTTAGCGAATGTGGCGTCTTCCTCAGCGCTCTTGATGCGAGCGATGGTGAAGATCATTAGGCCGAATAGACACTTAGCCAGGATGTCAGCAATGGTGTAACCAACCTCACGGAGTACGAATGAACTCTCGTCGAAGCCAGATGCGTTCATTGCTGCGATGAAGGCGATTGGGTAAACACCCCATGTTGCTAGAAGCAACAGGCGCAGTTCCTTGATCTTCTTGACAACACCTGCTGGCTGGCGGTCTAGCGACTTGCCAAGCTCAACGAATAGTACGTACAAGATGTATAGGAATGGGATGGTTGATAGTAGGCCCCATAGAGATGCGTCACCGTCGTAAAGAAGGTTTAGCTGTGCGTCACCTGGGTAACCAAGACCAATCATCAAGGCGGCTGCTGGAACCAACCTTGTAAGCATTGAAGTCTGCACTGCCTTAGCAAGTGCTAGAACCGCAACGGTCTCAACTAGAAGAAGTGGCACTGTTAGGAACCAGTCCACGTAGCGGTAACCGACGTTGTAGACGGCACCCTCAACTGCGTGTGGTCCGAAAGCCTCGTTGAAGCTGTCGAACATTCTGAAGTAGTGGTAAGCGGCGATTCCTGTAACTGTTGCCGAGACCATAACGGCCATACGGTAACGAGGCAATACCCTCTCACGTGCTACGAACAAGAAGATGGTTGTAAATAGCATGCTCGCAATTCCAAGCGAGAACATGTTGTAGAGGAGGTTGTAACCTTCTGCACTCATTTGTTAGTTTCCTTTCGATTTTCTTTTAGAAAAGATTGCGGCAAAGAAAATCCGTCGGGAAACTTGTAACCCCGGCGAAATTGCCCTTCATCGCGCACTTCACAACTAAGTAGAACAGCAAGAAGTCTGAGAGAATCCTGAAAAAGGTAACAGTTTGATAACGCAAGCTTTCTAGTAACCGAGCTGAATCGAGCTGCTAGCGAGCTCGTCGGCTGAGCCCGTAAACGTGAAGTCGACAATCAATGGGCCCTTATCTCTAAACTCCACAATCTGCTTGGCCATCTCAACGATAGTTCCGGCCTCGGACCTCACCACGAGTCTTAGCTCTCTGTTGCCATGAAGCCTTCCGTGATTCACAAACTTTAGCTCGATCGTCGTGAACCACTTGCCCTCAGAAACTAGCAATGGCGCAGGATTTAGAACCAGCTCCAGCCCAGCCAGTTTTTCAATAGGCGGACAGTCTTCGATGTTGCAATAATCGATTTGCTTGGGGTCAAGCTGCCTGGTTGATAAATCCCTGCTGGCTGTGCCAGCTGCGAAGCCCCATAGGGCAACTAAAAGAGCAACCGAGAGCAGGTAACTGATTGCGAGCGAAGCTCGTTGACCTTTCGTGGTCAGCAACCAGGGTTTTTTCATTATTTCGCTCTCCGCCAAAAAATAATCTACCGCGTTCGTCACTGAGCTAGCCTTTAGCTGACCGGAGAGAATTATGAAAATAAGCAAAGAAGTTCAGCAGGCAATTGCCGAGGGCAAACCCGTCGTCGCACTTGAGTCGACAATTATTTCCCATGGCCTGCCTCACCCTCAAAACCTGGTAGCGGCCAGGGAGTTCGAGCAGCTACTTATTGATGCCGGTGTTATTCCGGCAACCATTGGAATTGTGTCCGGGGTTCCAACTATTGGCTTGAGCTCACAGGAGCTAGAGCAAATCGCACAGCCTGGAACCGCGAAGTCATCGGTGAGGGACCTGCCGATTATTGCCGCCAAGAAAATAAATGGCGCGACCACGGTTGCGGCAACCGCTCACCTAGCGGCCAAGGCCGGGATCCAGGTGTTTGCAACCGGCGGCCTCGGAGGAGTCCACAGGGGAGCCAACACCAGTTTCGATGAGTCAGCCGACCTCACAACCTTGGCTACCAGTCCGGTTGTGGTTGTCAGTGCTGGAGTCAAGTCAGTTCTAGACATCGGGGCAACTTTGGAGCGGCTAGAGACATTGAGCGTTCCGGTGGTTGGTTATGGCACCAAAGTGTTTCCGAGTTTCTGGCTTCCAGAGAGCGATTTTGAGCTTGACTGGAGCGTTCAATCAGCAGCCGAGGTAGCGGAGATTATTGCCAGCCGCCTGGATCTTGAATCCAAAGCGGCGCTGCTGGTTGCAAACCCGGTGCCAACAAACCAGGCCTGGGCAAAGGCAGAGCACGATCAGGTTCTTGAAAAAGCATTTGCCGCCGCCCGGCAAGCCGGCGTTAGAGGCAAAGCCGTGACCCCGTTCCTGCTTGAATTCATTGTTGGTGCGTCTGAAGGGCGCTCCTTGGAAGTGAATCTGTCACTGGTGCGCAATAACATCGCAGTAGCCGGTGAAATATCAAAGGCCATTTCAGCCAGGAGGACCTCATAAAAGCGCTAGTTGTTGGGGATGTTATTCAGGACATCCTGATTCATCCAAACAGCACAACTGAGCTCAACACCGATAACCCTGCAACCTTGACTCTCAGCACCGGGGGGTCTGCTTCAAATTTCGCTGTTTGGCTTGGGTCTTTGGGGGTGGAAACCCACTTGATTGCAAGGGTTGGTGCAGGCGACAAGGTAAAGCTTTCAGCAGAGTTTCTAGCCAAGGGCGTTAGCGCGCACCTCCAAGAGGATTCGGAACTTCCCACCGGAACAATCGCAGTTTTAGTTGAGGGTGAGAACAGGACTTTTTACACCGAGCGTGGAGCCAACAAAAACCTCGAGGTCTCGATGCTTCCGGTTGATCTCTTTGGGGACTTTCTCTACATCTCTGGCTACACGGTTTTGTCAATCGGCCCGGATGCCACCCAGAAGCTAATTGACATGGCGCAACAGCACGGCATGTTGGTGGTCTGTGATCCGGGCAGTTCTGGCTTCATTCGCGACTACGGTGCGCAAGAGTTCCTCGATGCAATCGCTGGGACCGACGTAATTTTTCCAAACCAGGAAGAAGCCGAGGTCCTCACGGGCGAGTCGCCGCCGCAGCTTGCTGCGGACCTGCTCAGTCGAAAGTTTCCCCTGGTGGTTTTGACCATGGGTCCAGCAGGGGCCTTCGTCAGAAACCCGACTACCGCGGAGCAGGTTCCGGGCGTCAAAACCCAAAGCGTTGATCCCACCGGTGCTGGCGATGCTTTCGCGGCAATGTTCATGCGTGAGCTTTTGGACGGGCAAGGTTCATTGATTGAGGTGACCAGGCGCGCTTGCGAGTTTGCAGCCCAGGCAACAAGGTTCATTGGCGGGCAGCCAAACATCAAATCACTGAACTAGTCGCCCTTTGGGTGCCAAACAGTTTTTAGCTCCATAAAGTCCAGAATGTGCTGCAAAGATCCAGTGGCAGTCTGTCTGGAATAGCTTCCAGGCCTGATTACTCGCTTTAGGTTCTCCGCAGCTAGTATCTCTAGCTCCGCAGCATTCGAGGTTCCCTCAAGGTCAACTGCGTTGACATCGAGGTGAGAAGCCAGCCAACTGCCAAGCTCGGCAGCATTTCCGGTCAGGATGTTCACAACACCACCTGGCAGGTCAGAGGTTTCCAGCACCTCGGCAAAGGTGCTTGCAGGAAGTGGGAGCCGTTCGGAGCTGACAACAACGATGCTGTTTCCAGAAACGATTGCTGGGGCAATTGTGTTCACCAAACCAACTAGAGCAGAATCTTGCGGAGCAAAAGCCGCAACGACGCCGGTTGGCTGGTTGGTTGAGATGTTGAAAAACGGCCCGGCAACCGGGTTCATGTTTCCGGCAACCGACTCGATCTTGTCGGTCCATCCGGCATGCCAGACGAATGAGTCAATCGCCTGATCAACCTCTAGGTTGGCTTGCTTGTCAGTCTTGCCGGTCAGTGCTCTGATCTCTTCGACAAACTGCTCACGCCTTCCCTCAAGCATCTCGGCAATGCGGTACAAGATCTGACCGCGGTTATAGGCGGTTGCACCAGCCCAACCGGACTGAGCAGCTCGAGCCGCAACCACAGCATCGCGAGAGTCTTTCCTGGAGGCCTTGGCCACGTTTGCCAAGAGCTCACCCTTGTGGTCAGTGACCTTGTATACGCGGCCAGACTCGGAACGGGGAAACTTACCGCCAATAAAGAGCTTGTAGGTCTTCTTCACTTCTAAACGCATTAGTTTGCTCCCTTCAGGTAGCTAAGCAATCCGTGCCTGCCACCTTCGCGGCCGTAGCCAGATTCCTTGAAGCCACCAAATGGGCTGGCCGGGTCAAACTGGTTGTAGGTGTTAGCCCAAACAACGCCAGCGTTGAGCTGGTCGGCAAGCTTTAGAATTCTGGAACCCTTTTCGGTCCAAATGCCAGCACTGAGTCCATATGGAGAGTTGTTAGCCTTGGCAACCGCCTCAGCAGGAGTCCTGAAGGTCATGACCGAAAGCACTGGTCCGAAGATCTCTTCTCTGGCAACCGTGTTGGCCGGAGAGACCCCGGTGATCAGGGTCGGTGCGAACCAGAAGCCGTTTTTAGGCATTGGGCAGTTCGGCGCCCAGCGCTCGCCACCTTCCTTCACGCCCTGCTTCACAAGCTTCTCAATCTTGTTCAGCTGAGCCTTGGAGTTGATGGCACCAATATCGGTGTTCTTGTCCATTGGATCACCCAGTCGAATCGTCTCCATGCGGCGCTTTAGCTTCTTGAGCAGCACGTCCTGAACCGATTCTTGAACTAGCAGCCTGGATCCTGCGCAGCAAACGTGGCCCTGGTTGAAGAAGATTCCGTTCACGATGCCCTCAACTGCTTGGTCAAGTGCGGCGTCTTCAAAAACGATGTTGGCGGCCTTGCCACCAAGTTCTAGTGTTGCCTTCTTGTTGGTGCCGGCAATCTGCTTGGCAATCAGTCTGCCGACATCGGTTGAGCCGGTGAAGGCAACCTTGTTTACATCCTTGTGGTCAACCAGCATTGCGCCGGTGTCGCCGAAGCCGGTGACGATGTTTACAACACCGTCTGGCAATTCCGCCTGCTGGCAGATCTCCGCAAACAGCAGGGCTGTCAGCGGAGTTGTCTCGGCTGGCTTTAGAATCACGGTGTTTCCTGCAGCAAGCGCTGGAGCGATCTTCCAGGCAAGCATCATTAGCGGGAAGTTCCACGGAACAATCTGAGCGGCAACACCGTGAGCGGCAGGGTTTGGTCCAAGTCCGGCGTAGTCGAGCTTGTCCGCCCAACCTGCGTAGTAGAAGAACCAGGAGGCAACCAGTGGAATGTCTACGTCGCGGGTCTCTTTGATTGGCTTACCGTTATTCAGGGTCTCTGCTACCGCTAGCTCGCGGGCTCGCTCCTGAATGATCCGGGCAATGCGGTAGAGGTACTTGCCACGGGTGGCGCCATCTAGCTTGCTCCAGGTTTTCTCATAGGCATTTCTGGCAGCCTTGACCGCCGCGTCAACGTCCTTAGCAGTTCCGTGGCTGATACCAGCCAGGTCCTGTTCGGTGGCAGGGTTGATGGTTTGGTAGGTCGCGCTTGGCTTGGTGAACTTGCCACCAATGAAGTGGCCATAGGAGTCTTGGAATTTCACCAGATCTTTTGACTCTGGTGCCGGTGCATATTCGAACATCATTCTCCTAGTCCACGCTCACGTAGTCACGACCTGAGTAGTGACCGGTTGAAAGTTTTTGACGCTGCATCAAAACATCGTTTAGCAGGCTGGATGCTCCAAACCTGAAGTACTTGGGTGTTAGCCACTTTTCGCCAGCGATCTCTTTGACAACCACCAGGTACTTGATTGCATCCTTGGAGGTCCTGATTCCACCGGCTGGCTTCACGCCAATCTGAATCTTGGTTTCGTCATACCAGTCGCGAACAGCCTCTAGCATCAACAGGGTGGTGGGTAGGGTCGCGTTCACGCTCACCTTGCCGGTCGAGGTCTTAATAAAGTCAGCTCCTGCAAGCATCGCTAGGTAGCTAGCCCTTCGAATGTTGTCGTAGGTTTCTAGCTCGCCGGTTTCCAAGATCACCTTTAGGTGAGCATGGCTTCCGTCTTTTCTCTCGCAGGCTTTCTTCACGGCCTGGATCAACTTATAAACCTCTAGGTACTGGCCTGACAGGAAAGCACCGCGGTCAATCACCATGTCGATTTCATCGGCGCCAGCATTGACCGCGTCTTTGGTGTCCAAAAGCTTTACTGCAAGGCTCGCTCTGCCGGAAGGGAAAGCGGTGGCAACTGCTGCGACCTGAATCTTGCTCTTGCCTAGTGCCTCTTTGGCGTGCTTGACCATGTCTCCATAGACACAGATTGCTGCAGGCTGCGGAGTTGTTAAATCGTCAGGGTCTGGGGTTAGTGCCTTTAGGCAAAGACTGCGAACGCGCTCTTTGGTGTCAGCTCCCTCAAGCGTGGTCAGGTCCATCATGCTGATCGCCATGTCCAGGGCCCAGGCCTTGGAGGTGGTCTTGATGGACCGAGTAGAAAGCGCGGCGGCTCTTGCTTCGAGGCCGACCTTGTCAACGCCTGGCAATGAGTGCAGCCAGCGGCTCAGGTTCTGGTTAGTAATCCGGGAGCCGACGATGGCTTCGGGGTCAATAATTGGCAAAATTGCTCCTTGGTAACCAGATGAGCCTACCTGCTACAGCTCGAATTTTGAACCTGTTAGTTCCTCGCTGGTGGTCCAAAGTCGACCCATCAGCCTAAGGTCTCTAGATCGGTTGGTGCCCTTGATCAGTTTTGGCTTGCCCCAGAGCTCCAGGCTTGGCCCTACGAATTCGCCACCTGTCAGCAGCGGGTTGATGGCGGCATCGATTTGTGACTGTGCTCCTTGAGCTGCGGTTTGCGCGAACCTGTCGAGGCGATGCGGAAAGTTATCCTGCAGGCCGGTTATTGCCCAGCCCGGGTGAGCGGCAATAGAAATCACTTTGCTCTTGGCTTGCTTTGCCCTGATGTCAAGCTCTCTGGCGAACAGCAGGCAGGCAAGCTTGGTGTCTGCATAGCGCTGCCAGCGGTCATAGCTAGCCTTGTCGGAACCGGTGATCTCTGAAACGCTTGCAGTTTCTAGTTTGCCCCGACGATGCACGGTACTGGAGAGTGAAACAACTCTCGGGCTTTCCGCTTGCTCAAGGTTTTCCCAGAGCAATGAGGTGAGCAGAAAGTGCCCCAGGTGATTGATGGCCATCTGTGACTCAATGCCCTCAACCGAAAGACTGAAATCTGGACCCATCACGCCCGCGTTGTTCATAAGAACGTCGATTGGCGGCTGGGTGGTTTTTGCAAAGTCGCGAACCTGATCAAAATTTGAGACATCCAGCACCGCCTGGCTGATTTGAACATCCGGGTATTGAGCCTTGATTTCGGCGCTCGCTTTTTCAAGCTTTGCCTCACCTCTTGAGGCCATGATCAGGTTGTAGCCCTTGGCTGCAAGCGCCCTGCTGGCATTTAGCCCCAGACCTGAGCTGGCACCGGTGATTAGCGCGGTTTTATTGTTATTTGCCATTTATGGAAAGCAGCCTCTCGATGTCTCCAAAGACCTCCATTGCGGCAGCCTTCATTGTTCCATGTTTTAGAATCACGCCGTCTTTTTCGTGCTTCACCTCAAAGACGCTGTCCATTGTTTCTTCAACCCTTTGGTGCATTGCGGTCCGAAGAGGTGCGTGCAGCAGACCACCCCTGGCACGGAGTGCCGAGATGGTTAATGTTCCGGCCTGGCCGGTCACCGACCAATGGACATGAGTGTCGTCCATCTTGAGGTCCAGCTCTTTTGATTTGTTATAGGTGGTCCAAGCGTGAAGTTTGCCGGAGTGATGAAAGCCCATGATGAAGCCTCGGAACGAGCTGTTCAACCACGGAATGATTGCAGCCGAGGCAACCAGCGATGCTTCCGGGTCATTTTCCAGATGGTTTGAGTGAAGCCAGATATATCCGCTGGGGAAGTTTCTGCCCCAGTCTTTTTCGACGTAGCCCTTGCCACTAAATGCAGCGGGTTTGCCATCAACTTCGAGTTTCGCTGAGACCTTGTGGTTGAACGAAACCAGCCCGTGGAAGCACTCCATCATCGGCACCATGCCATACCAACCCATGATGCCCGGGCTAGAGAGCTTCACCGGCCACGGAACTAGGTCAGACTCAATTTTGATTTCACCCTTGAGTGGCCCAACATCAAGCACTCCCCCCTGGGCAGAAAAACGGTTGGGGCCGACCCGAACCTCAAATCTGTCGGCGGCAGCCTCAAACTCCTCGATGGGGTAGGTGACGTAATAGCTTTCGCCGGTCGTGCCGTTCAGTACCTGCACGAATGCTTCGTGAGTGTCGCTTCCCTGTAGCCCCAAAAACACCCCTGGAATCACTGCCCATTTTTGCTTTAGGTCGTCTGAGACAAACTTGAAGTACCAGCCCTCAAAGTAGTTTTTGGTCTTGGTTTGGCCGTGGAACCCTTCTGGGTGCATGACACCGGTGAGGTAACTCTTTACAGAGAACATCTAGACAGCGTAGACCAGCCGAGGCAATAAACTAAAGCCCCAACCCAATAGAAGGCACCAATTGACAAGCGGCCGCTCGATAACCATTCGCTTAGGTGTTGGCCAAATCATTGGCTGGGGATCCTCCTTCTATTTGCCTGCGATTTTGGCGGTGCCAATCTCAAGATCTTTGGGGATTGAAACCGCAGATTTCTTCTGGACCTTCACGCTCTCACTTTTGGTTTCCGGGCTGCTCGGACCGCAGGTCGGCCGGGCAATTGACAGGCTTGGTGGCAGGGCTGTTTTACCGCTGGGTAGCGCTGCCTTTGCCCTAGGGCTACTGCTTCTTTCGGTGAGCACAAACCAAACCATGTTGGTCGGCGCCTGGCTGCTGATAGGAGTCGGCGGGTCGATGGGCAATTACGACTCTGCCTTTGCAACAGCGGTGTCGTTCTTCGGGGAAAAATCCAACAGGGTGATCGCAGGGATCACGGTTTTTGCCGGGTTCTCCTCAACTATCTCGTGGCCACTGACCAGCTACCTGGAGCAAACAATTGGCTGGCAACAAGCAGTGTTTTTTTGGGCACTGATGCACCTGGTGATAGGACTTCCGCTTAACCTCAGCATTCCAAAAGTTGCCCGCAAGGAAGTCCCTGACATCACCGGGGCCATTCGCAAGGTCATAAAAAACCGATTCCGGTTTGATCTGTTGCTGGTGATTTTTGCTTTGATTTTTGCCCTGGAGGGCTTCATTGTTTCCTCGGTCAACACCACCCTGCCATTTTTGTTGGGTGAGCTTGGAGCAAGCAGTCAGGTTGCGCTGTTGGCAGCAACCATTCTCGGCCCATCGCAGGTTCTAGCCAGGGTAGTGATTTTGCTTCCCGGAACCTTTATGACTCCAATGCGGGTTGCTGCAGTGTCGATCGCGGCGCACCCATTGGGAGTGCTTTTGATTTGGGCCTTCGGTGTCAATGGATTGATTCCGTTTGTGATTCTGCATGGCATCGGGGTTGGTCTAAACCCGTTTATTCGAGGCTCGCTGCCACTGTTGTTTTTCGGACCAGAGCGCTTTGGTCAGCGTCAGGGCTACATCATGATGCTGAGCAAACTTGTTTCAGCACTCTCGCCCACTCTGCTTACGCTGCTGGTTCTTACTAATCCTCAGGTTGGCATTGCGACCACCTTCAGTCTTGGCGTTGGCGCTATGGCTTTGCTGGTTTGGCTCAGTGCCATCCACAAAGTTCGCACGCGTGCAGCGGTCGACCCTAGTGCTGCATCAAGTCTTGAGGGTTAGCGCTTTCTATCCAGGCAGTTAACCCAGACCATTGGCCCCAACCCTGGTCCAGAGAAAAATGCCCGGCGCCTTCAAAAATAAGTGGTTCAACATTCAACGCTGGCGCATAGATTCCAACTCCCCGTGGGAGCCAGTGGTCGTTGTCCCCGGCTATCACAGTCAGATTCTTGGCCCATTTGTGGGCGTTGATTGCAAGTAGCGGGTTAGTGAGATCGAGCGGGTCTCCCTCGATTCCATCGGCCTGGTCGGTGAGCCGTGGGTCAGGTGGAGCAACTAGCAGCACTCGATCAAATGGCTTTGTGAATAGATCATTCATGGCCGCGATTAGCCAGTTGGTGGTGCCAAGGGAATGGCAGATTGCTATCTTCTCGCCGCCTTCAACCTCGTCCATCATGTTCGCCTCCTGGCGAATGAGCTCCTGCCATTTCTCGGCACTAGGGGTGTCAGGGTCCGGGAACTGCGGATACCAAACCTGATTGCCACGGCTTCTAAGCTCCGCCGCGGCAATCCTGGCCCAGTGGCCCTCTGGCCTGATGTTGGTCCAACCGTGGTGGATCAGAATTTTCTTCACAGTTCAAGTTTTCCAGTTAGTTCAGTTTGAGCCAAGTTTTAGCCGAAGCGAGTTGGCAACTACCGAAACCGACGAGAAAGCCATGGCCACGCCTGCAAGTATCGGGTTTAGTAATCCAAGTGCTGCAACCGGAATCAGCACGATGTTGTATCCAAAGGCCCAGACCAGGTTCTCGATGATGTTGCGATAGGTCTTCTTGCCGAGCCTGAGAGCAAACGGAATTGCTCTTGGGTCGTCGTCCAAAATCGTAATAGTGCTTGCTGCTTGAGCTGCATAGGCGCCGGAACCCATCGCGATCCCAACCTCTGCCTTGGCAAGAGCGGCAACATCGTTTATGCCATCACCAACCATTGCAACCGGGTCGGTGTGCTGACCGAGCATCTCCAGTTTGCCCTCAGGTGTGATGGAACCGAAGTACTGCTTGATTCCCAGTTGCCCCGCAATCTCCGCCACTCTGCCTGGGTTATCGCCGGAAACCAGAACAGGACTGAAGCCCGCTGTCTGCAGATCGGCTACAGCCTGCTTGGCATGTGGCCTAAGTTGATCGGATAACTCGATTAGGCCGTGGGCCCAACCTTCCCAGGCAACTACCACCAAAGTGTTTGGGCCAGCAGCTGCCAGTGCTTGGTCGAGCTCTAATTGATTTTCGTATGTTCCCGGCTTTTCAACCCTCACTGAGATGCCTTCAACCAGTCCAGAGATGCCTTGGCCGGCGATTTCGGAGACATTGGTGACAGCTAGCTGGCTAGTGACGGCAGCAATCGCTTTTGAGACCGGGTGGCTGCTACCGGCTGAAACGGCCGCAGCCTTTTCAAGCATCTGCTCAGCGCTCACGCCACCCAAGCCCACCGATCTGACAATCGCAAGATTTCCATCGGTCAGGGTTCCGGTCTTGTCAAAGAAAACCATCTTGGTTCTCGCTAGCGACCTGAGGGCATCAGGGTTTCTGATCACCACTGCTCGCTTGGTTCCAACACCAGTTGCAACCACGAGGCTCATTGGCACCGCAATGCCCAGGGCACAAGGACAGGCAATCACGATCACCGAAATTGCCGCCTGGAAAGCGGTCTCCTGATCGCCAAGCAGTGACCAAATTATGTAGGTGAGGATGGCAGTCAGAATCACCAGTGGCACGAAAACCTTGGAAATTGAATCGGTCAGGGACGCCAGCTTGGTTTTCTCGGCAGTGGCCTCTCTGACCATGTCTGCAATCCTGGCAAGCCTGGAGCTGGCAGCCGGCGCTGTTACCTCCAGCCGGATCTCGCCCTGCAGGTTGGTGGCGCCGGCGGTGACCTGGTCCCCGGTTGATATTTCCTGCGGGAGAGACTCACCGGTCAGGGTTGAGGCGTCAATAGTTGCTGCCGCTGACAAAAGCTTGCCATCGGCAGGAATTGCTTGCCCGGCTGCGACCAGCACAATCATCTTCTTTTTGAGCTCAGCGGTTGAAATTTCTTGTCGGTTCCCATCAATCTCAACCGTGGCCCTGTCTGGGATTGCACTAAGTAGTGCGCGCACCGAATCTGTTGCGCTTTTTCTTGCCTTCACTTCTATGTAGCGACCAAGAAGCACCACCGACGGCACAACCGCCGCGGTTTCAAAGTAGGTGTGGTGATCTCCAGCGAGAATTAGGAAGACGCTGTAGACATAGGCAACTGTTGAACCGAGCGACACCAGAGTGTCCATGGTGGCGTCAAAGTGACGCAGGTTTTTGATGGCGGCCGCGTGAAAGGGCCAAGCCACGTAGCCCACAACTGCCGTGGCAAGTGCCCAAACCAAGTACTGGCTATTTTCGAATTGAAAGCCCGGCACCATTGCAAACAAGACGGCGAGGCTTGCACTAACAGCTCCAACTATCAGCCTTGGCTTAAGCTTGCTGGTTTCTGACTTGTCGCTGCCGACTTGGTATCCGGCGCTGACAACTGCCCCGGACAGAACATCAAGTGCAACCGGGTTACTCAGCTGAAGGTGGGCCTTTTCGGTTGCGAAGTCAACATAGGCCGTGACCCCGTCGAGCTTGTTTAGGCTTTTCTCCACGCGCCTGGCACAGGCGGTGCAGGTCATGCCCTCAATTTCGAGCTCGACTAGGTCTGGCTTAGCCATTCGAGGTTGCAAACTCCAGGGCTTCGTAGCCAGCTTCTTCCACTGCTTCGGCCATTTGTTCATGGGTTACGTTGGTTGATTGCACCTGCGCCTTACCGCCGGGTTGATCAACTTGGACGCTGGTTACGCCAGTGATTGCCTCAAGCTCTTTGGTGACGCTTGCGGCACAGTGACCGCAGGTCATTCCCTTGATGGTGATTTCAGTCGTGGTCATTTCTTTCCTATCGTTGGCACGATCCACCAGAGCAAAGCTCTGGCTTTTGTTTTGCAAATCTCTTGTGGAGCCAGCAGCCGGCACAAAAACCAAAAGCTGCCTCCGCGAATAAGAACACCATGCATACCGCACACAGTGCCAGAACCAAAGGCCCCTGCAGCTGCAACCAGCCCATCATGAAGCAGGCCAGCAGCATCATGCCAAAGCCAATGCCCCATGCGGTCTGCTTTGGTTTGGCATCCACCCACTCCGGGTTCTGATTCCTGACAAAAAAGTCTGCAATTAGCAGGGTCGGCGAAAATCTTTGACCCAGGAACAGCCTGATGAACATGTCGATCATGAAACTGACACCAAATAGTCGAAGCAGCGAAAAGTCATCGGTTAGGGCCGCAACCATCCAGCCTGAAACACCAAGCATCAAAAACAAACCTGCGGCACCCCGCACTGCCCGTTCATTGAAAACCGGGTGCTTGTGCTCCGGGGTCAGAATGCCAAAAGCGGTGTGCTGAATGGTCAAGAGAACAGCTCTGCTATCTGGTTCCAGCGTTTGTTGTTGAGCGAGTACCAAATCCAGGTGCCACGGCGTTGCTTTTCAACCAGATCAACCTCGGCAAGCTTTTTTAGGTGGTGACTGATTGTTGGTTGGCTGAGCCCGAGTGGTTCGGTCAGGTCGCAGACGCAACTTTCCTTGTTCTCGGCCCTGGCAATGATCGCAAGAATTTGGAGCCTAGTTGGGTCGGCAACTGCCTTGAGCAGATTGGCGGTGTCTTCAGCGTTTTCTCTGGCAATCGGCTCCGAGGCAGAACTGGGAGCGCAGTCCGAAAGCGTTAGTGCGCTTTTAGTCATCTTCTGTTCACCTCATACATAGATAATCATCTATAAACTACTTCAATACTAGCTCCTAGAAAGTCGATGAGCAATGGACGATAACCTACGGAAGTACCTAGCCGAGTTCCTCGGCACTGCCGCCATTGTCGCGGCCGTTGTGGGAGCCGGACACATGGTCACCTCGCTGGGCGCAGATCAAACCGTTGGACTAGCGGTGATTGCCGTGACCGTCGCGGCGGTGCTATTTGTTGTGATCAATTTGCTGATGCCAATAAGCGGAGCGCAGTTCAACCCCATTGTGACTCTCGCATTCGGAATTCGGAAAGAGATCTCAGCTGGCGTTGGCTTTTTCTACATCGTCTCCCAATTCCTCGGTGCAGTTTCCGGAGCGGTGTTGGCAAACCTGATGTTTGATCAGCAGGCAGTGGTTTCTGGCGTTGTTCAGCGCATGAGCCCCAACACCTTTATTGGTGAGATCGTTGCAAGTGCTGGGCTGGTGCTGATTGTTCTGCTTCTTGTGGACCACAACAAATTGGGATTGATCGGAGTAAGTGTTGCCTGCTGGATTGCCGCCGGGCACATCTTTACTTCCTCGACCTCGTTTGCAAACCCCGCCGTCACTTTTGGAAGATCCTTCACCGATGCGGTGACAGGAATTGAATTTGGTTCTGTAGCAGGATTCATGGTTGCCCAACTAATTGGCGCTGGCCTAGCCCTTGGGTTATCGCTTGCCCTGAAACAAAAGAAGGAACAAAATGTCTAACCCAATCTCATCCGTGATGTTTGTTTGCGTTCACAACGCCGGCCGCAGCCAAATGGCAGCCGGTTACCTTCAGCACCTTGCCGGTGATCGAGTCGAAGTCAGGTCCTCGGGAACCATGCCGGCTGACCAGGTGAACCCGGCCGTTGTCGAGGCAATGCTGGAAGAGGGCATAGACATCTCGGGCAACTCGCCAAAGGTTCTGACCGACGAGGATGTCAGGGCCAGTGACTACGTGATCACCATGGGTTGCGGCGATGCCTGCCCGTTCTACCCCGGCAAGATTTACTTGGACTGGAAGCTGACCGACCCTGCTGGCCAGGGCGTTGAAACCATCCGCCCAATCCGCGATGAAATCCGCGCGTTGGCGGAAGCTTTGATTGCTGAGATTGATCAAAAACACAGCCATTGACAAAGTAGTTAGGGTTACCTAACCTATTTAGAGCGAAGACATTTCTTCGCACTTTTTAGGGCTAGGAACCACTGATTGAAAAAAACTCTGAGCTATCTAGTTGCTGGCGCCCTGGCGCTTTCGCTAACTGCATGTTCAAATCCACTTGATGAAGACAAGAACTCGATTACGGTTTACGCCGGTCGGAGTGAGTCACTGGTGCAGCCGCTGATCGACAGCTTTCAAGAAGAAACTGGCATTCAAGTCGAGGTTCGATATGCCGGCAGCGCCGAGCTGGCAGCCCAGCTTCTAGAAGAGGGGCAAAACTCTCCCGCTGATGTTTTCTTTGCTCAGGATGCCGGAGCGCTGGGGGCAGTCAGTAAAGCGGGGCTTCTGATTCAACTTCCGGATTCAATTTTGGAAAAGGTTCCCGCAAGCTATTCAGCTGCCGATGGCAGCTGGATTGGAGTTTCTGGCCGGGTCCGGGTTCTGAACTACAACCCACAGCGGGTTAGCCAACTGCCGCAGTCGGTTTTCGATCTGGCAGAACCTGAGTGGAAGGGGCGAGTCGGCATTGCTCCGACAAATGCTTCTTTCCAGGCCTTTGTGACGGCGATGCAGGTAATCGAGGGTGATGCCAAGACACTGCAGTGGCTTGAGGCGATGAAGGAAAACGCCGTCCTGTATGAGAAAAACTCTGCCATTTTGGAAGCTGTTGAGTCAGGTGCGATTGATGCTGGCTTGATCAACCACTACTACTGGTTCGCGCGGGGTCAGGAAGTTGGTTTTGAAAACCTAACTTCAAAGATCGGGCAGTTTGCATCGGGCGATGTCGGAAACCTAATCAATGCAGCCGGAGTTGGGATCGTTGCCGATTCCAAGGCGGCAAGACAATTTGTTGAGTACCTACTCAGTGAAACCGGTCAGCGCTATTTCGCGGAAGAGACCAGCGAATACCCGCTAATCGACGGGGTTACCGCACCGGTCGATCTGACTCCTCTGGCTGAGATTCCAGCACCTGCTATCGACCTCAATGATCTCGACCGGTTAGATCAAACCTTGGATTTGATCAGGGCAGCAGGGCTTATCTAAATCATGCGTAAGGCTCCGGCACTAGTTGTAGTACTCGGAGTTTTTGCTGCCCTGGTGACAACGGTCCCAATTGGCTATCTGGCAGTGAGGCTAATTCAGGGGTGGCAGGCAGCGCTGGCAGAAATCCTGAGATTTCGAACCCTAGAGCTTTTGGGCAATACCGGTTTGTTGGTGCTGGCGGTTACCGCATCAGCGCTGGTGATTGGCTTTTCGCAGGCTTGGCTAACGACCAAGACAAATGTCGTCTTTGCTGCCGGGTTCGCCGTGAGCGCGGCCTTGCCGCTGGCGATTCCCTCCTACGTGATGGCCCTTAGCTACATTTCGATATTCAATGGCCTGTCTGGGTTCTTTGCGGCTTGGTTGGTACTCACCCTTGCCACCAGTCCGCTGGTGTTTCTGGCGGTTACGGCTGCGCTTGCAAGGCTTGATAGCTCTTCTGAGGAGGTGGCTAGGACCCTGGGGTTCGGTAAGTTGCAGGTTCTTTTTAAGGTCACTTGGCCCCAGGTTAGAACCGCGGCAACCGCATCCGGGTTGTTGGTTGCGCTTTATGTTTTGGGGGAGTTCGGTGCCATTGCGCTGCTTCGCTACGACACCTTCACTCGAGCAATCCACAACGCCTACCGCGGGAGCTTTGATCGAACTTCGGCAGCAGCACTGGCTGTTGTGCTGCTTCTGATTACCTTGCTGGTGATTTGGTTTGAGCGGAAATATCGCGGCGTGTATGTGGCGAGCAAGAAACAGCTGGGCAAAAAGCTTCGGGTTGAACTTGGTATCTGGCGGTTACCCGCGGCGCTTTGGCTGGGGTTGATTGCGATTTTCAGCACAGCCTTGCCGATTTCCAGCCTGGTTATTTGGAGCGTTCAGGGCAGTTCCAATTTGGATCTTGGGGTTCTCTTGAATGCGCTTTGGGGATCGGTGCAGCTTGCCGGGTTGGCGGGCATCGGCATCGGCATCTTTGGAACAGCGATTGCACTGTGGTCGATTCGATACCGGTCAAGGTTGGGCCAGATAGTTGAGTGGAGCAGCTGGGCTATTCATGCTGTTCCAGCAATAGTGGTTGGGCTTGCCCTGGTTTTCTTTGGTGCGAATGTCACGCCTTGGATTTATCAAACCAGCTGGCTGCTGCTAATTGCCTATTTGATTCTGTTCCTGCCAAACGCACTGGCCGGACTTGCCACCCCAATTGCACAGGTGCCGGTGTTGCTCGAAGAGGTGTCGCAGTCATTGGGCGTGCCTGCAAATAAATCAATGGTTAGGGTCGTGCTGCCAATTGCGCTTCCTGGAATAGTTGCAGCAGTTTCGCTGGTCGGCCTAACGGTTCTAAAAGAGCTGCCGGCAACGCTTTTACTCAGGCCCAGCTCGCTCAACACCCTGGCCACCAGATTGTGGGGAGCAACCGAAGATCTGGCCTATTCGCAGGCAGCACCATATGCCCTGTTACTGGTTATCATTGCCGGGTTGCCGGCACTGGCATTGAACCTGCAGGCGCGCAGGGCGCTATCGGAGGTTAGAAGCTAATGGCTGAACTAAACCTTCGCGGAATAACCAAGACCTTTGATGGCCTGAATGTGTTGCAGGGCGTGGACCTTGAGGTTCATGACCGAGAACTGTTTGCGGTGTTGGGTGCTTCTGCTGCAGGTAAATCCACGCTGTTGCGCTTGATCGCTGGGTTTGAAAAACCAACCGACGGCACCATCGAATTAGACGGCACCGAGATTTCGAATTCAACATCGGTGCTGGTTCCAGAAAAGCGCAACCTTGGGATTGTTCCGCAAGACTCAGCGCTGTTCCCGCACCTAGACGTCAGCCAAAACATCGGTTTTGGTCTGGCCGGTGTTAGCGCCAGGGACAAAAGTGCCCGAGTTGCAGAACTCCTGGAGCTAGTTGAGCTCACCGAGTTTGCAAATGCCAGAGTGGACCAGCTTTCAGGTGGGCAGGCGCAACGAGTCGCGCTTGCTCGAGCGCTTGCTCCCAAGCCGGCCCTTATTTTGCTGGACGAGCCCTTTAGTGCGCTTGATGCCGAGCTACGTTCCAGGCTCAGGCAGGACGTCAAGGCTGCGCTTAGAGCCGAGGGTGCAACCGCCATTCTGGTCACCCATGACCAGGAAGAGGCGCTGTCACTGGCTGACAAAGTGGCAGTTTTGAGAAACGGCAAAATTGTTCAGGTGGGCGCCCCCACCGAAATCTACAGTTCGCCCGTTGATGTTGGCATCGCGACCTTCCTCGGTGACTCGGTACTAATTGATGGTGCCGTTGCAGGCGGCAAGATTCAAACTGTTTTGGGAAAGCTCACTGCTACTGGCGAGCTAGTCGAAGGTCAGGCGGGCACTGTTGCGATTCGAAGTGAGAACTTTTATTTGCAACCAAACCCACAAGGTGATGGCGAGGTTGTTGGACGGGTCTTTTTCGGGCACGACGCAGTTGTTGAAGTAGACATTCGAGGTGTAAAAATCAGGGCACGATCTAATGGACCCTTTGCTCCGGAGGTGGGCATGAAGGTCACGGTGTGGGTGCGCGGAGCGGTCAATTTCTACCCTGGTTCCTAGAAATTTTGGCGGTAATGCTAGGAAGATGCCCAGAGTTTTAAAACCGCAACTTTCCGTTTACCTGTAAGGGCTAAGCTCGACCTCAACACCAAAGGGGTACCCGGCAGTTTCTTAGCTGCAAGACTGGAGCGAAGTGAACTGGCTTGATGCGCAGGGAATCATTGATGCTTTTGGTGACTGGGCCGCAATAGCCGTCACTGTTGTGATTTTCCTTGAAACGGCCTTCATTTTCACTTCATTCTTGCCTGGCGATTCGCTACTGTTCCTAACCGGCCTGGCTCTTGCCACATCGCACTCTTGGCTTCCTGATTGGGCAGGTTTCATTCTGATTTGGGTGGGTGCGTTTACCGGCAGTCAGGTTGGTTTCTGGATCGGCGACAAAATCGGACCGGCGCTGTTTAGCAAGAATCGAAAATTCATTTTGAACCAGTCAATGATCGACAGAACCCACGCCTTTTTTGAGCGCTACGGAACCCGTGCGGTAATCCTGGCGAGGTTTGTGCCAATTCTGCGTGCGCTGATTCCAACTCTTGCGGGAATTTCAAAAATGGATCCGAAGCGCTTTACAAAGCTGAATCTAATCGGCGCAACCATCTGGACCGCGGTGTTCATGGGCCCTGGCTACTGGCTGGGCGGTATTGAGGCCGTTAAGGCAAACCTGGAACTGACCGTGCTAATTATCATCGCGGGAACCTCGCTGTTACTGCCAGCCGAGTTGCTCCGTGACTACCTGGTGAGGCGCTCAAAACTCAGGCGCAACGTCGAGTCCGAATAGTTGAGATTAGGCGCGGGTGTCGCAGGCAACCAGGTCTGATTTGTCTAAACTTGTGCAGATGCAAGAACTCAAAGTGTCTGCCCTATTACTAACCGCACTCCTGACTCTCACCGGCTGTGCAAGCCAAGCACCGGCTGCCCCAACAACATCTTCGGCCGCTCCGCAGGTGACACAGGAGCCAGAGCCCGAGCCAGAGCCGGTTTATGAAACGGCGGCACTAACAGGAGTTACTTACCTCGAGGGTGAAAACCCGTATCTTGCAATGCCAGCGGTTTCGGCAAAGATTGACAACACTTCATCCGGTAGACCGCAGCTGGCCCTAAACGACGCAGACATTGTTTATGTCACCCGTGTAGAAGTCGGCTTGACAAGGCTGTTGCCTGTTTGGCACTCACGGATGCCTGAGTCAATTGGGCCAGTTCGTTCGGTTCGGCCGGTTGATGCCGCAATCGTTAATCCGTTCCACGGGGTCTTTGTCTTCTCGGGCGGTCAGGTGCCATTCAAGAATGCGGCGAAAGCTACCGGTCTGGTAATCAGTGATGAAGACACTGAAATGAACAACGACACCTATTACCGGGAAAAAAGCCGCAAGGCACCCTGGAACCTTTATTTCAAGGCTCAAGACCTTCAGGCCCTCTATGCCGACCAACAGCCAACCCCACAGGCAGGTTTTGCCTTTGACGCAATCCCAACTGCGGTTTCAGAAGGTGTTGTTGCAAAGGGACTGAGCGTTAAATATCCGCAGATGCGTTCGGTTTGGGACTTGGGGAACGCTAGTTTCCCCTGGGCAGAAGAGCCGCAAACAGCGTGGCTACGCTCTCAAGATGGCACCCCACATACTCAAGTAGGTGGCGATCAAGTTGCAGCCAAGAACGTTGTTGTGATGGAGGTTGTCCACGATTTGAGTTTTGTTGATCCAAAGTATGGAGCAATCCCGAAGGCCAAACTGGAAAACAACGGGGGCATCGCCCACATCTTCTCTGACGGCTTTTACGTCAAGGGCTCTTGGTCAAAGGGCGGTATTGAAGATCCAATTCTGCTTCACACCGAGGCAGGCCAGGAGCTGAAGCTGGCGGTTGGCAATACCTGGGTAGAGATGATGGATGTTCCAAAATCAGTGCTTTCAATCTCCTTCCCAGAAGCTGCAACCGAATAGGAATCAATTAGTTGCGGGGAGTCAAGAAGGAGAACCTTCCGGAAAAGCCCTGCCAGCGCTGCGGGAAACCAATGGTGTGGCGGAAGGCCTGGGCAAAAAACTGGGAATCTGTTCGCTACTGTTCTGAACGCTGCAAGCGGACTAAATAGTTTCTGCGTATTGCTTTAGCCACAGTCTTAGCTCTGGACCAATGTCTTCACGGTCAATGGCAATTTTTAGGGTGGCCTTTATAAAGTCAAGCTTGTCACCGGTGTCATAGCGGCGGCCATCGAAAATTACCCCTCTAACCCCACCGGCAATTTCTGGGTGCTTCGCTGCATACTGCAGAGCGTCGGTCAGCTGAATCTCGCCACCACGGCCAGGTTCGGTCTTTTCCAGGATGTCAAACATTTCATGCCTGAGCACGTAGCGACCAATAACTGCGAGGTTGGATGGTGCCGCGGCAGCCTCTGGCTTCTCAACCAGGTCAATTACCTTGGCGGATCCATTGTTTAGGTCTGTGACTGAAGCGCAGCCATAGAGCGAAATTTGGTCTCTCGGGACCTCCATCAGGGCAATAACGTTGTCTCCGGTTTCCTCGTGGAGTCTCAGCATCTGATCTAGCAGTGGGTCGCGGCTGTCGATAATGTCATCACCCAACAGCACAGCAAAGCTGTGCTCGCCAACATGAGACTTTGCTCTGAGGATGGCGTGACCGAGCCCCCTTGGGTCACCCTGCCTGGTGTAGTGAATGTCGGCTAGCTGCGAGCTTTCTTGAACCTTGAACAGTTTTTGCTTGTCCCCTTTTGTGGCGAGCACCTGCTCTAGCTCAGCAACCCGGTCGAAGTGATTCTCGAGGGCGTTCTTATTGCGGCCAGTGATCATCAATAGGTCAACCAACCCCGCCGCAACAGCCTCCTCCACCACGTACTGGATAACTGGTTTATCGACTATTGGGAGCATCTCTTTTGGCATTGCTTTGGTCGCTGGCAGGAATCTGGTGCCAAGACCCGCAACCGGGACCACTGCCTTGGTTACTTTATAGTCGGTGTTTTCCGAGGGGATGCTCATGACTAAAGCCTAGACTCGATTAATGAATTACTAAACACTCATTTTTAGCATGCTTATGGACTAAGCACGAGAGGGGCTTTGTTGAAATCCAAGTTTTTGGCGCTACTGGCGTCGTTGTCAGTTGTCCTAGCTGCTGGTCTGCCAGCATCGGCTGCGCCGAGTGAACCTGCCTACCAGGCAGTGAATGCGCCAACTCTCTGGAACAACGGATTTTTTGGTGAGGGCACAACGGTCGCCATGATCGATCAGGGCGTGAACCTAACCCACCCGTATTTTGAAGGTCAAATTATCGATGGCTTTTGCTACGTCGAGGCGACATCCAGCTACCTGTGCCCAAATGGCACCAGGGAGCAATCCGGTGTTGAGGCCGCTTCTCAGCGCAAAGACAGAGGCCAGTACGTGGTCTCTGAGGACCACGGCAACATGGTGGCGGGTATCGTTGCCGGAAATCCCCAGCCGGATGCTCCCGGAGGGATCGCACCTCAGGCAAATATCTTGATGGCCAACGTCGATTTGAGCCTGAACGGAATTTTGGCAGCACTGAACTACATCGACCAGCGCAAGGAGGAGCTCAACATCGTTGCGCTATCTATGAGCTGGGGCGGTTACTTCCAGGAGATGCCTCGGGAGTGGTTGCAGTGTGACACCAATCCGCAACTGCAGTCAATGGCCACCATTCTGAAGTCGCTTCGAAAGGGCGGAGTGATTCCTTTTGCCTCGGCTGGAAACACCCCAACGCTTGATGTTGCCACCTCCATTTTCCCAAGCTGTCTGCAGGACGCGGTTGCGGTTGGTTCGGTTAATTCATCCAATGTAGTTTCTTGGTACGTGACGATGTCAGGCAAGGTGGAGCTCCTAGCTCCTGATTACGCAATTAGCGCGGACACCTTTAGCTATTCCAAGGCCTCTGGAACCAGCGCAGCGTCACCACTGGTTGCAGGTAGCTATGCGCTGCTGCGCCAGGCTTTCCCGCAACATGGTGCCGAACAGGTGCTGTCTGCAATGAAGGTCTCCGGAAAACCAGTCGACGATGTGATCCGTAAAGACATTCCCATGGTGGACTTGGCAGCCGCCTACACGCTGCTTACAAATACCGAGCCAAATGGCGTGATCGTTCCGGTTGCAAACCCAGACCAGGTGCTGAATGTCGGAACATTCAATGGCAAGATAGTCGTCTATGCCAAGGGCTACAAAGGGTCAACGCTTTCCTGGAAGATTGCCGGCACGTGGCAAAAGGTGACGGTTACCAAGGACTTTCAAGCCTTCAGTCGCCTTACGGGGGCCATTGGCTTGACAGTGAATGTTGACTTGTATCTCAATGGGGTGAGACCTGCGGCGTTCTCAAAGACCGTTGTGACTAAGTAGCTACTTTCCAAAAATAAACTTCGCGGCATTTTGGATGCCGCCAAGTTCCTTGATTCTTCGAAGCGCGAAGCCTGTTCTAACAAACGGAGCTGCCGCGCCAAAGACCCTAGTGAAAACCTTCGCTCTGGCAACACGGTCTTCAGTCTTTCCCCATCTGGAGCCGGAGCTTTCCGATGGATGCATGGCAATGGTGAACGGTGCAAACACTGCCCTGCCGTTGGCCCGAAGCAGATCCGCTATGAAGATATATTCATCCCCAAGATAGTTTGGAGCGCCTGCACCAAAGTCCTCATCGAACCTGATTCCAAGTTGCTTGATCGCCTCGACCCGCACAATCATTTCGTAGGTGGCGGCTTTAGCTGAGTTGAATCTATTCAGGGGTGTGACCTGACCCGGGTAATTCTTTCTTAGCTTTCCGTTTTCATCCTCGGCCTGCGCTAAAAGCAGCGCGACCCCTGTGTTTGCATCTAGGTAGTTAAGGGCCAGTTGCAACTGATCTTGATTGAAGACCACGTCGTCATCTCCAAACAGCAGGTATTGGCCACTGGCATGTTTGATCGCACTGTTGCGGCTTTTGGCCACACCCGTGCTCTCCAAATAAAAGTGAAGGGGCTTCCGGTCTTTTGAGGAAGCGCCCTGAACGTGAAACTGGTATTCCCAGGCTTGGTTTTTGGGCAGCTGAACATTGGCTAGGCGATCGGCCAGAGTCGAGTAGCCAATTGTGAGCTTTGGCATCAGAAGCTGTTTGCCTTCGCCCTGGCAAATCTCATCAAGCCCGATGAAACCGAAGAGAAGGTTGTGTTTAGCAGCCGTAGACCCAAGAAAAACACGATGGTGCTAGACAGGGAGATGTAAGCGGCGATGCTGAACCAGATCAGAACGCCCATCATCAGCACCACCAACATGCTGGCAAGCAGTGTTCCAAATTCAGCGGTCTGAATTCTTGATCCGAGCCGGTCAGCCGGCGCAACAATCTCCTTATTTCGCTTGGCATCCACAAAGCCTCGCTGAATGATTTGCTGCTTTCTAAATAGCCTGCCGAAGACCTCAAGCACGATTAGCACTAACAGCAGGTTGAGGCCGGCGAACCCAGGAGAGAGCAAGAAGAAGAAACCGGAGATGACAAGCAATTGAGTTATGAAGCTGAAGACGTTGACCATCTCCAGGGCCATGGCCCATTCCCAGCTTTCTTTCTGGCTGGACCGCTCTCTGGTGTCGGCACCGAAAGCTTTGTCGAAGAACTTGATTCGGTAGGTCTTTTGTACGTAGTTTGCGGTTCTTGTTCCAATAAACAGCACGGCAAAGATTGCAACTGAAACGGCCAGCTCCGTCATGGATCTGTTGGCCCCGTCAATCACGAGGTCAGTGAATAGCTTTGCAACAAGCAACTCGGTCACAGGAATCGCCGCAGCGATTAGGACTAAGACAAACAGTTGCCATCGGAATTTCTTGGTCGGCAGCAATAGCCTTGCGGACGCAAAAAGTTCGATGGCCATCCGTTTCACTAGGAATCGAACCTTTCAAGTCCAGCCCTTATTGCCTGAACCACCTCAAGCTTCTTGGTCTTGGAGACCTGAATGTCGCGGGTGAGGTTATCAAGATCAATTTTGTTCAGATCCAGCGGAATCACCTGCGGGTTCATAACTTCCACCTCGGCACCCTGCGCGTAGTCCTGGTACTTGATGCCGGTTCCGTGAACGTTTTCCTCAAAGCCAGCAAATGTCACCAGCGCACACGGAATGCCATATGACTGGCACACAATCATTACGTGCATGGCAGAGGTCACAACACTGTCGTAGCCGATCAAATTATTCACAAAGCTGGCTATCTGGTCCGGGTGAGACATCAGTACCCGAAGCTCGTCAACGTTTTCTGGCAGCCTCACCGGAATTGCCAGGTGCGAGAAGTGACGAATGAAGGCGACCTTGCCATTTGTTTTGCCGCGTTTTGCCGGAATCACTTCGCTGAGTGCAAGACCAGGGTCACCAAAGCTCTCGAGTTTTGGCCCACCTGATTTGGCCAGCACCGCTGCGGTCAACGGTCCGCGAACCGAGACGTAGTCTGCCTTTTTGCTCAGCAGGATATCCTCGCTCGAAATTCCGGTTCCAACCACGATTGAGCTTGGTTTGATGAAGCGGCCAATCGAACCGATTGAAACCAGGTGCTTCTGGGAGATCGGTTTGGTTGGCGCTTGGAACGAAATTTTGTTGTCCGTGAAGTTTGAGATCATCAGCGGCGATAGCCAGTCACCGAAGTTTCCTGGGAATGGCTTTGCCCACCAGGTCAGCGGAATCGTTTTGGGTCCTGGCTTGGCGCTGTAGTGCAGAAAGCTGCCGGCAACATCAATCGTTGCCTGGTCCTGGTAGCTGGCAAGGAACTTCTTCTCAAAGTCCGATGTCGCCCTAACCAAATCATCGGTTCGCCCGTTCATTCCGGCTTTTAAAATCTCGCCGAGCGAGTTGGCTCTTGCGGGATCAATGTGAGTGGGGCGCCCCTGGGTCAACAATCCAGTCACGCCCGCCCGGTCGGCTAGCGACCGAAGCGGATTTTTGATGCTGTCTGGAAGAGCAGCTTCAAGCTTCTTGGCGCGCCTCAGAACCTGCCTGCGAAGGCCGATCTTCTTGGCCCCCTGGCCATGCTGGACCACCTTGTCCTTGAAGTCGGCAACATTACCGCTGGACCCAAATGAGAAAAAGGCCGAGTGCTGTCCCGGCTCAGTAACTCCTCGGTCACGCATTTTGGCGGTGGTTGGAATCATTTGGAAGGTGATCAGCCTGGCGTTGGCACGCCATGCTTCTTCCAAGAAGTAGTCATCCGTTGCCTTGATTTCTGCTCGCTGCTCCAGGTCAAAGGCGTCATTAATCAGCTTGCGGCCCTGCTTGGTTGCGTTCACGCCCCAGAAGCTTGGTTCCCAGAACCGAGTTCGGTTGTGATAGCCAATTCTCATTGGAGAACCAAAGCCGCGCTGGAATCCAATCAGATCCGCGGAAGAGTTGGCGATGAAGTCGGGCAGGTGCGAGATGCGGCAATCAACGTCTATCCAAAAAACCATCTTGGTTGGATTGCGGTCGCAGACCTGCTTAATGAATCCAATCTTCTTTCGGGTGACATCGGCCCAGTCTTCGTCCGGATTCTTTTGCACCTCCAGCAGCTCATGCTCAAGTCCAAGCTCGTCCAACTGCTCGCGCAACTGCTTGGCATGATTGCCGTAATACTCATCCGGTGTGTAGAACGAGCAGATTACTATTTCTGGTTTGATCACCACCAAAATCTATCACCGAGCTTTGCGTGGATCTGACATCAAACCGAACCAAAAGCCAGCTCCCCAGCAAAGGTGGATGGTCGGAAGTACCACCAAGAGCCACAGCTTTTGTCTAAACCCCAGACCGCTCAGCCCGAAGCTCACGCCGGCAACTGCGAAAAGGTAGATCCACAGAGGTATTTGAAAAATGCTTCCCAGCACCAATAGCGGTGGGATCCAATAGCGGAAGCTAGATTCCAGTGGGTTCTCTCTTGTTAGAGAACCACGCCACACCCCGGTAGAGAAAAACTGCTTGGCAAGAGCTTTGATGCTCTTTCTAGGCCAATAGCCAACCCTTAGTCTCGGGTCAAACCAGACCGTGTGGCCGGCGCTTCGAATTCTTAGGTTTAGTTCCCAGTCTTGTCCGCGCACCCACTTCGAAGAATAAAGTCCAAGCTCTTCAATTACTGACTTGCGGAAGCAACCCAAGTAAACGGTGTCGGCAGGACCAGCAGTTCCTCCAACATGGAACGACCCACCACCGAGTCCGTACTTCGAGTTGTAGGCAAAGGCAACTGCAGACTGGAAGTCGGTTTCGCCCTTGGCAACCATCATGCCGCCGACATTGGCAGCCCCGGTTTCGTTCAGGATCTGAAGCGCGGTTGCGGCGTAGTCCTCGGACAATTCCGAGTGCGCATCCACCCGGATCACTGCCTCATGCTTGCTTGCCTTTATTGCCAGGTTTAGGCCCTCCGGGGTTTTCCCGGTGGGATTCTCAACCAGTTTCAGGTCTGGATATTTGTTCTTCAGCGTCTTTGCGACCGCATCGGTTTGGTCAGTGGATGGACCAAGAGCTAAAACCAATTCGGTTTTGCCGGGTGTCGACTGGGCGAAGACTGACTCGACCGCTCGCTCAAGGTAGGCCTCTTCATTAAGCACCGGCATCACAAACGAAACGTTTTTGAGTTTAGGCATTTTGAATATTTCTTCCGAGAGCGATTACTTTCCAGCCGGCAGCCTGCCATAGGTCTACGTCCAGAACGTTGCGACCGTCGATGATGGTTTTGGTTTTCGGGGCTGCAGTGAAAGCCGCTGGCTGCAACTTGCGGTAGTCACTCCACTCGGTGCCAAGAATTACCAGGTCGGCATCAGCTATCGCATTCCCGATGTCCGCTTCTGTTTTGAGGTCGGGCTCGATTGAGTGCAGGGCATCAAGGGAGATTGGATCATGGCAGCAAACCGCTGCTCCAAGTTCTTTCAGGCGAACTGCAATTTCAAGGGCTGGGGAATCTCGGAGGTCGTCGCTGTCAGGCTTGAAGCTAATGCCGAGCATTGTGATTTTCTTGCCCCTGAGGTCTTTGAGTTCTTGAGTTGCCAAGTCGATAACGCGCTGCCTTCGGCGAAGGTTTATCGCATCGACATCTTTTAGAAAATCTAATGAAGAGCCAACACCGAGCTCGTCAGCTCTGGCGATAAAGCCACGGATGTCCTTTGGCAAACAACCCCCGCCAAAGCCGATGCCAGTGCGCAAGAACTTGCTGCCAATTCGATTGTCCATGCCGATGGCTTCGGCAAGCTTCACAGCATCGGCACCGGATGCCTCCGCTATTTCGGCCATGGCGTTGATAAAGCTGATCTTGGTCGCAAGGAATGCGTTTGCAGAAACCTTTACCAGCTCAGAAGTCTCGAGGTCAACTTCCACTAGCGGAGTGCCGCTATCAAGCATTGGTTTATAGCATACGCGCAGTGCCACTGTGTCCTGGTGGTTGTTGCTGCCAACAACGATTCGGTCGGGATGCAGCGAATCTTCAAGGGCGGTGCCCTCGCGCAAGAACTCTGGGTTCCAGCAAAGCTTTGGTTCGAATCCTGAAATTGCAGCCATCTGGCTAATCAACTTTCTGGCAACACCCACCGGAACTGTTGATTTCCCAACTACCAGGCTCGCTGGTTTTAGAACCTTGGCCAACTCAGCTGCAGCAGCGAAAACGAAAGAGGTGTCGGCGCTTTTGTCGGCAGCCTGTGGTGTACCAACGCAAATGAAGTGAATATCGGCAGCAGCTGATTGGTCATCGTGCTGGCACTGAAAGCTAATGTTTCCGGCGGCCAAGACTTTGTCGAGGGCCTGTTGCAAACCCGGTTCGTGGAACGGGGTTATTCCAGCTTTTAGCTGCGCAGTCCGGATCGAGTCCGGCTCAATCCCGATTACCTCGTGACCCAGTGACGCCATAGCAACCGCGTGGGTTGCGCCCAGATATCCGAGCCCTATGACTGAAATCTTCATCGTGCTTAGGAGTTTAGTGATTGCAAGGCGACAGAGAGCGATTCTAGAGAGGGCTACTGAGCAATGCCGTAAAGGCGATCTCCAGCATCTCCAAGGCCGGGAACGATGTAGCCGAGTTCATTTAGCTTTTCATCAAGTGCACCGAGCACAATGTCAACATTTCGTCCTGGCCACTTCGCAGCTAGGTGCACCTTAACGTTTTCAACGCCCTCAGGGGCTCCCAGCAAGCAAACGCAGGTCGCGCTAAGAGCACCGCGCTCAAACACATAGTCAATGGAGTCATTCAGGGTTCCACCGGTTGCAAGCATCGGGTCAATGATGAAGACCTGGCGATCTTCCAGGTCATCCGGCAGGCGGTTTGCGTAGGTGTAGGGCTCAAGGGTTTCTTCGTTGCGCTTGATCCCTAGGAATCCAACCTCCGCACTTGGAAGTAGCTTCACCATTCCTTCGAGCATGCCAAGGCCGGCTCGAAGCACCGGAACAATCAGCGGCTTTGGGCTGGAGATCTTGATTCCGGTGGTTTTCTGCACTGGGGTTTCAATCTCGACTGGCTCAACCCTGATCTCGCGGGTTGCCTCGTAGGCAAGCAGGGTCACTAGTTCTTCAACCAGTTGCCGAAATTGTGGGCTTGGCGTGGTCTTGTTTCTGAGCACGGTTAGCTTGTGGGTAATAAGCGGATGATTCGCTACGTGAAGTCGCATAGGCTCAAGCCTATGGATTTTGAACACTTCATGCACCTCAGTCTAGAACAAGCCAAGCTTGCAGGGGACGAGGTTCCGGTTGGTGCGGTGCTGGTTGATGCCGACGGCAATGTCTTAGCCGCCGCGCACAACTACCGCGAGCAAAAAAACGATCCGACCAGCCATGCCGAAGTTGAAGTGATTCGGGGTGCGGCCAATGCCCTTGGTTCTTGGAGGCTAGAGAACACGACGCTGTTTGTGACCCTGGAGCCCTGCGTTATGTGTGCCGGGGCGATAGTTGCTGCCAGAATCCCAAGGGTAGTCTTTGGTGCTTGGGATGAAAAGGTCGGTGCTGCAGGATCTGCCTACGACATCTTGCGTGATGCGCGACTAGGGAAACCGATAGAGGTCATCCCAGAGGTGCTGGGGGATCAGTGCCAGAAAATTCTGAAGGATTTCTTCGAGGCTAAGCGTTAGTTTTTGACCTCAGGATGTCCGGCTCCAGGTAAATAGTCTTTGCAACCGGCATCACGGCCCTTACCGCTGCCTCAGCCAAATCTATGATTCTGGCGATGTCTTGGCCGGAGCTATTTTCGTTAACAGCGATCTTGGCTCCAAGCATCAGCTCCTCAGGGCCGATGTAGAGAGTCTTTAGGTGGATAACAGATTCGACGCCTTCGGTTTCGCTCAGGGCCTTGCGAATCTTTTGAACATCTTGAGGACCGGCACCCTCTCCAATTAGCAGGCTGGACATCTCAATTCCTAGGATCACTGCCACTACCACCAGCAGTGCTCCAATTGCCAGAGTGCCATAGGCGTCGAACGCCTCGTTGCCAGTCAGGACTGTGAGGCCAACACCAAGCAGAGCCAGAACCAGTCCGATTAGGGCAGCTAAGTCTTCAAGCAGCACAACCGGAAGCTCGGGAGCTTTGGCCTTACGAACAAAGTTCACCCAACTCTGATTGCCTCGAACCTTATTAGATTCGGCAATCGCGGTCTTTAGCGAAAACCCTTCGAGCACAATTGCAACCAGCAGCACGGTGATAGGCAACCAGACGTTGGTCAATTCATGCGGGTGATTGAGCTTGTTGATTCCCTCGTAGATCGAGAACAAGCCACCGACGGTGAACAGCACGACCGAAACCAAAAATGCATAGACATAGCGAGAGCGGCCATAGCCAAATGGGTGGTCGGCGCTCGCTGTCCTTCTAGCGCGCCTGCCACCAATAATCAGCAGCAGTTGATTGCCAGAGTCGGCAACGGAGTGGACGCTCTCGGCCAGCATCGATGCGGAGCCTGAAAACAGGTATGCGACGAACTTGGTGATGGCGATTCCAAGATTTGCAAGAAGCGCCGCGAGGATCGCTTTAGTTGAACCTTCTGTGGCCATATCGGAAGCCTATTGGTAATTGTTCGAGTGTTGCTAAGCTTGCCGGCGGTGACGTGTCCGAGCGGCCGAAGGTGCAACTCTCGAAAAGTTGTGTGGGTGAAAGTCCACCGTGGGTTCAAATCCCACCGTCACCGCCAGTTGAATTTCTCAAGAATTGAGAAAATCCCCAAGCGCCTAAGCGGCGAGAGCCGCTTGGCTATCTAGGCTCATCTCAGCATGATAAGACTCGAAGAAGTTACCAAGACCTATCGCGGAGCCAATGAGGCAGCGCTTAGGTCAGTCTCACTCGATATTCAACGAGGTGAGTTTGTCTTCCTGGTTGGAACCTCGGGGTCAGGCAAGTCATCCATGCTGCGCATGATGTTGCGCGAGGAAAGACCAGATCAGGGAAATGTGCTGGTGTTGGGCGAGAATCTTTCAAGGTTGCCAGCAAGGCGTGTTCCACAGTTCCGCAGGAAACTTGGCGTGGTTTTCCAGGACTTTAGGCTGCTTCCAAATAAAACTGTTTATCAAAACATCGCCTTCGCTCTCAAGGTGATTGGTAAACCCAAAGCTTTCATTGAGACCGCCGTTCCGGATGTGCTGCGGCTAGTTGGGCTGGATCACAAATCTGATTCACTGCCATCGGCGCTATCCGGTGGTGAGCAGCAGCGTGTTGCTATCGCCAGGGCAGTTGTGAACCGCCCGGATATCTTGCTGGCCGACGAGCCGACCGGAAACCTTGATCCTGCTTCAAGTTCCGAAATCATGAACCTGCTGGAGCGGATCAATCTTGCCGGCACCACAATCGTGATGGCGACCCACGATCGAAACATCGTGGACCGGATGCAAAAGCGAGTCGTTGAAATCAGCAACGGCGAGATCGTTCGCGACGCTGAAACCGCCAGCTACAAGGAAATCCCATCGGGGCCGATGCCGGTAATTCCAGAGCCTAAAGATTTTGAGGAAAAGCCATGAAGCTAGGGTTCATCCTTTCTGAAATGTGGGCCGGGATCCGCGGGAATTTCTCGATGATCGTCTCGATCACCCTGGTCACTTTTGTGTCGCTGAGCTTTGTTTCGGTGGCAGCACTGTTGCAGCTGCAGGTTGGCAACATGAAGAACTATTGGTATGACCGCGCTCAGATCGCGATCTACCTTTGCTCTGATTTCTCACCAGAGGAGCAGTGTCCAGACGGCGCTGCCAGTGACGGTCAGGTAAAGGCGGTTGGAGATCAACTGGAATCGGCTGCACTCAGTCCGCACATCGAAGCCTTCTACTTTGAAAACCAGCAGGATGCCTTCGACCGATTTTTGGCAGAGAGCGAAGATCTCTCCGCTGCCCAGTACCTGCTGCCAGAGCAGCTGAACGAGGCCTATTGGGTGAATCTGGTAAACCCAGAGAAAACCGACTTGATTGTTGAAGCGTTCTCGAACCAGCCTGGCGTGGCTGAGGTCCGGGATCAGCGCGGTTACCTAGATCAAATCATCAACTTCTTGAACATCTCATCCCTAGCTGTTGCCGGGGTAGCTGCGATCATGCTGGCAAGCGCGGCGCTTTTGACCACCACCACCATCCGGCTCAGTGCCTTTTCTAGGAGGCGTGAGATCTCAATCATGCGGTTGGTTGGAGCATCCAACTGGTCGATTCAGCTGCCATTTATTCTCGAGGGAGTTCTGGCCGCTTTGATCGGTGGCGCTCTGGCGATTGCGGCTGTTGGGTTTGGCACCAGCTACTTTGTGACTGATTTGCTGGCAACTCAGCTCGCTTTTACCAGTTTCGTTGGAATCGACGATGTCTGGTCAATTGCGCCACTGGTGGTAGGAGCAGGGGTGCTGATTGCAGCCTTTGCAGCAACGGTGTCAACTTTCAGGCACATCCGGGCCTAATTGGCGCCTTTTTCTGCAAGAAATTCAAACATCACAAATTTGTAAAGAATCAGCAAGAATTTAAGTTGCGTAGCATAATACGCAGCCCTTAGGATTGAGGTTTGCTTTCCTAATCTTTGCCCGACGATATATAGCGGTTGTCTGGCGCGATGCATATTGCGGCGTCTTTGGGTTAGGTAGCAGATTCCCGCCTAAAAAAATCGAGAACCCTAGGGGTAATTACTTTGGCTGCTGCGAAAACCGCTAAAACCATCAAGTCCGCAAAAAACTCTCGCTCTGCAATGCGTCCAACCTTTGCTAAGCACCCAGACCCAATCGAGATTCCAGATCTTCTCTCACTTCAGACTGAGAGCTTTGACTGGTTGGTTGGCAACCCTGCTTGGCGCGAGATCGCTGGTAAGGATGCTAGAACCGGTCTGGACGAGGTCTTTGAGGAGATCAGCCCAATCGAGGACAGCTCAAACGCTGCCCAGGATGCGAAGATGGGCCTGTCCTTCTCTGAGCCGATGCTGTTTGACCCGACCTACACTCCTGACCAGTGCAAGGAAAAGGGCAAGAGCTACACCAAGCCGCTTTACATCAAGGCTGAGTTCACCAACTACCTAACCGGTGAAATCAAGAGCCAGACTGTTTTCATGGGTGACTTCCCGGTTATGACCGGCAAGGGAACCTTCATCATCAACGGAACCGAGCGTGTGGTTGTTTCACAGCTTGTGCGTTCCCCAGGTGTTTACTTCTCGGTGTCAACCAACACCACTGGAAACCTAGACGTTAGAAACAACAAGGCCCAGATCATTCCAAGCCGTGGTTCTTACCTCGAGTTCCTGACCGAGTGGGTCAAGGACGAGCGTAAGCCGGCTGCAAGGTTTGGTAAGCCAATCCTGCAGGTCCAGGTAGACCGCAAGACCAAGGTTTCAGCGACCATCTTCCTAAAGGCACTTGGCTTTACCAAGGAAGAGATCCGCGCTGAGTTTGCAGACATCAAGGCTGCCGCAGAGGCAAGCCCACTGGGCATCAGCTACGACGAAGACATTATCGAGAGAACTCTCGAGTATGACGAGTCAAAGGTGTTCCCAAACGGAATTCTTTCCAAGGAAGACGCTCTTCGCGAGGTTTACCGCAAGGTTCGTGGCGAAGCTGCTGGAGCTGAGGTTGCCGAGGCATGGTTGCGCTCAACCTACTTTGAGGGCAAGCGCTACAACCTAGCGCGCGTAGGTCGTCACAAACTAAACCGCAAGCTTCAGATCAACCAGGATGCTGAGCAGACAACTCTTACTCGCGAGGACATTGTTTCCACGCTGAAGTACCTGTTGCTATTTGACCTAACCCTGGCCAACAACGTTTCCTCGAACACCCAGCGTGCTGAGTTCGGCGTGAAGATGGCCGGCAAGAAGGTAAACCTTGTTGTTTCCTCGGACGACATCGACGATTTCTCCAACCGTCGTATTCGTTCGGTTGGTGAGTTGATTCAGAACCAGGTTCGCATCGGTCTGTCTCGTATGGAGCGCGTTGTTCGAGAGCGCATGTCAACTCAGGACATCGAAGCCATCACCCCACAGACCCTGATTAACCTGCGCCCAGTTGTTTCTGCCATCAAGGAGTTCTTTGGTGCCAGCCAGCTATCGCAGTTCATGGACCAGAACAACCCGCTTGCAGGCCTTGCCCACAAGCGTCGTTTGTCTGCTCTTGGACCAGGTGGTATCGCACGTGAGCGTGCCCAGATGGAGGTTCGTGACGTTCACCCATCCCACTACGGTCGCATGTGTCCAGTTGAGACTCCGGAAGGCCCGAACATTGGTCTAATCGGTTCACTTACAGCTTTCAGCAAGATCAACGCGTTCGGTTTCATTGAGACTCCATACCGCGTTGTCAAGGACGGCAAGGTTGGCAAAAAGGTTGAGTACCTAGATGCTGCCGCCGAAGAGGGCAAGGTTATTGCCGGTGCTGACACTCCTTTGAAGGATGACGGATCACTAGTTGGTCCTCGTGCCTTTGCCCGGTTCCGTGGCGACATGGTTGAAGTTGCGGCTGAGGACGTCGATTACATCGACATCTCCCCACGTCAGCTAGCTTCAGTATCAACCTCGTTGATTCCATTCCTTGAGCACGATGACTCGTCACGTGCGCTGATGGGTGCGAACATGCAGCGTCAGGCCGTTCCACTACTAGAGGCCCAGAGCCCATATGTTGGAACCGGCATGGAGCGCCTTGCAGCGATTGACTCCGGCGCAGTTCTAATCAACGAGCTTGCCGGTGTAGTTGAGGAAATCGACGCAGACGAGATCATCGTGATGAACGATGATGGATCTCGCTCGACCTACAACCTTCGCAAGTTCGACCGTTCAAACCAGGGAACCGCTATCAACCAGAAGGCCATTGTTGAAATTGGTCAGCGGGTTGAGGCCGGCGATGTTTTGGCTGACGGTCCTTCGACTGAGAACGGTGAGCTAGCTCTTGGTAAGAACCTGCTTGTGGCATTCATGCCATGGGAAGGTTACAACTTCGAGGATGCGATCATTCTGAGCCAGGAGCTAGTGAAGAACGACACCCTGTCTTCGATTCACATCGAGGAGTACNNGCTGAAGCGCCATTTATCGGAACAGGTATGGAATTCCGCGCAGCAGTAGATGCTGGCGATGTTCTTACTGCAACTAAGGCTGGTGTAGTGACTGAAGTTTCTGCCGACGAAGTTAAGGTCATGGCAGATGACAGCACCTACCAAACTTATTCACTCGCTAAGTTCACTCGCTCAAACCAAGGAACGTCTTACAACCAGAAGGTTGTTGTCACCGAAGGTCAGAAGCTTGAAGTTGGCTCAGTAATCGCAGATGGTCCATGTACACAAAACGGTGAAATGGCTCTTGGTAAGAACCTGCTCGTGGCATTCATGCCATGGGAAGGTTACAACTTCGAGGATGCGATCATTCTGAGCCAGGAGCTAGTCAAGAACGACACTCTTTCTTCGATTCACATCGAGGAGTACGAGGTTGACGCTCGCGACACCAAGTTGGGTGCCGAGGAAATTACCTCTGACCTTCCAAACATTTCAGTTGAAGCGCTTGCTCAGCTAGATGAGCAGGGAATCATTCGCATCGGTGCCGAGGTTCGTCCAGGCGACATCCTGGTCGGAAAGGTTACTCCTAAGGGCGAGACCGAGCTTTCGGCCGAGGAGCGTTTGCTCCGTGCAATCTTCAACGAGAAGAGCCGTGAGGTTCGAGACACATCCTTGAAGGTGCCACACGGTGAGCAGGGAACCATCATCGGCGTCAAGGTATTTGACGCGGAAGAGGGCGATGAGCTAGGTGCTGGCGTTAACAAGCGCGTAGTTGTTTACATCGCTCAGAAGCGAAAGATCACCGAGGGTGACAAGCTTGCCGGTAGACACGGTAACAAGGGTGTCATCGCCAAGATCTTGCCAGTCGAGGACATGCCATTCATGGAAGATGGAACTCCGGTTGACATCGTTCTAAACCCACTGGGTATTCCTGGTCGAATGAACTTCGGTCAGGTTCTTGAGAGCCACCTTGGTTGGGTTTGCCGCCAGGGTTGGGATGTCTCTGGCGTAGCCAAGTGGGCCGATGACATGGCCAAGGATCTATTCAGTGCCCCAGCTGGAACCAAGGTTGCAACTCCTGTATTCGATGGTGCAACTAAGAACCAGGTGGCCGGTCTTCTGGATCACACACTTCCAAACCGTGACGGTAACCGTCTAATCGATGGTTCCGGTAAGGCTCGTTTGTTCGATGGCCGCTCCGGCGAGCCATACCCAATGCCAATTGCGGTTGGTGTGAAGTACATGCTGAAGCTTCACCACTTGGTTGACGACAAGATCCACGCTCGTTCAACCGGTCCTTACTCAATGATTACCCAGCAGCCACTGGGTGGTAAGGCACAGTTCGGTGGTCAGCGCTTTGGTGAGATGGAAGTTTGGGCCCTACAGGCCTATGGCGCCGCTCACACACTGCAGGAGCTACTAACCATCAAATCTGACGACATTGCTGGTCGTGTTCGCACCTACGAGGCAATCGTGAAGGGTGAAAACATTCAGGCTCCTGGTATTCCAGAGTCGTTCCGTGTTCTTGCAAAGGAAATGCAGTCACTGGGTCTGAACGTCGAGGTAATTGACGATCAGGGTCGAGTGGTAGTTCTGAAGGATGAGGCGTTCGAGTCCGACCGCGCAGCTGAGGAGCTTGGCATCAACCTAAGCCGCAACGAGCAGCTGTCATCCGACACCGACTTCAACACTTACCAGTAACCCGAACCCGAATTTTCGTAAAGGAATAAACACATGTCTGTGAAAGTAGAAAACTTCAGTGCTCTTCGGGTTGGCCTAGCTACCTCCGAGGAAATCCGCTCTTGGTCATCAGGTGAAGTAAAGAAGCCTGAGACCATCAACTACCGAACCCTGAAGCCTGAAAAGGATGGCCTTTTCTGCGAGAAGATCTTCGGTCCTACCAAGGACTGGGAGTGCTCTTGTGGAAAGTACAAGCGCGTTCGCTTCAAGGGAATCGTCTGTGAGCGCTGTGGCGTTGAGGTAACCAAGTCCTCAGTTCGTCGTGAGCGCATGGGTCACATCGAGCTTGCCGCTCCTGTTACTCACATCTGGTAC
>DDBH01000018.1:63567-69417 GCA_002333405.1 Micrococcales bacterium UBA2037 | reverse complement strand
TGTTCCATCACGCCTTGGTTACCTGCTGAACATGGCTCCAAAGGATCTAGAAAAGATCATTTACTTTGCTGCCTACCGCGTTATGGACATCGACCACGAGATGCGTGATGCCGAGTATGATTTGGTGCGCGAAGAGTATGTGACTCGTATCCGCGCTCTTATTGACGCTCGTGACGAAGAGTTCGAAGCAGCCGCTGGCGATGAAATCGCCCAGCTGCGTGAGCTTGGTCTTGAGATGCAGATCTCAAACAAGTTCTGGGAAGCTCCTCGCTGGATCGAGAAGCAGTTCGCCAAGAGCCTTGAGCAGCTGATTGCGGCTGAGGAAAAGGATGCAGACGCATTCTGGTCACCTCGCGCACTTGCAGCTGAGACCGAGGAAGAGGACGAGGACGCTGTTGTTCGCACCACTGACGAGGCCAAGAAGATCAAGAAGCTTCAGGCTGATGTCAAGAAGAAGATCGACAAGATCGTTCGCGAGTATGCCCGTCTAGAGCGCCCAGCCAACCTTCACAAGGAGCAGTTGGCATGGAGAATGTTCCTAACCGCTTCGGTTGGACAGCTAATTCCAAACGACGTGGTCTTTGACTACTTTGACTACTACTTCTCTGACTACGTCATCACCTCAATCGGTGCTGAGGCGGTTCTGCAGGTCCTAGCGGCCTTCGACCTTGAGGGTGCTGCGGCTGAGCTACGTGCTGAGATCGCAACCACCAAGGGTTCAAAGCAGACCCAGGCCATCAAGCGTCTGAAGGTTGTAAACAGCTTTGCGCAGTCTGGTACGCCTCCAACATCAATGGTGTTGTCGGTTCTGCCAGTGTTGCCTCCAGAGATTCGCCCAATGGTTCAGCTAGACGGTGGCCGCTTCGCGACCAGCGATCTAAACGACCTTTACCGCAGGGTGATCAACCGTAACAACCGTCTAAAGCGATTCGTTGACCTAGGTGCTGTTCCAAAGACCATCTTGAACAACGAGAAGCGCATGCTGCAGGAAGCTGTTGACGCTTTGTTTGACAACGGTCGTCGTGGCCGCGCTGTTACCGGAACCGGTAACCGTGCACTGAAGTCACTGTCTGACCTACTAAAGGGTAAGCAGGGTCGTTTCCGCCAGAACCTATTGGGTAAGCGCGTGGACTACTCGGGCCGTTCGGTAATTGTTGTTGGACCGCAGCTAAAGCTTCACCAGTGTGGTCTTCCAAAGCTGATGGCTCTTGAGCTATTCAAGCCTTTTGTGATGAAGCGCCTTGTTGACATGGGTCTTGCCCAGAACATCAAGAGCGCTAAGCGAATGGTTGAGCGTAGCCGCCCACAGGTTTGGGGTGTTCTAGAAGAAGTTATTCGCGAGCGTCCGGTGCTACTAAACCGTGCTCCTACTCTGCACCGTTTGGGAATCCAGGCGTTTGAGCCACAGCTGGTTGAAGGTAAGGCTATTCAGCTTCACCCTCTTGTTTGTGCTGCGTTCAACGCCGACTTCGACGGTGACCAGATGGCTGTTCACCTTCCACTTTCGGTTGAGGCTCAGGCTGAGGCTCGCATCTTGATGCTTGCTTCTAACAACATTCTGAAGCCATCGGACGGACGTCCGGTTGCTACTCCAACCCAGGACATGATCATTGGTCTGTACCACCTGACAGCTGACGCTGAGGGTGCTACCGGAGAGGGCCTAGCCTTCACCTCAATGGCAGAGGCTCAGATGGCCTTTGACTTGGGTGGCCTAGACCTAAACGCCAAGGTTCGTATTCGCATCGAGGACGAGTTGAAGGAAACTACTTTCGGCCGCGCTCTATTCAACGAGACACTTCCAAGTGCCTACCCATACGTTGAGATGCAGGTTGGCAAGAAGCAGCTTGGACAGATTGTGTCTGACCTGGTTGAGATGTTCAGCCGCACCGAAGTTGCACAGTCACTTGATGCACTGAAGGATGCCGGTTTCCACTGGGCAACCCGAGCTGGTGTTTCAATGGCTATCTCAGACGCTAACTTCGATCCCAAGGGCAGCTTCGACAAGGAGCGCGACGCCAGGATCAAGAAGGCCGAGAAGCAGCACACCAAGATTCAGGAAGCTTTCGACAACGGTCTGAAGTCTGACCTGGAGCGTCGTGATGAGCTGGGTGCTTTGTGGTTCAAGGAAACCAACGAGATGCAGACCCTGTTGCAGGAGTCAATCCCAACCGACAACGCAATCTACAAGATGGTGACCTCTGGAGCTCGTGGAAACTGGCTACAGATTCGTTCCATCATGGGTATGCGTGGTCCGGTTGCAACCTCGTCTGGTGACTTTGCACCGATGCCAGTGAAGGGTAACTACCTGCTTGGTCTTACCCCGCACGAGTACTTCATTAACGCCACCGGTGCCCGTAAGGGTAACGCTGACACCGCCATGAAGACAGCCGCCGCGGGTTACCTAACCCGTCGTCTGGTTGACGTGGCTCAGGATGTCATCATTCAGATTGAAGACTGTGGCACCACCAAGGGTCTGGACAAGGACCTGCTAGATGAAGAGCAAGTAGAGCTATCAATTGTTGGTAGAACTAACTTGGTTGACATCAAGAAGGGCAAGGACCTTTACCTAGCCGCTGGTCAGAACATTGACCACGCTGGAGTTCGCAGGATCAAGGAAGCGGGCTTTGAGACAATCACAGTTCGTTCAGTTCTTACCTGTGAGGCCGAGAGTGGTATTTGTGCCGCTTGTTATGGTGTGTCACTTGCTACCAACCAGAAGGTAACCGTTGGTGAAGCCATCGGTATCATTGCCGCTCAGTCAATTGGTGAGCCTGGTACTCAGCTAACAATGCGTACTTTCCACACCGGTGGTGCTGCGTCGAGCGCTAAGAAGCAGACCATTCTGAAGTCAATCGGTGGCCAGAAGGTTCGTGTCGAGCGTCTGATTTCCTATGACATCACCCAGGGTCTAAACGGTGTTACCGACTTGCTAGAAGCTCGTGTTGGATGGCGTCAGGCCGGCAAGGTTGCTGTTATGGCATTCTGGTCCGGAAAGGTTGACATCCTGGAGAAGGTTTCAGCAACCGGAGCTAAGAGCTATGAGGTCTACGTTCGCCCACAGGGTGAGAAGGCAGAGAAGGAAGCTGAGGCACTAGCCACTCAGTACAGCTTCTCGAGAACTGCTTCGAAGACCTTCAAGAAGCTAAGCCCGTACCTTCCAATCACCACGGTCACTTCAGTTGAGGACCTGGTTGTTGAAAAGGGTGACAGCGTTGAGGCTGGAGACTACCTGGTTGATGGAACTCCAATTCCACACGAGGTGTTGATGATTCGTGGTTCGCGTGAAGCGGCTGCAGAAATCATCCGCGGTGTTCAGGCGATCTATGGTTCACAGGGTGTTCCGCTGCACGACAAGCACCTTGAGGTGATTGTTCGTCAGATGCTGAACAAGGTGACCGTTATTGATTCGGGTGACACAGACATGTTGCCTGGTGAGGTTATTGACCGTCAGAGCTTTGCACGCAAGAACCGCGCAGCAGTTGGTCAGGGCTTGCGTCCTGCCAGTGCTCGTCAGGAAGTAATGGGTATGACCCGTGCGTCCCTTGCAGCACAGTCGTGGCTGTCAGCCGCATCGTTCCAGGAGACCACCAGGGTCTTGACTCAGGCAGCGCTAGATCGCCGTGAGGACAAGCTTGTTGGTCTGAAGGAGAACGTGATCATCGGTAAGTTGATCCCAGCCGGAACCGGCTTGGCAGCTCACCGCAACTTCGAAATTGATGGAACAGAAGAGGCTAAGGCCGAGCGCTATCCAAACCGAATCTGGTCGGACCAGGGTTATGACCCAGCCGATTTGGATTCGCAGGAGCTCAGCTTGAGTGTCTCTGACCCATTTTCCATCGATGAGCAGTAACCAAGACAAATAAAAAAGTATTTGACCGGTTGTAAGCGCTACGGGTATGCTTGGCAGGGTTCATGCAACGGCATGAGCCAGGCCAAGTCTCGCTAGTGTTTGAGACCACGGTCAAAACCTTCGGTTCAAAATGCGTCATTCTGGCGCGCCGAAGAAACAAGAACGAGGAGTACTAGTGCCAACAATTCAGCAGTTGGTTCGCAAGGGACGCAGCCCAAAGGTCACCAAGACCAAGGCTCCAGCCCTAAAGGCAAACCCGCAACAGCGAGGTGTATGCACCCGTGTGTACACAACGACCCCTAAGAAGCCGAACTCTGCGCTTCGCAAGGTGGCGCGTGTCAAGCTGTCAAACGGTACAGAGGTAACCGCATACATTCCGGGCGAGGGTCACAACCTTCAGGAGCACTCAATGGTGCTAGTCCGTGGTGGTCGTGTGAAGGACCTGCCTGGTGTTCGCTACAAGATTGTTCGTGGTGCACTAGACACTCAGGCTGTTAAAGACCGTAAGCAGGCTCGTAGCCTCTACGGCGCAAAGAAGGGTAAGTAATGCCTCGTAAAGGCCCAATCGCGAAGCGTCCAGTTGTTCAGGACCCGGTTTACGGTTCCCCAGTTGTATCGCAGCTAGTAAACAAGATTTTGTTGGATGGCAAGAAGTCAATTGCTGAGAAGATCGTCTACGGCGCCCTAGAGGGCACCAATGCGAAGACTGGCGATGACCCAGTTGTGCTTCTAAAGAAGGCTCTAGACAACGTTCGCCCAACCGTCGAGGTTCGTTCTCGTCGTGTGGGTGGATCGACCTACCAGGTGCCAATCGAGGTAAAGAGCCACCGTGCTAACACCTTGGCGATGCGCTGGTTGGTTCAGTTCGCTAAGCAGCGTCGTGAGAAGACCATGACCGAGCGCCTAATGAACGAGATCCTTGATGCTTCAAACGGCCTCGGTGCTGCAGTGAAGCGTCGTGAGGACACTCACAAGATGGCCGAGGCTAACAAGGCATTCGCACACTACCGCTGGTAATCCAGCACCACTGCCCGAGCCTAAAAACTTACTTGGCAGTAGCAACATCCCCCTAGTCAACAAAAAATTTCGGAGGCAACCGTGGCACAAGACGTGCTCACCGACCTGAACAAGGTTCGTAACATCGGCATCATGGCGCACATTGACGCCGGTAAGACAACCACCACTGAGCGAATCCTGTATTACACAGGTATCACTCACAAGATCGGTGAGGTGCACGACGGTGCTGCCACCATGGACTGGATGGAACAAGAGCAAGAGCGTGGAATTACCATCACCTCTGCTGCAACCACCTGCTTCTGGAAGAACAACCAGATCAACATCATTGACACCCCAGGTCACGTGGACTTCACCGTTGAGGTGGAGCGTTCCCTTCGTGTTCTAGATGGTGCCGTTGCCGTATTCGACGGTAAAGAGGGTGTTGAGCCTCAGTCTGAGACCGTTTGGCGTCAGGCTGACAAGTACAACGTTCCTCGCATCTGTTTTGTGAACAAGATGGACAAGCTCGGAGCTGACTTCTACTTCACCGTAAAGACCATCGTCGACCGCCTAGGCGCAAAGCCAGTTGTGATTCAGCTTCCAATCGGAGCCGAGAGCGACTTCGAGGGTGTCATTGACCTAGTTGAAATGCGCGCCCTTACCTGGCGTGGAGATGTTGAGCTTGGTGCAAAGTACGAAATAGAGCCAATTCCAGCTGATATGCAGGCAAAGGCTGACGAGTACCGCGCACTTTTGATCGAGGCAGTTGCGGAAACTTCCGAAGAGTTGATGGAGAAGTTCTTCAACGGCGACGAGCTAACCGTTGCGGAAATCAAGCAGGGTCTTCGTCACCTAACCGTGAACTCTCTTGCTTACCCAATCATGTGTGGTTCTGCATTCAAGAACAAGGGTGTTCAGCCAATGCTGGACGCAGTTATCGACTACCTTCCTTCACCACTTGACGTGGCATCGGTTGAGGGTGGAGATCCTCGTGATGAGGAAGT
>DDBH01000018.1:61534-63203 GCA_002333405.1 Micrococcales bacterium UBA2037 | reverse complement strand
CACCCATTCTTTGGGCGTCTTACCTACATTCGTGTTTACTCTGGCCACGTTGACTCTGGCGACCAGGTGATCAACTCAACCAAGGGCCGCAAGGAGCGCATCGGAAAGCTATTCCAGATGCACGCCAACAAGGAAAACCCGGTTACCTCGGCTGCAGCTGGTCACATTTACGCTGCTATTGGCCTAAAGGACACCACAACCGGTGACACCCTTTGTGATTCAGACAACCAAATCGTGCTTGAGTCAATGACCTTCCCAGAGCCAGTGATCTCGGTTGCCATTGAGCCAAAGACCAAGAGCGACCAGGAGAAGCTAGGACTAGCTATCCAGAAGCTTGGCGACGAGGACCCAACCTTCCGCGTTGAGCACGACCACGAGACCGGCCAGACCGTGATCTCGGGCATGGGCGAGCTTCACCTAGATATTTTGGTTGACCGTATGCGCCGTGAGTTCAACGTCGAGGCAAACGTGGGTAAGCCACAGGTTGCCTACCGTGAGACCATCCGTCGCACAGTCGACAAGCACGATTACACCCACAAGAAGCAGACCGGTGGTTCAGGTCAGTTTGCCAAGGTCCAGATCAAACTGGAGCCTATGGAGGTTGAGGGTGACAAGGTTTATGAGTTCGTTGACGCCGTAACAGGTGGCCGCGTGCCTCGCGAGTACATTCCCTCGGTAGACGCCGGAATGAAGGACGCTATGCAGTCCGGTGTGCTTGCGGGCTACCCAGTAGTTGGCGTAAAGGCCACCCTGCTGGATGGTGCCTACCACGATGTCGACTCGTCAGAAATGGCGTTTAAGCTTGCCGGTTCGATGGTCTTTAAAGAGGCTGCTCGACTAGCAAACCCTGTTCTGCTCGAGCCGTTGATGGCTGTTGAAGTGCGTACCCCAGAGGAATACATGGGAGACGTTATCGGAGACATCAATTCACGTCGTGGGCAGATCCAGTCGATGGAAGATGCATCAGGCGTGAAAGTTGTTCGCGCACTGGTACCGCTTTCGGAGATGTTCGGTTACGTTGGTGACCTCCGCTCAAAGACCTCAGGTCGCGCCGTCTATTCAATGACGTTCGAGACTTACTCGGAGGTTCCGAAGGCAGTTGCTGACGAAATCGTGCAGAAGGCTAAGGGAGAGTAGTAAAAACTACTCAAACTTGACTAAGATAGAAATTCTGTAAAAACCCAAATCAGAGTCGGCTAACTGGTCGATGATTTACTACGGATCCATCAGGAGGACCCAAAATGGCTAAGGCGAAATTCGAGCGCACCAAGCCGCACGTCAACATCGGAACCATTGGTCACGTCGACCACGGTAAGACCACTCTGACTGCGGCAATTACTAAAGTGCTGCATGACAAATTCCCAGAACTGAACGACAGCTACGCTTTCGATCAGATCGACAACTCCCCAGAGGAGAAGCAGCGCGGAATTACCATCAACATCTCACACGTTGAGTACCAGACCGATAAGCGTCACTACGCACACGTAGACGCACCGGGCCACGCTGACTACATCAAGAACATGATTACTGGTGCAGCTCAGATGGACGGCGCAATTCTTGTTGTCGCTGCAACTGACGGCCCAATGCCTCAGACCAAGGAGCACGTCCTTCTTGCTCGTCAGGTTGGCGTTCCTTACATCGTGGTTGCTCTAAACAAGTCAGACATGGT
>DDBH01000018.1:55645-61250 GCA_002333405.1 Micrococcales bacterium UBA2037 | reverse complement strand
TAAACAAGTCAGACATGGTTGATGACGCTGAAATTCTTGAGCTTGTAGAGGTTGAGGTCCGTGACCTTCTAAACCAGTACGAGTTCCCAGGCGACACCGCACCAGTTGTTCAGGTTTCCGGCCTAAAGGCGCTTGAGGGCGACCCAGTATGGGCTGAGAAGGTCTGGGAGCTAATGCAGGCCTGTGACGAGAACATTCCAGAGCCAGTGCGTGACATCGAGAAGGCATTCCTAATGCCTGTTGAAGACGTGTTCACCATCACCGGTCGTGGAACTGTTATCACCGGCAAGGTAGAGCGTGGAACTGTAAACGTGAACGACGAAGTTGAAATCGTTGGAATCCGCGACAAGCAGAAGACCACCGTTACCGGAATCGAAATGTTCCGCAAGCTACTTGACTATGCAGAGGCCGGCGAGAACGTTGGACTACTACTGCGTGGTACCAAGCGCGAGGACGTAGAGCGTGGCCAGGTTGTATGTAAGCCAGGTTCGATCACTCCTCACACCAACTTTGAGGGCAACGTCTACATCCTTGGTAAGGATGAGGGTGGCCGTCACAACCCGTTCTACGCGAACTACCGTCCACAGTTCTACTTCCGTACCACTGACGTAACTGGTGTTATCACCCTGCCAGCCGGTACCGAAATGGTTATGCCTGGTGACACCACCGAGATGACCGTAGACCTAATCCAGCCAATTGCGATGGAAGAGGGACTTCGCTTCGCGATCCGTGAGGGTGGCCGCACCGTAGGTGCCGGTACCGTTACCAAGATCAACAAGTAGTAACAAAAACTCTTACAAAACCCCTCGGGAAACCGGGGGGTTTTGTGTTTTTGAAGCAAATCTCAAAAGAATATAAAAAAGTCCCAATTTCCTTTGGATTTAACTTGCGTTGCCTTTGCAGGCTATGGCAGACTTGTGCAGGTTCGTGAGTATTCGCGCTTTATGCGTGAACCACTGCTGGATTTGTGCACAGGCAACTGGGCCAACCGCAGCTAAGAACCACAAAAAACTTATCCGAGATTTTCTCTTGGGTGAATCGCGTGATTGTTTACGCGACACGCCCGAGTCAAGGTGTCGGACAGAGCCCTAGAAATAGGGCGTTGACATAAGAACAGTGCATCAGCATTACGGCGGTCAATAAGGTTTGCGATTTCGCAAATTGAGTTGGCTCCAAATTGTGTGGCCGAGAGGTCACCTAGAAACGGAAGCGAGTCATTATGGCGGCTAATAAAATCCGCATTCGACTGAAGTCGTATGACCACGAGGTCATCGATGTGTCGGCGAGCAAGATCGTCGATACGGTCACCCGCGCCGGTGCCAAGGTAGTTGGTCCAGTGCCACTGCCCACCGAGAAGAACATTGTGACGGTTATCCGCTCGCCTCACAAGTACAAGGACAGCCGTGAGCACTTTGAGATGCGTACCCACAAGCGTCTCATTGACATTATCGACCCGACTCCTAAAGCGGTCGATTCGCTGATGCGCCTGGACCTCCCAGCAGATGTCAACATCGAGATCAAGCTCTAAGGATTGAGAAATGACTGTAGAAACTAGAACCGTAAAGGGACTGCTGGGCAAGAAGCTCGGCATGACCCAAGGCTGGGATCAGGACAACAAGCTTGTCCCCATCACAGTGGTTGAGGCTGGCGAGAATGTCATCACTCAAATCAAGAATTTAGAAAACGACGGCTACGCAGCTATTCAGCTTGCGTATGGCGCAATCGATCCACGCAAGGTGGACAAGCCATCGGCTGGTCACTTCGCCAAGGCCGGTTCCACCCCACGCCGCTTCCTTGCAGAAATCCGCACCGCTGACACAGACAGCTACACCGTTGGTCAGGCTATTGGCGTCGACATCTTTGAAGTTGGCCAGAAGCTGGACGTTGTTGGAACCAGTAAGGGTAAGGGTTTCGCCGGTGTTATGAAGCGTCACGGCTTTTCCGGTATTCACGCATCGCACGGTGCACACAAGAACCACCGTAAGCCTGGTTCTGTTGGTGCCGGTACCACCCCATCAAAGGTCATCAAGGGCAAGAAGATGCCTGGCCGCATGGGAACCGACCGCGTGACCACCCTAAACCTCACCCTGCACGGCGTTGACCTTGAAAAGGGTCTATTGCTAATCAAGGGTGCCGTTCCTGGTCCTAAGGGCCAGTTGGTATTCGTCCGCAACGCGGTGAAGGAGAGCAACTAATGCCTACCGTTGACATCATTGACGTAAAGGGTAAGAAGTCCGGTTCAGTGGACCTTCCTGAGTCACTATTTGACGTTCAGACGAACGTTCCACTAATCCACCAGGTGGTAGTTGCACAGCTTGCAGCTGCTCGCCAGGGAACCCAGTCCACGCTTCGCCGTGGTGAGGTTTCTGGTTCTGGTCGTAAGCCGTTCAAGCAAAAGGGAACCGGTCGCGCTCGTCAGGGCTCGATCCGTATGCCTCAGCACCGCGGTGGTGGAATCATCCACGGACCAAAGCCACGTGATTACTCACAGCGCACCCCAAAGAAGATGATTGCTGCTGCACTTCGTGGAGCACTATCTGACCGCGCTCGCAATGGCCGCATCTATGTAATCGACCAGTTCGGAATTGGTGACTCACCTTCAACCAAGGCAGCCGCAAGCTTCTTGGCTCAGGTTGCAGTTTCTAGGAACATCTTGGTCGTGCTTGGTCGCGATGACGAGGTTTCATACAAGTCACTGCGCAACCTGCCAGCGGTTCACGTGATTCCGTCTGACCAGCTAAACGCCTATGACGTGCTGCACGCCGAGGACATCGTATTCACCGCTGCCGCGCTGAGCTCATTCGTTGAGTCAGCTGTAGTATCTGAGGAAGGCTAGTCATGACCGACATCAAGAAGGATCCACGCGACGTAATTATCAAGCCGATAATTTCTGAGAAGAGCTACGCGCTGATTGACGAAGGCAAGTACACCTTCGAGGTTGACACTCGTTCCAACAAGACCGAGATCAAGCAGGCAATCGAGCAGATCTTCAACGTCAAGGTTGACTCGATCAACACTCTAAACCGCGCGGGCAAGACCCGCCGCACCCGCTTCGGCATGGGTAAGCGCAAGGACACCAAGCGTGCCATTGTCAGCCTGAAGTCGGGTTCCATCGACATCTTTACCTACATCGGCTAAGGAGAAACGCTAATGGGCATTCGTAAATACAAGCCAACGACTCCTGGTCGTCGTGGTTCTTCGGTTGCAGACTTCACAGAGTTAACACGCTCTACTCCAGAGAAGTCTCTTCTTAGGCCACTACCTAAGACCGGTGGACGTAACTCAAACGGTCGTATCACGACCCGTCACATCGGTGGTGGCCACAAGCGCCAGTACCGCGTGATTGACTTCCGTCGCAATGACAAGGATGGCGTTGCAGCCAAGGTCGCTCACATTGAGTACGACCCGAACCGCACCGCTCGCATTGCGCTGTTGCACTTCATTGATGGCACCAAGCGCTACATCTTGGCTCCAAACAAGCTCAAGCAGGGTGACCCAATTGAGCAGGGACCACAGGCTGACATCAAGCCAGGCAACAACCTGCCACTGAAGAACATCCCAGTGGGAACCGTTGTTCACGCCATCGAGCTAAAGCCAGGCGGAGGAGCCAAGATGGCTCGTTCAGCTGGTGCTTCAGTTCGTTTGGTTGCCAAGGACGGCCCTAACGCACAGCTTCGTTTGCCGTCTGGCGAAATCCGCAACGTGGATGCACGCTGCCGCGCAACCATTGGTGAGGTCGGCAACGCCGAGCAGTCAAACATCAACTGGGGTAAGGCTGGCCGTAAGCGTTGGAAGGGTGTTCGCCCAACAGTTCGTGGTGTTGCCATGAACCCGGTTGATCACCCGCACGGTGGTGGTGAAGGTAAGACCTCTGGTGGTCGAAACCCAGTTACGCCATGGGGTCAAAAAGAAGGCCGCACACGTAAGCCAAACCTTCCATCCGATAAGCAAATCGTTCGTCGTCGTTACGCCGGCAAGAAGTAGGAGAGCACTAGATGCCACGCAGTCTAAAGAAGGGCCCCTTCGTCGACGAGCACCTAATGAAGAAGGTGCGAGTACAAAACGAGGCCAACAGCAAGAACGTGATCAAGACCTGGTCGCGCCGCTCAATGATCGTTCCAGCCATGCTGGGACACACCATTGCGGTTCACGATGGTCGCAAGCACATCCCAGTTTTCGTCACAGAGACCATGGTTGGTCACAAGCTAGGCGAATTCGCACCCACCCGCACCTTCCGTGGTCACGTGAAGGACGACAAGAAGGGTCGCCGCGGCTAAGCCGGGGCGCCTAGGAAAAGGAAGAACGATGGAAGCGATCGCCAAGCTGCGTAACATCCGCGTTACCCCAATGAAGGCCCGTCGTGTTGTGAACTTGATTCGCGGCAAGCAGGCCACAGAAGCTTTGGGTATTTTGAAATTTGCTCCACAGTCAGCATCTGAGCCTATCTACAAGCTAGTCGCCTCAGCAGTTGCTAACGCCCAGGTTAAGGGTGAGGCAGCCGGTGCAATTGTGGACGTTGATGACCTAATCATCTCGAAGGCTTTTGTTGACGAGGGAGTGACCCTAAAGAGGTTCCGCCCACGTGCACAGGGTCGAGCATTCCGCATCAATAAGCGCACCAGCCACATCACCGTGGTAGTTGCTACCCCAGACGAGTTTGCGAAGGCAGGTAAGAAGTAATGGGTCAAAAAGTAAATCCGTTCGGCTTCCGCCTGGGAATCACCACTGACCACAGGTCACGTTGGTTCGCAGACTCAACCAAGAAGGGTCAGCGCTACGCCGACTACGTGGTTGAGGACGTCAAGATCCGCGCATACTTGCAGGAGAAGCTAGACCGTGCCGGCATCAGCCGCATCGAGCTAGAGCGAACCCGCGACCGTGTCCGCGTCGACATCTTTGCTGCTCGTCCAGGATTGGTCATTGGCCGTCGTGGATCAGAGGCTGAGACCCTACGCACCGAGCTTGAGCAGCTAACAGGCAAGCAGGTTTTGCTAAACATCCTTGAGGTTAAGAACCCAGAGGCTGATGCACAGCTTGTAGCTCAGGGAGTTGCCGAGCAGCTAGCTGCTCGTGTTGCGTTCCGTCGTGCGATGCGTAAGGGAATCCAGGGAGCGCTTCGTGCAGGCGCCCAGGGTATTCGAATTCAGTGTTCTGGCCGTTTGGGTGGAGCTGAAATGTCTCGTAGCGAGTTCTACCGTGAGGGCCGCGTGCCACTTCACACCCTTCGTTCAAACATTGACTACGGCTTCTACGAGGCCAAGACCACCTTCGGTCGCATCGGTGTGAAGGTTTGGATATACAAGGGCGATCTAACCGCTAAGGAGCTTGCTGCAAAGGAAGCTACTCAGCGCGGACCTCGCCAGGGAGCCGGTGCTGGTCGCCGTGCACCACGCCAGGATGGAGCTGCACCGGTCGCAGCAGGAAGTGAAGCCAAGTAATGCTGATTCCTAGAAAAGTAAAGCACCGCAAGCAGCACAGCCCAAAGCGTAAGGGCCATGCAACTGGTGGCACCAAGGTATCATTCGGTGAGTGGGGTATTCAGGCGATCACTCCTGCTTACCTAACCAACCGTCAGATTGAGGCAGCACGTATTGCCATGACCCGT
>DDBH01000018.1:17323-55360 GCA_002333405.1 Micrococcales bacterium UBA2037 | reverse complement strand
CGTATTGCCATGACCCGTCACATAAAGCGTGGTGGAAAAGTCTGGATCAACGTGTTCCCTGACCGCTCACTAACCAAGAAGCCAGCCGAAACTCGAATGGGTTCCGGTAAGGGTTCTCCTGAGTGGTGGGTAGTTAACGTAAAGCCTGGCCGCGTGCTCTTTGAGCTAAGCGGTGTTTCAGAGGAAATTGCCAAAGAGGCAATGACTCGTGCGATCCACAAGCTTCCGCTGAAGGCTCGCATCATCAAGCGTGAAGAAGGTGACGCATAATGATCGGTTCAAAAAACCTTTCTCCAAACGATCTAGACAAGATCGAATCATCGGTTTTGGTAGAAGAGCTGCGCAAGGCAAAGGAAGAGTTGTTCAACCTCCGCTTCCAGTCAGCCACTGGTCAGCTTGACAACCACGGTCGCCTAAAGGCTGTAAAGCGCGACATCTCTCGCATTTACACCATCATGCGTGAGCGTGAACTGGGCATTCGTGCAGTGCCAGTTGCTGCACCTGCAAAGACCGCGAAGGCTGAGAAGCCTGCCGCAAAGAAGACAGCTGAAGCCAAGGCCGAGGAGGCATAAAGATGGCAGACGAGAAGAAGCCAGCAGCGAAAGCTGCCGCTAAGCCAGCAGCCAAGGCTGCACCAAAGGCTGCTGCCAAGCCAAAGGCTGCACCAAAGCCAAAGGTCGCACGCGCACCTAAGGAAATCAAGGAAGTTACTCGCGGTCAGCGCAAGTCTCGTCAGGGATATGTTGTCTCAGACAAGATGGACAAGACCATCGTTGTACTACTTGAGGACCGCAAGAAGCACCCGCTTTACGGCAAGGTGATGCGCGTTTCCAAGAAGGTTAAGGCTCACGATGAGCTAAACAGCGCCGGAATCGGCGACCTAGTTGTAATCGACGAGACTCGTCCGATTGCAGCAACCAAGAACTGGCGTCTAGTCGAGATTCTCGAAAAGGCGAAGTAACCCCCCCCGCGGATAACGGTCGGAATCGTTATTCACTAAGCAAGGAGAAATAAAGTGCTTCAGCAAGAATCTAGAGTCAAGGTGGCCGATAACTCGGGCGCCAAGGAGCTCTTGACAATCCGAGTACTCGGTGGCTCAACCCGCCGTTATGCCGGACTGGGCGACACCATTGTTGCCTCGGTAAAGGACGCCATTCCTGGCGCCAATGTCAAAAAGGGTGAGGTAGTAAAGGCCGTTATCGTGCGTACCGTAAAGGAAACGCGTCGAGCAGATGGTTCTTACATCAAGTTTGACGAGAACGCGGCTGTCATCATCAAGGCAGACGGCGAACCACGCGGAACTCGTATCTTTGGACCAATTGGTCGCGAATTGCGCGAGAAGAAGTTCATGAAGATCATCTCGCTAGCACCGGAGGTTATTTAATCATGGCGAAAATCAAGAAGGGTGACCTAGTAGAGGTCATCACCGGCGGCAAGCAGGAAAAGGGTGGCTACCGCGGTAAGCAGGGTCACGTCCTAGCCGTTATCAAGGAGACCAACAAGGTCATCGTTGAAGGCGTCAACATGGTCACCAAGCACAATCGTGTTGGTCAGACCGAGCGTGGCGGCAAGACCGGTGGCATTGAAAAGCAGGAGTCACCAATCCACATCTCGAATGTGGCGCTAGTTGACCCAAGCACCAAGAAGCCTTCCAAGGTCGGTTTCAAGATCACCACGTCAAAAGACGGTGAGACCAAGAAGGTCCGCGTGGCCAAGACCAGCGGGAAGGAAATCTAATGGCAACCGCAACTAAGAAGGCAGATGCCAAGATGGCTCCTCGTCTAAAGACTCGCTACAAGACTGAAATCGTTGCAGGCCTTACCAAGGAGTTTGAGTTCTCAAACCCTATGCAGGTTCCAGGCTTGAAGAAGATCGTTGTGAACATGGGTGTTGGCCAGGCGGCCAAAGACGGCAAGTTGATTGAGGGCGCAATTCGCGACCTAACAGCAATCACTGGCCAGAAGCCTCAGGTTAACGTGGCCAAGAAGTCAATCGCGCAGTTCAAGCTTCGCGAGGGACAGCCAATTGGAGCACACGTAACACTTCGTGGTGACCGCATGTGGGAGTTCCTAGACCGCTTGCTATCGCTATCACTTCCTCGTATCCGTGACTTCCGTGGACTGTCTCCAAAGCAGTTTGATGGAAACGGAAACTACACTTTCGGTCTATCCGAGCAGTCAATGTTCCACGAAATTGACCAGGACAAGATTGACCACGTCCGGGGTATGGACATCACAGTTGTAACCTCAGCAAGAACTGACGACGAGGGTCGAGCGCTTTTGAAGGCTCTCGGTTTCCCGTTTCAGGCCTAACTAACCGATTGAGGTAGGTCCTTAGTTCTCGTAAAGAGCTAAAGAAACCGCCCCGAGAAAGAAGACACAAATGACAATGACAGACCCGGTAGCAGATTTTCTGACCCGGCTGCGCAATGCGAATACTGCACATCACGATTCAATGAGCGTTCCCTATTCAAAGCTAAAGGGATCCATCGCTGAAATCTTGAAGTCAGAGGGTTACATTGCATCCTTCAAGGTAGAAGACGCCAAGGTCGGCAAGACCATGAGCATCGACTTGAAGTACGGCCCAAACCGCGAGTCCAGCATCGCTGGAATCAAGCGTGTTTCCAAGCCAGGACTTCGCGTTTACGCAAAGTCCACCGAGCTACCAAAGGTGCTTGGCGGCTTGGGTATTGCAATCTTGTCCACCTCTAGCGGTCTGCTAACAGACCGCCAGGCTTCAAAGAAGGGAGTGGGTGGGGAAGTCCTCGCCTACATCTGGTAATCGCACATGTCGAGAATTGGAAAACTACCGATCCCACTGCCAACTGGCGTAACCGTTGAAATCAACGGCCAGGACGTTGCCGTCAAGGGTCCAAAGGGTGAACTAAAGATCACCGTGTCTGAGCCGATCAAGGTTTCGCAGGAGGATGGCAACGTAATCGTTAGCCGTCCAGACGACGAGGCTGTATCGAAGTCACTTCACGGCCTAACGCGTTCACTAATTGCTAACAACGTTCAAGGTGTATCAGAAGGGTTCACCAAGAACCTTGAGATCGTCGGAACTGGTTACCGTGCTGCAGCGAAGGGCTCAGACCTTGAGCTTTCCCTTGGCTTCAGCCACCCAGTGATCGTCACCCCACCAGCTGGAGTTTCTCTGGCTGTTGAGGGAAACACCAAGATCATCGTGTCAGGAATTGACAAGCAGGCCGTCGGAGAGATGGCCGCAAACATCCGCAAGCTACGTAAGCCTGAGCCTTATAAGGGCAAGGGAGTTCGTTACGAAGGCGAGCGAGTCCGTCGCAAGGCTGGAAAGGCTGGTAAGTAATCATGGCTCTGGGTACTAGAGGCAAGTCAAAGTCAGCTGCTCGTGGCCGTCGCCACGACCGCCTGCGTAAGAAGATCGAGGGCACCGCAACTCGCCCTCGCCTAGTTGTCACACGTTCAGCTCGTCACGTATTCGTGCAGTTGGTTGACGATTCCAAGGGTCAGACCTTGGCATCTGCTTCAACCATGGAAGCGGATCTTCGTAAGAACGATGGCACCAAGACCGATAAGGCAACTTTGGTCGGCAAGCTAATTGCCGAGCGCGCGAAGAAGGCCGGTGTTACCGAGGTGGTCTTTGACCGCGGCGGTAACCGCTATGCAGGTCGTGTTGCAGCTATTGCTGCCGCGGCTCGCGAGGAAGGACTGGCACTGTGAGCGAAGAGAAGAAGGAAGTACCAGTGGCTGAAGCTACCGAAACTACCGCAACTACCGAAGCGGCAACCACAACCACGGTTGACCCAAGCGAGCGCGAGCAGCGTCGTGGGTCTCGTGAGCGTGGCCCTCGCAACGATCGTCGTGAGCGCGAAGAAGTCAAGAGCCAGTTCCTGGAGCGTGTTGTAACCATCAACCGTGTTTCCAAGGTGGTCAAGGGTGGACGTCGTTTCTCCTTCACAGCACTAGTTGTTGTTGGCGATGGCGATGGCACCGTTGGTGTTGGTTACGGCAAGGCTAAGGAAGTTCCTGCAGCGATTGCTAAGGGCGTTGAGGATGCGAAGAAGAAGTTCTTCCGCGTTCCTCGTGCGGGTTCGACCATCCCTCACCCAGTTCAGGGTGAAGCAGCTGCCGGCGTAGTCCTACTGCGTCCAGCTTCTGAGGGAACCGGTGTTATCGCTGGTGGTCCAGTTCGTGCCGTACTTGAGTGTGCCGGAGTGCACGATGTGCTTTCCAAGTCACTGGGTTCTTCGAACACCCTAAACATTGTTCACGCAACCGTCGAAGCACTTCGTCAGCTTGAAGAACCAAGCGATGTAGCTGCTCGTCGTGGCAAGACCCTGGCTGAAGTTGCGCCAGCGCGTCTATTGCCAGCTGAGACTGAGAAGGCAGGTGCCTAAGATGGCCGCTCGTCTAAAAGTTACCCAAGTAAAGAGTTCAAACGGTGGCAAGCAGAACCAGCGCGATTCACTTCGCACCCTGGGTCTGAAGCGCATCGGTGACATCGTAGTTCGCGAAGACACCCTGTCTGTTCGCGGCCTAGTAAACACCGTTGCCCACCTCGTAAAGGTTGAGGAGATCGACTAATGGCTGAAGAAAAGAAGCCTGTCGCAAAGAAGCCAGCTGCGAAAGCTCCGGCAAAGGCACCAGCTAAGGCTGCTGCCAAGCCAGCCGCTAAGCCTGCTGCCGCTAAAGCACCAGCTAAGGCTGCTGCCAAGCCAGCTGCTAAGCCAGCTGCAAAGGCACCGGCGAAGGCCGCTGCTAAGCCAGCTGCTGCTAAGCCAGCTGCAGAGAAGGCACCAGCTAAGGCTGCCGCTAAGCCTGCCGCTAAGCCTGCCGCTAAGGCGCCTGCTGCAAAGAAGCCAGCTGAGAAGCGAGAGAAGTCTCAGATTCTACGTCTGCACCACCTTCGCCCTGCAAAGGGAGCCAAGAAGGAAAAGACTCGTAAGGGTCTTGGTGAAGGTTCAAAGGGTAAGACTGCGGGTAGAGGTACCAAGGGTACCGGCGCTCGTACGACAACTCGCTTGGGCTTTGAAGGTGGCGGTGTGAACCTTGTTATGCGCACACCTAAGCTTCGTGGTTTCAAGAACCCATTCCGGGTTGAGTACCAGGTTGTAAACCTGGACAAGCTCTCCGAGCTCTATCCAAAGGGTGGCGCAGTAACCATCTCTGACCTAGTTGCCAAGGGTGCTGTTCGCAAGAACCAGCCTGTCAAGGTGCTAGGCAATGGTGAGCTCTCGGTTAAGCTAGAAGTTAGTGTTGACAAGGTTTCCGAGTCAGCAAAGACCAAGATTGAAGCTGCCGGCGGTAGCATCAACGCCTAATCATCTAGGGGAGTAGGTTCACTTTGTTTAAGGCCATAGCTCGCGCATTCCGGACTCCGGATCTGCGAAACAAGCTGGCGTTTACGCTGAGCATGATTGCAATCTTCCGTTTGGGCTCGTTCATTCCAGCCCCAAACGTTGATTACAGCAATGTTCAACAGTGTCTAGCGCAAAGCCAGTCGACCTCTGGTCTTTATGAATTGGTGAACCTGTTCTCCGGTGGGGCGCTGCTCCAGCTTTCAATCTTTGCTCTGGGAATCATGCCCTACATCACGGCATCGATCATCACCCAGTTGCTTCGAGTTGTGATCCCTCGCTTCGAGACCCTTCACAAGGAGGGCCCTGCAGGGCAGGCAAAGCTTACTCAGTACACCCGTTACCTCACCATTGCTCTTGGTCTGTTGCAGGCAACCACTTTGGTTACGGTAGCTAGACAGGGAGCCCTGTTTGGTGCCGACTGTACTCTTCCAATCTTGGTTGACACCGGTCCGCTATCAATCAGCTTGATGGTCATCACAATGACTGCCGGAACCGGCTTGATCATGTGGCTAGGTGAGCTAATCACCGAGCGTGGTGTTGGTAACGGGATGTCGCTGTTGATCTTTACTGCGATTGCCTCAACCTTCCCAGCTAGCCTGCTGCAGATTCTGCAGACCAGAACCATTGAGATCTTCGTTGCGGTTATGGCTGTTGGATTCCTGGTTGTTGGACTGGTTGTTCTAGTTGAGCAGTCACAGCGAAGAATTCCAGTGCAGTATGCAAAGCGCATGGTTGGCCGCAAGGCTTACGGTGGGCAGGCGACCTACATTCCGGTGAAGGTGAACACCGCTGGTGTTATCCCGGTTATCTTCGCTTCCTCAATGCTCTACTTGCCAGCACTGCTTGCACAGTTCAACCAACCAGATGCCACTACCGGTCAGGTTGCCGGCTGGGTAACATTCATCTCGACCTACCTAACCGCTGGTAACAACCCGCTTTACATGGCGATGTACTTCCTTTTGGTTGTTGGCTTCACCTACTTCTACGTTGCTATCACCCTGAACCCAGAGGAGATCAGCGACAACATGAAGCGCTACGGCGGCTTCATCCCTGGAATTAGAGCTGGCCGACCAACCACTGAATACCTTCAGTACGTAATCAGCCGAATCACTTTCCCTGGTGCCATTTACCTTGGTTTGATCGCGTTGGTTCCGCTGGTTGCATTTAGCGCCATCGGCACCAACCAGAACTTCCCATTCGGTGGAACCTCGATCTTGATCATCGTTGGTGTTGGTCTGGACACTGTCAAGCAAATCAGTGCTCAGATGCAGCAGCGTAATTACGAGGGCCTACTCAAGTGATTCGTCTCCTTCTGATCGGGCCTCCGGGTGCTGGGAAGGGGACGCAGGCAGCTCTGCTGGCCAAGCGTTACTCAATTCCAGCAATTTCAACCGGCGACATCTTCCGCGAGAACGTTGCCAATGAAACTCCGCTTGGCATTGAAGCAAAAGGCTTCATGGACCGCGGCGAGTACGTTCCGGACAGCCTGACCAATGCACTTGTTAGAGATCGTTTGTCACAGCCAGATGCCGCAGCCGGCTTTCTGCTAGACGGCTACCCACGGACTATCGATCAGGTTCACGAACTTGATGATGTTCTTCACGAAAACGGCACAAAGCTCGACGTTGTTGTGCAGCTAACTGCTGACAGCGATGAGCTAGTGACAAGACTTTCGTTGCGAGCAAGCCAGCAGGGCCGCACCGATGACACTCCGGATGTTATCCGCAAGCGCCAGGACGTTTATGAGGAGCAAACCGCTCCACTAATCGATGTTTACGCAGCCAGAGGCCTAGTTGCCATGGTTGACGGGCTCGGCGCTGTTGATGAAGTCACCGCCAGAATTGCAGAAGTGCTCGGAGCGCGTGGCCTAAGCGAAGATGCGTAAGAGCTACGAACTCAAAACAAACGAGCAGATTCGCAAAATGCGTGCTGCCGGCCTGCTGACTGCCAAGGCGTTGGCAAACGTGAAGGCGGCCATCAAACCCGGAGTGACCACTCTGGAGCTCGATCAGATTGCCGAACAGACCATTCGCGATGGCGGCGGCATCCCAAACTTTCAACTGGTGCCTGGCTACTTCCACACCATCTGCGCATCCGTTGATTCGACTGTGGTTCATGGCATCCCCTCCAATCAGGTTTTGGAGGCGGGGGACATCGTCTCGATCGATTGCGGAGCCGAGATTGCTGGTTGGAACGGCGACAGTGCTTTCACTGTGATTGTTCCTGGAGCTCAGGGAGAACTAATAAAGCAGCGCCAGCAGCTCTCTGATGTTTGTCAGGGGTCGCTTTGGGCCGGTATTGCTGCGCTAGCCGGCGCCAAGAAGCTAAACGAAGTTGGAGTGGCAGTTCAGGAGCACGTCCTGTCACAGGGCCCCTATGGCATTTTGGAGCAGTATGTCGGCCACGGCATTGGGCGTTCGATGCATGAGGATCCAGCAGTGTTCAATTACCGGGTCCGCGATCAGGGCCCAAAGGTCGTGCCAGGGCTATGCGTAGCCATTGAGCCGATGATTACCTCTGGAGATCAAAAGACCTTTATTCAGGACGACGACTGGGGAGTTGCCACTGCCGACAGCTCAGATGGCGCGCACTGGGAACACTCGGTTGCCGTGCATGAAAAAGGCATTTGGGTGCTAACTGCTGAAGACGGCGGAGTTGAGGGACTCAAGCCTTTTGGAATTACACCAGTTTCTTTGGATTAACCACTAGCAATCGCTAGAAAAAACCCCTAGTATTGTCCCTTGGCGTTTCTGCGTGAAAACCTTTTAGAAACTTAAGGATTTTTGCGCGTTTGTGACGCCAAAAAAGTAGCGATAAGTGAGTGCATGGCCAACAAAGATGGTGTAATCGAGATCGAGGGATCGGTCGTTGAAGCCCTACCCAACGCAATGTTTAGGGTGGAGCTTACAAACGGTCACTTAGTCTTGGCTCACATCTCAGGCAAAATGCGTCAGCATTACATCCGTATTCTCCCCGGAGACCGCGTGATTGTTGAGCTGTCAACTTATGACCTGACTCGCGGCCGCATTATTTATCGTTACAAGTAGAAAGTAAGAGCATGAAGGTTAACCCAAGCGTTAAGAAGATCTGCGACAAGTGCAAGGTCATTCGTCGTCACGGCAACGTGATGGTTATTTGCGAAAACCCTCGTCACAAGCAGCGCCAGGGCTAAACAAGCCCTAACCACAACTAAATAGCAAAAGACATCACCAAGCGAAAGCTAACCTCCGGTTTGAAGGCCGGGGCCCAACTAAGCCAAGTCGGGGCGGCGGTGTCACAGACCTTCAAAAAACGAAAGATAAACAACATGGCACGTATTTCCGGAGTGGACATTCCTCGCGAAAAGCGAGTGGTGATTTCCCTCACTTACATCTTTGGCATTGGCCCAACTCGTTCGCGCGAGATTCTGAAGGCCACCAAGATTTCAGAAGACATCAGAGTAAAAGACTTGACCGATGACCAGTTGATCGCCCTGCGCGACAACATCGACGGCAACTACAAGGTAGAGGGTGACCTTCGCCGTGAAGTTGCGTCAGATATCCGCCGCAAGGTTGAGATCGGTTCATACGAAGGAATTCGTCACCGTAAGGGCCTTCCGGTCCGCGGACAGCGCACCAAGACCAATGCACGTACACGCAAGGGTCCAAAGCGCACCGTAGCAGGCAAGAAGAAGGCAACCCGCTAGTCGCGGCTAAAGGTTCTAGGAGAATAAATCATGGCAGCACCTAAAGCATCCGCGACAGCACGTAAGCCTCGTCGCAAGGACAAGAAAAACGTTCCAGCAGGTCAGGCGCACATCCGCTCGACCTTCAACAACACCATCATCACCATCACCGACCCAACCGGAGCAGTTATCTCTTGGTCGTCTTCTGGTGACGTTGGCTTCAAGGGTTCACGTAAGTCAACCCCCTTCGCCGCGCAGATGGCAGCCGAGGCTGCAGCTCGCAAGGCGCAGGAGCACGGTGTTCGCAAGGTTGATGTATTCGTGAAGGGCCCAGGCTCAGGTCGCGAAACAGCAATTCGTTCACTTCAGGCAGCAGGCCTAGAGGTCGGATCAATCTCAGACGTGACCCCACAGGCTCACAACGGTTGCCGCCCTCCAAAGCGCCGCCGCGTCTAAGTAAAAAAACTCAAAAGCTTCACGCATTCAGGTGCCCGCCTGAATGTTTCCATGACGAACATCAAATAGCGGATGTTCAGATGAAAGGAACCAAATAGTGCTAATTGCACAGCGACCCACATTGCACGAAGAAGTTCTAGGACCAAATCGCTCACGTTTCATCTTGGACCCACTGGAGCCAGGATTCGGTTACACACTTGGTAACTCAATGCGCCGCACCCTGTTGTCTTCGATTCCAGGTGCTGCTGTAACTAACATCCGTATTCAGGGTGTTAGCCACGAGTTCTCAACCATCGCAGGTGTCAAAGAGGACGTTGTTGAGGTAATTCTTAACATCAAGAACCTTGTTGTCTCCTCAGAGCACGACGCACCTGTTGTTGCTCACCTAACCAAGAGCGCTGCTGGTCCTGTGACCGCTGCGGACATTCAGGTTCCTGCAGGTGTTGAGGTTCACAACAAGGACCTAGTTCTTGCAACCCTAAACGCCAAGGGCAAGCTAGAGATCGAGTTCATCATTGAGCGCGGTCGTGGTTACGTTCAGGCAAGCCAGAACCGTAACCCAGATGCAGAAGCTGGTGTAATCCCAGTGGACTCCATCTACAGCCCAGTTTTGAAGGTCTCTTACCGCGTAGAGGCAACTCGTGCCGGTGAGTTCACCAACTTCGACAAGCTGATTGTTGACGTTGAGACCAAGTCTTCGGTTGAGCCACGCGACGCAGTTGCTTCTGCTGGTTCTACCTTGGTTGAGCTGTTTGGCCTAGCCAAGGAGCTAAACGAAGAGGCTGAGGGTATTGAGATTGGACCGGCACCGGTTGAGGTTGCTGCGTCAAACGAGCTGAGCACCCCAATTGAGGATCTGGACCTAACCGTTCGTTCCTACAACTGCCTAAAGCGCGAGGGCATCAACTCCGTTTCAGAGCTAATTGCTTTGAGCGAGGACCAGTTGATGAACATTCGCAACTTCGGCTCCAAGTCCGTTGATGAGGTTCGCGACAAGCTAACTGAGCTTGGCCTGAAGTTCAAGGACGCAGTCCCAGGTTTCGACTCCGCTTACTTCGGTGGCGGCTTCGACGAAGACCAGATTTAATCTTTAGAAACCCAAGGAGAAACTAATGCCTACCCCAACAAAGGGCCCACGTCTCGGAGGCGGTCCAGCCCACGAGCGCCTAATGCTCAACAACATGGCCACCTCGCTATTCATGCACAAGCGGATCGTGACCACCGAGACCAAGGCAAAGCGCTTGCGCCCTCTTGCTGAGCGTCTAGTGACCTTCGCAAAGCGCGGAGACCTGCACGCTCGTCGTCGCGTCATGCAGCAGATCTTGGACAAGTCAGTTGTCCACGAGCTGTTTGCCGAGATCGCGCCGTTGGTTGCAGACCGTCAGGGTGGCTACACCCGCATCACCAAGCTTGGTTACCGTAAGGGCGACAACGCTCCTATGGCAGTCATCGAGCTTGTGCTTGAGCAGGTTCAGCCAAAGCCAAAGACCAACAAGGTCAAGCTAACCAACAACGTTGCAACCAACGCGGCTCCAGCCGTTGAGGAAGCAGTAGCCGAAGAGGCCGTTGTTGATCAAGCAGCTGTAGAAGAGGTAGTTGAGGCACCAGTTGCCGAGGCAACCGAAGCTCCAGCAGCCGAGGCAGCCCCTGAGGCAGAAGCTGAAGCTCCAGCAGCAGAGGCAGCACCTGAGGCTGAGGCTGAAGAAGAGCCTAAGGCTTAGTCTTCGATAAGAAGTATTGAAATGAACAAACCCGCTGGTGATACTGGCGGGTTTGTTCGTTTTCGGGTGGACCTCGCCTATGACGGAACCGACTTCGCCGGCTGGGCTAAGCAGCCCAAGCTCAGGACCGTTGAAGGCGAACTGGTAAAGGTCTTCGAGAAGATATTCGGGAAGAGCAAAACCGGCTTTGACATGCGGGTTGCCGGAAGGACCGATGCCGGGGTTCATGCCAGGGTGCAGGTTTGTCATTTGGATGTGCCGCAGGACCGCATCAAGCGCATTGGCAGAGACCACCTGGGGGCAAAGCGCCTGAATACGCTGCTGCCGGAGGATTTGATTATCCATGACTTTCAAGTTGCTGACCCGGGATTTGATGCCAGGTTTAGTGCTCTTGGTAGGCACTATAAATACACAATCACAGACACCGAGTTCTTCAAGGACCCCACGCTCACTCGCTACGCGCTTTTATACAAGAGAAAGCTAGACGTTGAGCTTTTGAATCAAGCGGCCCAAACCCTGGTTGGTTTGAAGGACTTTGCCGCTTTCTGCAAGCCTCGGGCAGGTTCGACCACCATCAGAAACCTGCGCCAATTCGAGGTTGCCAGAAAAGCCAACGGCCTAATTGAGGTTCAGTTGCATGCCGATGCCTTCTGTCACAACATGGTCAGGTCGCTGGTCGGCTCGATTCTGGCTGTTGCCGACGGACGGCTAAGCATCGAAGAGCTCATCGAAGTTCAGAAGTCTGGAAAAAGAGGCAATAAATTCAAGGTTGTCGACTCCCGAGGACTGACTTTGGAGGCAATTGACTACCCAGATTCAGCCAAATATGCCGAACAGGCCGAATTATCAAGAAAAATGCGGAATATCGATGATATTTCTGTTTGACCCCAGGCACTTCAATCCCCTAGACTTGCACCTTGGTTCGGCATTGCCGACAGGTTTGAAACCGCTGATTCATGCGGAATCACACATAAGAAATTAAGAGGTAATTTAGCGTGCGTACTTATTCGCCTAAGGCCAGTGAGCTGAGCCACGAGTGGTTCATCATCGATGCCACTGACATCGTGCTTGGCCGTCTTGCATCTCACGTGGCAGTACTGCTGCGTGGAAAGCACAAGCCAACCTTCGCAGCCCACATGGACAACGGTGACTTCGTCATCATCGTCAATGCAGGCAAGGTCGCACTGACCGGCTCAAAGCTAGAGCAGAAGAAGGCCTACCGTCACTCCGGCTACATGGGCGGCTTGACCACCACCAGCTACTCAGACCTAATGGCCAAGAACCCAGAGCGCGCAGTGGAGAAGGCCATCCGTGGCATGCTTCCAAAGAACTCTCTTGGCGAGCAGCAGTTTTCAAAGCTAAAGGTTTACGCAGGGGACACTCACCCACACGTTGCGCAGCAGCCTAAGCCTTTCGTAATCGATCAGATCGCCCAGTAAGGACAAGACCTTGGCAGATAACACAGTCGAAGAGACCGAAGTAGTAACAGAGACTTCATACAGCACCGAGTCAGAGCCAGTAAAGGCTGTGCGCTCTCGTGGCAACCTAACTCAGCCAGGTGCTGGGCTTGGTCGTCGCAAGGAGGCAGTTGCTCGTGTTCGTCTAGTGCCTGGCACTGGCAAGATCACAGTAAACAAGCGTGCCCTTGAGGACTACTTCCCCAACAAGTTGCACCAGCAGCTAATCACCGACCCTTTCAAGGTTCTTGAACTTCAGGGCGCATACGACGTTGTTGCTCGTATCGATGGCGGCGGCATTGCTGGTCAGGCTGGAGCACTAAGGCTTGGTATCTCTCGTGCACTAAACGAGATGGACACCGAGAACAACCGTGCCACCTTGAAGAAGGCTGGCTTCCTACGTCGTGATTCTCGCGTTATCGAGTCCAAGAAGGCCGGTCTTAAAAAGGCTCGCAAGGCCTCACAGTTCTCAAAGCGCTAACCGAGAAAATCGGCCATGGCCAGGCTTTTTGGCACCGATGGAGTTCGCGGCACTGCTGGTCGTGAAATCACAGCTGAGTTTGCCCTAAAGCTTTCACAGGCTGCTGCAATTGTTCTTGCTGCAAACGCAAGAGAAAATGGCGAGCGACCACGCGCTGTGATTGCACACGACCCGAGAATCTCATCAGACTTTATTTCGGCATCTGTTGCAGCCGGTCTTGCATCTTCCGGTGTTGATGTCTTTGACGCTGGGGTTCTTCCGACTCCCGCGGCCGCTTACCTAACCGCAGATTTGGGCGCCGACTTTGGTGTGATCATTTCTGCTAGCCACAACTCTGCGCCAGATAACGGCATTAAATTCTTTTCCCGGGGTGGGCACAAACTTCCCGACGCCCTGGAAGACCAAATTGAAGCTGAATTTGGCAACGCACTTTCTCCAATTGGTTCCGAGGTTGGAAAAATCACCCGGTTCGCAGATGCCGAGGACCGTTACCTAATACACCTGCTGGGAACTTTGACAACCAAACTCAACGGTTTGAAAGTTGTGATTGACGCAGCTAATGGCGCAGCTAGCGCCATTAGCCCGCAGGCATTTATTGATGCCGGCGCCACGGTGTTCCTGATTGGTGCTGAACCGGACGGACTGAACATCAACATGGGCCACGGCTCCACTCACCTGAGTGCGCTGCAGGCCGCGGTTATTGAGCATTCCGCTGATTTCGGAATAGCGCACGACGGCGATGCCGATCGCTCTCTGGCGGTTGATGCAGATGGCAAGATCGTCGACGGCGATCACATCATGGCCATTTTGGCAATCGCAATGAAGGAATCAGGGAATCTAGCAAGAGACACCCTGGTCACGACGGTGATGTCCAACCTGGGTCTAAAAACCACCATGAAGGCGCACCAGATCGAGTTTATCGAAACCGGAGTTGGCGATCGCTACGTTCTCGAAGCAATGCGCGAGGGCGGTTATTCACTGGGTGGTGAACAGTCCGGCCACATAATCTTTTCGCACTATGCGACTACTGGCGATGGCATCCTGACCGGGCTGCAGCTGGCAGCCAGGATGGTTGAAACAGGGAAGTCGCTGGCTGAGCTGGCAGAGGTCATGCCAGTGTTTCCGCAGGTTTTGATTAACGTCCCTGGCGTGGACAAGACTCGCGTCAGCGATCAGCAGCTGCAGCAGCTGGTTGCCGAGGCTAGCCAGGAGCTCGGCGACACCGGCAGAGTGTTGCTTCGGGCATCAGGAACCGAATCTTTGGTTCGGGTCATGGTTGAGGCATCTGACCACGGCACTGCCCAGAGCTGGGCAGAGCGCATCGCCAGAATGGTAGAGGAACGGTTGTCACTTGCCTAAAACAATTCAGTTACGCAGATATCAAATAACCCCAGGCAGGCTCGATGAATTTCGGGACTGGGTCAGTCAGCAGGTATTGCCGATCCGAGCCAAGTTTGGTTTCGAGGTTGAGTTTATGTATTTCGACACCAAGAACAGTGAGTTCATCTGGGCCGCATCGGTCGAGGGTGACCAGAACGACTTTTTAGAGAAGCAGAGCGCTTACGATCACTCCCCGGAACGGGCCGAGGCCGGAAGGCTGATGCCCGATTGCCTAGTGAGTGTCGACACCAGGTTTGTTGAGAGTCACTAAATCTTTCTAACCTGAACGCGCTCAACCCGGTGCTGCTCACTCTTCTGCATCACTAGCGTCGCACGGGATCTGGTGGGTTCAATGTTTTGCCTCAGGTTCGGCAGGTTTATGTCGCTCCAAAACCCGGCAGCCCGGTCCATCGCTTGCTCTTTGGTGAGCTCGTTGGTTAGCTGATGGAAATAGCTCTTGGGATTCAAAAAGGCTGTTTCCCAAAGGGTTTCGAACCGAGACAGATACCACTGTCGAATGGTTTCTGGGTCTGCGTCGATGTAGATCGTGAAGTCAAAGTAGTCACTCAGGGCCAGCTCCTGACCAACGCTCGGTGGCTGAAGAACATTTAGTCCCTCAACAATCAAAACATCTGGCGCACCAACCACCAACTCTTCCCCAGGGAGAATGTCATAGGCAAGGTGGTCATAAACCGGAGCGGTAACGCCGGTCTTTCCTGACTTGATGTCGGCTATGAACTGAAGCAGGCGCTTCCTGTCATAGCTTTCAGGAAATCCTTTTCGCGCCATCAGGCCACGGCGCTCAAGTTCCTGATTGGGATACAGAAAACCATCTGTTGTCACTAGTTCAACATTGGGAGTTCCCTCCCATCTGGCCATCAGTTCCCGCAGCAGCCTGGCTGCAGTGGATTTACCAACCGCAACCGAGCCAGCAATTCCAATTATGAAGGGAGTGCGCTTGGCGCGTTCCCCATAAAACTTCTCAGTGTTCTGGTGAAGAGCGCCCGCAGATGCGGCGTACAGCGAAAGAAGTTGTGAAACTGGCAGGTAGACCTCGGTCACCTCTTTGATGTCCAGAAAATCACCAAGGCCACGAAGTTTGGCAATCTCTGCCTCGGTTAACGGCAGGTCAGTAGAGTTGCCAAGTTCTGCCCAATCGTCTCGCTCTATGGCGAGATAAGGAGAAAGGCTTTCTAGGCCCTGTGCTGCGCTCACAAGCGCCTATTCTGCCTTAGATTAGAGCTTATGTGTGGAATAGTCGGCTATGTAGGTCCGGGGTCGGCGCTTGATGTGCTGCTCGCGGGGCTGAAGCGCCTTGAATATCGTGGTTATGACTCAGCCGGGGTCTCGGTTATTGGTCCAGAAACCGGTCTCGAGACAAAAAAACGAGCCGGCAAACTTCAGGTTTTAGTGGACGACTTGGCAGCCAGCCCGCTGAGTAACGCTCACATCGGCATTGGTCACACCAGGTGGGCCACGCATGGTGCTCCAACCGATGGCAATGCCCACCCTCACCTGGGCGGTGATCACCAAAAGCTGTCTTTGATCCACAACGGCATCATCGAAAACTTTGCAGTGCTAAAGCAAGAGCTAGTAGACCAGGGTGTCAAGTTCAGCTCTGAGACTGACAGTGAGGTGGCAGCGCACCTAGTTGCCAGGGAGTACGAAACCTCCAAGGACCTAAAGTCTGCGTTCCGGATTGTTGTGAATCGGCTCGAGGGCGCATTCACGTTGCTTTGTATTCACGAGGATCATCCCGACATGGTCTTGGCCGCAAGGCGTAACTCGCCACTGGTTCTTGGAATCGGCGATGCGGAAAACTTCCTAGGCTCAGACGTTGCCGCCTTCGTCGAATACACCAAGAGAGCGGTGTCGGTCGGTCAGGACCAAATAGTTGAGCTTCGCGCAGATTCAATTCATATTCACGATTTTGATGGTCACCGAGTCGAGCCAACCGAGTTTGAGGTCGACTGGGATGCTTCGGCCGCATCGAAGGGCGGCTGGCCATCGTTTATGGCCAAGGAAATCTCGGACCAGCCACAGGCGGTCGGCGACACCCTTATGGGGCGGATTGGTGCAGACGGATCGGTCAACCTGGCGGAGATGCAAGGCCTTGATGCCCTGGCGGACGTTGATCGAATTGTCTTTGTGGCCTGCGGCACCGCCGCCTACGCAGCTGAGGCTGCCAAGTATGCAGTGGAAAAGTGGGCAAGAATCCCAGCCAGTGTTGAACTAGCCCACGAGTTTCGATACCGAGATCCAGTTTTGGATGACAAAACGCTCGTGATTGCCATGAGCCAGTCTGGTGAAACCATGGACACCCTAATGGCCGTCCGCCATGCACTAGAAGCAGGCGCCAAGGTTCTAGCCGTTTGTAACACCCAGGGGGCAACGCTCGCGCGTGAGGCCACCGCCACTATCTACACCCACGCTGGCCCGGAGGTTGCTGTTGCCTCCACCAAGGCCTTCACTGCCCAGGTAACGGCCGGACAGCTGGTTGCCCTGATGCTAGCCTGGCAGCGAAAGAGCCATCCGGAGCCAGAACTCAAGGCCATCGGGCTAGAACTATTAACCTTGCCACGCAAGATCAAGGAAGTGCTGGAGTCAGTTTCTTCAATGGGCGAGCTAGCCAAGCAGTTTGCGAATGCCAAGTCGGTGCTGTTCTTGGGCAGAAACGTGGCCTATCCGATAGCGCTTGAGGGCGCGCTGAAGCTGAAGGAACTGGCTTATATCCACGCCGAAGGGTTTGCTGCCGGCGAGCTCAAGCACGGGCCGATTGCGCTAATTGAGCAGGGTCAGCCTGTGATCGTCATTGTTCCAAGCAAAACCGGTGAGGGTTCCCTGCACTCAAAGGTTGTTTCCAACATCCAGGAAATCAAGGCCAGGGGTGCCAAGGTGATTGCCATAGCTGAGGTGGGCGATACCAGCATTGGCTCAATGGCAGACGAGGTGTTCTTTATTCCAGAAACCATGCCACTGTTGGCAGGCCAACTCAGCGTGATTCCGCTCCAGATTTTTGCGATGGAGCTGGCAAGTGCCAAGGGTCTAGATGTTGATCAGCCCAGGAACCTGGCTAAGAGCGTGACGGTCGAGTAGTGATTCACGGCATTGGCGTAGACATTTGCTCGGTCACCAGGCTGCAAGAGAGTCTTTCGCGAACCCCGAAACTTGGCCAGCGGCTGTTCACAGAGACTGAGCTGGAGACCCGCCCAGAATCTCTGGCAGCACGCTTCGCTGCAAAGGAAGCACTAGCGAAGGCAATCGGCGACCCAAGGCTTTTGTCCTGGCAGGAGGTTGAGATTGTTTCCACCGATCTTGGCAAGCCAGAAATTAGGCTTTCTGGCCAAAGCGCGGAGGCTGTCTCGGCACTAGGGGTTCGAGTCTCACACCTATCGCTATCTCACGATCAAGGCCTAGCAGTTGCCATGGTTGTGTTGGAGGGCAACTGAAATGCGTGAAATACAAATCGACCTCGCGGCTATCAGGGGCAACTACCTGACGCTCAAGAAAACATTTGCGCCCGCAAAAGTGATGGCGGTTATCAAGGCGAATGCTTATGGCCATGGAATGCATGAGATTGCCGCTGCTTTGGAACAGGTGTCAGTTGACCAACTTGGTGTTGCAGATCTGACTGAAGCGCTTGAGCTTAGGAGCGCAGGAGTTAGAGCACCAATCATGTGTTGGTTGCTGGGCCCAGCTGATGACTTGCAACTGGCCAAGGAAAGTGGAATTGCGCTTGGAATCTCGACGCTTTCCAACCTGGCCAGGGTTCCGTCCGATGCCCTGATTCACATCAAGATCGACACCGGCCTTGGCAGAAATGGTTTCATGCTGGATCAGCTGCCGGCGGTCATAGAGATCGTGAAGGATCGCAAACTCACCATCGCTGGAGTTTTCAGCCACATAGCCAACACCTCAGAGGCGGAAGATTGGGAGCAGAACAGCAAGTTCCAAGAGGCGCTGGCGCTTCTTGACGCAGCTGGGATTGAAGTTGAGACCAGGCATCTGGCCGCCTCTGCAGCAGCCCTTTCCTATTCTGAAATGCACTACGACATGGTTCGATGCGGTCTGATTGTCTATGGTCTGAATCCTTTCGATGACCGTCAACTTGACCAAGTCAGCCTCAGCCCTGCGATGCGGGTTTCGGCAGAAATTATCAACATCAAGCAGGTTGCAAAGGGCCAGGGGGTCTCCTATGGCTACCGCTTCGTGACTCAAGAGCCAACCAGGCTCGGCTTGGTCCCATTTGGTTATGCCGAGGGAATGCCAAGGGTCTCAGTTGGGGCCAAGGTGTTGATAAACGGGAAGCTACTTCCGGTTGTTGGTTCGATTGCCATGGATCAATTCGTGATTGATTTGGGCAGCACAGCGGCAGAAATCGGCGACGAGGTCGTTATCTTTGGAAACGCTGCCGCAGGTGAGCCAACGGCTGAGCAACTGGGTGAATCCTCGGGCAGCATCAACTACGAAATTGTCACCAGAATTGGTGGCCGTGCAAACCGGGTTTATTTGGGGCAATGAAGCTAACTATTGAAACGCCTGAACAAATGGAGAGCCTCGGTCAAAAGCTTGCCAGCAATCTCCGCCCCGGAGATTTGGTGTTGCTATCGGGCGCGCTTGGTGCTGGGAAAACTACCCTGACACGCGGCATCGGTGAGGGCTTGGGAGCCATTGGCACAATTCAGTCGCCAACCTTTGTCTTGGCTAGAACCCACAAGACTAGTGGCGGCCCGAAGCTGGTTCATGTCGATGCCTACAGGTTGGCCTCAGCGTTGGAACTGGATGATCTAGACATTGATTTTGAGAATTCAATCGTGATTGTGGAGTGGGCACGAGATTTCTTGGATGAAGTTTTTGAGAGCTGGCTGCTTGTTGAGATCGACCGATCTGACGCGAACGACGTTCGCGTCGTAGGGGTATCAGGGGTCGGACCTAGATGGCAGGGGGTTGAAATTGCTGTTAGCGATTGACACCTCCGCTGGAACCAGCGCGGCGGTTTTTAGAGGCGACGAGCTGGTCGCGTTCGAGCTTTACGATGACCCGTTTGGGCATGCCGAGAATATTGGTCTGGCGATTCAAAAAGTGCTTGCCACAGCCGGGATTAGTGCAAAAGAGCTAACTCAACTGGCGGTGGGCCGCGGCCCCGCACCCTACACGGGCCTAAGGGTCGGCATTGCTGCCGGCACTTCATTGGCATCGGCCTTGGGCATTCGGCCAATTGGAGTGATTACCTTGGATGCGGTTGGCCTTCAGCACACAACGGGTCGGGTGTTGGTTGTTGCAGATGCCAAGCGCAAGGAGTTCTTTGCGGCAGGTTTTGATGCTGGTCAGCAGGTGCTGCCACCAAGCGTCTTGAGCGCTGTCGAGTTAGCCCAGAAGACAGACTTTGAGCTTGTTTCTGGGGTGTGTGATGCCCGGCTTGTCGGCCAGTATGCTCTTCACGCATTGGCCAACGGTGATGACCTGAGCGATGTCAGCGCCTTGTATTTGCGTTCCCCGGACGTAACGCCATCTCCGGGCAAGAAGGTGACGGGCTAGTGGAACTCAAGCTTTTGACGGCAGCCGACGTTGCCGCAGTTATGGAGATCGAGCAGGACCTATTTGGCTCCGAGGCTTGGGCTGAGCGGACAGTGCTGAGTGAGATTGAGAATCCATTTACTCACTACATCGGAATCTTCGATGGTGGACTGGTTGGCTACGCCGGCTTGAACTCGGTACCAGCGAGCTTCTCCGCCGACATTCAAACCATTGCCGTTGCCGCCGGTAGCCAGGGCAAGTGTTATGGGAAACTGCTGCTTGAGTGGCTTATGGACAGGGCCTTGCAACTGGGTGCAGAGCAGGTTGTTCTTGAGGTTCGTGCTGACAACGATCGTGCGGTTGGCCTCTACAACAAGTTTGGCTTTGAGCAAATTGATCTTCGGAAGCGCTACTACCAACCATCAGGTGTTGACGCACTGGTGATGCGAGTCCAGGTCAACCAACCGATCGTGCTGGGAATTGAGAGCACCTGCGACGAGACCGGAGTCGGCATCGTTCGCGGAAACAGGCTGCTAGCAAATGCGTTGCACAGCTCGATGGACGAGCATGCAAAATTCGGTGGCGTGGTTCCGGAAGTTGCCGCACGGGCACACCTGGAGGCATTTGAGCCAACCCTGCAAGAGGCGCTTGATGAAGCAGGCATCACAATCGAGGAAGTTGATGCAATAGCGGTGGCCAATGGCCCGGGCTTAGCGGGGGCGCTAATGGTCGGCATTGGCGCGGCTAAGGGGCTGTCGCTGGCACACAACAAGCCGCTCTATGCGGTTAATCACTTGGTCGGCCATGTCGGCGCTGATGTTTTAGAGCGTGGCACCGTGAGCCTTCCTACTATCGCCCTGTTGGTTTCCGGCGGCCACACCTCGTTGCTGCTGGTCAGAGACCTGCTCGAGGATGTGGAGTTCCTTGGTGAGACCATTGACGATGCGGCCGGGGAGGCTTTTGACAAGGTGGCACGAGTGCTTGGGCTTCCCTATCCAGGAGGACCGCAAATTGATGCGATAGCGGCAACTGGAAACCCAAAGGCAGTTAGATTCCCGAGGGGGCTTTCCTTGCCCAAGGACATGGAGAAGCATCGTTTTGATTTCTCGTTCTCGGGCCTAAAAACCGCTGTTGCTAGGCACGTTGAGAAGGCTGAAATTCTTGGCGAGGAAATCTCAAAGCCGGACGTTGCAGCCAGTTTCCGTGAGGCCGTAGTTGATGTCCTGTTAACAAAGGCCATTGCCGCATGTCAGATGTATGACGTGCCAAGACTGTTGCTTGGCGGGGGAGTTGTGGCAAATGCGCGACTAAGGCAGGTGGCAGCAGAGCGCTGCCAGGAGGCAGGGATTGAATTGCGGATCCCTAAGTTTTCGTTGTGCACCGACAACGGTGCCATGATCGCTTCGATTGGTGCCCAATTGGTAATGAACGGCAAAGCACCGAGCTCAATTGGCTTTGGTGCCGAATCGACCCTGGATGTCACTCAGGTTCAAACACACTAGCCAATTGGCTGGCAGAGGATCGCTCGTCGATCTTCGCCCAGCTTCGTGAGGATTAGGGTGGCGCTAACTTTGCCCTTCAGGCGAAGCTTTTTTCTAAGTTCCTCTGGGGTTGTGTCGACCCCGCGCTTCTTGATTTCAAGGATTCCAATGCCAAGCTCCTGGAGTCGTTTTGAAATCCGCTTGGGATCAAGTGATAGCACTTCGAGCACGTTGAATCCGCGCAGCCACGGACTGTGAATCTCTGAATTCGAACTTAGGAACGCTATCGACTTTGAGAGACCCCAAAGATTATTTTCCGACGCGAAGCCACCCAGAAGGTGCGAGCGCACCAGAGCCGGATTCGGGTCGTAGATAAAAGCCCCGAGGTCTTGAATCTCAGCCTGCTCATGGGAGCCTGAAAATTCTAGATTCTCCTGACCAAGCAATACCGCCGAGCGCTTTCCTTGAGTCCCTAGCTTCCCAAAGAACAGAATCGTCTCCACCAATTCGTTGTTGTGAGAGACCCAGTTTGCCTCGCAGTTAGCCGGGATCAGTTCGTGGGGAAAGCTGCCCGAGAGCTTTATGGCAGCTGGCACTTTGCTGCCGAGGTCAAAGGCAAAGTTTAGATTGGGGGAAAAGTCTTCCGGCTGGAGCATCACCCGGCCAGCAGTTTTTTGGTCCAATTTGCGCCTGGCTGGATCCAGGTAGCAGGCTTCGGTGTCAACCTCATGGGTTTCGGCCGTCCCCACAATCACTTCGGCACTTTGGTGTCCAGAGAGGTTATGGGCAGCTATCTCGGCTGTGGCAAGATCGGCTTCCACCGCCTTTACTTGAAGGCCAGCTTTTGAAAATGCAATGGAATCACTGCCGATTCCGCAGCCCAGGTCCGTCACACTTGTTAGGCCAGCATCAATAAATCGCTCGGCATGCCAATTGGCAACCTCAGACCTGGTTGCCTGTTCCAGGCCAGCCTCGGTCAACAGCATGCTCGAGGCGAGTTCGGTCCCAAATTTTGTCAGCGCTCGGTGGCGCAACCTGCCCTGCGAAATAGCCAGCGTGACCGATTCTGGACTGCGGCCTTGGGACCTCAGCGCACTGCTTAGTTTGAGTAGGTCTGCTTTTGCACCCAGCAGGCCAACTTGGTTTATGAGCTCAAGATTGTCGGCTGTGAAAATAGTTTCTGAATTCCTGGCCACCTAAACAAACCTACCCTCAAAGCTGTTGGCACTCACCTTGACCAAGTGCTAATTGTGTCCTAAAGTTCTATTAGCACTCGCGAGGCGAGTCTGCTAAATCAAAATCTTTAGACATAGAAGAGGTCACAGTGTCGGTTTCTATCAAGCCACTCGAAGATCGCGTTGTTGTTCGCCCACTTGAGGCTGAGCAGGTTACTGCATCTGGTCTGGTCATCCCAGACACAGCAAAGGAAAAGCCACAGGAGGCAGAAGTTGTTGCCGTAGGTCCTGGCCGCTTCAGTGAAGACGGGGACCGCATCCCTGTTGACCTAAAGGTCGGCGACCTGGTCATTTTCTCTAAGTACGGCGGAACCGAGCTTCGCTACGACGGGCAGGACTTCCTAGTGCTTTCAGCACGCGATATCCTGGCTGTAATCGAGCGCTAAATAATTCGATAAACACAAGCAATAACGACTCGGGGAACCGGGTCGTTATTGCGTTTATCGGGCCTATGCTTCAATAGTGCAGAAGCCATCAGTCAGTGCCTCCGGGCTGGGATACGGGCTTGCTGCGTATTTTTTGTGGGGCAGTTTCCCCATCATCATTCAATTTGCCAAGTTTGCCACCGCGTTTGAAATTGTGGTTTGGCGGGTGGTCTTCGGTTTCCTATTCGCAGCGGCCCTGGTAACAATCACTGGGACTTGGGAGCAAATATGGTCTCTTGCAAAATCCCCTAAGAAGCTTGGCTGGATTGCGGTTGCTGCTTTTTTCATTTTCATCAACTGGGAGGTCTACGTCTACGGAGTGGTGTCCGAAAACGTGATTGAAGCCTCGCTCGGCTATTTCATAAACCCGCTGGTGACTGTCATGTTTGCCGTGGTGATTCTCAAGGAAAAACTCCGGCCCAGGCAATGGCTAGCACTTGGCGTTGGACTGATCGCAGTTATTGTTCTGACCGTTGATTATGGTCGCCCTCCCTGGATCGCAATCACCCTGGCCTTGAGTTTTGGAACCTACTCACTGGCCAAAAACAAGGTTGGAAAAAACGTTGGAGCGCTGCAGAGCTTCACGATTGAGTCGGCAATGGTGTTGCCGGTTGCGATCATTCAGCTGGCTGTTGTTGCCAGTTTTGGGCCGGTCATGATTCTTGCCGGCCCCATTCAGGCGTCAGTGCTGATTGGCTATGGCATCCTGACTGCCGTGCCATTGATTCTTTTTGGTGCTGCCGCCAGGAGGTTGCCGCTAGCGATGATGGGGTTCATTCAGTACCTGACTCCGCTGCTGCAATTTGGCACCGGCTACTTTCTGCTTGGTGAAGAAATGCCTCCAGCTAGGTGGATTGGGTTCGGGCTGATCTGGGTCTCGCTCATCATTTTGAGTAGTGACCTGTTTAGAAAGCGCCCAGCTGCCCTGGTTGTGGAAGCGCTTTAGATTCGAAATCGAATTGTTACCCAAACCTCATCAGGGCGTCTAGCCACGAAATTCGAAGCAACCAAACGCTAGTTCTACGAAATCACTAGTTTTTGAGAGATTTCACTACGGATTACTGCTCAGAGTTTAGTTTTGTTCAATAAATCCGCATGAATTAACTTCCTCGAAATCAAGCTTTCACTATGCTTAAGGAAGCAATGCGGACTAATCCGTCCGTGTTCGCATTTAAATGCTATTTCAAGGAGCAACAATGACCATAAAGAACAACAGGTCGCGTGCACTCAAGGCTTTGTCAGCAGCAAGCGTTTTGGCGCTTGGTGCAGCAGTTTTGACTGGCTGCAGCGCGGCAACCACTGCAGGCGGCTGTGAGCTTGGTTCTGAGCAGGATGGAGACCTAGTACTAAAGCTAGGTACCGCACTGCCTCTAACCGGTAACTTGGCTTTCCTAGGACCACCAGAAGAAGCTGGTGCTGCTCTAGCGATTGACGAGATCAACGCTGCTAACAAGGGAATCACCATAGACGCCACTTTTGGTGACTCAGGTGACACCGACAACAAGGCTTACGACACCGAGATTCCTCGCCTTCTAGGCGCTGGAGTTCAGGCAATCGTTGGTGCTGCATCTTCAGGTGTATCACTACAGTTCATCGACCGTGTTATTGCTGAGTGTGTAATTCACTTCTCACCAGCTAACACCTCAGCAGCTTTCACTGACTACGAGGACAAGGGTCTGTACTTCCGTACCGCTCCTTCAGACGTACTACAGGGTGAAGTTCTAGGTAACCTAATCGCTGAAGACGGACACCAGAGAATCTCAATGATCGTTCTAAACGACTCATACGGTACTGGTCTAGCTCAGTTCACCACCGAGGCTTTCGAAGCTGCTGGTGGCGAGGTTATCGCTGCTCCTACCTACAACACTGGTGACACAAACTTCACTAGCCAGATCAGCGAGGCACTTGCTGGAGACCCAGACGCAATCGTTTTGGTAACCTTCGACGAGGCAAAGACCATCGTTCCTGAGCTAACAAGCCAGTTCCCAGGCAAGGACCTTTACTTCGTAGACGGTAACCTAACCAACTACTCTGAGGACTTCGCAGCTGGCACCCTTGAGGGTGCTAAGGGTACCTACCCAGGTGTGAACGAGGCAAAGATTGCTGACTTCGTTGCCAAGCTAGACTCAAACTGGCAGGCACGCGGAAACGCAGCTCTTGAGCTAAACGCATACGGTCCTGAGACCTACGACGCAGTTATCGTGCTTGCACTAGCTGCTCTAGAGGCTCGCAGCACCCAGGGCGCAAACATCTCAGAGAAGCTTCAGGAAGTTTCTGGAGGTTCTGGAAACGGCACCAAGTGCACCAGCTTTGCTGAGTGTGCTGACATCATCAATGGTGGCGGAACCGCTGACTACGATGGCCCATCAGGCGCTATTACCTTCAATGACGTTGGAGACCCAACAGACGGTAACATCCTGATCCAGCAGTTCGATGGAAACAACGTTCCAGCTACCATCCGTGGCTAGTAACTAGTTTCAATCAGAGAACCCCCTCGGGCCTTGGCCCGAGGGGGTTCTCTCTTAACTGTGGAGATTGGCGCTGGTATCGACCTCAGGACCGGGTCTGGCAGGCAATGGTCCTCGACCATCGCAGCACTGAAGGGCAGTAAGCCCGGGTCGCCAGCTCGTTGATTCAGAGCCGCCGGCAAACAGGTTTCGCCAGGCGCTGAAGCCACTTAAAGAAGTAATCCCTCGGCAAGGCCGAAGGATTACTGTGCGTCAACTAAACGGGGTTGGCAACTCTATTTGGATCTGCGATAACTCACTTCAATTGCTGCCCCAAGGGCAACACCCAAAGCAATCCACAGGCCCAGGTTGTCAGTTGCGACTCCAACTGCAGCCCCAATTGCAACCCCGACTCCAATTGCCGAGCCATTTGGGGCTCGTTTCTTAGGTGCCAAGAGTTCCAAGGTATAGGCCAACGACCTGAGGGTCGTTCAGAAGCTCTCTACCGGTGCCTGTGACGGCGTCGGTGCCCTGATCTAGAACATAACCGCGGTCGGCAATCTGAAGGCAGCGACGGGCGTTTTGCTCAACCATGATGCAGGTAACGCCAGCCTTGTTGATCTCTGAAACTCTTAGGAACGCCTCGTCCTGACGAACCGGGCTAAGACCAGCTGATGGCTCGTCCAGCAGCAGAACAGCTGGGTCCATCATTAGAGCGCGGCCCATGGCAACCATCTGACGCTCACCACCTGAGAGTGAACCAGCACGCTGCTTCAGCCTCTTGCCTAGTTCCTCGAAGATTGAAACAACGAACTCAAGACGCTCGCTGTAGTGCTTTGGGTCCTGGAAGATACCCATCTGCAAGTTCTCTTCGATGGTCAGCGATGGGAACACGTTGTTGGTTTGTGGAATGAAACCGACACCCTTAGCAACCAGCTGGTTTGGCTTCAGGCCAACAATGCTTTCGCCATTTAGGGTGATGGAACCTTCACGAACCTTTACCAGTCCGAAGATTGCCTTCAGTAGTGTCGACTTACCGGCACCGTTAGGGCCAATGATTCCAATCAGCTCACCCTTGTCAGCGTAAAGGTTCGCGCTGTTTAGGATGTTGACTCCAGGTAGGTAGCCAGCGGTTAGATTCTGAACATCTACGACTCGGGTCATTTGCTCTCCTCCTCGTTGATGGTGTCAATTCTTCCGGTGATTACACCCAGGTCAGTGTCCTGGTGGGCGCCTAGGTAGGCATCGATAACTGCCTGCTCCTTCATCACGGTGTCAGGCGGCCCCTCGGCAACAACCTTGCCTTCTGCCATCACAACAACCCAGTCGGCAATGTGCCGAACCATGTGCATGTCGTGCTCAACGAACAGAACGGTCATGCCGTCATTCTTTAGGTTCAAAACGTGCTCAAGCAGTGACTGAGTCAAGGCTGGGTTCACTCCAGCCATTGGCTCGTCCAGCATCACTAGAACTGGGTCGGTCATTAGCGCCCTGGCCATTTCCAGAAGCTTTCGCTGACCACCGGATAGTGATGCCGCAAAGTCTTCCTTCTTGGTGTCGAGCTTGAAGCGCTTTAGTAGCTCCATTGCCTTGACTTCAATTTCCGCGTCCTGCTTCTTCCAGAACCGAGGAAATAGTGACTTGAAGATTCCCTCGCCAGCCTGGTCCTTTGCGCCAAGCTTCATGTTGTCCAAAACGGTCAATAGGCTCAGTGCCTTGGTTAGCTGGAAGGTTCGAACCTGTCCCATTTGAGCAACCTTGAAGCTTGGAACTCCAGAAAGCGAAGTGCCCTCAAAGCTCCAGGTTCCGGTGTCTGGGGTGTCAAAGCCTGTCAACAGGTTGAACAGAGTTGTCTTACCGGCACCGTTAGGTCCAATCAATGCAGTGATTGCATTCTTTGGGATCTCTAGGTGCTCGACGTCAACGGCAGTCAGACCACCGAAGCTCTTTTTGACATGGTCGATTACCAACATTGGGTCGGTCTTCTTGCAGCCGGGCTCAGCCTTGCCGACGTGAAGCCCGGTTGCTTTTTGTGGAGTCTCGTTACTTGACAAAGGTCATCTCCCTCTTGTCTCCAAAAATACCTTGTGGTCGGTAGATAACCAGCAGCATCAATCCGATACCCACCAGCACGAACCTTAGGGTTGCAGCCTGTGTTCCATCCACTGGCAGGATGCCGTTGATGGCAAGCTCCGGCAGAATGTTCGACAGGAACGCCTGCAGCACCCAGAAGATTACGGAACCGATAACTGGACCAAAGATGGTCGCTGCTCCACCGAGCAACAACGCGGTCCAGATAAAGAATGTGATCGAGGTGACGTAAACACCAGGGGAGACGTTTGCGAAGGCGGCGTAAACAATTCCACCCAGGCCACCGAAGACACCACCGATGATTAGCGCCTGCATCTTGTAGGCGAAGACGTTCTTACCGAGTGCGCGAACAGCGTCCTCGTCCTCACGGATTCCCTTGATAACGCGTCCCCAAGGAGAGCGCATCAGAGCCCATAGCAGCCAAATGCAGACCGCAAGCACGCCAAGACCGAAGGTCAGTACCCAAAGGGTTTCTGAGTTGTAGGTCCATGGGCCAAAGCCATAGCTGCCTGGAGGGAACGGGTTAGCAGAGGTGAAGCCACCAGCCGAGTTGTAACCAAACAGTCCGTCGGCACTACCGGTCACATCGGTGAAGGCAGTGGTCAGGAACAGCAGTCGAGCAATTTCAGCCGCCGCAATGGTCACAATTGCCAGGTAGTCGCCACGAAGCCTCAGGGTCGGAACGCCCAAAAGGATTGCGAATGCGATTGATCCCAGCACACCGATGATCATGCCTAGCCACCATGGCAAGCCAAATGTGAGCACCGAGATTGCGTAGCCGTAGGCACCGATGGCCATGAAGCCGGCAATACCGAAGTTCAAAAGCCCGGCGAAACCGAAGTGCATCGCAAGCCCGAGAGCTGCAAGTGCGAAAGCGATTGTGGTGGGCGTTAGCAGCCCAGCCAAGGTGTTATTTATGATTGTTCCCCAGTCCATGAGCTACCTCCTATCCAATTCTCTGTTTTCGACCCATGATGCCCTGCGGTCTGAACATCAGGACACCAATTAGTACGACTAGCGCACCAACATATTTCAAATCTGCAGGAATGAACATTCCCGAGGTCTCCACCAAGATACCCACGATCAGGGCACCAATTAGAGCACCGAATGCGGTTCCGAGACCACCAAGGGTCACAGCGGCAAAGATTAGTAGCAGGATCTGGGTTCCCATGTCCCACTTGATTCCCGGTCGGAAGTAAGCCCAAAGCACACCGGAAAGACCAGCTAGAGACGCGGCCACAATCCAAACAATTCGAATCACCTTGTCAACGTCAATACCAGAGGCAGCAGCCAGGTCAGGGTTGTCTGAGATCGCCCTGGTGGCCTTACCGGTCTTGGTCTTGATTAGCCAAACCGCAAATCCAATGATTACTGCAATCGAGATTCCCATGGAGTAAAGGTCGTTTGTTGACAGTGCTACGGCACCAAACAGCGAGATCTTCGGTGAGTCAAATCCTGGCAACTGCTCTGTTCCACCACCGATGAAGAACTGAATGATGTAGCGCATGGTTAGCGACAGACCGATGGAAACAATCATCAGCTGCACGATTCCAAGACCGCGCTTTCGAAGAGGTTTCCACAGACCCGCATCCAATGACCACCCCATGCCGGCCGAAGCAATGACGGCCAGTGGGATTGCCACCCAGATCGGCAGCTGCATGAACACACCGAACACCAGGGCTGCAACGGCACCGAAGGTAACCATCTCACCGTGGGCAAAGTTGGAAAGACCTGTTGTTCCGAAGACCAATGAGAGGCCAACGGAGGCAAGGCCCAGCATCAAACCGAAGTTGATGCCGTAAATAAATCTAGAAATGAACTGGTCAACGAAGGAAACCTCGTTCCGCTCGCCCTCACCAATGAAGAAGTTCATTACGACTCGGCCCGACAGGCCAAGCTCAACTTCCTGGGTGGGCTCGCCCTCGAGAACAACAACTCCTGCCGGCAGTGTACTCTCATCTAGGGTCACCGAGTAAACGTCCTTTGACGGAACGCCAATCAACCAGCTTCCATCATCGGAGGTGAGAGTCTCGGCTGAGTAGCCGGCACCTTCTACCAGCATGCGGACGCCACCGACGGCCACACCTTCGATCTTCACGTTTCCGAGAACGGCGTAGTCATACTCTTCACCGACTGTGTCGGCGTTGGCTGGTGTGAGCAGGCCAAGACCGATAATCAGTGAGGTAAAGACGACAATTAATAGTTTTAGCAATCTTCTTGGATTGCCCACGGAGAGGAAATTCACCTGTCCTCCAAATCTGGGTGAGCGTCTCTGCTCACGTTTGTCCCAATAACGGGTATTGAAAAACAATACCAGCGCTCAACCATACACAAAATTCGTGTACCTATTTGTAATAAAAAACTTTGCCTGGGTCCAGGTGCCAATCGCTCTGTAGGATTGGAGAACACTTATCCCGAGCCGTTGCGAGGTTATTTTGGAGCTGTCAGACCCTTTTTCCCTGATTGGACTCACCTACGACGATGTCCTGCTGCTTCCTGGCAAATCAGATGTGGTTCCATCCGGAGTAGACACAGCCTCCCGGATCTCTAGAAACATCAGCATCAACATCCCACTGATCTCATCGGCGATGGACACCGTGACCGAAGCCAGAATGGCAATTGCCATGGCCAGGCAGGGTGGCCTCGGCATCCTGCACCGCAATCTTTCGATCGAGCAACAGGCGGACCAGGTTGATTTGGTAAAGCGCAGTGAAGCCGGAATGGTTTCTCATCCTGTGACCACCACTCCTTATGCAACCATTCAAGAGGTCGACGACCTATGCGGGCGCTATCGAGTCTCTGGACTGCCGGTTATCGATGAAGACGGAAAACTGGTTGGAATCGTAACCAACCGAGACATGCGCTTTGTTTTGGAAGTTCAGCGAACCACCACGTTAGTTAAAGACGTCATGACTCCAATGCCACTAATCGTCGGTAAGACCGGCATCAACCCAGACGAAGCGATGGCCCTACTGGCTCAGCACCGCATCGAGAAGCTTCCGCTGGTCGATGATGCCGGAAAGCTCAAGGGCCTGATTACCGTAAAGGACTTCGACAAGAGCGAAAAGTACCCGAACGCGTCCAAGGATGGAGCGGGCCGATTGCTAGTTGGCGCTGCTGTGGGTGTCGGGCCGGATGCCTGGGAGCGAGCAATGGCCCTGGTTGAGACCGGGGTGGACATTCTGGTTGTCGATACAGCCCATGGCCACAATTCGGCAGTCCTGGACATGATCAAAAAGCTAAAGAGTGAACCGTTTGCCAAGAACACCGACATCTTGGGTGGAAACGTGGCAACCGGTGAGGGTGCGAAGGCAATTGTTGACGCCGGTGCCGATGGTGTGAAGGTTGGAGTTGGTCCGGGGTCGATTTGCACCACTCGGGTGGTTGCAGGAGTTGGTGTGCCACAGGTCACCGCTGTTCACATGGCGGCGCTCGCAGCCAAGGAAGCCGGCATCCCTGTGATTGCAGACGGCGGTCTGCAGTATTCAGGCGACATTGCCAAGGCATTGGTCGCAGGCGCGAATGCGGTAATGCTTGGGTCATTGCTCGCGGGAACTGACGAGGCCCCCGGCGACATTACCTATGTCGGCGGCAAGCAATTCAAGACATATAGAGGAATGGGCTCTCTGGGCGCCATGCAGTCAAGGGGCAAGGCTCAGTCCTACTCCAAGGACCGCTACTTCCAAGACGACGTGCTTCGCGAAGACAAGCTTGTTCCTGAGGGAATTGAGGGAAGAGTCCCTTATCGCGGAACAGTCCCAACCGTTGTTCACCAGCTAGTTGGAGGCCTTCGAGCCTCGATGGGCTACGTTGGTGCGGCTACCATCCCGGAACTTCAGCAGAACGGTAAGTTTGTGCGCATCACAGCGGCTGGTTTGCGCGAATCGCACCCTCATGACATTCAAATGACCATTGAAGCGCCAAATTACGGAACTCGTTAGGCAGATAAATGACTGAAATAGAGATCGGCCGCTCCAAGCGCGCAATCAACGGCTTTGCTTTTGATGACATTGCAATTGTTCCAACCAGAAGAACTCGTGACCCGAGGGATGTTTCCACCAGCTGGAGCATTGATGCCTTTCAGTTTGAAATGCCAGTTATTGCTGCACCAGCAGATTCTGCAATGAGCCCAGCCACGGCAATTGAGTTGGGCAAACTCGGTGGACTTGGGGTGCTGGACCTAGAAGGTCTTTGGACCAGATATGAAGACCCAACCCAGCAGCTTGCGGAAATAGCAGCTGCCAAGGATGAGGACGCGACTGCCGTTTTGCAGCGGGTCTACTCAAAGCCAGTTCAGGCAGAGCTTATTGAAGCGCGACTGGGTGAAATCCGCGCGGCGGGAGTGACAGTAGCTGGAGCGCTTTCGCCACAGCGAACTGCAGAGTTTGCTGATGTGGTGCTTCGCTCTGGGGTGGACATGTTTGTGATTCGCGGCAACACCGTTTCCGCCGAGCATGTTTCACAGCAGTCGGAGCCTTTGAACCTGAAGGAATTCATCTACAAGCTTGACGTGCCGGTGATTGTTGGCGGGGCAGCGACCTACACCGCGGCATTGCACCTGATGAGAACCGGAGCAGCCGGAGTGCTGGTTGGCTTTGGTGGAGGCGCGGCTAGCGCAACCAGAAAAGTTCTTGGAATTCACGCACCAATGGCAACCGCCGTTGCAGATGTGGCAGCGGCAAGGCGCGACTACATGGATGAATCCGGTGGTCGCTATGTTCACGTTATTGCTGACGGTGGGCTTGGAACCTCAGGGGATATGGTCAAGGCGATTTCTTGTGGAGCGGATGCCGTGATGCTGGGAACTGTTTTGGCTCGAGCTAGTCAGGCACCAGGTCAGGGTTGGCACTGGGGCCCAGAAGCGGTGAACGAATCTTTGCCAAGGGGCAGGCGCGTGTTCGTGGGAACCCACGCTCCTTTGGAGCAGGTCCTAAATGGCCCTAGCAATTCTGCAGATGGAACCGTCAACATCATGGGTGCACTAAGACGATCAATGGCCACCACCGGGTATTCCGATGTCAAGGAATTCCAACGTGTTGATGTAGTCGTGAATAACTATCAATAGATGAAGCCAAGCTTTTTCTCAGTTGCCAGGCAACCGAAATGGATCGGGGGGCTAGCGCTAGCGGCCTTGGTGGCAATTGTGTTCTCGCTGTTGATGCAGTGGCAACTCTCCAGAACCTTTAGCTATGTCGGGGTGAGCCAAGAGCAGGCGGCCCCGGTTGCCCTTTCAGAACTTGCCGGCCCCGGCTACATTCAGCCTGGGTCCTTTGACAGGCTCGCAACAGTTGAGGCCACGCTGAACCCAAGCCAGACTTTTATCGTCGATAACCGGCTTCAGTTTCGGGATGATGGTTTAGTTGAGGGTTACTGGCTGATAACAAACAGCTTGGTTCAGCTAGAGCAAGGCCCTGCCAGTCTGACCCTGGCACTTGCCTTTTCCACCGAGATTGATGACCTGATTCAAATCCGGCAGGGGTTGCCCGAAAAAAGCTTCAGCATCACCGGTTATGTGGAGCCAAGTGACCCGGTTGCCGACACCGAGCTTTTCTATGAGGGCGAGCCGATCCTGGGCTCGGTTGCCCTTGCTCAATTGGTAAATCTCTATCAGGGCCAAGAGTTTGTCAGCTACCCGGTTTATGTGATTGTGACCGATGGAATTAGCCTCGGTGCCGAGCCGATTCTGATCGACATTCGAGATCAGTCCCTAGAGATCAACTGGCTCACCGCGTTTTACACGCTGGAGTGGGCATTCTTTGCGCTGGTTGCTTTTTATCTGTGGTGGCGCTTGGTTCAAGACGAGCGAGAGCGACTAGCCACGTAACCGAATTGTTACCTTTTTATGTGGTTTTTTGTCCGTTTCTATCTTTTTAGCTGAGAAAACCCTGCTAATTTGGCAATGTAACGTGCAAACCAGACAGTTTCGGAGACAACAACGATGTTGGCAGAAGAGCGCAGACTCAAGTTGAGCGAGTGGACTCGCACTGAGGGTCGCCTAGACGCAAACGTCGCTGCCAATTCTCTGGATGTAGCCGTAGAAACCGTTAGAAGAGACCTAGATGTGCTTCAGCGCCGCGGGGTTCTAAGGAGAGTTCACGGCGGAGCAATTGCGCTGGAGCGTTTTGCACACGAGTACACAATTCCGGAGCGTTACGGCCACAACCCTGACAAGAAGAAACTGGTTGGAAACGTCGCTGCCAGCTTCATCCCGCAGGAGGGATGCATCTTCGTTGATGGTGGAACCACCACCGAGACCCTGGCGCCTCATCTGCGCGACAAGCCGGGCTTGCTGGTCGTGACCAACAACCTCACACTTGCCAGGCTGATCGCGGACTCAACAACTCAGACTTATGTCCTCGGCGGCAAGATTCGGCCTGCGACCCTGAGTGCCGTTGGGGCAAAGACTTGCGAGGACCTGAAGGAACTGAACGCGGTTGTGAGTTTCATCGGAGCCAACGGCTTTTCACTGGCCGCTGGAGTGACGGCATTCGACACCGACGAGGCGCTGGTAAAAAAAACCATGATGGCCAATTCTCAAGAGCGTATTTTGGTGGCTGACAGCAGCAAGTTCGGCTCTACCTATCCAGCGAAGTTCGCTGCCTTCAAAGACTTTGATCGAATCGTGACCAACATCGATGTGGATGAAAACTTCACCGATGCAATGGTTTCGGCAGGGGTGGAGGTCGCTCTTGCAAGACACTAGGTTTCATTGGCTCGTTGCCGAGGTCAATGGAAGAAAAACGGAATCAATTGAGTCTCCTGCGCAGTTGCTGGCGGATCAATTGGTTTTTATCAATAAATACAACCCCTTATTAGGAAGGTAGTACCCAATGGCTAATTTTATCCCTACTGGTGACGGAGGTCACTCGGGCTGGCGAGCTTCAGTACAGAAGATCGGTGGCAATCTTGCAGGAATGGTAATTCCAAACATCGGTGCGTTTATCGCATGGGGTTTGCTGACTGCATTGTTCATCCCAACCGGTTGGTTGCCAAATGAGCAGTTGAGCTCAATGGTCGGCCCAATGATCATCAACCTGCTACCAATCCTTATCGGTTACACCGGTGGACGTTTGGTACACGGTCAGCGCGGTGCCGTTATCGGTGCTGTTGCAACTGTTGGTGTAATCGTTGGAACTTCAATCCCAATGTTCCTAGGCGCCATGCTTATTGGTCCTCTAGCAGCTTGGATCCTTAAGAAGATTGACAGCGTGCTTGACCCAGTAACCCCTCCAGGCTTCGAGATGTTGATTGGTAACTTCTCACTTGGTATCACTGGAATGCTGATGGCAATCCTTGGTTACCTGGGAATCGGTCCAGCTGTTAACTCCATTTCAGATGTTCTTGGAGGCGGCGTGAAGGTGCTAGTTGACACAGGATTCTTGCCACTTGCATCAATTCTGATTGAGCCTGCGAAGATCTTGTTCCTAAACAACGCCATTAACTTCGGTGTTCTTGCACCAATTGGTGCGGTTGAGGCGGAAGCAACCGGCAAGTCAATCATGTTCATGCTTGAGTCAAACCCAGGACCTGGTCTTGGAATCTTGCTTGCATTCTGGTTGGCAGGACCGAAGATCCTTCGTGGTTCAGCTCCAGGTGCAATCGTGATCCACTTCCTTGGTGGAATCCACGAGATCTACTTCCCATACGTACTACTAAAGCCAATCGTTGTTCTTGCAGCGATTGCCGGTGGTGCCACTGGTGTTGCGACCTTCGCAGCTACCGGCGTTGGTTTGGTGGCAACACCATCACCAGGATCGATCTTTGCCTACATGGCAATGACCCCTCCGGGTAACCACTTCGGTGTTCTCCTTGGAATTTTGCTATCAGCGGCTGTTTCATTCGTTGTTGCATTCTTCATCCTGAAGGCTTCAAAGTCTGACGACGCTGCAGATCTGGATGCCGCAAAGGCCCAGAGCGCCGCAAACAAGGGTAAGTAACACCCATGGCGACAGTATCTGGTGCCTCAGTAAAGAGCATTGTTGTTGCTTGCGAGGCTGGCATGGGCTCATCGGTAATGGTTGCTAAGCAGCTTGCTAAGCAGCTAAAGGCTCAGGGAGTCTCGGTGACCCACGCTCCTGTGAATCAACTGGCTGACACTGAACACGATCTAGTTCTCTGCCACCGCGGGCTTGGCTCTAGGGCCAAGCAGGCGGTGCCTGGATCGGTCGTAGTGATGTTCGATATGTTCATTGGTGATCTAAACATTGCCAAGGTCGTATCCCTCATTCAGTCCGGGGACGACATTAGCGATGGCTAATCTCGTCCAACAGGCCGGAATAAAGCTAGATGTCACAGCCTCCTCTCCGGAGGAGGCTGTGCACATCTGCGGCCAACTACTGCTTGAGCTCGGCGCTATAACTCAGGAATATGCCGACGCGATGTGGGAGCGGGAACAGATCTTCCCCTCAGCCATCGGCATGGGTTTTGCGATTCCTCACGGAACCGACGAGTCTCGGAAGCATGTGATTTTTGATCAGCTGGTCTTTGTCAGGCTGACTGCTCCAATAGCTTGGGGCGACGACGAGGTAACTTGCGTGCTTGGAATTGCCTCTCAGGGCGATGGGCACGTTGAACTCCTTGGCAACTTGGCTGAGCTGATTCAAGAAGAAGACAAACTTGCTATTTTGCAAAACTCCCAGAGTGCTGCCGAAATAGCAGAGCTACTGCTTGGCACCGGCGAATAATCCGGACACCACGGCAGTCAGAGATCGGGAAGTAAGTTATGCGAGCAATCCACTTCGGTGCTGGCAACATCGGCCGCGGCTTTATTGGCGCAGTGCTTCAGGATGCCGGCTACTTCGTAACCTTCGCTGATGTAAATCAAGACCTAATCGACAAACTTAGATCCTCCGACGGCTACGACTTGGTTGAGCTGGGCGAAGAAAAGAAGCGCACCCACTACGAAAACTTTGAAGTTCTAAATTCGGCTCTCGAGCAAGACCGACTTCGAGAAGCAATTGGTCAGGCGGACATCATTACCGCCTCCGTCGGCACAAACATTCTGCCGTTCATCGCACCGGCAATTGCTGAGGGCCTGAAGGCCCGTAAGAGCAAAGCGCCGCTGGTCATAATGGCTTGCGAAAATGCCATCAATGCAACCGATATCTTGCAGGCGAAAATCGCAGAATTGACCACCCTGCCAATAGTGGGGGTTTATTTCGCCAATACTGCCGTTGACAGAATCGTCCCGCGGCAACCGGAAGGCGAAGAGCCAAACGTGTTTGCGGAGAGTTTCTGCGAATGGGTTATTGACGTCAGCAGCCTCGGCGGCCACGATCTGAAGATTCCTGCTGCTCATTTGGTTTCGGACTTGACACCATTTATCGAGCGCAAGCTCTACACGGTAAACACCGCCCATCTAACAATTTCCTACCTCGGCCAGATCCACGGCCACAAGACAATTGCCGAAGCGCTGACTGACCCCATCGTCCGAGATGTGACCGCCAGGGTTATGGAAGAGACTTCGATGGTCTTGGTAACCAGGCACGGTTTTGATGCCAATGAGCACGCTCAGTACGTGCGCAAGGCACTTGAACGCCTTGCTAACCCCGCACTTGATGATCAAGTCGAACGGGTCGGACGCCAACCACTGCGCAAGCTCTCGCGCTACGAACGACTGATTGGTCCAGCTGCTCAGTTGGCTGAATACGGTGAGGCTCCAACAGCACTCCTGGAAGTCATTGAGGCAGCCCTAGACTTCCGCAACGATGAAGATCCCGAGGTGGAGATGTTGGCCCAGAAGCTAGCCAGTTTGTCACCGGCAGAGTTTGTTCTGGAGGTGTGTGGCATTGCAAGTGACCATCCGCTTCAGCAGCAACTAACCGAAGCCGTTGCGAAGCACCAGCGGACACTTAGTCACAAATGACCAACCAACTGCGCCACAAGCGTTAGTTAGTATTTCACTAGAAATCCAGGAGGAAACATGCCAACAATCAAAGGCTCAGTCACCGTTTTAGATCCAATTGGCCTACACGCTAGGCCAGCTGGTCAGATCGTAAAGCTAGTCAAAGACTCTGGTTTAGAGGTTCGCATGGGCAAGCCTGGTGAGGACCTAGTGAAGGCCAACTCACCGCTAAGAATGATGGCAATGAAGGCAAAGACCGGCGAGGAGCTCGCCGTTGAAGTTGACGCTGACGATGACGCCACCGCGCAGGCAATCATTTCGCAAATTCAAGATTTCCTAAAGGGCTAGGGTTTGCTATCAAACGGAGCCGTCCTTACCGGCATGGGTGTCGGCCTTGAGGCCATTGCCGCGGAAGTATTTCGAGTCAAGCCAAGCGCCGAACTACCAGCGCCTGCCAAGCACTCAGGAGACCAGGACGCACAGACCCAGCAGCTAAAAAA
>DDBH01000018.1:0-17005 GCA_002333405.1 Micrococcales bacterium UBA2037 | reverse complement strand
GAGACCTCAGCCGAGATTTTTGAGGCGCTAGTGATGCTGCTGGAAGACGAAGAACTTTTTGAAACTGCAGTTGGCGAAATCGAATCTGGCTGGAATGCGGCAACTGCATTTGTCAATGCGGTTGAGCAGTATGCAGAACTGTTTGCCGGTGACGCAACTTTCGAGGAGCGACTAAATGACATCCGCGATTTAGCGAAGCGGGTGGCGGCGAGTATCGCTGGCATTTCTATCGGACTAAAGCTTCCCACTGAGGGCAGGTTTGTAATTGTTGGAGAAGATTTCTCTCCTGCAGACACCGCGCAATTCACCGACGCTGTGGTTGGGGTTGTCACGATCCAGGGCGGCCCAACCTCTCACACCGCAATTATTTGTCGCTCAAAATCCATTCCTGCCGTGGTCTCCTGCTCGCAAGCAGCCGAACTGGTTGACGGCATGCAGGTTTTGGTTGACCCAGTCGGGGACCGGGTCGTTGTTGGCGGTCAAGCCTCTGATGCCACCAGACCGATCTCATTTATTGCCAAGAGCCAAGATCCGATCATTCCGGTGCGAGCCAACATTGGGTCGCTAGAGGACGCCATTGCCGCCGCAGCCTCAGCTGCGGAGGGGGTTGGCTTATTCAGGACCGAGCTGCTGTACCTTTCTGCAAAAACACAGCCCTCGCGCCAGGCTCAGGCAAAGTCCTACTCAGAGATTCTCTCCGCAGCCCCTCAGGGCCCAATTGTCGTCAGAACGATTGATGCCGGCAGCGATAAGCCGGTTCCATTTTTAGACATGGGTCACGAAGAGAACCCGGCGCTTGGGGTCAGGGGATACCGACTTATCAACCAGCACCGAGACTTCATCCTGGATCAGCTTGCAAGTCTGGAGCTTGCAAGAGTGGAGTCCGGCCGCGAGGTTTGGGTCATGGCGCCTATGGTCGCCACCTACTCGGAGGCCATTGAGTTTGCAGAACTCGCCAGAAGCGCAGGCGATTTCAAGGTTGGCGTGATGGTGGAGACCCCGAGCCTTGTCTATGAAATTCCGCAACTGGCAGGCAAGCTCGACTTCATCTCCGTTGGAACCAATGACCTATCGCAGTATTTGTTTGCTTCGGACCGAATGAACCCGGCCCTGGGTGCGATGCTGAACCCATGGCAGCCGGCATTGATTCGCGCGCTGGAGCAAATAGCCGTGAACTGTGCTGATGCAAAAATCTACTCTGGAGTCTGTGGTGAATCAGCCTCTGACCCAGCGTTTGCTGTGGTGCTAGCCGGCATGGGCTTTCACTCGGTTTCTTCCTCACGCTCCCAGGTTGGCGCAGTGAGAACGGCGCTGAGTGCGGTGACCCAAGACCAAGCCAGAGAGGTTTTTGAGGCTGCCCTGACCGGCAAGAGTGCCGATGAGGCAAAATCAGCAGCGCTCAAGGTCTTGACTGCCTTTTCCGAGAACTAAACTTGTTTGCATGTCAGGTGTGAATCCAAGCCAAGTTCCACAAATTCAGAAGGTCCTTAAGTTCTACAAGGTCTCGTCCTACGTGACCGGAACATTCCTAATTCTGCTCATGATCACTTGGGGAATTAGGCGACTTCCGTTCCTGGGCTTTGACCTGTGGCTTTTTGGGCCAAACGGGTTCCTGACTTTTGAGCAGTACGGCGTTGATGGCGAAGGATTGCCGGAGGTTGGCATCAACCTGACTGTCTGGATCCTGATCATCCATGGCTGGCTCTATGTGGTTTACCTGTTTGCTGATTTCAGAGTATGGACTCTGATGCGTTGGTCTTTTATTAGGTTTTTGTTGATTGCTCTGGGCGGCGTAGTGCCGCTACTTAGTTTCTATACGGAGGCTCGCTACGCGAAGCTAGCCCATCTTGAACTCGACGAGTTAGGTAAGTAATGAAGCCGGTTTTGGTGGTTGATTTTGGCGCTCAGTATGCCCAGCTGATAGCCCGACGGGTCCGAGAGGCCAACGTCTACTCCGAGATAATTCATCACACTGCAACCGCAAGCGAAGTTTCAGCAAAGGACCCAGTGGCAATCATTTTGTCGGGAGGCCCATCAAGTGTTTACGAACCAGGGTCGCCTTCGCTGGACCCGGACATTCTGAAGCTAGGAATCCCAATCCTCGGCATCTGCTACGGCTTTCAGGTTTTGGCTGCAGCCCTTGGCGGCCGAGTAGATAAAACTGGCAAGCGGGAGTACGGAGCTACCGAGCTAAGCGTTTCTGTCAACGGCACACTGCTCGGTGACCAGCCCGTTACTCAGATTTGCTGGATGAGCCACGGCGACCAGGTTATGGAGGCGCCGTCTGGATTTGAGGTTCTAGCCTCCACCCAAACCACCCCAGTTGCCGCTTTTGAATCAAAAGAAAAGCGCATTTACGGCGTGCAGTGGCACCCCGAGGTCAAGCACTCCGAGCAGGGGCAACAGGTCCTTAAGAACTTCCTTTATGAGGGCGCAGGAATTTCACCGACCTGGAATTCAGGAAATGTAATTGCCGAACAGGTTGAGAAGATTCGCGCGCAGGTTGGTGATGCCCGGGTGATCTGTGGCCTCTCCGGTGGCGTTGACTCGGCAGTGGCTGCTGCGCTTGTTCACAAAGCCGTTGGTGACCAGCTGACTGCCGTGTTTGTGGATCACGGTCTGTTGCGCGAGGGTGAAAAAGAGCAGGTGGAGCGTGACTACGTAGCCGCCACTGGAATCAGGCTGGTGACCGAGAGTGCAGAGGATGTTTTCCTTGAGGCTCTCAAGGGAGTAAGCGACCCGGAGCAAAAGCGCAAAATTATCGGGCGCGAATTTATTCGCAGTTTCGAACAGGCTGAGGCAAAACTGGTTGCCGAGGCCGAGGCGGATAACAGGCCAATCAAGTTTTTGGTGCAGGGAACTCTCTATCCGGACGTTGTTGAATCTGGCGGCGGTGCAACCGCCGGCATCAAGAGTCACCACAACGTCGGAGGGCTGCCGGAGGATTTGCAGTTTGAGTTGGTCGAACCGCTCCGCGAGCTTTTCAAAGACGAGGTCAGAGCAATCGGTGCTGAGCTCGGGCTGCCAGACGAAATTGTTTCTAGGCAGCCGTTCCCCGGACCTGGCCTTGGAATCAGAATCGTTGGTGAGGTAACCAAGGAGCGCCTGGATCTTTTGAGGCAGGCAGATGCGATTGCTCGCGAGGAGCTAACAAAGGCTGGCCAGGATAAAGAGATTTGGCAGTGCCCAGTTGTGCTCCTGGCAGAGGTGAGGTCGGTTGGCGTTCAGGGCGACGGCCGCAGCTACGGACACCCAATCGTGCTTCGACCAGTTTCGTCTGAGGATGCGATGACCGCTGACTGGTCAAGGCTGCCCTATGACTTGCTCGCAAAGATCTCAAACCGAATCACAAATGAGGTTCACGATGTGAACCGAGTTGTGCTGGATATCACTTCGAAGCCTCCCGGCACGATTGAATGGGAATAGCGTGTTAGTTTTTGGCCACCGTGGGGCGTGCGGCTACCTGCCGGAAAACACCATGGAGTCACTGGAATTAGCTTTTGATCAGGGTGCAGATGCGGTTGAGTTTGACGTGGTCTTCACAAAAGACGGACACCCAGTCATTCGTCACGATCTAGACCTTGTCAGCACTACCGACATCGGCAATCACAGTTTTCTTTCGACCAAGGTAGATGAACTAACACTTGAGGACCTGCAGCGACTTCGAGCCAAAGAGCGTTACCCAGATGGCAGGACCGAGTCGGCCGCCTTCGATGGCAGATTCTTTATTCCAACCTTGAAACAAGTGCTTCAGAACCCGGCTTTTGATAAAAAGCACCTGATCATTGAGTTCAAGCACGGGGCTTACTTTGAACAGCTTGGCCTGGATCCGATTGGCGCAGTCTCAAAGTTGCTTGCCGAGAGCAACTTTGTTGAACGCGGAATGAAGATAACCCTGGAGTGCTTTGAGTTTGACTTTCTGGCTAGGGTTCGAAAGGAGATGCCAGAGTCAGTCGACTGCGTTTTCCTCAGCGCGAGGGACACTCTTCCAGCTGGTGAGTCAAGCCTCACCGATGAGCTTCTTGCAGAAATTGCTCGGGAGTTTGATGGTCTTTCGGTTGCGATGTCGATGGTTTTGTCTGGTGATCTAGTTCAGCGGGTTCGCGCAACCGGCCTGCCTCTCTATGCCTTCACTGCCAGGGCCGAGACAGCTGAGGGCAATTTAGAAAAGTGGTTTGAACGCTTGGTTGCAACCGGAGTTGACGGAATCTTTGCCGACCAGCCCGACTTGCTACTCAAAACAGTCGCAGACCTCACCTAGGCTACGAGGCGATGTCCTTAGAGATTTTTGATAATACGAACCCGGATGACTTGCTGATTGGGTTGAATCCGCAGCAGCAGGAGGCGGTTCAGTACCGCGGTCGAGCACTTCTGATAGTTGCTGGAGCGGGATCCGGAAAAACCAGAGTGCTGACCCACCGCATGGCCCACCTCTTGGCCAATAAGGAAATCTGGCCCTCGCAGATTTTGGCAATCACTTTTACCAATAAGGCTGCAGCTGAGATGCGCGAGCGAGTCGAGCAGTTGATTGGACAGGCGGGACAGGGGATGTGGCTGAAGACCTTCCACTCGGCCTGTTTGCAGATTTTGAGGCGCGAAGCTGACCGGCTCGGCCACGATTCCAACTTCAGCGTTTATGACACCGGTGACACCAGAGCGCTACTCAGGCGGCTGCTTCGCGAGGCAGGGGCGGAGGATGCTGACATCAAGCCGGCGCAAGCTGCAGCCATCATTTCGAATGCTAAGAACGAACTGAAGGATGCAGAGGACTTCGCTCGCAATTCCGATCGATCCAATCCCAAGGAGCGCATCGTTGCCGATGTGTTTCAGGCATATACCAATGAGCTTCGACGCAATAACGCGTTCGATTTCGATGACCTGATATCAGAAACGGTCGGGCTGCTGCAGGCTTTCCCAGAGCTGAGGGCAAGGTACCAGAAGCGCTTTCGGCACATCCTGGTTGATGAGTATCAGGACACCAACCACGCCCAATATGCGCTGATTCGCGAGTTCACGAAACCACTGCCTGACGAATACGCGAATTACGATGACAAGACCGGTGAGCAATTGGGGCCATCAGACTTGACGGTCGTTGGTGACTCGGATCAGTCGATCTATGCATTCCGTGGCGCGGACATCAGAAACATCACCGAATTTGAGCGTGATTTTCCTGGGGCCAAGACGATTCTGTTGGAGCAAAACTACCGGTCAACCCAGAACATTCTTTCGGCTGCAAACTCCGTCATTTCGCAGAACCCGTATCGTCCGGCTAAGAACCTGTGGACCGACTCTGGAGCTGGTAACAAGGTCGTGTTATTCACTGGCTACGACGAGCGCAACGAGGCAGCTTTTGTTGTGGATAGAGTCAAAAAGCTCCACGAGGAGGGCGTGAATTACCGAGACATGGCGGTGCTCTACCGAACCAACTCATTGACGCCACCCCTGGAAGCCGAACTAAAGAGTCAGCTAATTCCCTATGCCGTTATCGGTGGTTTGAAGTTCTTTGAGCGCAAGGAAATCAAGGACGCACTTGGCTACCTTTCGGCGATTTCAAACGGCAGAGATGATGAAGCGGTCAGGCGAGTTATCAACACTCCGGCCCGCGGCATTGGGCAAAAAACAGAGCTGAAGATTGCCCAGCTAGCGCGCGACAACGAAATTAGTTTCAGGCAGGCGCTGCTCTACTCAAGTGACATGGGTCTTGGGCCAAAGCTCACTGCAGCGGTGCAGGGCTTTGGCGAGCTGCTGAACGAGCTCGAGGCAATGACTGCCACCGATGGACCAGCTGATGTGCTGAAGGTTGCTCTGACCAGGTCTGGATATCGAAATGAGTTAGAGATTTCCAGAGATCCTCAAGACGAGGCCCGGGTCGAAAACCTTGATGCACTGCTGGGGCAACTCTACGAATGGCAGGCGATGTATCCGGAGGGAACCGTAGCCGACTACTTGGCTGAGGTGACGCTGGCTGCAGCCGCAGATGAGATTGAAGACGAATCCGGAAGCTTGTCTCTGATGACCCTGCACACGGCAAAGGGACTCGAATACCAGGTCGTGTTCATGATCGGGCTTGAGCAGGGAACCCTGCCTCACATTCGCGCATTCGATGAACCGGGTGGACTGCAGGAAGAGCGCAGGCTGATGTACGTGGGAATGACCAGGGCCAGGGAGCAGCTCTTCATCTCTCATGCGCTGCAGCGCACTCTTTTTGGCAATACCTCCGGGTTCATGGCCTCAATGTTCTTGGCGGACATTCCCCAAGAGCTTGTGGAGGCCGAAGGAACTGAGCGTTCGATTTCCAGCACCGCGAGCCGTCCGGATCGCCCATCGCCTAGTTGGAAGGGCGCCATCAACACCCCAAGTGCGCTTCGGGATAATAAGGACCTTGAATTGGCGGTCGGTGACAAGGTCAATCACGACACTTTTGGCAACGGGCAAGTCATCACCGTTTCTGGCACAAACCCTAGACAAACCGCCGAGGTTCGGTTTGATTCTGGCGTGACCAAGCGGCTCTTGGTGAAAATGGCACCAATATCCAAGATCTAAGTTCAAATTAGGTTTTTTGAATCGCTAGACTTATGTGGTTGAACGTTGGCTCAAGAACTGAAAGACCACTGTGGATCTATTTGAATATCAAGCCCGCGACCTTTTTGAAAACTACGGAGTTCCAGTTTTACAAGGTCGAATCGCCGATACACCTGAAGAAGCTGAAGCTGCAGCTGCCGCAATTGGCGGCACCGTTGTTGTCAAAGCCCAGGTAAAAACTGGAGGGCGCGGCAAGGCCGGTGGCGTTAAAGTCGCTCACAGTCCCCAGGAAGCAAAAGAAAAGGCCGAGGAAATCCTCGGGCTGGACATCAAGGGTCACGTCGTCAAGCGCGTGATGATTGCTCAGGGAGCGAAGATTGCTCAGGAGTTCTACTTTTCAGTCTTGCTAGACCGCTCAAACAGAACCTTCCTGTCGCTTTGCTCGGTAGAGGGTGGCATGGAGATTGAGCAGCTTGCAGTTGAGCGCCCAGAGGCGCTGGCTCGGATTCCAGTTTCTGCGGTAAGTGGAATCGACAAGGCCAAGGCCGTCGAGATCACCAAAGCCGGTGGCTTCCCAGACGAACTGGTTGATGCCGTGAGCGACGTGATCGTGAAGCTCTATGAAGTCTTTGAAAAAGAAGACGCGACTCTAGTCGAGGTGAACCCACTGGTTCTAACCGAGGACGGCCAGATTCTTGCCCTGGACGGCAAGGTCACTCTGGATGAGAACGCTGACTTCCGTCACGAGCGCGATCAGATGGAGCGCGATGCTTTGGATCCATTGGAGGCTAAGGCCAAGGCAATGGACTTGAACTACGTGAAGCTTGATGGCGAAGTTGGAATCATTGGAAACGGTGCCGGACTTGTGATGTCGACCTTGGATGTCGTTGCCTATGCCGGCGAAAGCCACGGCGGCGTAAAGCCAGCTAACTTCCTTGACATCGGTGGTGGAGCATCAGCCGAGGTAATGGCAGCAGGACTCGACGTGATCTTGAATGACCCACAGGTCAAGAGCGTGTTCGTAAACGTATTCGGTGGAATCACCGCCTGTGACGCCGTTGCAAACGGAATCGTTGGTGCGCTGAACACTCTTGGTTCAAAGGCATCCAAGCCATTGGTCGTGCGGCTAGACGGCAACAATGTCGACGAAGGTCGAACCATTCTGAAGGAATTCAACCACCCACTGGTGGCGCTGGCAGACACCATGGATGGTGGCGCGAGCACCGCAGCCGAGCTGGCGAACAGGTAAGAAAGTAAATCATGGCAATTTTTCTAAACTCAGATTCCCGCATCATCGTTCAGGGCATGACTGGTGCTGAGGGAATGAAGCACACCCAGCGCATGCTGGCTGGTGGCTCAAACATCGTCGGCGGTGTAAACCCAAGAAAAGCGGGAGAGACCGTAGCGGTTGAGGGCAAGTCGTTGCCGGTATTCGGCACGGTTCAAGAGGCGATGGCTGAAACCGGGGCAAACGTCTCTGTTATTTTCGTGCCACCAGCTTTTGCAAAGGCGGCGATTATCGAAGCAATTGATGCCGAGATTCCGTTGGCTGTTGCAATCACCGAGGGCATTCCAGTTCACGACTCAGCATCTGCATGGGCCTACAACGTTGAGAAGGGGCTAAAGACCAGGCTTATTGGTCCTAACTGCCCTGGAATCATCAGCCCGGGCCAGTCAAATGCTGGAATTACTCCATGGAACATCACCGGACAGGGTCCAATTGGGCTTGTTTCCAAGTCCGGAACTCTGACCTATCAGATGATGTTTGAGCTTCGCGATATCGGCTTCACAACCGGTATTGGAATCGGTGGCGACCCAGTCATCGGTACCACCCACATCGATGCGCTTGAGGCCTTTGAGAATGATCCAGAGACCAAGGCGATTGTTTTGATTGGTGAAATCGGTGGTGACAGCGAGGAAAAGGCTGCTGAGTATATTTCCAAGCACGTTACCAAGCCAGTCGTTGCATACGTTGCCGGGTTTACAGCTCCAGAGGGCAAGACCATGGGTCACGCCGGTGCGATTGTTTCTGGGTCTGCTGGAACTGCTCAGGCAAAGAAAGAAGCATTTGAGGCCGTTGGCGTCAAGGTTGGAAAGACTCCTTCAGAGACCGCCAGCTTGATGCGCGATATCATCGCAAACCTCTAGCGAGCCGTGAATCGGGGGCTTAGTTTCGCCATAGCCGCACTGCAGGCACTGATTATCATTGCCACGGTGGTCGGCATCATTGTTGCCCCGCTCACACTTGCCTGGTTTATTGAGGGCGACGGCCAAATTGAATGGATTGTTGCTCTGAAAGTGGCCGTCTACGCCTTCTTGCTTGCTTGCGGCGTCCCGATTGGTTTCGCTAGCGGTCAGATAGTCGGCTTCAGTTTCGATGCCTTTTACATGACAGCGTTGCCGCTTGGGCTGACAATGGTCATCGCCATGATGGCGATCAGAATTGGTCACCGCCTCTCAGCTTCAAGCTCGCTCTGGCCAGCATGGCTAGGCGGTGCTGTTGCATTTGGCGGCATCAGTTACGGGCTGAGCGCTCTGGCGGCAGATCCCGCGGTTTTGGTCGATCAGTACGCCCCCATTTACATCCCAGCACTTCTGTTTGGCTCACTGCTCGTGATTGCTTCAGTTTCTGGACCTAGATTCGAGCTCTTTGAAGGAGCAAACGGCCCAGAGGCCAGGGAACGAATTTGGCTAAGATCGCTGGCTGCCGGCGCCTACTCAAAACTCCACTGGTCCATTAGGACTGCCCTCAACCCTGGCGTTCGGGTTGGCCTGTCAGTTGTTGCGACTCTGATCTTGACTAGCTCGGTGTTGATTGCGCTGGCGCTTGGATTCGGCTGGGTGCAGGTGATCGGCTTCTATCAGGGGTTGGGCTTGAGCGTTCTTGGCGGCGTAATGCTGACTCTTGGGCAATTGGCGGTGCTGCCAAACCTGATTGTTTACGGGGCTGCTTGGATTTCTGGAGCAGGATTCGCAATCGGCAACGGCTCCTACGTCTCGCCATTTGCAACTGAACTTGGGCCGATCCCGGCACTGCCGGTATTCGCAGCAGTTCCGGTCGGCGGTTCCGAACGCGGCCTGCTGTTTATTTTGGTCCCAATAATCGCATCGCTTTTGGCAACTCTGTTTGTTGCAAAGCACGCCGATCAGTTGCGCTGGGAGTACGGCACAAGGCTCACCGGTGCATTGTCACTGTCCTTTGTCGCAGCACTCTCGGCAAGCATTGTGACCTTCCTGATCAGCTCGCTGGCATCTGGAAGCTTTGGTCCCGGCAGGCTCGGTCTAGTTGGCGCCGATTCTGTGGTGTTCTCGGCAGTGATATTCGTGGAGGTCTTGATTCCAAGCTTCATTGCGGCCCTTGTTATCGCTAAGCCTTACACCGATGCATCTGAGCGAAAGTAGACTTTAGCGATGCTCTCGGTTGTTGTTCTCGTTTCTGGTTCTGGCTCGAACCTTCAGGCGCTGCTTAAGCAAGCGGCAAACCCTCTTTTCCCCGCCAAAGTCCTAGCAGTCGGCTCAGACCGTGCCTGCGCGGGGCTTGAGCATGCTGAGCAGTTTGGTGTCCCAACCTTTGTGGTCGAACCCTCGCAGTTCGATTCCAAGCAGGCCTGGGGCGATGTGTTGCTTCAAAGCATTGAGTTTCAAAAACCAGAACTTGTGATTTTGGCAGGGTTCATGAAAATTCTTCCCGCGAATGTTGTGAAGGCTTTGAGCCCGAGGCTGATAAACATGCACCCATCGCTGCTCCCAGAATTTCCTGGAGCGCATGCGGTCAGAGACGCTCTGGCTGCCGGCGCTACTAAGACTGGCGCGACAATTCATTTTGTTGACGAAGGCGTCGACACCGGCAAAGTAATTGTTCAAGAGGAGCTCTTGATTCCCGCGGGGATAAGCGAAGCCGATTTGCACGAGCAAATCAAAACCATTGAGCGCAAGCAGTTGGTCCAGCTTGTCAGCGACATCGCAACTGGCAAGGTAAAGATAAGTGGAGAAGCAAGTAATGCATGACAACGTCAAAATCAACCGGGCGCTGATTTCGGTATCTGATAAGACTGGACTGATTGAATTGGCTACGGCGCTCAATGCGGCAGGCGTGCAAATGGTTTCGACTGGTTCAACGGCTAAGCAGATTGCTGCGGCAGGCTTTGACGTGACCGAAGTCAAAGAGGTCACCGGGTTTCCAGAATCTCTAGATGGCAGGGTCAAGACCCTGCATCCAGCCATTCACGGTGGAATTCTTGCCGACCTCAGGAGTGAAAAGCACCAGCAAGAGCTGCGCGAGCACTCAATCAAGCCATTCGAGCTGGTCGTAGTGAATCTTTATCCATTTGTGGAGACAGTCGCCGCCGGCGCCCAGGGCGAAGCTGTGATTGAGCAGATTGATATCGGGGGACCGGCGATGGTTCGCGCCAGCGCCAAGAACCACGCAAATGTTGCAATTGTTGTTGATCCATCCGATTACGCAACGGTTATCGAAGCTGTCAATGGCGCAGGAGCGCCTCTGTCACTGCGCAGGCAGCTCGCGCATAAGGCGTTTGCTCACACTGCCAGCTACGACTCGGCGGTAGCCAACTGGTTCGCTCAAGAATTGGCTGGAGAGCAGGCCCCCACGACAGTGAACCTAAGCCTCGAAAAACTGCAGGATCTTAGATACGGGGAGAACTCCCACCAGTCCGCTGCCATCTACGCCGACTCAACTGCGGCTGGAATTGCAGCTGCGACTCAGCACTCTGGCAAAGACATGAGCTACAACAACTTTGTTGATGCAGATGCCGCGTTGCGCGCTGCGCATGACTTCTCAAGTCCTGCTGTTGCGATCATTAAGCACGCAAACCCCTGTGGAGTGGCGGTCGGGTCCGACATTGCCAAGGCTTATTTGGCAGCTCACGCAACCGACCCTGTTTCTGCATTCGGTGGAGTTATCGCAGCGAACCAAGAAGTGAGCCTAGAAATGGCCGAGGCTGTTGCAGAGGTGTTCACGGAGGTGATCATTGCACCCGGCTACCAAGCTGACGCCTTAGAGGTTTTGAAGAAGAAAAAGAATCTACGAATCCTAGAGTTGGCAGGTCCATACCTGCGACCTGAACAAGAGTATCGCCAGGTCTCAGGCGGCATGCTTGTTCAGCAGTCGGACGGTTTCGATCAGTTCAGCTCCGATAGCTGGCAGCTAGTTTCTGGCGAACCGGTTGACGCTGAAACAATGCGCGATCTTGAGTTTGCTTGGATCGCCTGTCGGTCGGTCAAGTCCAATGCCATTTTGCTGGCAAAGAACTTGGCTGCGGTTGGAATCGGCATGGGGCAGGTCAACAGGCTCGACTCCTGCCGGCTAGCGGTTAGCCGTGCCGGGGAGAGGGTAACTGGTTCAGTTGCGGCATCGGACGCCTTTTTCCCATTCGCCGACGGTCTCCAGGTTTTGCTTGATGCTGGAATCTCGGCTGTTGTTCAGCCTGGCGGAAGCGTTAGGGACGAAGAGGTAATTGCTGCTGCGAATGCAGCTGGTATCAGCATGTATTTCACGGGTGAGCGACACTTTTTCCACTAGAAATTATTGTTGCCTGGACGGTGTTATTCTGTAGGGCTGCCCGAAATCCAAAGGTGGCGGAGGATTGAATGCAGCATTCAGAATTGGGAACCGTCAGGACTCTCTGGCGTCTTGTCCCATTTGCGAGAAGAGCGCTAGGGCGAATCTCGCTTGGCATTATCGCGGCTATCGCCGCGCACCTGGTCGCGCTTTCAATTCCACAATTTCTCCAAAGCTTGGTGAACTCACTCATGGATGGCGGCATTGAAGCACTGCTGCCCGCCGTCGGTCTGATCCTGCTGTTGGGCGTGCTGGAAGCCTTGTTTGTTTTGCTCAGGCGCTGGCTGGTGCTAACTCCCGGCACGTTCGTAGAGGCGGACATGCGCAACACGCTGTTTGCTAAGTTGCAGGATTTGCCAGTGGCATTTCATGACCGCTGGCCATCAGGGCAGTTGCTCTCTAGGGCTGTTGCAGACCTTGGGCTGATCAGGCGATGGTTGAGCTTTGGAATTGTGCTGCTAATTGCAAACTTCATCACTCTGGTTGTGGGCCTAATCATCCTGTTCACCTACAACTTCTACCTCGGCTTAATCTTCACCGTGGCATCAGTGCCTATTTGGATAGTGGGCTTCAAGTTTGAGCGCAAGTTCGGCACTATTGCCAGGCTTGCGCAGGACCAGTCCGGTGATTTAGCGACCAGGGTTGAGGAGTCGGTTCACGGTGTTCGAGTCCTGAAGTCCTTTGGTCGCGGTGGCTTCGCTGCGGATCAGTTCGCCTCTCAGGCCTCGGAGCTGAAAACTACGGAAATCACCAAGGCCAAGGCGATCGCAAACATCTGGCTTTACTTGATCCTGATTCCTGAGGTGGCACTTGGATTGGCGCTATTTGCGGGTGTCTGGTTTGCCGCCAATGACCAAATGAGTGTTGGAACCCTGGTGGCGTTTGTGGCAACAGCGATGGTGCTGCGCTGGCCCACCGAGTCTCTTGGCTTCCTGCTCGGCATGACCCTTGAGGCAAAAACCGCTACCGCTCGCTTTTACGAAGTGCTGGACGAGCCAGATTTGATTGCAGACCCCAAGAGCCCTAAGAACATTGCAGAACCCAAGGGGCTACTCGAGTTTCACGATGTTCACTTCCGTTATCCGGACGCGTCGGCTGATTCACAGGACCTAATCAATGGCGTGAACCTGCGGCTGGAGCCTGGCCAATCAGTTGCCCTGATCGGGTTGACCGGTTGTGGCAAGAGCACCCTGACCGCACTGACCACAAGACTCTATGAGGTTTCCTCGGGTTCGATCACGATTGATGGCGTGGACATCCGAGACCTAACCAGGTGGGACCTCAGAAGTCAGATAGCCATGGCCTTTGAAGAAGCGACACTCTTTTCTTCCTCCGTGCGTGACAACGTGCTGCTGGGAAGTAACGAGAAAAGCGAAAATGACTTGCTTCGGGCCATCGAGATTGCTCAGGCCCAATTCGTGTATGAGCTCCCAAATGGCCTGGACACCGCTATCGGTGAAGAGGGCCTAAGTCTTTCCGGAGGTCAGCGTCAGCGGCTGGCGCTAGCCAGGGCTGTAGCTGCCAACCCGCGTATTTTGGTTCTAGATGACCCACTATCTGCTGTGGATGTTGACACCGAAGCAATGGTGGAAGAAGCCCTTAGGCATGTTCTAACAAAAACCACTGCTCTAATTGTTGCCCACCGTCCCTCAACTGTGATGTTGGCGGACAAGGTGGCACTTATGCAGGACGGAAAAATATCGGCTTTTGGAACACATAAGGAGCTGCTGGCATCCAGCGCTCACTATCGCCATGTGATCACTTCACTGGACGAAGAGAATAAGCAGCGGGAGGTGAACCTGTGAGCCTCTATGGAACAAACAACGAAGAGAAGTCCGATCTAAACAAGGAAGAGTCAAGGTTTATCAGGCAGCGCTCTAGAAAGCTCCTTGGTTCGCTGCTGTTGCCACTTCGAGCAAGACTGTGGCTGGCAGTAATAATGATCTTGTTTTCGACCGCACTTCGAGTTGCCGGGCCGGCCCTGATTGCGGTTGGAATTGACTGGGCCCTGCCGAGGGCAATCAATAACGACCTGATGCCACTTTGGATGGTGGTCGGCGCCTACCTGTTGGCGGCGGCAGTTGGAGCAGTCACGGTCTACTTCTTCCTGTCCCTGACGGCCAAGATTGCCCAGGCCATGCTCTTTGACCTTCGTAATCGGATGTTTGTTCACACCCAAAAACTGTCGGTTGAATTCCATGAGCGCTACACCGCTGGCCGAGTTATCGCCAGGCAGACTTCGGATCTGGAGTCAATTTCTGAGTTGCTTTCAGGTGGCCTGTCAGAGCTCGTGGTCGGCTTGATCTTCATGATCTTCACCGCCGGAGCATTGTTGGTGCTTGACCCTATTAGCTTCCTGGTGTTGGCGTGTGCCCTGGTGCCACTTCTGATTTTGACCAGGTGGTTCCAGGTGAATACCAACCGCGGCTTTAGAGCGCAGCGAGTTGCGTCTTCAACCCTGATTCAAAACTTTGTAGAGACCATGACCGGTGTTCGAGCAGTCAAGGCCTTCCGAAAGGAAAAGGACAACGAGCAACACTTTGGTGGGCTGGTGGAGACCTATCGCAAACTAAATGCACGCTTGATCCAGCTGTTCGGTATCTATGACCCCGGACTAATCCTGATCGGAAACGCCACAGTGGCTGCGGTGCTCTTGTTTGGCGGCTTCCGGGTGCTGGACGGGACGCTGGGAATAGGTGTCCTAACAGCTGCGATTCTCTATGCCAGAAGGTTCTTTGACCCAATGGAGCAGATTGCAATCTTCTACAACTCTTACCAGTCGGCGTCTTCGGCACTGGAGAAAATTTCCGGCGTACTGCAAGAAGAGCCATCGGTTCCGGAGCCAGAGAACCCGGTAGTGATTCACCAGGCACAAGGGCAGGTCAGCTTTGACTCGGTTCACTTTCAGTATGCGACTGGGGACCAGGTTCTCAAGCCCTTTAGCCTGGAGATTCCAGCCGGTCAAACCATTGCGCTGGTTGGTACAACCGGTGCTGGTAAGTCAACGCTAGCCAAGTTAATTTCGAGGTTCTATGACCCAACTGAGGGCGTTGTGAAACTTGATGACACGGACCTGCGGGACATATCAAATGGCGACCTCCGCCGAGAGATAGTCATGGTTACCCAAGAGGCGTACCTCTTCACTGGCTCGGTAGCCGAGAACATCCAGCTCGGAAAGCCCGGTGCGTCGATGGAGGAAGTTGAGCAGGCAGCCAAGGCTGTTGGGGCTCATGATTTCATCTTGAAGCTTCCAAATGGCTACGACACCGATGTGAACAAGCGCGGCGGCAGGGTCAGCAGCGGCCAAAGGCAGCTGATTTCCTTCGCTCGAGCATTCCTGGCTAACCCATCCGTGTTGATCTTGGATGAGGCAACTAGCTCGCTGGACATTCCATCTGAGGCAATGGTTCAAAAGGGCCTAAAGACATTGCTGTCAGGTCGAACTGCTGTGATTATCGCCCACAGGCTTTCAACGGTTGCGATTGCCGACCGGGTGCTAGTTATGGAACACGGCTCAATCATTGAGGATGGAACCCCGGAGCAACTGGTTGCCGCCGCCGGCAAGTTTTCGAAGCTTTATAAGGCCTGGCGCGAGTCGCTGGTTTGACCCAAATTACCTAAGTGGCCGGCACGCTGTAGGCTAGGGGCGGCTATTTAGCGCAGTTGGCGCAGGGTTATCAGGAGAATAATGAGCAAAATAAAAGTTGTAGGAAAAGTTGTTGAGCTAGACGGCGATGAGATGACTCGCATCATCTGGCAAGACATCAAGGACAAGCTGATTATGCCGTTCATTGATGTAGACATCGAGTACTTTGACCTTTCCGTTGAGAACCGTGACGCTACCGACGACCAGGTCACAATTGACGCAGCTCACGCAATTCGCGAGCACGGTGTTGGTGTTAAGTGCGCAACAATCACCCCTGACGAAGCCAGGGTAGAAGAATTTGAACTGAAGAAAATGTGGCGATCGCCAAACGGCACCATTCGAAACATTCTTGATGGTGTTGTGTTCAGGGAGCCAATCATCATCTCGAACGTGCCGCGCCTGGTTCCTGGCTGGACCAAGCCAATCATCATTGGACGTCACGCACACGGAGACCAGTACAAGGCAACCGACATCAAGATTCCGGGCAAGGGAACCGTGACCATGACCTGGACCCCTGCCGATGGTTCCGAGCCACAGACCATGACAATCGCTGACTTCCCTGAAAACGGCGGTGTTGCGATGGGTATGTACAACTACATGGATTCAATTCGTGACTTCGCAAGGGCATCCTTCAACTATGGCCTTGCTAGAAACTACCCGGTCTACATGTCGACCAAGAACACCATCCTGAAGGCATATGACGGAGCATTTAAGGACGCCTTCGAAGAGGTTTTCCAGGCTGAGTATGCAGATCGTTTTGCTGCTGCTGGCCTCACCTACGAGCACCGACTAATCGACGACATGGTTGCTGCTGCATTGAAGTGGGAAGGTGGCTACGTTTGGGCCTGTAAGAACTATGACGGAGACGTCCAGTCTGACACCGTTGCGCAGGGGTTCGGATCTCTTGGTCTGATGACTTCAGTATTGACCACACCAGATGGCAAGGTTGCTCTAGCTGAGGCGGCTCACGGAACAGTTACCCGCCACTACCGTGCACACCAGCGCGGCGAGAAGACCTCGACCAACCCAATTGCATCCATCTTTGCTTGGACCAGGGGTCTGATGCACCGTGCCAAGCTAGATAACACTCCAGAGGTCGCAAAGTTTGCTCAGACCCTCGAGGACGTAATTATCGAGACCGTGGAGAGCGGCAAGATGACCAAGGACCTGGCCGCGCTTGTTGGCAAGGAACAGGCTTGGCAGTCCACTGAAGAGTTCATGGCATCACTTGCCGAGAACCTTCAGGCAAAAATGGC
>DDBH01000021.1 GCA_002333405.1 Micrococcales bacterium UBA2037 | reverse complement strand
CGGCCCGATACATCCTCCATGCCCTGCTCCAGGCCATCCTGCACGGCTTCGACCGCATCATCCAGAGACAAACCGTTTTGCAGGTGCAGCTCTGGTGCCCAGCGCAGCTCCGCATAAATAACGTTCTCGGTAGCCAAATCCAGAACAGCCTCGTATGCCACCCGTTGCAGCGCAGCTTTTGTCTGCGTTACTCCAACGGTGTGACTGAAAGTTTCCAAATAGCGAACCAGCGAACCCGAGTTCGCATTTTCCATGAACCAATCCGCCAGCTCGAGGGCGTTGTCTTTCGGAAGTGCGTGTCCGGCCTCGCTCGCCAATTCAATGATTGTCTGCGGTCTCAGTCCGCCATCTAGATGATCGTGGAGAGAAATCTTTGGAAGTGCTTGGATGTCCATGTTGGTCCTAACTGACTCGGCCAAGCACCAGCTTACGAGCAGCAGGCTCTCTTTCAGAAATGCCGATTGCCTCTTCCGCAAGGGCAATTGCCCTCTCAAATCGCTCGGGAGTTTCGGTATAGAGGGTCATCACCGGGTCACCCGCCTTGACGGCAGTTCCAACCTGCGCATGTATTTCAATGCCAGCGCCAAACTGAACCGCATCTTCCTTGCGCTCGCGCCCTGCACCAAGTCGCCAGGAAGCCACACCAACTGAGATTGCCTCCAGTGAAGACACGTAACCGGATTCTTTAGCCCTGACTACGTGCCAGTGCTCAGCCTTCGGTAGCGCTGCGTCAGGGTCTCCGCCCTGCGCCTTGATCATTTCACGCCACTTTTCCAAGGCTTTCCCGTTGGAAAGATTCTCGCGAGGGTCAACATCGGTAATTCCGCTGAGCTTCAGCATTTCCTTGGCTAGCTCCACCGTTATCTCAATCACATCTTCGGGGCCGCCGCCAGAGAGCACCTCGATTGATTCCTCAACCTCGAGCGCGTTTCCAATCTTTTTTCCAAGCGGGGTAGACATGTCGGTGAGCAGTGCTGAGGTATTCACTCCAGCGTCCTTGCCCAACTGCACCAAAACCTTTGCCAACTCATTGGCGCGATCCAAGGTCTTCATAAATGCTCCGGAACCAACCTTTACATCCAGCACCAGCGACTGGGTGCCCTCCGCAATCTTCTTGCTCATGATTGAAGAGGCAATCAGCGGAATGGCCTCGACGGTTCCCGTGACATCTCGTAGCGAGTAGAGCTTGCGATCGGCTGGGGCTAGGCCCTTACCGGCCGCACAAATAACAGCTCCGACTTCAGCCAGTTGGCTGTAGAGCTCGGTGTTCGACATTGTTGCCTGCCAACCCGGAATGGCCTCTAGCTTGTCCAGCGTGCCGCCGGTGTGACCGAGACCGCGACCGCTTAGCTGCGGCACGGCAATTCCATAGGAAGCAACCAATGGCGCCAAGGGCAGCGTGATCTTGTCTCCCACTCCGCCAGTGGAGTGCTTGTCGGCGGTCTTGGCAGATAGGCCAGAGAAGTCCAATCGCTCGCCAGAAGCGATCATCGCCATGGTCAGGTCTCTGATTTCCTCGCGGTTCATGCCATTGAGAAGGATTGCCATTGCCATTGCCGACATCTGCTCGTCCGCAACTATGCCCGATGTGTAGTTCTCCACCAACCAATTGATTTCCTTGGTGTCAAGCACCTGGTGCTCACGTTTTTTGATGATCAGTTCTACTGCGCTATAGCTCATGAGGTTTCAAGATCCTTTGGTCCGAAGGCGTCCGGGAGCACCTCGGCTATTGTTTTTATTCCAGAAATTGTTTGCAGCAGCATGCCCTCGGCACTGTGCTCATAAAGCAATTGTCGGCATCTGCCACATGGCATCAGTGGATTGCCCTTGCCATCAACGCATGCAAATGCAACTAGCTTTCCGCCGCCAGTTCGAAACAGCTCACTGACAATAGAGCACTCCGCGCAAAGGCCTAGGCCATAGGAGGCATTCTCAACATTGACTCCAGTAATTACACGGCCATCGTCGCAGATAGCAGCGGCTGCGACCGGGAATTTGGAATACGGTGAATACGAATCCCCCAGCACCTGGCGCGCGGCATTAGTAAGCGACTCCCAGTCAATGCTCATTATTAGCCCTTCGTATATGGAACTGCCAGCGCCTTCGGCGGTATCGACTTACCGACGAATCCGACCACGGCAATGATGGTCACCAAATACGGAACCATGGTGATGAAGTCAGTTGGGATACCCGGGCTAACCTGATTCGCCCAAACCCTCAAAATGATTGAGAACCCGAACAGCAAAGCCGCAAGAGCGGCAGAGATTGGGTGCCAGCGACCCAAGATCACAACCGCCAGGGCAATAAATCCAAATCCGCCGGACATCTCTCTACCAAAGGCGCCCGCGTTGCCGATTGTCAACGCTGCTCCTCCAAGGCCAGCGATGGCACCGCCGATCGTGACCCACCAGAACCTGGTTCTGGCAACATTCACGCCGACAGTGTCGGCGGCCAGCGGATGCTCACCAACTGCCCTAGCCCGCAATCCCAGGCGGGTTTTGAAGAGAATGAACCATAAAACCGGGACAATCACCAGCGCCAAGAAGACCGTGATTCGGTTCTCAAAGAGAATCGGACCAATCACCGGGATGTCGCTCAGCACTGGAATCTTGATGATCTCCAAGGTGCCCGGGAAGTTCACATTCTCGCCGTCCTCAGTCAGCCACTGCTGGTAAAGGAAGTTGGTTATTCCGATCACCAGAACGTTCAACACGACTCCAACAATGATCTGCTGTGCCAAGAAAACAATTGAGAAGGTGGCCAAAATCATCGACATCAAAGCAGCGGTGACCATGGCCGCAATAATTCCGAGAGTGAAGCTGCCGGTGATTGAGCTCACCACGGCCGCCATAAACGCGCCGGATAGCAGCTGTCCTTCGATGGCAATGTTGGTGATACCAACGCGCTCACTCATCACGCCGCCCATGGCTCCAAGGATGATCGGCACCGCCAGAACCAAAGCGGTTCCAGCAATGAAGGTCACAGGAACTGTTGCACCCGCGGCAAGCCAGCCCAGTAGCACGGTTATGCCGACCGCGCCGTAGACAGTCAGGACCCAAATTGGTGTGCGCTTGTTTTGCATCGAACGCCACAGCGCAAAGCCTGAAATAGCGATCATTGCGATTCCAGAGAAGATGCCGAGCGTGCTGGAGTCAACATCAATCGCCGGCAACTGAACAACGTCAGTTCTGCGTGAGACTTCAAAGGCAACCATGCCCTCTCTTCCCAACAAGCCAAGGAAGACCAGAACCAACAATCCCAGTGAGCTCATGACAATCGGTGCCTTGAAGCCTACTTTTTCTTCAGTCTCAATGCTCATGCTCATTTGGCACCTCCTTTGCTAAAGAGTCGTTTTCGAACAGCGCCCAGGGCATTCGAGTTTTGAACCGCGGGCAACCTGAAGATTGCCCTAATTAGTGGCGGTGCCGCAATAAACAGAACGATTGCTCCCTGCACGATGCCCAGAACTTCCGGAGAGACCCCGATTACCTGCATCGAAGGAGCTCCCGCCTTGAAGGCTCCGAACAGCAGGCCCGCAAGCAGGATTCCAGGTCCGGAAGATCCTCCCAAGAGCGCCACGGTAATGGCATCAAAGCCGATGTTTGCATGCGCGGAGGGCGTGACTCCAACTGCCACACCAAGCGACTGGTTAGCTGCAGCCACTCCAACAAACCCAGCGGAGAGGGCCATCGCCAAGATGTAAGTTTTCTCGACGTTAATTCCTGCTGCCCTGGCTGCATCGGGATTGAACCCGACCATCCGCAGCCTGAAACCAATGGTGCTGCGCTCCATTAGCCACCAGAAAACTACAACCGCCAGCAGTGCGAAGATCAATCCCCAGTGAAGCGAATAGTTGTCCCCGATCAACTTTGGTAGCAGCGCTGTTTCGGCAGCCGGATCAGCCTTTGGGTTTCCAGTGGCACGGGTCTCCTGCAGCAGCGCTGGATTGCGCATAAGGAAAGTGAAAAAGTAGAGGGCGATGTAGTTGAGCATGATCGTCAGGATCACTTCGTGGGCCCCGGTTCTGGCCTTTAGGAAACCCACCAGTGCCCCAAGTAGCGCGGCCCCTACGATTCCGGCAATTAGGGCAACGAGTGTGTGGAGAACAAATGGCAGCTCTAAGCGGGTTGCCACGAAGGTGGCAAAGATCATTCCAAAAATCAACTGGCCGGTGCCACCGATGTTGAAAAGCCCAACCCGGAAAGTCAGACCAATTCCCAGACCCGCGGCAATTAGTGGAGCACCAAGCCTCAGGGTTTCGGTGAGCGGACGAATCGCCTTTTCGAATGTGTCAGCATCCGCGTTATAAATTGCACCCCTAAACAGGGCACCATAGCCCTCACTCACGACCTGGGCGGCTGCGCCGAGGGCGTCGCTCGGTCTTGAAAAAAGGTAACCCAGCGCCTCAATGAACTCCTTGTTGGAGCCAATCATGAACAGCGCACCAACCAGGAAGCCCAGGAGCACCGATAGAACTGTTCTGGTCAGGCCGCCTGAGAGAATCTCTTTCACGGCCTGAGCCATGGATTCTTCGTTCTTTTTTACATCACTCATGCGGTAACTCCAGCCATTAGCTTGCCCAGATCTTCTCTAGAGGTTTCAGGGCTAACAATTCCTACAATTTTGCCTCTGTACATAACTGCGATCCGATCGGCTAGTGCCAGCACCTCATCAAGCTCAGTTGAAATCAGGACCACAGCCTTGCCCGCATCACGCTCGGCAATAATCTGCTCATGAATGAATTCGATTGAACCGACATCCACTCCGCGGGTTGGCTGGGAGGCAATCAGCAAGCTGACATCCCTGGACAGCTCCCGGGCTACGACCACCTTCTGCTGGTTTCCACCAGAGAGTTTTGAGGCGAGCGTCTCGGAACTAGGTGTTCGAACATCGAACTGCTCAACTAGCTCATCAGCGATTTTCTTACGAGCACCAAAATTTATGGACAGTCCCCTTGTGAAGCGAGACTTAAAGGACGAATTCAGCATCAGGTTCTCGGCAATTGTGAATTCTGAGACTAGGCCATCGGTCTTGCGGTCCTCAGGGATGAAACCAACCCCGCTCTCGAGAACCTCGCGAACGCTAGCTGTGGAGATATCGATTCCGTTGATTGTGGTCTTGGCTTCGGGGTCAATGGACTTTCTCAGCCCAAGCAGATACTCGGCCAGTTCGGTCTGCCCATTTCCTTGAACTCCCGCCAGGGCAAGGATCTCTCCTGCCTTCACTTCGAAACTGACGTCGTTCACCATGCGCTGGGAGCGGTCATCCAGCACCGACACGTGACTGACTTCGAGAACAGCCTTGCCGGGTTGTGCTGGCTTTTTGTCAATTGTCAGAATCACCTCTCGGCCAACCATGAGGGAGGCAAGTTCCGAGGTGGAGGCATCAGGTTTCGCCGTTCCAACCACTTTGCCAAGCCGGATGACAGTGATCTTGTCGGCAACGGCCTTTACCTCACGCAGCTTGTGAGTGATGAAAACGATGGAAGTACCGGTCGCAGCAAGCTGCCTCATGATCTCCATTAGCTCATCGGTTTCCTGCGGAGTAAGAACCGCAGTTGGTTCATCCAAAACCAAAACTTTGGCATCCCTAGAAAGCGCCTTGATGATTTCCACTCGTTGCTGCACACCAACTGGCAGGTCAGCTATGAGAGCATCGGGGTCAACATTGAAACCGAAGCGCTCTGAAATTTCTATAACTTGTTGCTTGGCCTTGGCCAGGTCAATAACACCAAGTGCCTTGGTGGGTTCGTGACCAAGTGCGACGTTTTCGGCAACCGTGAAAACGGGAATCAGCATGAAGTGCTGGTGGACCATTCCGATACCGGCGGCCATTGCATCGCCGGGGCCGGAGAACTTCTGAACGACGCCATCGAGTTCAATGACTCCCTCGTCCGCGGTGTAAAGACCGTAGAGCACGTTCATGAGGGTGGATTTGCCGGCGCCATTCTCGCCCAGAAGTGCGTGAATCTCTCCAGGCTCTATAACTAAATCAATTGAATCATTAGCCGTTACCTGGCCAAAGCGCTTGGTTATTCCGCGAAGCTCTAATTTCACTTGGCACTCCTTTGTGCAAACACTCTATTTGATAAATGCAAAAACTAAAGGGCCGCAGGATTTCTCCTGCGGCCCCCGAGTTACTTTCTAGCTAAGTGGGTCAATTTCGCCGGAAATAATTCCAGCTTCTAGCTCGACTAGTCGAGCCTTAACCTCGTCAGATAGCTTGGCGTCGAAGTCATAGAACGGGCTTAGGCCAGTTCCACCGTTAGCCAAGGTTCCGGTGTATGCATCGCCTGAGAACGCTCCGCCAGATGAAAGCTCAGCAATGATGTCGTAGACGGCATTGGTCATGCGCTTCTCGGCTGAAGTTAGAACGTATGGGGCGTACTCTGGGCTGCTAAGGGCTACGTCCTTGTCAACACCAATCATTACGCCATCGATTCCAGCTTCCTTGATTGCCTCAGAAACTGCACCGAACTGATCTCCACCCACTGGGAAAATAACGTCAGCGCCGTCGTTTACCAGAGCTGCAGCAATCGCCTTTGAGGTTCCAGAGTTAGGAACAAAGTCACCGGTGAACTGACCGGTCTGAGCAATTGCGTCCCAGCCAACAACGGTTACCATCTCGCCGGAGTCAGCAGCGTAAGCCATTGCTCCGTAGTAGAAGCCATCCATGAAGTCAGTAACAGCAGGAATCTGAACTCCACCGTAGGTTCCAACAACCTTGGTTGTTGAGTAAGCAGCAGCTACATAGCCAGCGAGGTAGCTTGACTGGTTCATTGTGTAGCCAACTGGCTTTAGGTTTGGATTGCCCTCTGACCAACCATCGATTGTTACGAAGTTCATGTCTGGGTTTGCGGCAGCGGCGGCGTTTACATCAGCTACTAGGTTGAAGCCGACTGCGAAGGTTACGTCACAGCCCTGGTCAATCATTGCCTGCAAGTTTGGTGCGAAGTCCTCAGCAGAGTTTGACTCTGCGTCAGCAATCTCGGACCCTAGTTCAGCCTGAGCCTTCTCAAGTCCGTCGTATACCGACTCGTTGAAAGACTTGTCGTTCCAGCTTCCCTCGTCAGATACAGCACATGCTAGGTAATCAATCGCTGGTGCTGCTTCTTCGGTCTGTGTTGCAGCAGCAGTAGTCTCCGCTGCCTCTTCCTCAGGTGCCGCAGCACATCCGGAAAGCACTAGAGCCGAAACGCCCATTAGGGCGAATGCAGCAGATGCATTTCTTAACTTCAAGGTTCCTCCTGAATTTTTTTTGGAAGGCGCGAATGGCGCCTGTTTGACACTTACTTTAGTGGGAAAAATGAAGCCGAAAGAGCAAAAAATTGAGCTTTATAAGATTGGAACAATTCCTACAGCAAATCGGAGTGGCCGGTTTGCTTCAAGGCCTCAACTAGAGCTTTAACCTTCTGCGCATGCTGCTTGGTGGTTACCAATAAAGCATCGGGAGTATCCACCACAATCACGTCTTCAAGGCCGATCAATGCCACCAGCCGATTCGTGTCACTCACCAAAATTCCGCTGGAAGAATCGGACAGCACGCGGGCCGAACCTAGGACTGCCAGATTATTGCTCTTGCCCTGCGACTGGAGCTCGGCAATGGCGGCAAAGTCGCCGACATCGTGCCACTCAAATGCCGCCGGCACCACCGCAACCAGTCCGAGCTTCGCCGCTGGCTCGGCAATCGCGTAGTCGATGGCAATGCGAGTGAGCTCGGGCCAAATCTCGTGCAGCTTCTGCTCTTGCTGATCGGTGTCCCAGTACTCGGCCAATCGCATAATTCCAGCGTGAAGCTGGGGCTGGGTCTTAGCCAAAACTTGTAGCAAGAGTTTTGCTGGAGCAATGAACATTCCCGCGTTCCACAGGTACTTGCCGTTGGCCACAAACTTCTTGGCCTTCTTCATCTCGGGCTTCTCAACGAATTCCGCAACCTCGAATCCCGGCCCTTGCTTTAGGGCCTGGCCTTTTTTGATGTAACCAAATGCGGCCGATGCTTCAGTTGGGACGATCCCGATTGTGACAATCTTGTTGGTGGCGGCAATCTTGATGGAGGCCGAAATCGCTGCCTCAAATTTCTGCTGATCGGTGATCACATGGTCGGCGGCGAATGAGCCAATAATCACATCTGGGTTTCGCTTATACAAAACTGCTGCAGCCAGCACTATCGCCGCAGTTGAATCTTTGGGCGAGGGCTCGAGAATTAGATTCTCCTTGGAAAGCCCAGGAAGTTGCTCCGCAACCAGCCTGGCATGAACATCGCCGGTCACGACCATTAGCTTGTTCTTGGTAATCGGTGCCAAACGATCCCAGGTGTCCTGAAGCAGAGTTTGACCGCTTCCAGTCAGGTCATGAAGAAACTTTGGTGCGCTGGCTCGAGATAAGGGCCATAGCCTGGAGCCAACTCCACCGGCCGGAATAATTGCGAAGAAGTTCTCGGTTGGATCAATCTGATTAGTGTCCACATCTAAACACTAGATGTTCTTGCTTAGATTCCAAAAGCAGCCGGGTCGCTGGGTTACACTTGTACGAATCAACTGTTCTATCCATGGAGGCTAGCTTGGCAATTCGGCCAGCAGGAACCCTTTACCGAGGCAAAGTCGGAATGTGGTCCTGGGTACTTCACCGTATTAGCGGTGTAGGAATCTTTTTCTTTTTGCTTGTACACGTTCTAGACACCGCTCTGGTGCGAGTGAGCCCGGAGGCCTACAACGTGGTCATCGAGTCTTACAAGACCCCAATTGTTGGATTGGCTGAGCTTGGCCTAGTTGGTGCAATTCTGTTCCACGGTCTAAACGGCTTGCGCGTAATCGCGATTGACTTCTGGTCCAAGGGAACGAAATACCAAAACTTTATGTTCTGGGCAGTAATTGCTATCACAGTCATTGCAGTTGCAGGGTTTGCGCCGCTGCACCTTGCCCGAGTATTTGGTCACTAGGAGGTCGAAAATGAGCGTATCGATCGAGACACCTAATAGACCAAGAAGCCGCAAGCAAGCCAACTGGGAAAAATATGGCTGGCTGTTCATGCGAGTCAGCGGACCACTGCTGGTTGTTTTGGTCTTCACTCACCTGGTTGTGAATCTGGTACTGGGCGACGGAATCAAGGCAATTGACTTCGCCTTTGTTGCCGGCAAATGGGCAGACCCGTTCTGGCAGGTCTGGGATCTTGCAATGCTGTGGCTGGCACTTATTCACGGCACCAACGGCATGCGCACCATCGTGAACGACTACACCGAGAAGGTGAAGGTGCGCAAAGCACTAACCACGACCCTTTGGGCGGTTTGTGCGCTGCTGATTCTGCTTGGAACCCTAGTAATTTTCACTTTTGATCCATGTCCAGCCGGAGCCTCGGCTGACCTTCTAGCCTCATTTTGCCCAGCAGCATAAGTAAAGGAAAAACATTGCCGGAGAATACGACCGCCAACGACAACATCACCTATCACTCGTTTGACGTACTGATAGTCGGTGCCGGTGGTGCCGGCATGAGAGCTGCCATTGAGGCTGGCTCTGATGCCAATGTTGCTGTTATTTCAAAACTCTTTCCAACCCGTTCCCACACCGGTGCCGCTCAGGGCGGCATGGCTGCAGCTCTTGCCAACGTTGAGGAAGACAGCTGGGAATGGCACACCTTCGACACCGTAAAGGGTGGCGACTACCTGGTTGACCAGGATGCTGCTGAAATTCTGGCGAAGGAATCGGTTCAGGCAGTAATCGACCTCGAGAACATGGGATTGCCGTTTAACAGGACCCCTGAGGGCAAGATTGACCAGCGTCGTTTCGGTGGCCACACCAGAGACCACGGAAAAGCACCGGTTCGACGCAGTTGCTACGCAGCAGACCGCACTGGCCACATGATCCTGCAGACTCTTTACCAAAACTGCGTGAAGCTTGGAATCAACTTCTTCAACGAGTTCTATGTTCTGGACTTGGTCATGAACGAGGGCAAGCCAGCCGGTGTCGTTGCCTACGATTTGGCAACGGGAGACATTCACGTATTCGCCGCAAAGTCGATTGTCTTTGCAACCGGCGGTTTTGGAAAGATCTACAAAACCACCTCGAATGCGCACACCCTGACCGGTGACGGCGTTGCGATTGCATACAGACGAGGAATCCCTCTCGAGGACATGGAGTTTTACCAGTTCCACCCAACCGGCCTTGCCGGTCTTGGCATCTTGCTGTCTGAGGCAGCCAGAGGTGAAGGTGGAATCCTTAGAAATGCATCCGGTGAACGATTCATGGAGCGTTACGCACCAACCATTAAGGATCTAGCTCCGAGAGACATGGTCGCCAGAGCAATGGCCAATGAGGTTCGCGAAGGCCGTGGAGCTGGTCCAAACAAGGATTACGTTCTGCTGGACCTAACCCACCTAGAGCCCGCTGTGATTGATGCCAAGCTTCCGGACATCACCGAGTTCGCCAGAACCTACCTGGGAGTTGAACCATACACGGAGCCAGTTCCGGTGTTCCCAACTGCCCACTATGCAATGGGTGGTATTCCGACCAACATCAAGGCTGAGGTGCTCTCTGATAACGACACCGTGATCCCTGGTCTGTATGCAGCCGGTGAATGTGCCTGTGTTTCAGTTCACGGAGCAAACCGCCTTGGAACCAACTCGCTATTGGACATCAACGTCTTTGGAAAACGAGCCGGCCAGTACTCGGTTGAATATGCCAAAACCGCCAAGCAGGTTCCGCTTCCAGAAAATGCAGCTCACGATGTGCTTGCAATGATCGAGAAGGTCCGCAAGTCAAAGGGCAAGGAAAAAATCGCCCAGCTTCGCAAAGAGCTGCAGGATTCCATGGACAAGAATGCTCAGGTCTTTAGAACAGAAGAGACACTTCAAGAGGCAATGGACAAGATCCAGGAGCTTCGCAAGAGGTATGAGAACATCGCGATCCAAGATCAGGGTAAGCGCTTCAACACCGACCTACTGGAGGCAATCGAGCTTGGATTCTTGCTTGACCTTGCCGAGGTGACCGTGGTTGCCTGCCGCGAGCGCCGCGAGTCTCGTGGAGCACACTTGCGTGAGGACTTCCCGAACCGTGACGACAAGAAGTTCATGGTTCACTCAATGGTTTATAAGAGTGACAAGACCGATAAGAAAACTGGCACCAACATGAAAATTGACTGGAAGCCAGTCGTTATCACCAACTACCAGCCGATGGAGCGTAAGTACTAATGGCAGATCAGGCAGTCCCAACGGTTGACTCCTTCACCGTCACACTATTTATCAGACGATTTGACCCTGAGACCGATCAAGAGCCGAAGTGGGTCGACTACGACGTAGAGATGTTTGGCACTGATCGAGTGCTGGATGCTCTCCACAAAATCAAGTGGGAACAGGATGGTTCACTGACCTTTAGGCGCTCCTGCGCCCACGGTGTTTGTGGTTCGGATGCCATGCGCATCAACGGTCGTAACCG
>DDBH01000016.1:35808-46900 GCA_002333405.1 Micrococcales bacterium UBA2037 | reverse complement strand
AGGTTGAGGTCAGCTCGCGGTAGTCACCTGGGTTTGGGCCCCAGGCATCACCGTCATACTTTTTGGCAGCGCTAGATCCAAGATCTCCAGCCGCAACATCAATCACCCGGTATGGCAGCTCACACTTTTGCAGCATTTGCTCCTGCCATGCCAACAGCTTTTCATGCTCAGCCTCGGCGTCCTCTGGCTTGCAGTAGGAGAACATCTCAAGCTTGTTGAACTGGTGAACCCGCAGGATTCCCCTGGTGTCCTTGCCGTGGCTTCCGGCTTCTCTTCGGTAACAGGTTGACCAACCGGCATAGCGCTTCGGGGTTTCCAGGCTGTCCAGAATCTCGTCGCTGTGATAGCCGGCTAGGGCAACCTCGCTGGTTCCAGTCAAATACAACTCATCTGCTGGCAGGTAATAAACCTCTGCCGAGTGCTCGCCGAGGAACCCAGTGCCCTGCATGATTTCTGGCTTTACCAGAGTCGGGGTGATTAGAGCTGTGAAGCCAGCTTCGCTGGCTTGATCCAGTGCCAACTGCATCATGGCAAGTTCCAGCCTTGCCCCCATGCCCTTCAAAAAGTAGAACCGGGAGCCAGCTATCTTGGCACCACGCTCGATGTCAATGACATCAAGTAGCTCACCGAGTGCGACGTGGTCTTTTGCCTCAAAATCAAATTCTGGTTTCTTGCCAACCTCTTTGATTACTACGAAGTTTTCTTCGCCGCCTGCGGGGACGCCATCGAGAACAACGTTCTCAATCTTGTGCAGGACGACCAGCAGCTCTTGATCGGCCTGATTGGCTTCGGCCTCAGCCTTCTTCACGTCTGCCGAAAGCTGCTGGGCCTGGGCAACCAGGGCAGCCTTTTCTTCCTTCGGAGCCTGTGCAACTAGCTTGCCGTGAGCATTTTGCTTGGCCCGCAGGATTTCAAATTGCTGCAGCGCCGTCTTTTTGGTTTCGGCCAAGCTCGCAGCCAAATCAACTAGGGACTCGTCGGCTCCCCTGGCAACCTGAGAGGCCTTGATACTGGCTGGGTTTTCCCGAAGTAAGTTGATGTCAATCACGGTTGCAAGCCTACCTGTAGCTTGCGCGTGCGCGGTGTCAGCCTTGCTGGCGCAAGCTATTTAGCCAGTCTTGAGCAGACTGATAATCCCGATCGGCATTATTGCCAAGGTGAACCGAATCAGAGTGATCGGCCCTTTCGAATGAGCCCAGGTAAATGACCTTCGGGCTGAATCTGTGCAGACCCATCAGCGCTTCACCGATTGCATCGTCTTCAATGTGTCCTTGAGCATCGATGTTGAATCGGTAGCGACCTAGCTGATCGCCAATTGGTCTTGACTCAAGCCTGGACAGGTTGATGCCGCGGGCCGCGAACTGCTCCAGCATTTCAAGCAGTCCACCGGGCCTGTCATCAGGCAGTTCAACCACGACCACGGTCTTGTCATGGCCAGTCCTTTTTGCCGGGGTTCCACTCTTGCCAATTTCATAAAACCTGGTTTGGGCATCTTTGTTCACGCCAATGTTGCTGGCGATAATTTCGAGGCCATAGATAGCTGCTGCTGCAGTTGCAGCAATCGCTGCGTGCGCGGTTGAGCCATTGGCTAGAGCCTTTGCTGCAGCGGCCGTGGAGGCTGCTGGAACGTGGCTGTGCTGTTTTAGGTTTTCCGCTAACCACTTGCGAGACTGCGCGTAGGCAACGGGATGCGTTAGCACCTCTGTAATGTCTTCTAGTTTTGTGCCGGGCCTAACCATTAGGTCGAAGCTCACCGGGACCAAGTACTCGCCATAGATCTGAACGCCGGGGATTGTTGCCAGCGCATCAGATGTGGCACTAACGCCACCCTCGAGTGAGTTTTCAATCGGCGCCACGGCCCTGTGACAAGCACCTGACAAAACTGCATCGAGCGCCTCCGACACCGAAGCATGAGGAATCAGCTGGCTGGCAGCAGCACCGGGCACCATTTTTGCAGCCATCTCCGTGAAGGTTCCGGCTGGCCCTAGGTATGCAATCTTGTTGTCGCTTGACATGTCTCAAGATTAGGGCAGGCAGGAAATGAAAGATGGCAATACGATGCTTTTATGAATAAAAGGGGGGACGTCCAAAGGCTCAGAGGGGTGCTCCGTTTGGGAGCCCTGGTCTTTGGTATCAGCTCATTTGTCTTGATTGCAGTCCCAAGAATTTTCACGGACCTACTGGGTCTTGTGAGTTCTGCCGAAATGGACTGGTCGATGCAGCTGACCGGCGTCGTCATCATCACTCTTGCAGGGGTAATGTTCGTTGGTGCACAATCGGCCAGCGACCGCGGAGTTCTGTGGCTGGCCAGAGTGATGATGCTCGGGGCCTTTGGCCTTGGCGTTGCCACACTCTTGATTCCCTCGGGAGTGAACTGGTTTGTGATTCTTTATGCGCTGATTGGCTTTGGGTTCTGCGCTGCCTACGGGATATTTCTGACAAGGAGAGTCTCATGGGAACAGAGTTGATTCATGACCGGGCCGGCCAGCCGGCGCTGCCACAGGATTTGGTTGACCTCCGTGCGCTTGAGGTGAGCTATTTCGACATCAAACCCGATGCATCAAACCCGGCCGAAAAAGTTAGCTTCGGAACTTCCGGACACCGCGGTAGTTCGCTGAATGGTTCATTCAACGAAAACCATGTTCTGGCGATTACCCAGGCCATTGTTGAACATCGGGCTGCCAGCGGAATCAGGGGGCCAATTTACATAGGTCGTGACACCCATGCGCTCTCAGAGCCCTGCCAGCAGAGCGTGCTGGAGGTTCTGGCAGGAAATGGCATCGATTGCTTTGTTGCCAAGGACAATGGCTTCACCCCTACTCCGGTAGTGTCGGTCGCGATTCTGGACCACAACCTTCAGGTTCCGAAGGGGTCCGATGCTTTGGCAGATGGAATCGTCATCACCCCCAGTCACAACCCTCCTTCAGACGGTGGAATCAAATACAACCCTCCTCACGGCGGACCTGCTGATTCGGATGTAACAAACAGAATTGCAAATCGGGCCAACGAGCTCTTGCTTGCGGCTCTCGTTGGAGTCAAACGTGCCAAGCCGACAGCCCAAGAGTTTGACTTTCAAAACAACTATGTCTCGCAACTTAACCAGGTTCTCCACTTGGACACCATCGCGCAGTCCGGAGTCAGAATTGGTGCTGATCCACTGGGTGGGGCGTCTGTTGCCTACTGGGATCAAATTGCACACGACTACAAACTCGACCTGACCGTCTTAAACCACAGTGTTGACCCGCAGTTTGGTTTCATGACCCTGGACTGGGATGGCAAGATTCGCATGGACTGCTCGTCTGAATACGCAATGGCCGGACTGATCGAAAACAAGTCCAGCTTTGACATCTCCACCGGGAACGATGCCGATGCTGACCGTCACGGCATCGTGACCGCTGACAGTGGATTGATGAACCCGAATCACTTCCTCACGGTTGCCATTCATTACCTCTTTGACTCAAGGTCCGGCTGGGACGAGCACGCCGCAATTGGAAAGACCATGGTCTCAAGCTCAATGATTAACCGTGTTGTCACTCACCTGAATCGAAAGCTGATTGAGGTTCCTGTTGGTTTCAAGTGGTTCGTCTCTGGCCTACAGGAAGGCACCCTTGGTTTTGGAGGAGAAGAGTCAGCAGGGGCGTCTTTCCTGCGACTAAACGGACAGCCGTTCTCAACCGATAAGGACGGAATCATCATGTGTCTACTGGCCGCAGAAATAGAAGCTGCGACCAAGCTCAGCCCGTCAGAGCAATACGCGGAACTGGCCCAGCTCCTCGGCGAACCTAGTTATCGCCGAATCGATGCAGCAGCAACCAAGTCCCAGAAGCAAGTCCTTGCCGCCATCTCAGAAACAGACATTGTTGCTTCTAGTCTTGCCGGTGAGGGAATTGAAAACATTGAAACCAAAGCTTCAAACGGCGGTGCCCTTGGCGGTATCAAGGTCACGACCGAGAATGCATGGTTCGCTGCCCGGCCATCTGGAACAGAGGATGTCTTCAAGATCTACGGTGAGTCCTTCAATGGTTCTGACCACTTGGACGAAGTCCTGGAGCAGGCTCAGTCAATTGTTGACGCGGTGATTTCCTCTAAGTAGAACTCGGCTGGGGGCAGTGACCAATAGTCCTCAAGAGTATGTATTCCATTTTCAGAATACTCGCGAGCGATTTCTATTCCGACATAGCGAAGGTGCCAAGGCTCGTAGCTGTAACCGGTGGTTGCCTGGGTAGTTTCTTCGTAACGAACGATGTAACCGAAGCGCCAAGCATTGTCCGCTATCCACTTGCCTGCCTCGGTGTCTCCAAAGCAGGTCATGATTGCGCAGCCTTGGGCTGGAACCGAAACGTCCACCGCCAGCCCGGTTTGATGTTCGGAGTGTCCGGCCTTAGCGCTTCTAACCAGAGCCCCCGCCAGCCCATACTGCGTAGTCTTTGATTCAAAAAGCTCCGCCTGGTATTCATAGGTTCGATAGGCGGAGTTCATAAACAGCTGCCCGACTCCCTGATCGAACATCTCGTCGGCCAAATCAACCAGTGCCGCAGCTGCAAGCGGAGCAAGCACCAGCTCCCGGGAATTATCGAGAGCGGCAGAGGAGGGAACTGTCACCAGGGTTGGGGGTGCGTAGTCAATCGGGTCTAGCTCCCGCTGCTTGTTGACAACAACCAGCTCCTGGAATGCATGATCGATAGTGAAGCGGGGGTAGAGGTAGTCAGAAGTAAATGGCGTTGGTGGGATCAGTCCAGCTGTTTGAAACTCAACGGTTTGCTCCTCAATCAGTTCAAAGGATTGAGCCTGAAACAGTCCGCCTTGCAGAATCAGCGCGATTCCAAGACTCGCCAAAACAAACGGAGGACCAAAAATAAATATTGGACTGCGTTTCAAAGGAGTAGTATTACCCACGTCTAAAACCCTAAATCTTGGAGACCAATTGGCCCAGAACACTTCTCGGGAAGCCGCAAAAAAGGCAGCCCAATCCGGAACCATGACACCCAGGCAAATCTGGATCGTTCTTATCGGTCTTATGTCTGGAATGTTTCTTGCAGCCCTAGACCAGTCTGTGGTCGGTGCTGCAATGCGCACAATCGCCGATGACCTCGGTGGTCTGTCGCTGCAGGCCTGGGCAACAACTGCCTACCTCATCACTTCAACCATGAGCACGCCTATCTATGGCAAGCTCGGGGACATCTTCGGCCGCAGGCCACTATTCATCGCCGCTATCGCCATATTTATTGCAGGCTCTGCAACCGCCGGCCTTGCAAACACAATGGTTGAGCTTGCCGGCTATCGCGCTCTTCAGGGTCTTGGTGCTGGTGGTTTATTCTCGCTCGCGCTAACAATCGTCGCCGACATTGTTCCGCCAAAGGAGCGTGCCAAGTACCAGGGTATGTTCCTGGCTGTCTTTGGAACCTCTTCGGTTCTAGGCCCGGTCATTGGTGGAGCGCTTGCTGGATCAGGTGAGCTGCTGTTCATCGAAGGCTGGCGCTGGATCTTTTTGATGAACCTGCCAATTGGTGCGGTTTCACTGTTCATGGTGGTCACCTTCTTGCACGTCCCTCACACACCACGACCTCAGAAAATTGACTGGTGGGGCGCCGTGACCATCGTCCTTGCTGTTGTGCCGCTATTGCTGGTTGCAGAGCAGGGTCGTGAATGGGGTTGGGGCAGCCCGCTGTCCATCGCAATGTATGCAACTGGCCTATTTGGAATCGTCAGCTTCATTCTGATTGAGAAGCGCATGGGTTCAGCTGCGCTGATCCCACTGGCTATTTTCAAAGAGCCAACATTTGCCAGAACCCAGATCATGGGCTTCATTATTGGAATTGGAATGTTCGGTGGAATGATCGTGCTGCCACTGATCATCCAGGTTGTTTATGGAGCCAGCCCAACCGAGGCTGGATTCCTGATGCTGCCAATGGTTGCCGGAATGATGACCGCGACCATTACCTCCGGACGCATCATGTCCAGCACCGGAAAGTATCGGATCTTTTTCAACACTGGAACCGCAGTGATGTTCTTCGGCTACCTCTACATGCTTTTGATGTTGGATGCCTCGACGCCAATTTGGGTCATCTCAATTGGAATGATCATGATCGGCTTGGGTCTTGGTCAGCTAATGCAGACAACCATGGTTGCCAGCCAGAACTCGGTTGATGCGAAGGACATTGGCGTTGCCACCAGCTCCGCCACCTTCTTCCGCCAAATGGGTGGAACCTTCGGTGTCGCAGTATTCATGTCGATTCTGTTTGGCCAGGTGGCCGACAAGATCGGCGGCGCATTCCAGCGAGCGGACGTTCGAGAGGGAATTGCTGCTGCAACCCAAGACCCAGCTGTGCTGGCAAACCCGGACAATGAAGCGATTCTGGGAGTGCTGCAGGGTGGTCCTTCGGCAGCCGAACAGATCACTCTGGACTCATCGTTCATGATCGGCGCCGATGACAGGCTCACGCTGCCGTTCAGAATCGGCTTCGTTGAATCTTCATTGACGGTGTTCCTGGTTGCGATTTTCTTTGTTGCAGCCGCGTTCGTGATCAGCTGGTTCATCAAGGAAATTCCACTTCGCGACAAGAGTGCTTCACAGGAGGCAGCCGAGTCGGCTAAAACTGCTGGAATGAGCCACTAACTTAATCAGTTAGTATTTTTAGTAATCACGGGAGTTCGGTAAACCGGACTGAGAGGAAGACTAGACAAAGTCTTCGACCGTCAAACCTGATCCGGGTAATGCCAGCGTAGGTAGACATCTCTAACCCGTGCCTCTTATACGAAAGGCACGAAATGAAAAAAATAGCTGTATTAGCAATAGCAGCCCTCGCCCTTGCTGGCTGCACAACTCAAGAAACCACCCTGGTTCGCCTGGCCGCTCACGACTCGTTTGCGATCAGCGATGAACTGATTCAGTCCTTCCAAGATGAGACCGGGTTTGAACTGGAAATCATCAGGCTTGGTGACACTGGCTCACTTACTAATCAGTTGGTGCTGACCAAAAACGCTCCTGTTGCAGATGCCTTCTTTGGCATCGACAACACCTTCCAGGGGGTAGCGCTGGATAACGACATAGTCGATGGAGATTTCAAAGCCATCGACTACTCCGATGTCTGCTTCAACTACGACATCGACTGGTTCGCCGAGAATGGAATTACGCCTCCTGCTAGCTGGCGCGAACTAGGTCAAGAGCAGTACCGCGGACTAACCGTGGTCACGAACCCCAACTTCTCATCGCCTGGTCTTGCCTTCCTTGCCACCACTCACGCTGGCTTTGACACCAGCATGGAGGTGTTCGCTTATTGGCGTTCAATTCGTGACAACGACCTGAAGGTGACTGGTAGCTGGGAAGATGCCTACTTCGTTGACTTCACTCGCTATGGCGGTGACCGCCCAATTGTTCTGAGCTACGCCTCGTCTCCATCAGCGGAGGTAAAGGAAGATGGCACACCTGGGTCTGCTGCGCTACTGACCGAGTGCTTCCGTCAAACCGAGTTTGCCGGTGTCCTGAAGGGCAACCAAAACCAAGCCGGTGCAGAGGCGCTAGTTGACTTCCTGCAGGGCGATTCCTTCCAGGCCTCAGTTCCGGAGTCGATGTATGTCTATCCGGCCAACAGCGCTGTCGAAGTTCCGGAGAGCTTGGCAAAGTTTGCCAAGCCAGCCGAGAGCGTGATTGGTTCTGACCTGGACATCAACTCAAATCGAGAGCGATGGTTGACCGACTGGTCGGACGTGTTTGACAACTAACTTTGAGCTGTTCACAACCACCGCACTGATCGCTAGTTTCAGTGCGGTGGTTTCAGCGTTTATTGGCTACCCCGTTGGCAACTGGATGGCAGGTCTAGGTCAACGCACTAAACGACTAGTTTCCTCGTTGGTCTTGATTCCATTCCTGCTTCCACCGTTTCTAATCGGACTAACGCTGTTGCCACTGCAGGCAACTGAAATCAATTCCATAACTGGAATATTTTGGATCATCTCTGCGCACGTTCTGATGAATGCCGGTTTCATGGCAAGTGTGGTTGCAGCTAGCCAGGTTCCTAAAGATCAAATCGAAGCTGCCAGCCTGGATGGTGCATCGAGCCTGCGGGCTCGACTAGAGATTGAATTGCCTCAACAGCTAAGCGGCATTCTGTCTGCGGCGCTACTGGTTGCTCTCTATAGTGCGACCAGCTACGGACTGGTGCTAACGCTTGGCCAGGGACAGGTTGAAACCCTCGAGACAAGGATCGCTACGGCGGCGCTTCGCGATCTTGATTTGGGTTTTGCGTTGCTACTGGCCGGTTTGCAGACAGCCGTCACGCTCGGGTTCTTCATCCTCGCCCGAGCCATTCGCGCAGAACCCAGCGAGCTATTTGGTGGGATTGAATCAACGCATCGCAAAAGCCGTCTTGGCCAGATCATGAGCCTTGGCTTGTTGGTCGCGATAGTGATTGTGATTGGTGGAGTTTTTCTGCGGTCTTGGAGCATGGGTCCAGGCCTTGTTGGAAACTTCATGAACCTAGCAGGGCGTGGAACCAGAGATGTGCTGAACGTGTCTGTCTTGGAGGCAACCGGAAACAGCCTTAGAAACCTTGTTGTCGCGGGCCTTATTGCTCTGCCTATTGCCTGGCTTGCAAGTGGCAAGCGGAGAACCAGCTATTTGGTGCTGTTGCCGATTGGGATTTCACCGGTTGTGTTTGGGTTGCTGTTTTTGGTCTTGAGTGGATATCTTCCAACTAGCTTTGGCACCAGCTGGGTGCTGGTTCCGATTGTGCAGAGCCTGTTCTTGATTCCGCTGAGTTACCAGGTGATGCGGCCTGCCAGACAGGCGGTCTCGGTTGAGATTCGCGACGCGGCCATGATTGACGGAGCAGTTGGCTGGCGAATGTTTTCGTCGGTGGAAGGGCCGCTAGTGAGAAAGCCCATAACTGTCGCAGCAGCGTTTGTGGCTCTTGGTTCACTAGGTGAATTTGGGGCCGCTAGTTTCCTTGCCTACGGGTCAGATGCAACTCTGCCCCTGGTTTTGTTCAGACTGATTTCTAGACCGGGCGCTGAGAATCTGGGCATGGCGATGACCGCTGCCAGCCTGTTTATTGTCTTGGTTGCGTTGGTTGTGTTTGTTATTTCTGGTGATAGTCGTAGTTCACGCCGAGATCGTCAAGCCGCTGCCTGATTACCTTTAGTGATTCCGGGTTCTGATCAATCACCACAAACTCTCGCTTCAGTTCCCAGGCTGCGTGAGCGGTTGTTCCAGACCCGGCAAAGAAGTCCAGCACTCGATCACCCTGTTTGGTGCTGGCCGAGATTATTCGCCTCAGGATGCCAAGGGGTTTCTGGGTTGGGTAGCCGGTCTTTTCTTTTCCGGTTGGCGAAACAATTGTGTGCCACCAAACATCGGTTGGCAGCTTGCCTTTTTCCACCTTCTCTTTCGTAACTAGCCCGGGAGCCATATATGGCTCTCGGTCTACCTCTTCGGAATTGAAGTAGTAGTTATCCGGATCCTTCACATAAACCAGGATGGTGTCGTGTTTCGCGGGCCAGCGACTCTTGGACTTCCCGCCATAGTCGTAGGCCCAGATGATTTCGTTTAGAAAGCACTCTCTTCCAAACAGAGCATCAAGCAGCACCTTTGCGTAGTGGGCTTCGCGATAGTCAAGGTGGAGGTAGAGGGTTCCAGTTTGTTTCAATAATCGATGCGCCTCGATCAGCCTCGGCTCCAAAAAGGCCCAGTAATCGGCAAACTCATCGTCGTAGGACAAGACAGTGTTAACTACCTGCTCATACCTCTTGCCCTGAAACCCCAGGTTCCCGGTTTTGCTCTCGGTAGAGGTCCGGTTGGTTCTGACTTGCTTTCGGCCGGTGTTGAACGGTGGGTCGATGTAGATAAGTTGAAAGCTTTTGTCTGGCAAGGATTTCAGTGTGCCAAGGTTCTCCGCATTGATAACCTGATTGGTAGCCATAACAAGAAAGATTAACAGCATGGACACATCGGTAGTGCACGATAGCGACAAGCGCCGCTATGAAATCTTTTTGGGTTCAGATCGAGTGGGCCTTATGGATTACAGCCTGATGCCCGGTGAGATTCATCTGGTTCACACCGAGGTGAACCCAGAACACCAGGGCAAAAACCTAGCCGCGATTTTGCTGCGTGAATCTCTTCAAGACATCCGGACACGAGGAACCGAAAAGGTTGTTCCGGTTTGTTCCTACACAGTCAAATACATGGAGAAACATCCGGACACCCATGACCTACTAAAGGGCTCGATCGAGGATGCGGTAGCGGCCTGCCGTTGGCCAGGTGCTAGCTAGTCCCAGTTGCTAGGAGCGGGCTCCTTGCCCTTTGGCAGTTGCGTGTCCTTTGCCCAGCGCAACACCCATTCTGGAACTGTAGGTTCTTTCCCTGGCCAACCGCCAGAGCCTTCCATCACTTCTTGCGGAGTGAGGATTCCCCAGGACCGCTTGAGGAATCTGCCGCGCATGATTGCGCGAGCGTAAATCTCGCCGTTTCTAACAAAGCGCTGCTCGATGTAATAGGCAACGTCGTCCCAGCCGATCACCTTGGTTTCAAGCTGAAACTTCTGCCACGGCTCTAGTGACTTTCGGTAACTGATGGTTGAGTTCACAACAATCGGATACCAGCCCTTTTTGTTCCACTGTCTCCAGAAGCCAGTCCGAAGTCCCTGGTCATAGCGACCGATGTCCATCAGGGTTAGAAACACCCCATTGTTCATGTGGTTATAAATGTCCAGGTCACTGGGTAAAACCCTGAGCGTGAGGCTCGAGACTTCATCGATTGTTACCTTGGGGCGCTTGCGCCAGGTCAGCATCACATAGAGGATTCGGAACCAGAGCTTCACCAGATCACCACGCGCTTGTCAGGTGCCAGCCACATTGGGTCAGACTCGCTGGTTTTGAAGGTGTCGTGGAAGATATCCAGATTTTTCACCACCTGGTTGCAACGGAACTCTGCGGGAGAGTGCGGGTCGGTGGCTAAGCGCTGAATGGCAATCTCTTCGCGGCTCATCGCTCGCCAGCACTGTGCCCAAGAAATCAGGAAGCGCTCAGCTGCAGTCATGCCATCAACCACTGGTGGCTGGCTTCCATTGAGTGAAATCAGGTAGGCCTTCCAGGCAAT
>DDBH01000016.1:22476-35437 GCA_002333405.1 Micrococcales bacterium UBA2037 | reverse complement strand
GGGCTCAGAGCGTTGTACTGATCAATTAGTGACCTTGTTAGCTTCTCAAAGGCTTCTCGATCGTCCTTGGTCCACCAGGAAACCAACTTGCCATCGCCGTCATACTTCGAGCCCTGGTCATCAAAGCCGTGGCCGATCTCGTGACCAATAACCGCACCGATTCCTCCAAAGTTCATGGCGTCATCTGCCTGCTCGGAGAAAAACGGCGGTTGCAGAATTGCAGCCGGGAAGACGATTTCGTTTAGACCCGGGTTGTAATAGGCATTCACGGTCTGAGGAGTCATGTGCCACTCGTCGCGGTCGATAGGTGCACCTATCTTCTTGACCTCGTACTCAAACTCCCACTCGGAGACATTCTTGATGTTTTCCAACAGGTCGTTGCGGTCAATGACAATTGAGGAGTAGTCCTTCCACTTGTCTGGGTAACCGATCTTCGGAGTGAACTTATTTAGCTTCTGCTGAGCCTTGGCTTTGGTCTCCGCTGTCATCCACTCAAGCTGGTCAATGCTTTGTCGGTACGCCTCAATCAGGTGCGCGACTAGCTTGTCCATTTGGGTCTTGGAGCTAGCTGGGAAATGCTTCTCAACATAGATCTGACCCACTGCCTCACCGAGGCTACCTTCAACCAAACTCACCGCACGCTTCCAGCGTGGTCGGTTTACCGGCTGGCCAGTTAGCGTGGTTCCATAAAACGCGAAGCGCTCTGACACAAAGTCCTTTGACAGGTATGGCGCGTGAGCCCGGATGAAGATCCAGCTCAGCCAGGTCTTTAGGCTCTCTAGGTTTTCTTCAACCAGAATCTTGTCCAGCCCCTCGAAGAACGAAGGCATCATCACTACATTCCATTCAAGGAATGAATCAGTCAGGCCAAGGCCTGACAAGTATTCGTCCCAGTGAATACTTGGGTTCAGATTCTTGAGGTCGGCAAAGGTCTTTAGGTTGTAGGTTGCCTCAGCATCGCGAGACTCTACTCTGCTCCAGTGGATGGCGGCAATCTTTGTTTCCAGCTCCAGAATCAGCTTTGCTGATTTCTCGGCATCGGCTTTACTCCAGCCGGCAAGCTCAAACATGCGCGCCATGTGCAGTGGGTACTCAGTGCGAACATCAAGATACTTCTCGTCGGTGTAGTAGTCCTTGTCAGGAAGACCAAGGCCGCCGTTGTAGAGGTGAGCCAGGTAGCGCTCCGGGTTCCCAGGATCATTGTCGATGTAGCTTCCCCAAAGACCACCTACTCCGGTTCGCTCAAGGGCCCCGATCAGGTGGAAGAGCTGCTTGAAATCTGAAACCGCTGCGATCTTGGCCAGGTCTTCAGCCAGCGGCTTGGCCCCCAACTGCTCGATCTTGTCTTCGTCTAGGAACGAGGCGTAGAGGTCTCCAATTTGCTGACTAACACCAGCAGTCGGGTTATCACTGGCTTCCTCAAGGATTTGCCTGACTGCAAGTTCCGAATCATCTGCCAGCAGGTAGAAGCTGCCGTAGACAGCTTTGTCCTCTGGGATCTCGGTGTTGTCCAACCAGCTGCCATTGACATGGCGAAACAGGTCCTGGGTTGGAGAGATGCTACTGCTTAGTTCGGCTTTATCTAGCCCCGGCTTCATTGACATGCTCCCTAGTCTAAGTCAGCGGCTTCTTACTAAACTAACTAGAGATGGCTATCAACAAGATCATTCTTTACTACGGGTTTGCACCGGTTGCAGACCCGAAGGCAGTGATGCTCTGGCAAAAGACACTGTGTCAGTCACTGAATCTAAAAGGCCGCATTCTGATTTCTAAACACGGCATCAATGGCACCCTCGGCGGTGACATGGAGGGCCTTAAGAAATATGCACGGGCCACAAAGGAATACCCTGGTTTTGGCAAGATCGACTTCAAATGGTCTGATGGCCTAGGGGACGATTTCCCAAAGCTTTCGGTCAAGGTAAGGAAAGAGTTGGTGGCGTTCACCACTCCTGAAGAAGTCAAGGTTGAGAAGTCTGGCGTTGTAAATGGTGGCAAGCACCTAAAGCCGCAGCAGGTCAACGAGCTTGTTGAACAGCGCGGCGATGACGTCGTGTTCTTTGATGGCCGCAATGCCTTTGAGGCAAAGATTGGCAAGTTCAAAAACGCGATTGTTCCGGACGTTCAAACCACTCACGATTTCGTGGCAGAGCTGGAATCTGGCAAGTATGACCACCTGAAGGACAAGCCAATTGTCACCTACTGCACCGGCGGAATCCGCTGCGAGATCCTGAGCGCAGTAATGCTAAACCGTGGCTTCAAAGAGGTTTATCAGATCCAGGGCGGCATTGTTCGCTATGGCGAGAAGTACCGAGACAAGGGACTGTGGGAGGGTTCGCTTTACGTATTTGATAAGCGCATGACCCACAACTTCTCCGATGAGGCGCTGACCATCGGCGAGTGCGAGAGCTGCTCCGGTCCAACTTCCAGCTTCAGAAACTGTCAGGGAGCAGGCTGCAAGGACCTGGTGTTGCTTTGCGATAGCTGCTTCACCGACCCAGCAAACCTAAAGTGCTCCGATAGCCACACCAGGGGCCGGCAGAAACTTCAAGAAATAGGTTAAAGAAGAAAACCCCCGAGTCTGCATTTCAGGGGCTCTCCTATTAGGAGGGTATGCGATGTAAATCGCGATCCCTCTAACTTACGAAGCTAGGTCGCTCGCCTTTTGAAAAATCAGGGTTTCAGCACCAATTTTTCAGGAAGCTTTCAGGATTCGATTTCTTAGGCTTCGTCCTGGACATTATCGAAGTCCTCGTGGTCGTGGTCTGGACTGTGACCCATTCGCTTGCCCTTGCCGCCAGCTCCACGGCCTTCCTGACCTCGTTCAGCCCGGCGCTCCTGGTTGGTCGCAGAGACCGCCGCGTCATAGCTCAGTGAAAGCTCGGCTGATGAAACAACGCTGGTTTGGCCGGCATCATCAGTGGTTACCGTTACCAAGATTGGGTCAGAGCCATTTGATGGGTAGAGGCCAAGTTTGACTACTCCGGCCGCTCGTGGCGCTGGAAATGTCAGTTCAGCTGAAATCTGACCGTCGATAATTTCAGGAACTACAGGCTCGCCATCAACCATTGCTGGTCGAATTGCCACGGTCCTGGATCGATCGGTTGGCTTTACCGCTGGAACTTCGGTGGCATCATCTGCCAATTTGAAAACTTCATAGGTGGCACCCATTGCAGCCTGACGAACGTCAGTGAGGTCGGCTGGGATGTCAGTGATTGTTGCCGAGATGCTGGCAAGGTTTGGTGCCCGATGCTCTGCCTGACCTTGCTCCATGCCAAAGCCCCGGTTGGAACCCTGCTTAGACCCGTGGTCCGCAAGAGACGGCAGTGCGAATGCCAAGGCGCCGGCAGTCAGTGTTGCAGTTGCCGCCAAAGCAATTTTTGATTTCTTCTTCATAGTTGTTCCTTGTCTGTGTTTGGACAAGGAACAAGTTAGGGAGCCAATCTTGGAAACGAACCAAAAATCAGGTAGCCCAAAGGCTCTTGCCAGTTGATTGCCAGGATTGGGAGTTGTCTGGGAGTTAGCTGAATTAGAGGTAGCGCCAGCGGAACAGTTCCCACTTGAACTTGACGGACAACAGCCTTACCGCAACCATCAACACGGCCGCGATCAAAACGTCTACATACTCGGGTGTTTGTAGGTAACCAAGCAGCACCACAACCCAACCACCGGCAAATGCGATGGCGGCGTAAGGCTGGTGGTCGTGGAAAGCCCTGGGAACTTCATTGACCAAAACGTCCCGAAGCACACCACCGGCAACCGCAGTGATCACACCCATTAGCACTGAGATCATCGGGCTCATGCCCGACACCAGGGCCAGGTGAGTGCCACCGGCGGCAAAGATTCCGAGCCCAAACGCATCTGGAATCAACATCGCCTTTTCGGTCAGGGCAATGTGGTTGGCTCGGAAGAAAAATGGCAGCACCAAACCAACGCCTATTAGGGCCCAAACCCAAAACTCTTGCTCAACCCAGAAAAATGGACGTCGATCAAGCAGCACGTCTCGGAGCGTTCCACCGCCAAAAGCAGCTATCGCGCCAACCATGACGACTCCAACCAGGTCAAACTGCTTTCTGGCTGCCTCGATGATGCCTGAGAGCGCAAATGCCAGCACGCCAAGCGCTTCCAAGGTTATGAGAAAAGTTTCGAGCAATTTATTTTCCTGAATCGGTCCGACTGACAACACTAATTCGCAACATCACTAAACACCAGAATCAGCGCTAGTCAAAATTTGTTCCAGCCCACTTTTAGCAAGGTGGCGGTAGACTTGACAGACCCAAAGACCGCGGATGAAGGCAGGCATTGTGGGCTTTCTTGATAAGGCAGAAGCGCGCATCGAGGGCGGAGTCTCGTCTCTGTTCGCGAAGATATCTAAAAGGCATCTGCAGCCAATCGAAATCTCTCAGGCAGTCAAGAACGCCATGGATGTTGCAGCCACCGCGGCTGGCGAAGACCGAGTGCTGGTTCCGCACCGATATCTGATTAAGGTCTCTGATCACGACAGCCAAGAAGTGACTGAACAACTACTAAAGGCCATTCGCGCCGAGGTCGTAGCCCACGCCTCACAGAAGGGCTATCGCCTAACCGGCGAGATTGAGCTCAAGCTAGAAGCAGATGCGAAGCTTGCCAGGGGCAGAGTTCAGGTTGGTTCTGCCGCCGTGAAGTCACTCGTTACCTGGCAGCCAGTTATTACCTTCAACGGTGAGCGCCAAGAACTGAAATCTGGAACCGTTACTTTCGGCAGAGACATCAGTGCTGATTTTGCAATCGACGATCGAGGCCTTAGCCGAATTCACTTTGAGATTGCCTTCAATGGCGATGTTGCGGCCATTCGGGACCTCGGCTCCACCAACGGAACATTTGTTGATGGAGCTCGAATCAGTGAGGTTGTTTTGAGATCTGGCAGCAAAATAACCGCCGGTAGGACAGAATTTGACTTTGACCTATTGCCACTGACAGGAGAGCCAAGTGAGTGAACTGGCGCTATTTCTAGTGCGCATCGGCTTTGTTGCTGTTCTCTGGGTGTTTATCCTGAGCCTGCTTTCAGTTATTCGAGCTGACCTGTATGGCCGAAGAGTGATCAGCAGGATTGCTAGGCAGAACGCTCCGCAGCTTGCTGCTGGTTCTGCTGCAAGCCTTGGCATTGATGACTCGGGTGTTTTTGAGCCCACTCAGATTTCGGTTCTGACCGGCAGGACAGCTGGCACCAACATTTCGCTTGATGGCAAGAAGGAAGTTTTGATCGGAAGAGCGCCGAGTTCCGACATGGTAATCAGTGATGAGTTTGCTTCATCCATGCATGCCAAGTTGGTGCTGGTTGGCCAGGACTGGGTGCTGCAGGACTTGAATTCAACAAACGGCACCCACCTCGATGGCAAGAAGATCACCACCCCGGTGACCATCAAGGCCGGCATGACCATCAGGATTGGCACCACAACCTTTGAGCTGAGGTCTTAGACACTTGGCTATCAAAACCATCAGCTATGCAGCTAGCGATATCGGAAAGCATCGCAGTTCGAATCAGGACTCTGGCTATTCCGGTTACCAGCTATTTTTTGTGGCTGATGGCATGGGCGGTCACGCCGGTGGCGACATTGCATCTGCCATCACCTCGCAGCGCGTTGCTCTGACCGACAGCAAATACGACACCGTTGAAGAGGCAATTGAGAGCCTGAAGGCCGGTGTCATCGAGGCCAACTCGATGCTGACTGGAACAGTTGTTGAGCACCCAGAGCTTCAGGGCATGGGCACCACCTTCTCTGGCCTGTTGGTCCACGGCAGCCAGATCATCACCGCTCACATCGGAGACTCCCGCATCTACAGAATGCGCTCCGGACAGGTTGAGCAGATCACCAAAGACCACACCTTTGTTCAAAAGCTTGTTGACCTGGGCAGAATCACCGAGGAAGAGGCACTGGTCCACCCGCGACGAAGCGTTTTGATGCGCGTGCTCGGAGACGTTCAGGGTGACCCCGAACTCGACATTGCGCTCTACGATGCGCTGCCCGGTGACCGCTGGATGGTCTGCAGTGATGGCCTGAGTGGCGCTGTTCCCGATGACGTGATGGCAAACATTCTTGCCTCCAGTGTCCCAACCGAGGAGGCTGCTGAGCTGCTAGTTGGCGAGGCCCTCGAACACGGTGCGCCTGACAACGTGACTGTGGTGATCACCGACATCGTTCGCCCAACCGTCCAGGCAGATTTCGAACCCGGTGCCCACTTCGTTGGCTCGGCGGATCACGAGGTAATTATTGAAGAGCGCAAGGGTGGCAAAATCCTGCGTTTGTTCAACCCAATGTCGCTGCTGGAGCTGCTGCAAAGCCCAGAGGACCCAGCCAAATATGCTCCGGAGTCAGAAGAGCTACTGGAGAAGATCCTTGCCGAAACCCAGCGCAAGCTGCGCTGGCGCGGAGTGCGCATGATTCTTGGCTGGTTGTTGTTTGCGGGCATCCTGGTTGGCCTTGGCCTTGGTGCCTATCAGTACACCCAAACTCGCTACTACGTTGATGTCCTTGACGGTCAGGTCACTATTTATCAAGGAATCAGGGAGCAGCTCGGGCCATGGAAATTCTCGAGTCCCTACTTTGTCTCTGAGATCAACCTTGAAGACCTTTCGCAGTTCCAACAAACACTGATTGAGCGCTCGATCTCGGCCGAGTCACTGGAAGATGCTCAAAGAATTCTTGACCAGCTAAGGCAGACAATCAATGAGTAACGTCTCGCTGACCTCTGCAATCCCACTGCTGCTAAAGGCTGTTCCTCGTTCCAGAAACTTCGAAGCTGTGCTGCTGTTCTGGGTTGCCGGAATTCATGCATTTGCCCTTTCCCAAATTCAGTTGGCAGTGAACCAGGTGATGAGCTGGGACATGCTGCTTTATTGGGCACCGCCAACTGTCAGTGCCTGGATCCTGCACTACGTGCTGCGCAAATATGCTCTGAATGCCGATGGCTTACTGTTGCCGCTGGCATTTTTGCTAAACGGTCTGGGCATCGCCATGATTTACCGGCTTGACTTGGCCGAGATCACACGCGGCGGAACCGATCTTTTCGCTGAGCGACAGGTTTGGTTGAGCTGTTTCGCGATGTTGATTGCCGCGGTTGTGGTGAGGCTTATTCCAAACCCACTAACGCTTAGGCGCTTCCCATACTTGGCAGGGGCCGGAGCGGTTATTTTGTTGATGTTGCCGGCAGCACCGGTAATCGGCAGAACAGTCAATGGCGCAACTCTCTGGGTTGGCATTGGCGAGCTAAGTTTCCAGCCGGGAGAAATTGCCAAGATTCTCTTGGCAATCTTCTTTGCTGGCTACCTGGTTTCCAGAAAGGGCCCGCTTTCTGAGATTGGCTCGAGGGTTCTAGGGATGAAGATTCCTGGGGCCAAGGACCTTGGCCCGGTGTTGCTGTTCTGGGTGGCATCAATTGGGGTTTTGGTCATCCAGCGCGATTTGGGAACCTCCATTTTGTATTTTGGACTTTTCCTAGTGATGATCTACACCGCAACCGGCCGGGCGTTTTATGTCGGCATCGGCATGGTGATGATGATCACCGGTGCGCTGGTGGCATCTCGGCTCTTTGACTACGTTGGTTCTCGTTTTGAAAGCTGGCTGAACCCGCTGTCTCAGGAAAACTACACCGCTGCTGGCGGCAGCTATCAGCTGGTTCAGGGGCTTTTTGGAATGGCTCACGGTGACGTTATTGGGTCAGGGCTGGGCTCGGGCTTCCCACAGCTGATTCCGCTTGCTGAAAGCGACTTTATTTTTGCTGCCCTTGGCGAAGAGCTCGGGCTTGCTGGAGTGTTCGCAATCCTGGCCATCTACCTCTTGATTGTTTATCGAGGACTGCGTGTTGCCAACACTCACCAGGATGAGTTCTCGAAACTGCTCGCACTGGGTTTGGCCTTCGTGATTGGGCTGCAGGTATTCATAGTCTGTGGTGGGGTGATGGGGCTGTTGCCACTTACCGGCCTGACCACACCTTTCCTAGCCGCCGGTGGCAGTTCACTGCTTGCTAACTGGTCAATCATTGGGTTGCTTCTGGTTCTGTCTGACTCCTCACTGAAGCGGGTGAGCGCATGAACCGGCAGGTGAGGCGAGTTGGGTTAGCACTGACGGTGATGTTTATTGCCCTGTTTGCAATTGCCTCTTCGATTCAGGTGGTTAGGACACAGTCGCTGTATCAAGATGCGAGAAACGTTCGCGCCGCATATGAGACCTACAAAACTCAGCGCGGTTCGATTCTGGTCGGGCAAGAAGAAGTTGTGGTGAGCGGTGCCGTGAATGACCAGTATCGATTCCTGCGCGAATACGATTCAGTTCTTTATTCGCCAGTGGTCGGTTTCTTCAGCGTCTTCACCGGCTCTGCCGGCATTGAAAGATCAATGAACTCACTGCTAGCTGGACAAAGCTCAGCGCAGTTCTTTGAACAGATCAACGCGCTTCTCGATGGAAACCCGGTGACTGGAGCCGCGGTTGAATTGAGCCTGGATCCAGAACTGCAGAGAGCCGCCTGGGATGCGCTTGGCAACAGAAAGGGTGCAGTTGTTGCGCTGGAACCCGCAACTGGCCGCATCCTGGCCATGGTTTCCAAGCCAACCTTCGATGCCAACCTGCTCTCCGGTCACGAATATGAGCCGGTCAATGCCGCCTACCGCGCCTACCTCGAGGATGAAGACCAGCCGCTTATCAACAGAGCAATTGCTGGGGACCTCTACCACCCCGGGTCTGTCTTCAAGCTGGTTGTCGCAGCAGCAGCACTAGAGTCTGGCCGCTACAGCACCACCACAACCTTCGAGAATCTGGCTGACTACCGCCTGCCTGGAACCACCACCACGATTCAGAACTCCTCCGGGAAAACTTGTGGTGAGGGCACTCTGGTCACCCTGGAGCAGGCACTGATTCGGTCCTGCAACATTCCGTTTGCGATGTTGGCAGTTGACCTCGGTCAGGACCGAATCCGGGCCCAAGCCGAGCTGATGGGGTTCTCCGATGACTTAGCAATTCCGCTTTCGGTGACCCCGAGCACCTACCCGCAAGAGATGGAACTTAGCCAGGTTGCACTGACAGGTTTTGGTCAGTTTGATGTTCGGGTCTCGCCATTGCAAATGGCGATGGTGACAGCTGCAATTGCGAATCAGGGCGTCTTGATGAAACCGCAACTGGTGGATCAGGTTGTTGCCAGCAACCTAAATGTGCTGAGCCAACTAAGCCCACAAGTTTTGTCTTCCCCGATGTCTAGAGAGACCGCTGCCCTGATCACCAGAATGATGGTTGATTCGGTTGAGTTTGGTGCAGCTACCAACGCTGGCATTTCGCAGGTTGCAGTTGCCGGCAAGACCGGAACCGCTCAGAACGGCGTTGAGGATCCCTACACCCTCTGGTTCACCGGGTTCGTTCCAGCCGAGTCGCCTGAGATTGTGGTGACTGTTGTGGTCGAAGACGGTGGTGGCATAGGTCAAAACGGAACCGGTAATCAGATTGCGGCTCCGATCGCCAAAGCTGTGATGCGGGTGGTGATGGATCGATGAAGCCCGCAGTAGGGCAGCTCTACGGTGACCGCTATCGGCTCCAGTTGCGCATTGCCATTGGCGGCATGGGTGAGGTTTGGCAGGCAGAGGACGAACTGATTCTGCGCACGGTCGCAATCAAAATTTTGAAGCAAGAGTACCTTTCAGACCCTGATTTCCTAGAGCGTTTCCGGACTGAAGCACGCTCCGCTGCTCTTGTTGAGCACGAGGGCATTGCAAATGTTTATGACTATGGCGAGGACACCGGTTCTGCCTTTTTGGTGATGGAGCTGGTTCCAGGTGAATCGCTTTCCAGGCTGCTGGAGCGAGAGCGAAAACTTCCAGAGGAGCAGGTGCTGGACATCATCGCGCAAACCTCGAGGGCACTGGCCGCAGCTCACGCCAGAGGTCTAGTGCATCGAGACATTAAGCCCGGGAACCTGCTTATCACCCCTGAGGGCAAGGTAAAGATCACCGACTTTGGCATTGCCAGAGTTGGAGACCAGGTCCCGCTAACAAAAACCGGTCAGGTGATGGGCACAGTTCAATACTTGGCACCAGAGCAGGCAACCGGAAAATCTTCGACCTCGGCAACTGACCTATATTCACTCGGCGTGGTTGCCTATGAGGCACTGGCAGGCAAGCGTCCGTTCCGGGGTGAGAACCAAATGGCAATTGCCATGGCTCACATCAACGAAATGCCGCCGGCGCTATCGGACTCAATTGACCCGCGGGTTCAGAATCTAGTCCTCAGCTGTCTAGCCAAGAAGCCAAACCAACGACCAGAGTCCGGCACCTCGCTGGCAATCCGAGCGGAAGCGCTTCTCAGAGAAAAACGCAAGGGGGTTCCAGCCAAGCCGGTGGAGCCAGAAAACGACCCGGTTACCGAGGTGCTCTCCACCGACACCGCGCCGTTGCCAAAAGCTCCGATTGTTTGGCCCTGGCTTGCAACTCTTGGGCTGCTTGGTCTAACCGCAATCGTTGTGATTGTTGCGATCTTGTCGGAGCCAAGTGCCGAAGAGCCGACGCCAAGTCCAAGCCAAACCACCAGCCCGAGTCCAAGTCCCTCTGAAGCCGAACCTGAGCCAACCGAGCCAGAATCATCAATTGTTTTAGTCTCCGATGTTGTTGGCAAAAACTTGAGCGAGGTAACAGCGCTATTGACCGAGCGCGGGTTTGTTGTGAATGCCATTCCAGGGGAACTGATTCCCGGCAGCTCACCAGAGGTTCGGGTCGTGTACGCGGTTTCCCCAACTGGAAACATCGTTCGCGGCGCCGTCATCAACGTCACCTACTACGTTGGCGACTTTGAAGACATCCCAATCGAGATTCCAGCGTCAGACCCAGCAGTTGAGCCAACTCCGGTCGAGACAGACCCAGCCACCGGGCAGCCAATCGTGACCGATCCTCCTGTTGCTGATGTCCCAGCCGAGGTTCCAGGAGATCCGGCGGCCACCCCAACTCCAACTCCATCACCAACGCCGACCCCGACGAATTAGGGGACAACAGAGTAATGAGACTGTAACCGAAACACGAGCGAAATTTGCAAAAGAAAAACTAGACTTCAATAGGCGGGAAAGAGCGACTTTGAGTAAGAACGAAAGACTGATTGCAGGCCGATACAGGCTGGGTCAGCTTGTCGGCCGCGGCGGAATGGCCGAGGTCTTCGAGGGCTTTGACACAAGACTCGGTCGCACCGTTGCCATCAAACTTTTAAAATCAGACCTTGCCAATGATGCAAACTTCGAATCGCGCTTCCGACAGGAGGCCCAGGCAAGTGCGCGCATGGCCCACCCAACCATCGTTCGGGTTTATGACGCCGGTGAAGAAGAGTCCACCGATGCAAACGGTCAGACCGTCAAAACGCCATTCATCGTCATGGAGTTGGTTCGCGGCAAGCTGCTTCGAGAGATTATTGCCGAAAAGAGTCTGAACATTGAGAAGGCAGTCAAGTATGTCTCTGGCATCTTGACCGCGCTTGAGGTTTCCCACCGAGCCGGTGTTGTTCACCGCGACATTAAGCCCGCCAACGTGATTGTTGGCGAAGGCGAGTCGATCAAGGTGATGGACTTCGGCATTGCCAGGGCCGTGAGTGACAACTCCGCGACTCAGGCCGCTACCGCCGGCATCGTTGGCACCGCTCAGTATTTCTCTCCCGAGCAAGCTCGTGGCGATGCGGTTGATGGTCGAACCGACCTCTACTCAACCGGTGTGATTCTGTATGAATTGCTTGCCGGTAGGCCACCTTTCACTGGTGAGAGCGCCGTGTCTGTTGCCTACCAGCATGTTTCAGAGGCAGCGCCAGCGCCATCGGAATTCAATTCCGCGGTGTCTCCAGAACTGGATGCGGTTGTGTTGCGGGCCATGAGCAAAGATCGCGATGAGCGATTCCAGACCGCAGAAGACTTCCGAGAGCACTTGCTTGAAGCTCAGGCAGGCACCCCGATGGCCTCGACAGCAAACACCAAGAAGATGGCCCCGGTTGACTTTGACGCGACTGAGCTAATAAGCGCGGCTTCATCAAATGAACGACCAGCTTCGTTGATTGACGGTTTTGAAACTGCTCCAAGCAGCCAAATCACCACCACCTCAAACAAACTTGGTGCCAGCGTGCTCTGGGGCTTGGGAACCGGTGTGGTTGTGATCTTGGTTGGACTGCTGTTCTGGGTTACGAACTTAGGTGGCTCAGGCCCGACCGTTTCACCAACAAGCGGCGTTCAGGTTGCTAGCGTTCAGGGTTCTTTGTATGAGGATGCCTACAACACCCTCACCTCGCAGGATCTAGTTGTGCTGAGGGTTTATGAAAAGAGCGAGAGCGTTCCTGAGGGAGTCGTAATCCGCCAGGTTCCAGAGGCTGGAACTCAGGTTCTTTCCAACACCGCCGTCACTCTGTATGTGTCCAGTGGTGCAACCGAGGTAACTGTTCCAAACCTGGTTGGCAAATCCGAAGCAGATGCGGTGGCCCTGATTGAGGGCCAGGGGCTCACGGTTGGAAGCATTACCGTGGTCGGCTCGCCGATTGTGCCCAAGGGCGTCGTGATTGCCTCGGACCCGGTAACCAACTCCAAACTTCCGCTAGGAACGGTTGTGAACGTGGTTCTGTCTGATGGCACGGTTCAGGTTCCAGATGTTAGAAACCTTGAGGTTCTGGAAGCTAGAAGCATTTTGACTAACCCGTCGATTGGTTACACGGTCTCGGTTGAAGTGCTGGATGCCCTTACCTGCACCGGAACACCGGGATCAGTTGTATTGGAGCAGTCAGTGCTCCCCGGTGAGGCCGCGCANNGAAGCAGATGCGGTGGCCCTGATTGAGGGCCAGGGGCTCACGGTTGGAAGCATTACCGTGGTCGGCTCGCCGATTGTGCCCAAGGGCGTTGTGATTGCCTCGGACCCGGTCACCAACTCCAAGCTTCCGCTTGGAACGGTTGTGAATGTGATTCTGTCTGATGGCACGGTTCAGGTTCC
>DDBH01000016.1:0-22233 GCA_002333405.1 Micrococcales bacterium UBA2037 | reverse complement strand
CCAACGCCAACGCCAACTGAAACAGTTGTTGGTTAGTTAGCTTCTATTCTCGGGCTTAGGTGTTTAGCCTTTTCCTTCGCGCCCTCAAGACCAAGGGTCTCCAGCCAGTTGGCCAACATCGCATAGCCACCCTCGGTCATGACCGACTCTGGGTGGAACTGAACCCCATAGATTGGTTTGGTTTTGTGCTGAAGGCTCATGATCACGCCAGACTCGGTTTGTCCGGTTACTAACAGTTCCTCAGGAACTGTTTCTGGAACAACTGCCAGTGAGTGATACCTGGTGGCCATAAAGCCCTGTGGCAGGCCATCCAAAATCGTGCTTCCGGAGTGGTTCACCTTGGAGGTCTTGCCATGCATTAGCTCTGGAGCGCTTTCAACCCGACCACCAAGTGCCTCGGCGATCGCCTGGTGACCCAGGCAAACCCCAAACACCGGGTAGTTGGTTTCAAGGGCAAACTTCACGGTTGGAATAGACAATCCAGCGCTTGCTGGATTTCCGGGTCCCGGTGAAATCAGCACCGCATCAAAATTTTCTAGAAGTGCAGGTAGTTCGCTTTCCTCGATTGCGTCATTGCGCATGACAGTTGTGGTGGCTCCGAGCTGCTGCAAATAGCCGTTCAGGGTGTAGACAAAGCTGTCGTAATTATCTAAAACGAGGATGTTTACCATGGTGTGAATAGCCTAATCGGATAGCGACAATCCGGTTCGGGCATTAAGCTACTTGGCATGGCAGATTCGAAATCACGCAAGAACAATGACTCCAAGCCGCTAAAACCACAGGTGGCTGGCGAAGAGGCAGAGAACCCAACCTGGTACAAGGCCGTCATGTTCGGCTTTATGCTCTTTGGCCTAGCCTGGATCCTGTTGTTCTACATCTCTTCAGCGCGCTACCCACTAGGCAGCGCAACTCCAATCGATCTTTCCAACTGGAACATCTTGATTGGTTTCGGCATCGCCATGATTGGCTTTGCAATGACTACAAAGTGGAAATAACTAAAACCAGCTAGAGATCTTCAGCATGGTTAGTCCGTAGAGGACTCCCCAAGCTAGAAACACCCCAAAGATTTGCTGCACCCGCTGGCTCGCCTGTCTGGTTTGCGAATAGATTCCGGCAATCGCCAGCCCGGTAATCAGGCCACCCAAGTGGCCCTCCCAGGAGATTCCCGAAACAAAGAAGCCAAGCCCGAAGTTGATTGCAATCAGGGTGAAGATTTGAGTGGCATTGCCGCCACCGACCCGAATCACCACAAAGTAGGCGCCCATCAGGCCAAACAGCGCACCAGAAGCTCCAACCACTGGAATCGATGGGTCTGACAGCCACATAACCGCAACCGAGCCTCCAATAATGGAGGTCAAATACAGCGCTAAAAAGCGAACTGGGCCCAGCATCGGCTCCAGCACCCTGCCAAAAATCCAGATCGCGTAGGAATTGAACAAAATGTGTAGCGGACCGGACCAGTCATGCACAAACCCGGCGGTGAGCATCCGCCAAGGCTCGAACGGAGCAAAGAGCGGAGCAAAAAACAGCTGGTTGGTGAACAGATAGCCAAGCGGGCTGATTTGGCCAAGCCAAATAAGAAGGTTCAGTGCAAGCAGCCCCGAGGTTACTGGAGCTGCTTTTGCACTTTTCAGGCTAAGAGCCAACTAGGCCTTTTCGATTGTGATGCTCTCGATGATCACGTCATCGGCTGGCTTGTCGCGACCATCGGTTGCAACAACACCAATCTGCTCCACAACCTTGCGGCTAACCTCATCGGTCACGTCACCAAAGATGGTGTGACGGCCCTGCAGCCAAGTGGTTGGTGCCAGGGTGATGAAGAACTGTGAGCCGTTGGTGCCAGGGCCTGCGTTAGCCATGGCCAACATGTAAGGCTCGTTGAAGGTAAGTTCTGGGTGAATCTCGTCACCGAACTGGTAGCCAGGGCCACCCATGCCGGTTCCGGTTGGGTCACCACCCTGAATCATGAAGCCCTCGATTACACGGTGAAAGATCACGCCGTTGTAGAGCGGGGTGTCAGTCTTGGTCGCGTTGGTCTTCGGGTCGCGCCACTCGATTGAGCCGGTGGCTAGTCCTTCGAAGTTCTCGACGGTCTTAGGCGCGTGCAAACCGAACAGGTTTACCTTGATTGCGCCGTGGTTGGTGTGCAGGGTTGCGATAGCTGTTGGAGAAGTCATCCCTACATTCTGCCAGTTCTTTTCAAACTTGTGTTTGACTGGGAACCTGTTTAGTTATGGAGAGCAATGAATGCAGCAATAAGTTTCACAAATTTGGTGAAAACCTACGGCGGTCAAAACGCAGTTGACGACCTGAGTGCTTCAGTAAACCAGGGTCGAATCACCGGATTTTTGGGCCCCAATGGTGCCGGCAAGTCCACGGCCCTGCGCTGCCTGGTTGGCTTAGCGGCGCCTAGCAGTGGCTCGGCGCAGATCCTCGGTGTTCCCTACCGCGAGCTTGAGAATCCGCTTAGCAAGGTTGGAACGGTTCTAGATAGCCGCGGCTTTCACCCTGCCCTTACTGGCCGACAGAACCTGCGCGTGGTAGCAGCTGCCGCCAGCATTCCAGAGGTTCGTGTTGATGAGGTGCTCGAGATGGTGGAACTATCAGAGGCGGCCAACAAGAAAATGAAGAAGTACTCGCTGGGCATGAAGCAGCGCTTGGCTCTAGCTGGAGCGATTTTGGGGGATCCAGAGATTCTGATTCTGGACGAGCCCGCCAACGGCCTAGATCCGGCTGGCATTGCCTGGCTCAGAAAGTTTCTAAGGATGCTCGCCGAGGGAGGCAGGACCATCCTGGTGTCCTCGCATCAATTGGCCGAAATGCAGCACACGGTTGATGACGTTCTGATTATCAACAAGGGCAAGTTGATTGCAGCCGGCACAAAGGAGCAGGTGATGGGGCCGGACAGCCTCGAAGACGCCTTCCTGAAACTAACCGGAGGGAGCTTGTCATGAGCCTGTTGAAATCTGAGTGGCGAAAGCTCGTTTACGTTCGAGCTCACTGGGGCCTTCTAATCGGGGCTGTCGTGCTGGCTGGGTTTGGAACAGCAGTAACGCCAATAATTCTTGATAGCAATTCGGCGACCTTTGGCTTGGCACTAGACCAGCAGACTGCTGTTGATTCTGTCTACGCAAATGCCATCTCGTCCTACATTTTCGCAATCATCATCGGCATCATGCTGATGTCCGGTGAGTTTCGACACGGCACCGCCGTTGCCACCTTCTTGACCGCCCCGAAGCGCGGGACCGTGCTTGCAAACAAGCTCGGAATCGCAGCCATCGGCGGCGCTCTGGTTATGGTAATTTCCACCGCCGCCGGCATTGCAGCTGGTTGGGTGACCCTGTCATTTTTTGAAAACGTTGCAGAGCCATCCTCCGGTGTTTTTGTGAACACAATGCTTGCGGCAGTTGTTTCCGGTTCTATCCTGGGCATCGTAGGTGTTGCCATTGGCACCCTGATCCGAAATCAGATGCTGGCGATAACCGGGTCCCTGATTTACCTGTTTGTTGTTGACCCAATCTTGCTGACCCTAGTTCCCGATGCTGGCAAGTGGCTGCCGTCAGGGCTGATTACCGCCATGCTGGCATTGGATATTCAGGCCCCAGAGCTTGGCATTGACACCGCCAACTACCTACCGCCGCTAACAGCAACCCTGGTGCTGCTTGGATACGGAGTGGTGTTTGGTGTGGTTGCAATTGCAACCAGCCTCAGACGAGACATCGACTAAGAAGCGTAAATAAACCGGGTCGCCCAAAAAGCGGTGACCCGGTTTATTGCTACCTTAAAGGCCCTTTGGCTTGAGGTGTTTCTGAGCCAGCGCGCTTACGAAGTCAAACAACAGCGCCAAGATTGCTACTAACACCGCGCCAATTAGAATCGCCGGTGCACGGTCCAGCTTTAGGCCGGAGTTGATAGTCTCACCAAGCCCGCCGCCGCCAACCAAAAAGGCAAGCGCTGACATGCCAACGTTGATGACGATCGCGGTTCTGATGCCCGCAATGATTACCTCAACAGACAGTGGCAGCTCGATTTTCATCAGGATTTGGCGGGTTGTGTAACCCATGCCGCGACCTGCGTCGATGACCGACTTGTCCACCTGCTCCAAACCAACGATGGTGTTTCTCAGCACCGGCAGTAGCGAAAAGGTTGCTAGGGCCAGGATCACCGTGGTGATTCCGGCGCCCATGAAGGAAAAGAAGATCACAATCAGGCCATAGGCCGGAAGTGCCTGAGCCAGTCCTAGGGTGTCGACCAGGAAGTTCTTTAGCCTTGGGAACCCCTTGCGGGTAACCAGGACGCCAAGTGGGATTGCAATTGCAATGACAAGCAGTGAGGAAGCAAGGCCAAGCGTGATGGTCTCAACCAACTGCCGCTGCAGCTTCTCAGGAGCCAAAATCGCAATTGTGGTGTCATCGAGGTCCGAGTAAAGCCAGACCACGCCACCAATGATCGCCAGAGCAATTGCAAAGATCGGCGAAACAATTAGATCCAGGCGCTCACTCAGTGGAGTCCTGTTTTTTAGGGATGGTGCTATCTGAGACAAGTTATGAACCTACCCGTCGCTCATGATCAGCTTGGCAAGCGACTCAATGGTGCAGCAGCCCAGGTACTTGCCCTTGCGGTCAGTGACCACTGCCATACCAACCGATGATTGCAACATCACAGTCAGCGCATCCTGGAGGGTGTCCTCGGGCTGCAGGTCAACTGTCACGGGACGGCCTGATTTCTCAATCGGCTGCGAGGTGCGGTTTAGAGCTCGCTCATCAATCCACCTGGTCGGCTTGTCATTAGCGTCCAAAAACAGCGCCACCTGGTCGTCTGATGCTCGAAGTGTTTCCAGGGCCTGTTCCCGCATCACAGGCGATGACATGGTTGGAACCTGGTGCAACTCGATGTCACGGACCTTCTTTAGGGTCAAGCCCTTCAGGATGGCGCCAGAGCCCAAGAAGCTCTCAACAAACTCATCGGCCGGGTGGGCAAGGATTGCCTCCGGGGTGTCCAGCTGAGCAATTTCAGAGCCTTCGCGAAGGATCGCTATTCGGTTTCCCATCTTGATGGCCTCATCGATGTCGTGAGTTACGAACACGATGGTCTTCTTTAGCTCCTGCTGCAGTCTCAAAAACTCGTTCTGCAATCGGTCCCTGGTAATTGGGTCGATCGCACCGAAAGGCTCGTCCATCAGCAGTACATCTGGGTCAGCTGCCAGTGCCCTGGCAACACCAATGCGCTGTGCCTGGCCACCTGAAAGCTCCTTCGGGTAGCGATCACGATAGGTTTCTGGATCCATTGAAACAAGTTCCAGCATCTCATCGATGCGAGCTTCGATCTTTGCCTTGTCCCAGCCCAGCAGCTTAGGAACGGTTGCGATGTTCTCGGCAATGGTGCGGTGCGGGAACAGACCAACCTGTTGGATTACGTAGCCGATCTTGCGTCGCAAGACAGATGGGTCGCCATCGGTTACATCTTCGCCATCGAGGTAGATGCGGCCAGAGGTTGGCTCAATTAGGCGGTTAATTAGGCGCAGCGTGGTGCTCTTGCCACAGCCAGAAGGGCCGACCAGGACCAGCACCTCGCCCTTTTTAACCTCAAGGGTTAGGTTCCGAACAGCTGGCTCGGCTCCCGACCCATAGCTCTTACTTACATTTTCAAGTCTGATTAGCGTTTCGCTCATCGGATGCCCTTCGAGATTGTGGCCACTCTTAGGGCCTGCAAAATTAGATCAATAACCAGTGCCAGCACCAGGCACAACAGCGTTCCGAGCCAAATTGACTCGAGGGAGTTCGGTAGTGGCAATCTAGCCAGACCGCTCTTAATAAAGTCTCCAAGGCCACCGCCTGCAACCAAGGTTGCAATTGCAGCGATACCAACTACCAGCATCGAGGAAACCCTGATGCCGGCAAGAATGATGGGCCAGGCAAGCGGAAGCTCAACCTTTAGCAGCACCTGAACCGGTGAAAAGCCCATTCCCTTCGCGCTTTCCAAAACTCCTGGATCAATGCCATCAAGGCCGGTGATCGTGTTTCTGAGAATTGGTAGCAGCGAATACAAAAACAGTGCGATGAAGGACGGGGCGAAGCCCAGTCCCACCAGTGGTATGAAAACCACAAACAGCGCAAGCGACGGAATGGTTAGAAAAACCGAAGCGATCGAGAGCGCTAGCTCTTTGGCAAGTTGACTGCGTCGGGTCACGACGCCGGTGAGGATGGCAAATAAGCCAGCACTCACCAGCACCGTAACCACGTACCCAGTGTGTTGGGCCAGCCCTTCTAGGACCTGCTCTTGTCTAGCAAGCGCGAAGTCAATCAGGCTGAATAAGAAATCCACAGGTTTCTTAGTCGGTCAGACCTTCAGCAACAAGGTATGCACGTGCCACGTCGGCTGGGTCTTGACCTTCAGCTGAAACGAATCCGTTCAACTCGGCCATGCGCTCATTGCTAAGCGGAGCCAGGATTGCATCGATGATTCCATCAAATGCCTCTGGTGCCTCGTTGTACTTGTCCTGTCCCATGGTTCCGGAAACGTTGTAAAGGATGTTTACACCTGGATCCTGGACCAAAGTTAGGCCAAGAGCTGGGATACGTCCGTCAGTTGTGTAGACCTCACCGAAGTCACAGTTGTTTGCTGCGGTCTCGGTGTAGATGATTCCGGTGTCCAAGATGCGCTGCTGGCTGTCTGGAAGCTCGATACCGGTGAAGGTCTCGGTCAAGATCAGTCCATCAGGACGGCTTGGGAACTCTGACTCCATGCAAACGATGGTGTCTGGGTTTGCAGCCACGTAATCCATCATGGTGGTTAGGTCGAAGCCACCGCCGTTGGATTCTGTTAGCTCAGGGCTAGAAACGAAACCGTAGGTGTTGTTGAACGGTGAACGTCCAAGCCAAACGATTCCATTCTCAGCTAGATCGCGCTCACGCACGCCTGAGGTTAGAGTCTCAGCGTCAAAGCTTGGGTCTTCTAGTCCTAGGTGGACAGCCCAACCGGTTCCGTTGTACTCCATGTAAATGTCGATTTCACCGGACTCAAGAGCTGCACGCGCCACGTTGGTTCCACCAAGGTTTACCTTGTTGTCAACGGTTGCGCCAGTTGCCTCAAATGCGGCCACTAGCATCTCGCCAAGAATTAGCTGCTCGTCGAAGTCCTTTGATCCAACGGACACGGTGATTCCCGATAGATCGTATTCTGAAAGTGATCCGCCTGAGGCTGTTTCGGTCTCAGCCGCGGCACATCCTGCAAGCGTCAGTGCTGAAATTGCACCAATCGCCAACATTGAGAATTTTGTTGCATGCTTCATATAGGTTCTCTCCTTTGGTATCCATACAGAGTAAAGAAAATGAAGCCCAAACCCTAATGTGGTTGTCCATATGTCAACTAATTGGTAGATTAGAGACCATGCGCACTCACACCGCAGGACTTGCCAGAGACCTTGAAGTTATTGAGGCCCTAGCATCTGCCGAGGCCTTCACACTTGGCGGCATCGGTGTCCAACGGGTTGCCGAACTTACCAAACGCGACAAGGGTCAAATTTCAAGAGTCCTGAAGACCCTGGAGGCCACCGGGTTGGTCGATCGAGACAAAGCCACCAGAAAATACTCACTCGGACACAGGTTTTACTCGATGTCGATGCGAACCCGCGAAGCACACCTCGCCCTGCAGTCAGAATCCAGGCTTTCGGAGCTGGTTGCGCAGGTTCAGGAGACCGCTCACCTAAACGTGCTTCGGGGTGGTCGAGTGCTGACCATCAAAACGGTGGTTGCCGCTGACGCGGTTCGCCGCTCCGGATGGGACGGAGTCCTTTCCAACGCCGGAATCACCGCATCCGGAAGGGCGATCCTGGCTGGGCTCACCGACAGCGAGATTGAACTGTGGTGGGCTGAGCATGCTCTAGATGACCCGCTGCCACTGCTGTCGATTGATATGCCGAAGCCGGCAGAACCGATTAATCCCAAGACCAGGCGGGCTAGAAGACCTGCTCGAAGTTTGAAGCAGTTTGAGAAAATGCTTCAGGAGGTCAGGGACCGAGGCTATGCAATTAGCGATGAGTTCCAAGAGGGCATTGTCGATGCGGCAGCTCCAGTAAGGGATTCCTCCAACATTGTGGTTGCGGCAATCAGCGTTGGTGCCTCATTCGAGCGACTTGGTGATCAAACCGACCAGCTCGGCCAAATGGTGTCTGCTGCCGCCTTGCGATTATCCACTGATTTAGGTGCCCCGATTATTGGGCCCGCTTAGTAGAGTTTTTCTCTATGAGCAACGTCGCCATTATCACCGGAGCAGGTTCCGGATTTGGGCTTGGCCTAACCAAGAAATTACTCCACCTGGGCTGGGTGGTTTATGGAGCCGATATCTCGCGAGATGGCCTGCATGAAGCCGCGAGCGCCGGCGCCATTGCCCTAAAGATGGATGTGACCAGTGATAAGCAGGTTGCGGCTGGCATTGCGAAGGTAATCAAGGAGCAGGGCCAGATCGACCTGATGGTTGCAAATGCAGGCTATGGCAGCTTCACCTCAATCGAGGAAACCAGCTCAGAGGATGTTCGAAAAATCTTTGACGTCAACGTCTTTGGCGTTGAACGCTGCATCAAAGCGGTTTTGCCGCAGATGCGGAAACAGGGATCCGGCAGGATCATTGCTACCACCTCGGTTGTAGCCCATGTCTCCTTGGCCGGTCTAGGTTGGTATGCCGCAACCAAGCACGCCGTTAGAGCAATGACCAACGCGCTGCGCCAAGAAGTGCGTGGTTTAGGCATCTTCGTTTCAACCGTAGAGCCGGGAACTTCAAAGACCGGCTTTGGTTCGGTGGCCTTTGGAAAGCTTGAGTCATCTAGGGAGTTCGCCGAATACGACGGCGTCATGCGCGGCCTGGACAAATGGCTTGGTGGTCTCTATCGCATCTCCCCGGGTCCCGACAAAGTGATCAAGAAGATGCTCAGAGCTGCAACAGCTAAACACCCCCGTGCCCACTACCCAGGAAGTTGGGATGTGGTGGCACTAAAGCTTGCTTTTTACCTGCTGCCTAGGCGGGTAATGGATGCCTTTGTGCTCTGGCTTGCCAGGCACTAGTTGCCAGCTGGTTATTCGCATCTAGCCATAAACTACAGAGCATGAAACTTCCTGACCCGATCATCATTGACCCGCAGTCCGTTCCAGCTCTGAACTGGGGCATTATCGGGCCTGGTGGAATTGCTGAAACCTTCGTCGGCGCAACCCAAAAGCACACCTCGCAGCGCTTTGCAGCTGTTGCTTCCAGGACAGCCGGCAGAGGCGATGAGTTTGCAAGTAAGTTCAACATCCCTAGGGTCCACGCAAACTACGCAGAACTAGTTGCCGATGATGAGTTGGATGCCATTTACATTGCCAGCCATCAGGGCGATCACTTCGAGCACGCAATGCTGGCAATTGAGGCCGGCAAGAGCATTCTGGTTGAAAAACCAATCACCTATCTACCGGAGCAGGCGGAGCAGATCTTTGCCGCTGCAGCCCGACACAAAGTGCTTGCCATGGAGGCAATGTGGACAAGGTATTTGCCCCAGTCGACTATTCTTCGACAACTGTTGGCATCTGGGGAGCTTGGCACCCCTGAGCTGCTAACTGCCAGCTTCTGTGCCGATAATCGCGCCATTGAGCGGCTCTGGAAGCCAGGTGGTGGTGGAATTGTCTATGACATGGGCATCTACCCAATCGCCATGGCGCAACAGATCCTTGGAACAGCAAAATCAATCACCGCAACTGGTCTTGTTAGGCCAGATGGCATGGACGAAGAAAGCTACACGATCCTCACCTATGAGTCCGGTGCGAGGGCATCGCTGACAATGTCGGGAATCGCATCACTTCCGATCTCAGCCAGCTGTTCGTTCGAGAATGCGATCGTCACCTTCGGTGAGCCGTTCTTTGTGCCATCAAGCATCTCAGTGAAGACCAAGGACTTCTACCCGGAGCAAAGCACCTGGGTCGATGAGTCAGGCATTGCAGGACATGAGGGCCTGAGCTACCAGGCAACCTGGTTCGCGAAATACCTGTCAAAGGGTCGAATTGAGTCTGAGGTTCACACCCATGCTGAAACTGTTGAGGGCATTGCCATCGCTCACGAGATCACTACCCAAATCGGCGCTAAGCCTTTTTAGTAGCCGCAGCACCTGGTTCTTGGGTCTAGAGCCAGGACCCTAGTCTCTGACCCCGATAATCATCGGATCATGAAAGCTGCCGCCAAACGCCTGCTTGGAAGCGCCGCTTCTGTCTAGGTAAGGGGTGATCCCGCCTAGGTGGAATGGCCAAGCCGCACCCATGATCATGCTGAGGTCAATGTCCTGGGCTGTTGCCACGACACCCTCTTGAAGCATCAGGTGAACCTCTTTGGCAAGGCCAACATTCACCGCATCAAAGATTTCGGCTGCTGATCTGCCCTTACCGGAAGCGTTGCCAACAATCTCGATCGCCTTCTTGTCATAGCCCTTGATGTTGCCCTTGGCATCGCGCTCAGTGAGCTTGCCGTATTCGGCCAACTTGTGAAGGTTTTCACTGGCGTAAAAGCGGTCGCTGTTGAAGGCGTGCATTGAATCAAGCACATGTGCTCCAACCTTTAGGCCAACCAGCTCCAGCAGGTCAAACGGATTCATGGGAAGCCCAAGCGGAGCAATAGCATCAGCCACCTGCTCAAAGCTTGCGCCCTCATCAACAGCTCGCATCGCCTCCCCAAGCAGGTAGCCAAGCAGGCGATTGACAACAAAGCCTGCGGCATCAGCGGTGATCACCGCTGTTTTCTTTAGGTTCTTGGCAACATTCATCGCCGTTGCAACCGCCTCATCAGAAGATTTCGGCGCCCTGACCACCTCAACCAGCGGCATTACTGCCACCGGGTTGAAGAAGTGGAAACCAACAACGCGTTCTGGCTTTTGGAGCTTTGATGCGATTTGCTCAACCGACAGCGAAGAGGTGTTTGTTGCCAGGATGCAGTTTTCGCTCACATGCTTTTCCAGCTCCGCGAAAACATCCTGCTTGATCTTCAGTTCTTCGAATACAGCTTCAATCACCCAGTCGCAATCGCTGAAGGCGGCGTAGTCAAGAGATCCCGAGATGTTTCCGGCATAGCGATTGCGGTCGTCGGTGGAGAGCCTGCCTTTTTCAACCAACTTGTCTAGTTCGTTGATTATGTAGGAAATGCCCTTGTCGATTCGCTCCTGCGAGACATCGGTAATCACAACTGGAACTTCAAGCCTCCGCAAAAACAGCAGTGCGAACTGGGAGGCCATTAGGCCAGCGCCTAAAACCCCGACTTTGGTCACTGGCACTGCCAGCTTCTTGTCCGGCGCTCCGGATGGGTTTTTGGCATGCTTCTGCACCAAGTTGAATGAGTAGATCGATGCCCGGAACTGATCCGAGGCAATTAGGTCCTCAATAGCCTGGTCCTCGCGCTTGAATGCGTCAGCTTTGGAACCAGATTTTGCAGCATCAATCAAGTCAAGTGCTGCATAGGGTGACAGCGGCACCGAACCAAGCTTCTGCTGGACAGTCTTTCTTGCAATCGCAACGGCAGGAGACCAAACGGTCGCTTTTTCAACTTTGCCAGGCTCGTTCTTGCGCTTTATCTTCTTGCCGTTTAGCACCTGATCTGCCCAGGCAAGAGATTCCTCAAGGAACCTAGGCGAATCAAACATGACGTCCGCAATACCAAGCTCTAGCACCTCTTGCGGCTTCAGCATTCTGTTTTGCTTGAGTGGGTTTTCAATAATGACCTTCAGGGCATTTCGAATTCCGATTAGGTTCGGGAGCAAATAGGCGCCGCCCCAGCCAGGAATCAGACCAAGAAACACCTCCGGCAATGCAATTGCCGGTGCTGCTGAATTGACGGTTCGGTAATTTGCGTTGAGGGCAACCTCTAGGCCGCCGCCGAGAGCCAAGCCGTTGATAAACACAAAGCTTGGAACTCCTAGGTCGTCAAGTTTCTCCAGCGCATAGTGGCCAAGTTCGGCAATTAGCCTGCCAACCTGACGGGCCTTGATCTGCTGCACCTTTGAAAGGTCCGCACCAGCTGCCAGGTAGTAAGGCTTTCCGGTCACGGCAACCGCGTGGATTTCCTTGTTGGTAGCTCGCTGCTTTAGTTCGTCCAGGGTTGCGGCAAACTGCAACAGGGTTTGAGGTCCAAGAGTGTTTGGACGGGTGTGGTCCTTGCCGTTGTCGAGAGTTATCAACGCGAGGGTCTTGCCGGAGCCAAGGGTGACATCCGAGACGTAGGAGTTGGTAATTACCTCTGTGTCGTCGGTTAGTAGTGGCTGAAAGCGCTCCATTAGTTGCCCTTCCAGTTCATGTTCTCCCAAATAACTGTTCCGCCCATGCCCAGGCCAATACACATGGTGGTGAGTCCGTAGCGGACGGAGTTGTCTTCCTCAAACTGCTTTGCCAATTGAGTCATAAGCCTTACTCCACTTGAAGCAAGTGGGTGGCCAAAGGCAATTGCTCCGCCGTACTTATTGACCCTGGCATCGTCATCGGCGATGCCAAAGTGATCTAGGAATGACAAAACCTGAACTGCAAAAGCCTCGTTGATTTCAAAAAGGCCAATGTCATCAATTGTCAGTCCGGCCTTTTCAAGGGCCTTTTCGGTGGCCGGAATTGGGCCAATGCCCATGATCTCCGGCTCAACACCAGCAAAGGCAAATGAAACCAGTTTCATCTTTGGCTTCAGGCCGTGCTTCTTCAGGGCCCTTTCACCTGCAAGCAGTGACACGGTTGCGCCGTCGGTTAGTGGCGACGCGTTTCCCGCAGTTACCTTGCCGTGAGGTCGAAATGGCGTCTTTAGGTCTTTCATGCCCTCGAGGGTTGATTCCGAGCGCATTAGCTCGTCCTTGGTGACCAAACTCCAACCCGATTCGCTTCCTGCGGAAACTGGAACCAGGTCCGGCTGAATCTTGTTGTCTTGGTAGGCCTTGGCCGCCTTCTGCTGCGAACCAACCGCGAATGCATCGGCGCGCTCCTTGGTTAGCTGCGGATAGCGGTCGTGAATCTTTTCGGCGGTGTTGCCCATGTTCAAGGCCTCTGGGTTCACCAGCTTCTCTGACAGAAACCTTGGGTTTGGATCTGCGTCAAAGCCCATCGGGTGGCGGCCCATGTGTTCAACACCACCTGCCAGCGCGATGTCGTAGGCACCAATGCCAATGGCTGATGCGGTGGTGGTCACGGCCGTCATTGCACCGGCACACATCCGGTCGATGGCGTAGCCGGGAACACTTTGCGGCAGACCAGCCAAAATCGCAGAGGTGCGACCAATTGTCAGGCCCTGATCGCCGGTCTGAGTGGTTGCAGCCACTGCAACATCGTCAATCGCGGCACGGTCTAGATCTGGGTGGCGGTCAAGCAAACCAATCATCGCCTTGACCACCAGGTCATCGGCTCGGGTGTTCCAGTAGACGCCCTTCTCTCCAGCCTTACCAAATGGAGTTCTAACTCCGTCTACGAAATAAACGTTTTGCTGTTCCATCATTTCCTAACCAACTCTGTTCGGCTTTCCTGACGCGCTTTTTCGTCTTGGGCAAGGGTTGAGCGGACTAGGCCCGGGGTGAGCAAGAATGCATCGACCAAGCTTTCGGCATGAGGTCTTAGCCTTGGCAACAGGCGGGTGTCGATATATTCGGTGATGGCCTCAGCCCTGGAGCTAGAGAGCCTGCCGTTTATGAGATACCAGGCCAAGTTTTCCTCAAGCACCGAGAAGCCATAGAGGTCCCTGAGCCAGGTGAGGATCTGCCTCGAGTCATCGTCCTTGATGGTTTTGAGTGCAGAGGTGAAGGCCTCCCAAAGAATCAATTCACCGTGAGCCTTGGCTGCCAAGATCAAGTCATTTTGGTAGCGGTTGAAAAGCTCTGCTTCCTTGGCTGGGTCTTTAGGTCCCGAGTGCTTCAGGTTGTTGGCCAGCTTCGCAATCATGGTGTGAACGCGATCAGTCAACAGCTGGTGCTGGTGTTCTTCTTCTTTCACGAAGCCAACGGAGCGGGCAGTTGAACCGAAGTCCACCATCTTTTGGGCAAGGCCTCGAAGACCACCCCGGTTGATGGTTGCTTCTCCAACCTGGCCAGCAACATAGTTTGCAAGAGTTCCAAAGTCCGGAGACTTGAATGCCTTGGCGTAGTCGGTCAGCAGTCGCTTTGCAACCAACTGCAGCATCACGTTGTTATCACCCTCAAAGGTGACATAGACATCCATGTCTGCGCGAAGGCCGGTTAGACGGTGCTCGGCCATGAAGCCTTGACCGCCACATGCCTCGCGGCACTCTTGAATTGTGTCGAGGGCATACCAGGTGCTGAGCGCCTTTGATGCTGCCGCAACCGTCTCAAGGTCCTGGCGGGCCTCGTCGGTGTCATTTTCGCCGGTGAAAACCAGGTGGAACTGCTCTAGTAGCTCCTGGTGGGTGAAGATCTGGGCATAGGTCCTGGCCAACAGCGGCAGGAGTCTGCGCTGGTGGCGACCATAGTCGAGCAAAGTCTGCTCCTTGCCATCAGCGCCGGCGAATTGCTTGCGCTCTAGGCCGTAGCGAACAGCAATGTCCAGGGCCAACTTCTGAGAGTTAACCACTGCGCCGGTTAGCGAGACCCGTCCTTGGACTAGTGCACCAAGCTGAGTGAAGAACCTTCGACCCGGGCTCTCAATCACTGAGGTGTAGGTTCCCTCCGGGGTCACGTCCGCATATCGGTTCAACAGGTTGGTTCTTGGAACGCGCACCTGATTGAAGAACAGCCGCCCGTTGTCGATTCCGTTTAGGCCACCCTTCAGGCCATCGTCTTCGCTGCCGACACCGGGCAGCAATTTGCCCTTTTTACGAATCGGGACATAAAAAGCGTGCACGCCGTGCTTTTCGCCTCCGGTATAAAGCTGGGCGAATACCACCGCTGCGTGACCGTGCAACGCAGCATTTCCAAGGTAATCCTTGTAGCTGTGGCGATCGGGTGTGTGAATGATGAATTCTTCTGTCGCTGGATCGTAAGTGGCGGTTGTGCCAATCGATGCCACGTCAGAGCCATGACCGGTTTCGGTCATGGCGAAGGCACCGGGAACCTCGAAGTTCACGGCACCTGGCAAAAAAGCCTTGTAGTGGTGCTCGGTTCCCAGATACAGAATTGCTGAGCTAAACAAGCCGTATTGCACCCCCTGCTTGATTTGCAGAGACGGATCCGCGAACACCAGCTCCTCGAAGCTCGACAGCGCCCCACCGGGGGTCATCTGGCCACCAAGCTCAGTCTGGAAGCCGTACTTGGTTGCGCCACTGTCAACCAGGGTCTTTAGTTGCTTGAGAACCAGCTCTCGGTGCTTCTCCATGGAGAGGCCCTCTTGCTTGAACAGCTGCTTTTCTTCGATCACCCTTCGGGTGCTGCGACGGATATCGGCCCACCTGCCAAGAATTCTTTCCCCGGTTGCCTCGACGTCTAATTGAATGTCTTTATTGATATTCATTTCTCACCTCGTGCCCTAGTATTCGCCAGATATTTGGGCATTCCAAGGGGTGTGGACAAAGTTCGTGGTCGCGCACAAACAGGCCTTTACGACACTGGGTGTATTTAGAGGTTACCTACAAAAACCTAACACCCAATTCAGAGGTAATGAACAAGTACTAGTTGCCCTCGAATTTGGCTGGCTGCTTGGTGACAAAGGCTTCCATGCCCCGGGCTACGTCTTTGGTCTGCATCAGGGCGCCAAGGCGCTGAAACACCTTTGCCTTTTCTTCCAACTTGTCGTTGGCTCGCGCCGAAGCAAGGGTGGCCTGAACCGCCAGCGGTGCTTGGGCAGCAATGGTGTTGGCGATCGTCACCGCAATCTCGATTTCGTGACCCGGCTCACAAACCTGGGTAACCATGTTCATCCGCAGCGCATCATCGGCACCAAAGCTGTCTCCGGTCAGCAGATAGCGCATTGCGTTTGCGTGGCCGGCCACTTCAGGAAAACGAATAGTTCCCCCGCCAAAGGGCATGATGCCCCGGGCAACCTCGAGCTGGGCAAACCTGCTGTCGCTGGCTGCAATCACAACGTCGCTGGCAAGAGCCAGTTCAACCCCGAGCGTGAAGCAGGTCCCCTTGGTTGCCATGACAACTGGCTTTGACACCTGCTTGGTGCTCATACCCCATGGGTCAAGGCCACCTTCCGGAACCATCTGCAGCTTGCCTGCGGCAAGCTTTGGTCCGACGTCATTTAGGTCTAGCCCAGCGGTGAAGTGGTCGCCGTAGGCGAAAACCACACCGACTCGAAGATTGGGGTCGGTGTCTAGTTGGCCATAGGCAAGTGATAGCTCGTGCAGCATCTGTTCGTCTGCGGCATTTAGTTTGTCCGGCCTATTCAGGCCGATCAACAAAATGTGGTCTCTGATTTCTGTTGTAACTCTGGTCGTCGTTGACATGGCACACAGGCTAAACGCTAATCGGTGAGTTGCGCTACTCGCTGGGGGGAAATTCTCAGAAGCACGCCGATGTCTCTCATGCTCAAACCTTGTTCTCGAAGGGTTGCCACAACCGCGCGAATCTCTCTGGATGCCTCTTCTTGTAGGCGCTGGGCATCCTTCATTTTTCTCTGGGCTTCTTCCAAATCACACATCACTGAAGGCATTGAGGTGCTGATTCGGACCACAATGTCGCAGCGCTCAACAGTGCTGTTTTCTTGCACAAGATCTTTGATTTGCTCGGTGGCTAGATCCAAGCGCTTGGTGGAAATAAGTAGGTTGCCCAACTCCGGAACTCGGACGCGCCAGGCGCCAGCCTTACGCTCACACTCCGCGTTGATCTCCATGCTGAAAGACTAACAAAAGCCAGCAGCCGAGGTTGACTGGTTTTATCTAGGGCTACTTGTCGGCTTTTCTGGATGGCCAGGTAATGATGATTGATCCGGCTATCAACCCAATAAGCGGCACTATGCCGATTGCCCAAGCAACGCTGATGCCAAAAATTGCACCGAAGCCAGTGAGCGCGTTGAAGACAATTGCAATCCAGGGCTTTACTTTGCGCAACCTGGCAAGAATGGCAAGCAATACATTGACAACCGCCACGCCACCAAGCAGCACGTAAATGGTTGCAACTAAAGCGGCAAGATCTTCCATCTAGTTAGCTCTTTCTGTTTCTAGAGGTGAATTTGGAGACTGACAGCCAGAGCAATAAAGCCAAAAAGCTAAGGAGTGACCCCACAATGCCGAAGCTGGCCAGACCCAATGCCCAGAACTCTTCTATGAGCCAGCCATTTTCATCGACATAGTTTGGGGAAAGGTTGTAATAGATCAGCAGTCCAACCGATGCCACGATCACGACGCCGATTGCTCTAAGCAGAAATCTTTGGCCTCTGGACATGCTGGAAGTCTATTCCTGCTTTGCGCTGCTGTGCTTTGGGGCAACAAACGTGGCTTAGCATTTAGCCATGCTTACCAACGAAAACTGGCAAGAGTTTGCCGCCTCCAGACGCTCAACCAGAGACTTCCTTCCAACCGAAATTCCAGCCGAGGTGTTGCATGATGTGCTCACCGACGGGCTTACTGCGCCAAGTTGGTCAAACACCAGGCCATTCATGATTGGCATTGCCCAGGGCGAAAAGCGGGATCGGCTGAGCAAGGCGCTGGTGACCAGACTTGGTAACTCTGCCGAGCTACCGGGCATGGGCGCAAACCCTGATTTCACTCACGAGATCCCCTACCCAGAGGGCTTAATTGAGCGCAGCATGCGAGTTGGCAAGGGAATCTATGACACCTTGGGCATCGATCGCAACGACAGCGCTGCCAGGTTCCGCTTTTTGGAGCGAAACTATGAGTTCTTCGGCGCACCGACAGCGCTGTTCTTCTTTGCTCACCGCGGTCTAGATCGCTTCGCAACCATGGACCTCGGGTTTTACATGGAGGCACTTATGCTCTCTGCCAAGGCCAAGGGCCTTGGCACCTGCGCCCAGGGTTACCTCGGAAACTACCCAGAAACCGTGAAAGAGGAGTTTGACATCAGCGATGACTACGCGTTGGTGTGTGGGATGTCGATTGGTTATCCATCCGACCACCCGATTAACAGCTGGAAGGCTGAGCGACTTCCAATCGAGGAGCTCATCGTGGGCTCAAGTGAAAACTAGTCACAGCGGAATAAGCAGCTATCTCTAAGGCTTTATTACTAGTGCCGACTAGTAGTCGCAGCTAGGCTCAATTGTCCAAGACTTCGTGGCTGCCTGGGTAAAGGTCATGAATGCAGATCGGGTTGATCTGGACTAGTTCGAAAGGGCTGGGCCACCAACGCGCGAGATTAGCTCGAGCTTCACGCTTGGCCACTCGCTGGCGATAATGCTGAAGCAAACGGTGTCGCGAAGGTTTCCGAAGCGATCAATTTGGTGACTGCGCAGAATGCCGTCTTGCTTAGCCCCGAGACCTGCAATTGCGGTGCGGGACTGCATGTTCTGGATGTGGGTTCTGAATTCAACGGCGATGCAGTCCAGTTGCTCAAAGGCGCAGCTCAACATCAACAGCTTCATTGCTTGGTTTAGCCCAGTGCGTTGCACTTTTTCACTAATCCAGGTTGAACCAATTTCTAGGCGACGGTTCGGCTCATCAATGTTCATGTAGGTGGTCATGCCAACGGGCTGGTTGGTCTTGGTGTCAATAACAGCAAATGGTGCCATGATGCCCTTTTGCTGCAGTGAGAGCCGGCGCTCTATTTCGGCACTCATCTCAATTGGCGAAGGGATGTGCGTGTACCAAATTTCCCAAAGGTTGCCGACATTCTCGGCTAAATCATTGGCGTGGTGCTGTCCAAGCTGCTCGAGTTTCACTAGCTCATGAGTGAGAGTTGGAACATCGCTAAAGGTCATGTCCTCAGCATAGGTGAGCTAGGTGACTTGGGGTCTTCGGGGCCAATAGGATTCTGACATGACCAAAGCCCTGATGATTGTTGATGTTCAAGCTGGCGCCTTTTTCGGACAGTGGAAGATTCCAAACAGCGAAGACCTGCTTATCCGCATTGGTGAGCGACTGGTGGAGGCCCGATCATCGGGGACGCCCGTGATTCACATTCAAAACGACGGCGAAGCTGGGGAGGTTGACGGACCCGGTGCGCCGCTTTGGGAGTTGGTCTTCTCAACCCGCGATGATGAGCTGGTGATTCGCAAAACCAAACCAAATGTGTTCGAAGACGCTTCAGTTGCTAAACAACTCAAAGGACTTGGAATTACAGAGCTCGAGGTAGTAGGGGTTCAGTCGGATATCTGCGTAAGAGCGTGTGCAATAGGTGCAATCGATTCTGGTTTCATGGTGTCGCTCGACAGAAACATGCACGCCACCTATGACGGTGGCTGGTCCGGTGCCACAGAAGGACCTGACGCCTCGGACATTTCAGACGCTATTCAAGCCGAAGTAGAGGCGCACGCGCTGTCCTGTTAGCTGCCCTAACCCACACACTGTTTGACTTTCTTGCGCCTGGCTGAAAGATTGGGGTCAAGAGAAGAGGAGTTGGGATGAGCTGGTACTACTGGGTTGGATTTGTAATCGGCATCTACATGACCTTCGGTGGTGCAACTGAGTCCTCTGCAAAACCCTATTTCTTTCTCCACGCAAGAGCGAAGCTGCTTTGGAAGCAAAAAGCCCACGCTTTTCTTATGATCGCTGGAATTGCGGTGTCATTGGTGATGCTGTTTCTGGCATTGACTCAGTAAAAGAAAAGCCCTCCCCGAAGGGAGGGTTTTCCACTTTGTGGAGACTATAAGTATCCAAACAGCCCTAAATCCGCTTGGTTTCAGGGGTTTTGAGACGTAATTACGCCATTATTTACGCCAATTGCGCGGTTTGGGCGGGAGTGGAGGCCAGTAATTTAGCGGGTTCTGGCGGTGAAGTGGAGCCTAGGGGGGTCTATTGGGCCCGTCAAACCAATGGTTTAGTAGCTATCTTTTTCGAAATCAGACTATAAGTCAGACTATTTTTCAAGGCCCAAGGCTGCTAGCGAAGCGGATGAATTCTGCCGTTGAGTAGCAAGGAAACTGGCGTGTGCCTAACTAGCAGTTTGTAGCTCAGGACGCCAATCCCAATGGTTGAGATGGTGGTTAGCAGTATTACTGGCAGGGCACCAAAACCCAACGTGCTTAGGAAAATCAAAGAAAAGAACACGAGTGGCAAGTGGATTAGGTAGATCCAGTAACTGGCGTCCGATACGAACTTGAAAGCCCTGTTCTGCTTGGTGGCAAACCTGAGAAACAGCCCCAGAACTCCGTAAGTGCCAGAAACCACTGAAGCCGCATAGATCCAGGGAGTTCCGATCAGGCCCCAGTCTTGGATGACGAAGAAGGCAGTGAAGCTCAGCAGCAAAACTACAAAGAGCCAGGTTGCCCCTTTTCTTAGAAAAGCCAGCCAGCGTTCCTGCTGGTTGTACGCGATTGCACCCGAAAGGAAGATAACAAAGTACAGAAGCAGCAATCCTGGGTCGGGAAATAGGCGAGTACTGGTAGCTAGCGTCCCCTCTTGGTCAAATACTCCGGGGATTAGGGGAAAGGCTGCCGCCAAAAGCAAAAGGAACGCGAGTGGAGAGACGCGTTTAGTCAAAAGCTTTCGGAGCGGGGCGGAAAACGCCCAAAAAACCACAGAGTACAGAACAAGAAAATAGAGAAACCACAGGTGTGCAAAATCAATTGGTAGAACATCGAAAGTGCTCCTACTCGTCAGCCAAGCACCCTGACTCGCCCAAGCGTTAGCGAAAGTCAACGGTATCCAGAAGATCGCTAGCGGTAGGGCTATTCTCTGAAGCCTGTTTTGAAAAAACTTGTTGGGTCCCCTTGTTTGCAGAAGGTAAGCGGCAAAAAAGCCAGCAATCACAAAGAAGGCGGGCATTCTGAAAACGTGCAGGAATTGGTGAGTGAAAACAACTAGCAAGAATTCGCCAAGACTCGCTGGCTTTTGGTATAGGTAAATAAAGACAGAAGCGTGAAAAAGAACCCCAAGAAGCAGCAAGGTAGCCCGTGCGTTGTCAAGGGATGCCAGTCTCTCCATGTATCTAGAGTAACTTGCTGCATGCAGCTGAAAGCAAAAACCCCTCCCGAAGGAGGGGTTTTACTTGTGGAGACTAGGGGGGTCTATTAAGCCCGTCAAACCAATGGTTTAGGAGCTATCTTTTTCGAAATCAGACTATAAATCAGACTGTTTCTCGATCTGAGCTAATTCCTGTGAGCAAGCCGAAAAACTCAAAATCCCTAGAATGTGTTTATGAGCGGTTATTTCAAGGGCACGTCAGGCAGCTTGCTAGGCCACAGAATGTTGAATGCGGCGGCTCTTGCAAGTCTTGTCGGTTCAATTGTTGTCTTGGTTCTCTTCGCCACCGACTCTCGCGAACTCTTGGGGGTGTCAGTATGGGAGAAGCCACTTAAGTTCCTTATTTCAGCAACTTTTTATGCAACAACTTTTTCTTGGCTCTATACCTTTGTCGAAAAAGGCAAAGGGCTGGCCTCCAAGATGGGAAACGTAATCGCCCTCATGTTGATAGTTGAGCTAGTGGTTATTGTGGGCATGGCGTCTGTTGGATCCACCAGCCATTTCAACGTTTCCACTCCTTTCAACATCGCGATCTGGAGTTTGATGGCAACCGCAATTTCAATCGTCTGGCTAGCAACTTTCTCGCTGTCAACTGGGTTATGGAACTCACAGATAATGTCAGCTGATCTTCGGCTTGCCGTGAGGTGGAGCATAGGTCTTGGACTTGCTGGCATGGGAATTGCTTTCACAATGACCCCCCCACAGCCACAACAGGTTCTACCGGAAAACTGGGCTGGTATTGCTGGTGCCCACACCGTGGGGGCAGCGGACGGGGGACCAGGTTTGCCATTCCTCGGCTGGTCCACTCAAGCGGGAGATCTCAGAATTTCCCACTTTCTAGGTCTGCACGCTCTGCAGGTTCTTCCGCTAATCGCCGTAGTCTCATCGATATTGGTTACAAACTACTTCGTACGTCGAGCGATTATCATGGGCGCAGGGGTGGCCTACGCCCTGCTGATTGCCTTTACCTATGTGCAGGCGCTTCTTGGTGAAACAATCGTCCAGCCCTCAACGCTCATTTTTCTAGGCATTATTTTGATTGTTGGAATGCTAAGCACTGGTTTTTCGCTTTTCCGTTCGCGGAAGGACGAGACCCTAAAAACCAGAGCCCGAGTGAGCTAGTCTGTGCGCCCGATTAGATGACGGAGCACTCTCGAAATTCTGTGGTAAATCCGCAAATGTAAAAACCCTCCCCGAAGGGAGGGTTTCGTGGAGACTAGGGGGGTCGAACCC
>DDBH01000019.1:9369-21787 GCA_002333405.1 Micrococcales bacterium UBA2037 | reverse complement strand
CGGGACAACTACTGGGGCTGGGGCAATACGCCAAAGCTCATGTCCGGTAATTCCATCCCTGGCACTAAAAAACATACCCATTGAAGTGCTCACTAGTTGTCCATTCGGCCCCATAAAATCCTCAATGCCGCTACCAGTTTGATTCATGTCAAAACCAGTTGCATTAGTTCCGTCATAAACCCATAACTCGGTGCCATTAGTGCCATCGTTTGCAGTGAAATAAAGCCTGTCTTCAAAGACAGTTAGTTCGGAAGGACTGCTTGAATTTGCGCCTGGCCTGATATCTTCGACCATCGCTGCTGGATTAGTGCCATCGTAGGACCAGAGTTCGTAACCATCCGTGCCGTTGTTAGCCGAGAAGTAAAGTTTGTTACTAAGGACCGTTAGCCCGCCTGGGTTGCCAGAGGAAGCCAATGGCCGAATGTCCTGCGCCAAACTTGCGCTTGCTCCATCGTATGACCAGAGTTCGCTACCGTTTATCCCATCGGTTGCTTGGAAATAAAGCTTGTCCTGAAATACAGTCAAGTCATATACCCAGCTTCCACTCGCGCCGGCATAGATGTCAGCTGCCAAGCTTGGAGGATTAGTTCCGTCATAGACCCATAGCTCGTTCCCACTTGCGGCGCTGCTCGCGGCAAAATAGAGCTTGTTGTTAAGGACGTTAAAGAACCGTGGCGAACCACTGTTTGCCCCACCGTAAATGTCTGCGACCATGGTCGCAGGATTAGTGCCGTCATAGACCCACAGCTCGCCGCCGTCTATCCCATTGTTTGCATCGAAATAAAGCTTGTCGTTGAAGACAGTCAGAGAGGTTGGGTATGACCCATTCGCACCTGCTCTGATGTCCTGGACCATCGTTGCAGGATTAGTGCCGTCATAGACCCACAGCTCGTTGCCGTTTATCCCATCGTCGGCACGGAAGTACAGTTTGTTGCCAAATACCACAAAGCCATTAGGATAACCGCTTGCAGCTCCGGCCCAGATGTCCTGAACCAGAGTTGGAGGATTTGTACCGTCAAATACCCAGAGTTCATAATGGTTCACCGGATCGTAGGCATTGAAATAATACTTTCCATTAAGGACCGCTCCCCGCACAGGGTTACTTCCACTACCACCAGCCACGATATCGGCAACCTGTGAGGGAGTGTGATTATCGGCGCTGCCGGGAAGCGCTATTAATTGCAGCGATAAGAGCGCAAAAGCCAGTGAAATCGCCCAAGTACGAATGATGTATGTCATGTGCCACCTTCTTGTCTAAACAGCTACTGCTGTGCCAGGTGAAAAAAAGAGGCACCGTCTCACCTTAGCCGATAGATTGCCAGGTGCGGTTTGCGAGAAGATCTTTAACGACTGTGAATCACTACATACAGTCGGGCTGGCGGGATTTGAACCCACGACCCCTTGTCCCCCAGACAAGTGCGCTACCAAGCTGCGCTACAGCCCGTTACTTTGCAGCAACCGTCAAAGTCTATTGGGTTGCTCGTGCCCTGATGTGGTGCTCGGCAATTATGGTGACCACAACAATCAAGAGACCAATTACCAGCGCCACTAGCGGCAGCCCTGGATCACTTACTGGCAGCAGCTCACGATCAGCTGACTGCCAAGGCCACAGAGCGCGAAGCGAACCGATCATGAGTCCCAGCATCAGACTCAAAGTGAAGCCTCGGTGGTGAAGTAGGAACCACTCAACCGCTCTTGCAAACACTAGAAGGCCAGCTACAGCGCCAACTACGAACAGCCCCAGGTAACCAAACGATCTCTCATTCACCGCAGCGATAGTAGGTGCATACATGCCCACTGCAAGTAAGAAGAATGAACCTGATACCCCAGGTAGCACTAGGGCACACACCGCCAGAGCTGCGAACAAAATTATCTGCCACCAGCTGGGATTCCCTATCCCGGCATTTGGCAATGACGTCAGCCAAAAGGCGAGTGCGGCACCGGCCAGAATGGCAACGCCGGTGGTCACGCTAACGGATGCTCTGATCATTTTGGCCGGGACATAGAAGGAGGCAATCAGCATGCCGGCAAAACCAGCGCGCACTAACTCTGGCTCTGATTCAATCAGCGGCTCGAGTACTGCTGCCGCTGCAAAGATTGCCAGCAGCATTCCAAACAGAATTGGCAGCAGAACTGCAAAGCGGATCTTCTTGAACGAAGCTAGGGCCTGGGTTGCCTTTCCTCGAACCAGATACCCGAGAGCAGAACCAAAATCGGAAATTCCAGAAATGATGGCTTCGTAAACGCCAACAATCAGCGCAATGGTGCCACCGGAGACTCCTGGAATGACCTCGGCCGTCCCGATCAAAAAGCCTCGGAGGGTGTTGACAAGTGAAGAAGTGGGCTTCACTAGCGAGCCCTTTTCCGGCGCTCCCTGACCCTTACTCCAAGCTCAACCGGCGAACCCTCAAAACCATAGGTCTCTCGAAGCTTACGGATTATGAACCTGCGATAGCCAGCCTCTAGGAAGCCAGTTGAAAACACCACGAACTTTGGAGGCCTTGCGGCTGCCTGGGTTCCGAACAAAATTCTTGGCTGCTTTCCGCCCCTGATTGGGTGAGGGTTGGAGGCTTGCAGCTCCTGCAAGAATGCATTGAACTTTCCAGTTGGAACTCGCTTGTCCCAAGACTCAAGGGAAAGCTCTAGTGCTGGAACCAACTTCTCCAGGTGCCTACCGGTCAATGCCGACAGGTTTACTCGAGGTGCCCAGTCAACGTGAGCAAGATCTGCTTCGATTTCCTTTTCTAGCTGATGGCGACGATCATCGTCCAAAAGGTCCCACTTGTTGAAGGCAAGAACTAGTGCTCGCCCTGAATCCAAGCCAAGCTGCACGATTCGAACATCGGCTTCGCTGATTGGTTGGGTTACGTCCAGCAAAACCACTGCAACCTCTGACCGCTCAAGCGCCGCGGCGGTTCGAAGTGCTGCATAGAAGTCAGCACCCTGTTGCTTATGCAGCTTCTTTCGAATTCCGGCGGTGTCAACAAAGCGCCAGATCTTGCCGGCGATTTCAACCTGCTCGTCGATTGGGTCTCGGGTTGTGCCAGCAAGGTCATTTACCACCGCACGGTTAGTGCCAGTTGCCTTGTTTAGCAGCGAACTCTTACCGACGTTTGGGCGGCCGATTAGAGCCACTCTTCTAGGCCCTGAATACTGGTCTTCGGCGACCTCTGACTTCTCCGGAAGCATCTTCAAAGCTGCGTCCAACAGGTCAGCTACTCCCCTGCCGTGGAGGGCTGAGACTGGGAATGGTTCGCCAAGTCCCAGCGACCAAAGCGCTGCCGCTTCTGGTTCAAGGTGAAGGTCGTCAATTTTGTTTGCAACCACGATTACCGGCTTGCCGCTGGCCCTAAGCATCTGCACAACGCGCTCATCCGAGGCAGTTGGCCCGACCATTGCGTCAACCACGAACAAAACACCGTCGGAAAGCTCAACTGCGATCTCCGCCTGCTGCGCAACCGAAAGGTCGATACCCTTGGCGTCGATTTCCCAACCACCGGTGTCCACCAGGGTGATTGCCTTGCCGTTCCATTCAGCTTTATATGACACTCGGTCACGAGTAATGCCGGGCTTGTCCTCAACTACCGCTTCGCGACGGCCGAGAATCCTGTTAACAAGAGCTGACTTACCCACGTTCGGCCTACCAACAATGGCAAGAACCGGAGGAGCGCTGTGAAAGCCAGACTCCGGGGAGTCTGCGAGATCTAAGTCAAGTAAATCAATGTCCTCTTGGTCCAACTCGTAATCGACGAGTTCTTCCTTGAGCAGACCGGTCTTTGCTTCTTCTAGATTGTCTGAATCGCTCACTTAGCTCACCTCCCTAATCATTTTTACCAAGGCAGCCACGCTGCCTTCGAAAGTCATTTCTGTCGTGTCCAAAACAGTGACGCCTGCCCCTGGAGTAATAAAGTCTGCAACCTGCCCGTCTGAGCGGTCGCGAGAAAGAATATTTTCTGAGGGTTCCTGTCCATCCAGACCCCGACGCTCTAGCCTAACGGCTTCCGAGGCAGTTAGCAGAACTTTAATTGCCGCATCGGGAGCAACCACGGTAGTAATGTCCCTGCCCTCGACAACAATTCCGGGCTTTGGGCAGGCTGCAATACGCTCACGGGCATCAGCGAACTGCAGCCTTCTGACATCTTGAATCCGCGCGACCTCGCTCACCAGAGCAGAAACCCTGGCAGTTCTGATTGTCTCGGTGACGTCCTTGCCCTCGAGCATCACCAATTCGTTGCCTGGATCACACGAAATTAGGTAGTCAAAGCCTGAGATCAACTGCTCCAAGGTTTGCTCGTGATTGTTTGAGCGATGCAGGGCAAAAGCCCGATAGCCGGCTCCGGTGTCCAAATAGCCAAAGCCAAGCTCTCTGGCCGCTTGCCTAGAAACGCTGGATTTACCGGATCCGGCAGGACCATCAACTGCAACTACCAATTCCGCCACTAGGCCAACCGCCAACCGTTTTCAGTAAGGGCCTCTGCCAGCTTTGTGGCAACCTCTGGTAATACCTGCATCTCCACGATGCCAATGGGCGCTCCAGGTGAGTGCTCGAGGCTAATGTCCTCGAGGTTCACACCTATTTCACCAACAAACACCAGCAGCGATGCCAGCGCGCCTGGGGAATCGTCAATCAGGGCAGTCACGACCTCATACTCAAAGTACTTACCACCGTGCTTGCCTGGAATTGACTCCACTCCAGAATTTCCTCGTGCCATAAGGTCTTGAATAACGGCAAGAGAATCCTGATCGGCAAGGTTTTCAAAGCTTGCTTCAAGCTGCTTCAGGTCTTCAATCAAGGAGCTCAGCAGTGGCTTGATCTTCTGATCATTTTGGCTCAAAATCTGCAGCCACATTTGAGGATCGCTGGCTGCAATCCTGGTGGTGTCGCGAAGGCCCTGTCCGGAAAGATTGAGCATTTCCTTGCTGCCATCCACAAGTCTTGCTGCGAGCGCCGATGAGACTAGCTGTGGCAGGTGGGAAACCAGCGCAACAGCCTGATCGTGCTCAACCGGGCTCATTACTACAGGCAGTGCGTCTAACTGCATGGCGAGGTGCCTCAGTGTGTCTATGTGCTTCTGAGCGGTGCCATCGTGAGGGGTAATTACCCACGGTCTCGCAAAGAAAATGTCGGCCCTAGCTCCAATTGGACCGCTTGCCTCCCTGCCGGCCATTGGGTGCGAGCCGAGGTAGCGCGCAGCTTGCTCAGGTGAACCTGCAATAACCTGGGCCAGGATGTTCGATTTCACGCTCGCCACATCAGTAACCAGAGCATTTGGATGCTGGTTCAATTGCTCAATAACAACCTGTGCGGTGTACGTAGGTGGAACGCACACCACCACCAACTCAGGCTCCTCGTCGAGATTCTTCCCCGCACCGTAAGTAATGGCTAAATCTAGGTTAACCTTGGACTTGTCGCTGAGGTTCGCAACGATGTCTTTTCGTGCCAGCGCCAAACCGAGGCTGGTTCCAATCAAACCAACCCCAACGACCTTTATGCTCGTGACGCTCACTGCGCTAGGTCTGCCCTGAGCCCCTGAGCACCGCGCAGGTAGATGTGCTGAATCTCAGGTCGAGCAATCTTGGTCTCCACGTGCATCATGAGCCGAATTACCCTGGGCATGGCATCCTTCACGTCCATCTCCACCGAACACATCAGCGGCACATCGCCTAAGCCCAGTTCCCTGGCCGCGACAGCCGGGAACTCACTTGTCACATCAGGGGTTGCCGTGAACCAAACTGAGATCAGATCGGCGCTCTGAAGCGAGTTAGCATGCATAACCTTGGTTACAAGCTCTGCGGTTGACTGGAGCAGGTGGCTACGCTCATCGCTGTCTAGCTGAATAGCCCCACGAATTGCACGGATTGCCATTAGCGCCTCCTAGATTTCTCCCCGGCCTGGCCAACTTGCATCAGGGAACTAACCTCCAGCTTACTAAGCTCACGGAACTGTCCTGCCTTTAGGTTAGCCAGTCTCAGTGGGCCAAAGCTCTTCCTGGTTAGGTCAATAACAGGGTGTCCAACCGCCTCCATCATGCGGCGTACAATTCGGTTCTTCCCGGAGTGAAGCACAAGCTCCACCAGCGTGAAGGCATCGTTTTGATCCAAGATACGAGCGCTATCCGCCTTAGCTAGTCCATCCTCTAGCCGAACCCCGTCTTTCAGTCGCTGAATCTCGACGCGGGTTAGCACACCCTTGACTTTGGCAACATAGAGTTTTTCGACCTCGTAGCTTGGGTGAGCAAGTTGATTTGCAAGCTGCCCATCGTTGGTCATGAGAATCACGCCGGTTGTTTCAGCATCTAGCCTTCCAACATTGAAAACCCGATCCATGCCAATGAAGTAATCAGCCAGGCAGGCCCGGCCCTTTTCGTCGGACATTGTTGACACAACACCCTTGGGTTTGTGGAAGGCAAAATAGACCCGATCTGGATCCATCTGCACCGGTTTGCCGTCAACCATCACGTTGTCTTCCAACGGGTTGATGCGACTTCCCAGTTCAGTTATTACCTTGCCGTTGACCTTGACTCGGCCCTTGGTTATTAGGTCCTCAGAGGCTCGCCTGGAGGCAACTCCCGCTGCAGACAGTGCCTTTTGTAGCCGGACACCCTCTTGGTTTTCTGGTTCTTGGTCGTAGTTACTCAATGCCATCCTGATCTGGGAGGTAGGGACTAATAGCTGGAAGCTCATCGATTGAATTGATGCCCAATACCTCTAGCAGCATCTGAGTTGTTCCAAACATTTGTGCGCCGGTGTCACTGTCGGCATAAAGCTCTGCAACCAAGCCCCTGGAGATCAGAGTTCTAACCACCGAGTCGACGTTCACACCTCGTATCGAGGAGACCTGGCCACGTGAAATCGGCTGGCGGTAGGCAATAACCGAAAGAGTCTCTAGTGCGGCCTGGCTAAGTTTTGCTGGATTCTCGTTTGCAACCAGTTGCCGCAACGCCCAGTCGTGGCTCTGGCGAACATAGAAGCGCCAACCTCCGCCAACCTCGCGCAGCTCAAAGCCGCGACCGGCCCCCTCGTGAGCCTGGTTGTAGTCAAGAACCAAAGCCTCGATCTCGGCGCTGACGGTTCCTATTGGAACTTCAAGCGCTCCGGCCATAGTCACCAGGTTCAGTGGGGTCTCGGCACTGAGTAGCAACGCCTCTAGCGCGGCCCTAAGTTGAAAATCAGTCGTCATAATCGCCTCCTAAGCTAGCAAGGGTTTCATCGCTGAAATCGCTTTGCTCCCAGGTAACAGCGAAATCGCTAAACGGGCCAGTTTGTTCGATGCCCACTGCACCCAAGCGATAGAGCTCCAAGACCCCCAGAAATCTAGCTACGAACTCGGCTCGATCCTTGCTTCCAGAAATTAGCTCACGGAAAGTCAGTCGGTTGGTTTTGCGAAGCTTGGCAACCAGAATTCCGACCTGCTCACGAATGCTGATCTTTGGGGCGTGCAGGTGAGTGAGTCCAACCCCAGGGATTTCCTTAGGTGTGAACGCAAGCTCTGCAATCTTTGCAAACTCGGCAAGGTCGGTGTTCCAACGAAGTTCTGGTCTGAGATTTCGATATGGCTCCTCAAGCCTAACCTCACGCGCAATTCGACCGCTCTCAATGTCCAAGGAGGTGCTGAACCAAGAAGCAATCTCCTTGAATGCTCGGTACTGAAGCAATCTTGCAAAAAGCAGGTCACGAGCCTCTAGCAGCGCGATGTCCTCGGAATCAACCGCCTCACCCTGTGGCAGCAGGCTGGCAATTTTCATGTCCAACAGAGTTGCAGCCACTACCAAAAACTCAGATGCGCTCTCGATCTCCTGCTTGCTGTCGAGTTTCTTTACGTACTTCAAAAACTCATCGGTGACCTTGGCCAGCGCAACCTGGGTGATGTCGAGTTCGTGCTTGCCAATAAGGTTTAGGAGAAGATCAAACGGTCCTTCAAAGTTTTCCAGCTGTAACTCGAAATCAACCTCTGATTCAAGCTGCACTGCCACGCTTCACCAGCTCCCTTGCAACCCTGCGGTAAGCCTCGGCTGCGTCTGAACTTGCAGCAAATTGAGTGATTGGCTTGCGAGCAACGGTTGCATCTGGAAACTTCACTGTGCGGGCTATGGCGGTGTCGAAAACTTGTCCCGGGAAAGCTTCCTGGAGGCGCTCAAGAACCTCTCGGGCGTGCAGTGTTCTTGCATCATGCATTGTTGGAATCAGTCCATCGAGCTCGAGTGACGGATTAGTTCTTGCCTTGACTTTTTCAACCGTCTGAACCAATAGTGCCACTCCCCTAAGGGCGAAGAACTCGGTTGCCATGGGGATCAGAACTCCATGGGCAGCAGTTAGCGCATTGACGGTTAGTAGGCCAAGCGAAGGCTGGCAATCAATAAAGATCACGTCATAGTCGTTCTTGATCTTGTGCAAAATGCCGTCCAGCACCCGCTCCCTGCCCATTTCAGTAACCAGGTTCATCTCTGCGGCTGAAAGGTCAATGTTTGCTGGAATTATGTCCAAGTTTTCGATGGAAGTCTGTTGAATGGCAGCCTTAGGGTCAGCCTTGCTGTCCATCATTAGGTCGTAAATCGTAGGAGCATCCTGGTAATCCGCATCCAGGTTTACAGACAGGGCACCCTGCGGGTCAAAATCAATTACCAACACCTTGCGGCCATACTCGGCCAGGGCTGCGGCAAGGTTGATTGTGGTTGTGGTTTTACCAACTCCGCCTTTTTGATTACACATGGCAATGACCCTTGCCGGCCCGTGCTCTTTTAGCTTCGCCGGTATAGGGAACACCTTCTTCGATAGATTCACCTAAACCTCCAACTTCTTACGCATAGCCTACCGCCGCGCGCGTGGATGAGCACTCAGATAAGCCTCGCGCACGGTGTCAATTGTCATCAGTGTGTAAATCTGAGTGGTTGCCACAGATGCGTGCCCGAGCAGCTCCTGCACCACCCTGACATCAGCTCCGCCCTCTATCAGGTGAGTTGCAAATGAGTGCCTCAATGCGTGAGGCGAAACATCGAGGCCAATTGCTTCTCCGGAGCGCTGCACGAGGTCCCAGATGCTTTGCCTGGAAAGGCGCGATCCCCGTTTATTCAAAAACAGTGCTGTTGCGCCACTCTGATTTAACGCGGGCCTAGCTCGAACTAGATATGCCTGAATAGAGCGCATTGCAAATGACCCGATTGGTACCACTCGCTCCTTTGAACCCTTGCCTCGAACTCGAATCAGGCCAGAATCATCGACTTCGTCCAGGTCAATTGCAACCACCTCACTGACTCGAGCTCCGGTTGAATACATCAACTCAACAATCGCTCGATCCCGAAGTCGAAGCGGGTCAGCAGTCTCATCATCAGGTTCCGGGCCAGCGGCGCTAAGCAGATCCAGCATCTGTTGCCGGCTAAGCGCTTTCGGAAGTCGCTGCGAAAGCTTTGGTGGTCTGACTTTTTTGGTGGGATCATCATCGCGGATCCCCTCCAGCACCAAAAATGCGTGGAAGCCCCTGATCGCGGCAAGGATCCTCGACACTGAGCTGGCCTTGAGGCCAGAGTCTGAAAGATGCATCGAAAATTCTGTGATGCTACTGGTGACTACAGTTTCAACTGCCAAGCTGTGGTCAGCTAAGAACTCTTGATATTTACCCAGATCTAAACGGTATGCACTCAGCGTGTTTTTACTGAGACCCCGTTCAACACTGAGGTGCCGCAGGTAGTTATCTAGCGGCAGCATCTATCTAGTTTTCGTCAAAAAGCCGCTGCTGCTTCTGTCTTTCAAGTGCGGCCTTTATCAAACCGTGGAACATTGGGTTTGGCTTGGTTGGTCTGGACTTAAATTCCGGGTGAGCCTGGGTGGCAACGTAGTAAGGGTGGACAGATTTTGGCAGTTCCACATACTCAACTAGCTCGCCATCCGGACTGGTTCCTGAGAACACAAGTCCAGCTCCCGCGATCTCTTCGCGATAGCTGTTGTTTACTTCGTAGCGGTGGCGGTGGCGCTCACTTGCGGTGGTTGCACCGTAGGTTTCAGCCACCACTGATCCAGGCAAAAGTTTCGCCTCATAGGTTCCAAGACGCATGGTTCCACCAAGGTCTGAGGCAGCCAGCTTGTCAATCTGCTCAGCCATGGTGGCTATCACAGGGTTCGCTCCCTGTGGGTCAAACTCACTTGATGTTGCATCGGTAATTCCGGCAACATTGCGGGCGTATTCAATCACCATGCACTGCAGTCCTAGGCACAGACCCAGTGTTGGAATCTGGTTTTCTCTGGCAAACTTCAGCGCTCCGAGTTTTCCTTCGATGCCACGGATTCCGAAGCCTCCGGGGACACAAATGGCGTCCATGTCAGAAAGCTGATCCATCGCACCCTGACTGGTTTCGCAGTCATCAGATCGGATCCAGTGGATGTTGACCTTGGCGTGCTCGGCAAAGCCGCCGGCTCGAATTGCCTCGGTTACAGACAGATAGGCGTCTGGAAGATCAATGTACTTACCGACCAGCCCGATGTTCACCTCATGCTTGGGACTGTGGACAGCATCCAACACCGGAGACCAATTGGTCCAGTCGACATCGTTGACCTCAAGTCTCAGGGCATCGATGATGTAGCTATCGAGCCCCTCATCGTGCAAAACCTGCGGGATGTCATAAATCGACGATGCATCTGCCGCAGTGACTACCGCTGCCCGGTCAACGTCACACATTTGAGAGATCTTGCTCTTGATGGAATCTGGCAGCTCTCGGTCAGATCTACACACGATCGCGTCTGGTTGAATTCCAAGCGACCGCAACATTGCTACCGAGTGCTGAGTTGGCTTGGTCTTTAGTTCACCAGAGGGTTTTAGGAACGGTACCAGCGTTACATGCACGAAGAACACGTTGTCTCTTCCCACATCTTGTTTGACCTGACGTGCCGCCTCCATAAAGGGCTGGGATTCGATGTCTCCGACAGTGCCACCGATTTCAGTAATGATCACATCCGGAATTGGCTCTTTGGTTGCCTGCAGCCTCATGCGCCGCTTTAGCTCGTCGGTGATGTGAGGAATTACCTGGACGGTATCCCCCAAGTATTCTCCGCGACGCTCCTTGGCAATTACGGTCGAGTAAGCCTGACCGGTGGTCACATTGGCGGCGCTGTCTAGGTTGATATCTAAAAATCGTTCGTAGTGACCAATGTCTAGGTCAGTCTCGGCGCCATCATCAGTCACAAATACTTCACCGTGCTGGAAAGGGTTCATGGTCCCTGGATCAACGTTTAGGTAGGGATCGAGCTTTTGCATCACGACGGAAACGCCTCTTGCGCGAAGCAGATTACCGAGGGAGGCGGCTGTCAAGCCTTTGCCTAGAGAGGATGCGACCCCACCAGTTACGAATATGTGTCGGGGGGTTCCAGAGGGTTTCACCATGGAACTGCAATCTATCATCTGAAACCACCCTAGGAGGTAAAGACAACTAGATTATTTTGCGGAATTCAGCAATTCTTTTGCGTGCTCGAGTGCAACCGTTGAATCCGGGGTACCGGAAAGCATTCTCGCCAGCTCTATTTGCCGCTCGCTGTCACTCAAGACTTCCACCGACGACTCGGTAATTTGGCCGGTGATGTCTTTGGAGACTCGGATTTGGTGATCAGCAAAGGCCGCCACTTGAGGCAGGTGGGTGACCACAATAACCTGAGTGGATTCGGAGAGCTTCTTGAGGCGCCTGCCAAGCTCAACCGCAGCTTGCCCGCCAACACCAGCATCAACCTCATCAAAGACCATTGTTGGCAGCTGAGTGCCTGAAACCAGCACCAGCTCGATGGCCAGCATGATTCTAGAGAGCTCTCCTCCCGAGGCACCCTTGCTAAGAGGTCTTGCCTCAATGCCGGAGTGAGCAGCCAACAGAAATTCAATTCTGTCTTTTCCGTGATTATCGAACTCAGCGCTCTCGGAAATCTCGACCATCAGCTTTGCCCCGGGCATAGCTAGCTGAGTAAGTTCTTGACCGACTCTTTCAGAAAGCGTTGCGCCGGCCGCCTGCCTTTTGGCCGTGAGCTGACTTGCCAGCTGCCCCAATTGGCCGGTGAGGGCTGCGAACTGCATCTCCAGTTTCTCAATCTGCTCATCCGAAGAATCGAGGTCCAAAAGTTCACCGTGAAGAGCGGGGAGGCTAGCCAACAGCTCGTCAATCTCAGTGCCATATCGACGTTCGAGTGCCACTAGCTCCGCTTTCCTACCCAAGAGCTCGTCGAGCGCTTTCGGGTCGGCATCCAAATCGGCCAAGTAGCTGGCCAACTGGCTGGAAATATCACTTGCGGTTGCTGCCAGTTCCGTTAGCTCACCAGCGAAAGCCAGCAGAGTCGGATCCGCAGAATTAGCCAGGGCCTTGTGTGCGGCTCCAAGTAATTGGACCGCGTCGCTGTCCTCTTCGCTGCTCAAAACATCGTGAGCTGCAGTTGCAGCAAAGCGCAGCGA
>DDBH01000019.1:3756-9028 GCA_002333405.1 Micrococcales bacterium UBA2037 | reverse complement strand
GGGGCGGCTGATAATCCCTCAATGTCTGAAATTTTTAGCTTGAGGGACTCAATTTTCAAGCGGTCGGACTCCGAGGAGGAGCGCATTCGCTCGAGTCTGGACTTAAGCTCCTGGTATTCCCTAAAACCTGATTGATAGTCGGATTTCGCGGATTCCAGCTCCGCGCCACCGAACAGATCCAATGCCTGTCGCTGCTTGCTAACCGACCGCAGTCTGATTTGGTCGCTTTGTCCGTGAATGGTCACCAGATCTGCGGAGATTTCCTGGAGGACCGAGATAGGAACAGAGGCGCCGCCGATGGCAGCCCGCGACCTGCCATCGGAATTTACAGTGCGGTTGATCAGGATCTCGGCTTCCGAAGTGTCTGCCCCAAGGCCTTGCAGTCTTTCCAAAAGCTCCTCATTGGAGCTTTCCAGACGACCTTCAACCAGGGACTGCTGGGTGCCAGTGCGCACCGTGGACGAGTCGGCTCTGTTTCCAAGCAGCAGACCCAGTGCCGTTAGAACCATTGTTTTCCCGGCGCCCGTTTCTCCGGTGAGAGCAGTAAAACCTGGACCCAACTCTAGGTTTGCAGAGCTGATGACGCCGATGTTTCTGATTCCAATGGAAGAGATCAAGCCGACCCCTCCGGACCTCGCCAGCCGGTGACTGGAAGAGCAAACTTTCTGACCAAGCGATCGCTAAATGGGGCATCGCTGAGAATGACCATGGGCACCGCTTTGTCACTTTTTCTGACTTCGATTCTTGAACCGGGACCCAGGTCAATCGCCCTGCGGCCATCGCACCACATTACGCCCGCTCCTGGCGAGCGCCTGAGCACTTCAATTGCAAGTTCTGAATCGGGAGCAACCACAAGCGGTCTTGCAAACAGAGCGTGAGCCGAAATCGGCACCATCATCATTGCCTGAACATCAGGCCAAATAACCGGACCACCAACGCTAAATGCGTAAGCGGTAGATCCTGTTGGAGTGCTGACTAGCACACCATCGCAACCAAACGAGGACACTGGCCTGGAATCCACCTCCAGCACAACCTCCAGCATCCGCTCTCTTGCGCTTTTTTCGACAGACACTTCGTTTAGGGCCCAGCTTTCAAAAACCAGCTTGCCGTCTTGAAAAACCTGAACCTCGAGAGCCACTCGATGCCCAACCTTGTAGTCCTTTTCAGAAAGCGCCTTGAGAGCCGAGTCCAGATCGTCCATTTCGGCCTCTGCCATAAAACCAATGTGACCCAGGTTGATGCCAAGCAATGGGGCATCCTGCTGCCTTGAAAGCTCAGCGGCCCTGAGAATGCTCCCGTCTCCCCCAAGCACGAAGACCAACTCAAGTGGTTGGGATGAAAACAGCTTTGCGGGGTCTATCGAAGAATCACTGGCCAGAGAGAGGCGATTGATGTCCTCCTCAGCAAAAAGACAGGTCATGCCCAGAGCTTCCAGCTTCTGGCAAATCTCTAGGGTGGTGGCGACGTCGGCGCGCGTTTCTGCCGAGGAGACCACAAGGGTGTTTCTCGTCATTCGCCCACCTTTCCAAGAATTAAAGACTAGTGACTACCAAGACACAGTGCTGATAACTTCTAACAGCTCGAGAGCCAAAGAAAATCCTTAGTCCGCCTTCGCAAACAGTGCCTCGATAATCTCAGTCTCCTTGGAATACTCGATGCGCTTAGAACCGAATAGAGCCAGATACTCAGTATTCCCGTTGGTTCCCTTAATGGGAGATTCTGTGATTTGTTGGCAGTGCAGGTTTGCCGCTCTGGCACCATCTAGCACCTGCTCTATGGCTCGCCTGCGCTCAGTTCGGCTCGAGACTACACCGGTGGCACTCAACGAATGCTTGCCCACTTCAAATTGCGGCTTAATCAGCCAGATCTGCGGTGCCCCTGCTGCAAGCTCTGCCAATTTCTCGCACACCAAAGTTAAGGAAATGAAGCTCAGGTCCACCACGACCAAGTTGACTGGCTCGCCTGCTGTGTGCTCTAACAGCTCCTCAAGGGTGAAATTGCGAAGGTTCTGGCCTTCCAGGCTAGTGACGCGCGGATCGTTTTTCAGTTCATCAACCAACTGATTGTGACCGACGTCAACTGCGATAACTTTCTCTGCCCCATTTTCAAGCAAAACTTGAGTGAACCCACCGGTGGAAGCGCCCGCATCAAGACAGAGCCCGGCCGGGGAAATTTCAAAAACTTCTAGAGCATGGGCCAGCTTGTGCCCTGCCCTGGAAACAAAATCGATTCCCTCAGAAACGACGACAGAATCCTCAGGTTCAATTTTTTGGGAGGCCTTGGTGACGGGCTTGCTATTTACCGTGACCCTACCGGTTGCTATCAGCGCACCGGCCTGGGTTCTGGAGCGCGCCAGGTCCCGGATTACCAGCTCAATGTCGAGCCGCTCACTCACAGTAGTTGGGTTTCGAGCTCAGTGATTATTTCTTCAAGCTGGGCCAGCTGTTCAGCCACAGGAAGCTTTTCAATCTCAGCTAGCTTCGCCGAAAGGTTTTCAATGGACAATTTCATTCCTAGCTGTAGAGGCTTTGCGGGACATCAAGGGCGTAAATCGGCTTTCCACAGTTCCAGATTAGATGGCAGGCGGCCTTGAGTGCATCCAGGGAACGCGGGTCTCCGGAAATAACAACCAATTTGTCAGCCAGCAATTCGATGTTGGCTTGGCCAACCTTCACGACGTGCTTGGTGGATTTCGGCTCCACATAGTCAACTAGTAGCCCAGACAAATCTTCAAGAATATAGTCAGGTCGATCCTCAGGCTTTGCCGCCAGCAGCTCTTTCCGCGTCGCGATTCCAGTGAGCACAACTGCCGATTTCATGCCCACCTTTCTGGCCCCGCGGATGTCCGTATCAAGGCGATCACCAACCATAATCGGGCTTTGAATCTGCAGCTGAGCTAGCGCCTGATCGAAAATTGGACGGAACGGCTTGCCTGCAAAATCGGGAAGTATTCCGACAGCGGTATGAACGGCCCCCACCAGTGTCCCGTTTCCTGGAGCAATTCCCTGCTCAAGCGGAATCGTCCAATCCTGGTTCGTAGCCACCCAAATGGCCCCGTTTTGAATTGCAAAGCTGGCTTCTGCTAGCTCCCTCCAGGAGACGTCCTTGCTGAAACCCTGGATAACTGCGGCCGGAGAATCTGAAGCCTTATCGACAACCTTGAAACCAGACTCGGAGACCTCGTGCCGAAGGCCATCTCCGCCTACAACTAAAACTGACTGGCCGGCCGGAATTTTTTCGGCCAACAATTTTGCGCCCGCCCTGGCGGAGCCAACGATTTGGTTTGGGGTTGTCGCTATCCCTAAGGAAGTCAGTTGCTCAGCAATGGTCTCAGCCCTGCGTGATGAATTATTGGTGATGTAGCCGACCTTGATATCCAAGCCCTGAAGCTTGTTGACCGACTCAACCGCATTAGTAACAGCAAGTTCGCCCTGATAAACCACTCCATCAAGGTCAAGCAGGACCGAGTCGAAACTACTTACCAGCACCTCGAGGGCCTCTCCCCTTGTTGTCTGGTCTTGGTCCACGATCAGGTCGCCCGGTTCGCTGAGGCCCAGAACTGCGTTCAGGCCTGGAACTACGATCTGGGCGGTCTGAACGTTCTGGTCTTTCGCCCCGAGGTCGTTCGCTGCGATCTGGCCTTGCTCCGCGATCTGGTCTCTCGGAGCGCTCCGGCCTCTCGCTGCGGTTTGGTCGATCGCTGCGTTCCGGGCGTGAGCCTCGGTCTGGGCGCTCGCCACGGTCCGGGCGATCGCCGCGATTTGGCCTAGCGCCGTCCCGAGGCGGGTACTTGCGCTCAGGTCGGTCATTATTCCGGTCGCCACGATCAAATTTTCGGTCAGGCTTGCTGTAGGGGTTATCGGACCTGGGCTTCTTCTCGAACTCCTCGCTAGTAGGAATCTTGATTTCCTCAAACAGCTCAAATACTTCTTCGCCGTGCTCAGCCATGGCCTTCTCGGCGCGATCAGCAAGCTGGTCCCATTGGTCGCCATCGCGCTCAAGCTCACGCAGGCACTCTGCATAACTGCGGAAAAGTAGCGGTGACTGTTCAAAAACCCGCTTTGGATTCAGTTCCGGAATCTCTAGCTCTTGCAGAGCTAGGTCCGCCTGGCCCAAATCGAGCCGGGCTCCTGAAAGGGCAATAGCCAAGTTGATCCTGACGCCAGTGGTCAACTTCGATCGGTCAATGCCGACCACGGCTTCTAGTGCGCGCTCGGGTCTACCCAAGCCACGCTCGGAATCAACGATTAGCGGCAGCTGATCGTTGGATCCGGAAAGTCTTCTGTGAGTCAGCAGCTCCCTGATTGCAAGGGCAAACTCACCACTTGCATAGGCCGTAATGCCCAGGGTCTCGTGCACAATAGCCAACCGACCTGCCCTCCTGGAGGCGGCAAGGGCATGCTTGTGTGCAAGTTGTGGATCGTCTTCAAACAGCAGCGACACCATTGCTAGGTGACGTGCAACCATCTCCGCATTTTCAGCGGTTAGGGTCTTCAGTTGGACGCGAACTGAAAAATCTAAGTCCTCTGGAGTGATCTCAGAGGGTACAAGCGGCGACTTCTCCTCAGTTTTGACTCGCTGAACTCGAGTTTGCCACTCGGGGCGCTCCTTATCAGTGCGCTCTCCACGACCAATCGGGCCCTCTTCATGGGGCTTTGGTCTTTTGCCTCGTTGTTCCAAGATCTCTCCTTATAAGCAAGATGCTTAAATAGAAAAGGCCACCCCATAAGGAGTGGCCATTTCTAAAGTAAGTCCGGCGGTGTCCTACTCTCCCACAGGGTCCCCCCTGCAGTACCATCGGCGCTGAGAGTCTTAGCTTCCGGGTTCGGAATGTAACCGGGCGTTTCCCTCTCGCTATGGCCGCCGAAACACTATTGAGTTATGTGAATCGAAAAAGCTTAAGCTTTAATCGGTTCTCGACCATACCTCGAGAACCACACAGTGGACGCAAGCACAAATTTGAAGTTGTATCAAGTTATCGGGCTATTAGTACGGGTCAGCTCCATGCCTTTCAGCACTTCCACATCCCGCCTATCAACGCAGTAGTCTAGCTGCGGCCCTCTCGACATAAAGTCATGGAAATCTCATCTTGAAGCAAGCTTCCCGCTTAGATGCTTTCAGCGGTTATCTCTCCCAAACGTAGCTAATCAGCGGTGCACTTGGCAGTACAACTGACACACCAGAGGTTTGTCCAACCCGGTCCTCTCGTACTAGGGTCAGGTCTTCTCAAATTTCCTGCGCGCGCAGAGGATAGAGACCGAACTGTCTCACG
>DDBH01000019.1:2839-3473 GCA_002333405.1 Micrococcales bacterium UBA2037 | reverse complement strand
GACGTTCTGAACCCAGCTCGCGTGCCGCTTTAATGGGCGAACAGCCCAACCCTTGGGACCAACTACAGCCCCAGGATGCGACGAGCCGACATCGAGGTGCCAAACCATGCCGTCGATATGGACTCTTGGGCAAGATCAGCCTGTTATCCCCGAGGTACCTTTTATCCGTTGAGCGACAGCGCTTCCACAAGCCACTGCCGGATCACTAGTCCCGACTTTCGTCCCTGCTCGACTTGTCAGTCTCACAGTCAAGCTCCCTTGTGCACTTACACTCGACACCTGATTACCAACCAGGCTGAGGGAACCTTTGGGCGCCTCCGTTACTTTTTAGGAGGCAACCGCCCCAGTTAAACTACCCACCAGGCACTGTCCCGGAACCGGATCACGGTTCGCGGTTAGATATCCAGGGCTACAAGAGTGGTATTTCAACAATGACTCCACCTGAACTAGCGTCCAAGCTTCATAGTCTCCCACCTATCCTACACATGCAGCACCGAACACCAATACCAAGCTATAGTAAAGGTCACGGGGTCTTTTCGTCCTTCTGCGCGTAATGAGCATCTTCACTCATAGTGCAATTTCGCCGAGTTCGCGGTTGAGACAGTTGAGGAGTCGTTACGCCATTCGTGCAGGT
>DDBH01000019.1:0-2506 GCA_002333405.1 Micrococcales bacterium UBA2037 | reverse complement strand
CCACCGCCGTTTACTGGGGCTTAAATTCTGAGCTTTGCCGAAGCTAACCCATCCTCTTAACCTTCCAGCACCGGGCAGGCGTCAGTCCGTATACATCGTCTTGCGACTTCGCACGGACCTGTGTTTTTGATAAACAGTCGCTCCTCACTGGTCTCTGCGGCCATACAGCGCTCCAACAGTAAATGTCTTCACGCCTCAGGCCCCCCTTCTCCCGAAGTTACGGGGGCATTTTGCCGAGTTCCTTAACCACGATTCTCTCGATCCCCTTAGTATTCTCTACTTGACTACCTGAGTCGGTTTGGGGTACGGGCAGCTAGAACCTCACGTCGATGCTTTTCTTGGCAGCATAGGATCACCCACTTCGTCCTTACGGACTCATCATCAGATCTCAGGCTATGTGAGAGACGGATTTGCCTATCTCTCGCCCTACATCCTTAAACGGGGACAACCATCGCCCCGCGGAGGCTACCTTCCTGCGTCACACCTGTTAATACGTTAACCGCACCAGCATAGGGTCGTTGGCTCCACTTTCCACTTCAGCCCGAAGGCATCAGTAAAAAGCTTCAGCAACTTAGCATTACTGGATTAGTTTGGGCGGTTCTTCGCCGGTACGGGAATATCAACCCGTTGTCCATCGACTACGCCTGTCGGCCTCGCCTTAGGTCCCGACTTACCCAGGGCGGATTAGCCTGGCCCTGGAACCCTTAGTCATTCGGGGTGCGGGTTTCTCACCCGCATTTCGCTACTCATTCCTGAATTCTCACTCGTGTGGCGTCCACGGCTGGGTCACCCCGCCGCTTCACTCGCCACACGACGCTCTCCTACCCATCTGTACGCCTGGATCTTACGACCTAGCAATGTACAAATGCCACAACTTCGGTGACTTGCTTGAGCCCCGTTATATTGTCGGCGCGGAATCACTTGACCAGTGAGCTATTACGCACTCTTTTAATGGTGGCTGCTTCTAAGCCAACATCCTGGTTGTCTATGCAACTCCACATCCTTTCCCACTTAGCAAGCGCTTAGGGACCTTAGTTGGTGGTCTGGGCTGTTTCCCTTTCGACTACGAAGCTTATCCCCCGCAGTCTCACTGCCTTGTTCTAACTCTCTGGCATTCGGAGTTTGGCTGACGTCAGTAACCTTTTAGGGCCCATCGGCCATCCAGTAGCTCTACCTCCAGAGAGAAACACAAGACGCTGCACCTAAATGCATTTCGGAGAGAACCAGCTATCACGAGGTTTGATTGGCCTTTCACCCCTATCCACAGCTCATCCCCTCCATTTTCAACTGAAGTGGGTTCGGTCCTCCACGACGTCTTACCGTCGCTTCAACCTGGCCATGGATAGATCACCTCGCTTCGGGTCTAGGACCTGCGACTGAATCGCCCTATTCAGACTCGCTTTCGCTACGCCTCCCCCTCTCGGGTTAAGCTCGCCACAGATCGCTAACTCTCAGGATCATTCTTCAAAAGGCACGCCGTCACCAGAACATGCTGGCTCCGACGGATTGTAAGCACACGGTTTCAGGTACTATTTCACTCCCCTCCCGGGGTACTTTTCACCTTTCCCTCACGGTACTTGTCCGCTATCGGTCAATAGGTAGTATTTAGGCTTACGAGGTGGTCCTCGCAGATTCACACAGAATTTCACGGGTTCCGTGCTACTTGGGATACTTCTCGAGCGGAAATAACGTTTCGACTACGGGGTTCGCACCCTCTATGACTGGCCGTTCAAGACCATTCGTCTACACTATTTGCCTACTCGTGTAAATCGGCAGATTTACAGAGAAGTCCCACAACCCCAAACATGCAACGCCTGCCGGCTATCACACATGCTTGGTTTGGCCTCTTCCGCGTTCGCTCGCCACTACTAACGGAATCACTGTTGTTTTCTCTTCCTGTGGGTACTGAGATGTTTCACTTCCCCACGTTCCCTCTATCCCGCCTATACATTCAGCGGGAAGTAACCAGATCTAGTCTGGCTGGGTTTCCCCATTCGGAAATCCTCGGATCAAAGTTTGCTTATCAACTCCCCGAGGCTTATCGCAGATTGCTACGTCCTTCATCGGCTCCTATTGCCAAGGCATCCACCGTGTGCTCTTTGAAACTTGACACACAAAGATGATCTATCACGAATAAATTCGCAATAAATCGTTGACCTGGAATAAATCCAGGTCTAAAGATGCTCGCGTCCACTATGTAGTTCTCAAAGTACGGGCGGTTCCGAATTCGTAGGTTTCCCTGCTCAATCCGAACCTGACCATTATGAGTCAAAACTCGAAATGGCCCCTGGGTTATCGTTTCCGATCCCCAAGGACCCAACAGCGTGCAAATAATTATGTCGATCTCCTGAATTTCCAACCTTGCGGCGTACTTTCCGGGAGATGTCTGTCTTTATACAATGTGATGTTCCACCCATGAGCTGACCAGTTACAAAACATCTGCTTGTAAATGGCTCTCTATTTGAAGAACCTAGGTTCTTCGAGATGCTCCTTAGAAAGGAGGTGA
>DDBH01000022.1:6053-6584 GCA_002333405.1 Micrococcales bacterium UBA2037 | reverse complement strand
CGATGAAGTACTGCTTGATGTTGGATACAAAACCGAGGGCGTAATCCCTTCCCGTGAACTTTCAATCCGCCAGGATGCAGATCCAAATGACGTCGTCAAGGTAGGCGACGCAATTGAGGCCCTAGTTCTTCAAAAAGAGGACAAAGAAGGCCGCCTAATCCTTTCCAAGAAGCGTGCACAGTACGAGCGTGCCTGGGGCGATGTCGAGCGGATCAAGGAAGCAGACGGCGTTGTTACTGGAACCGTCATCGAAGTTGTTAAGGGTGGTGTCATCGTTGACATTGGGCTTCGTGGCTTCCTCCCTGCATCACTGATCGAACTGCGCCGTGTTCGTGACCTGGGTCCATACCTTGGTACCGAAGTTGAGGCCAAGATCCTAGAACTTGACAAGAACCGCAACAACGTAGTTCTTTCCCGCCGCGCACTGCTTGAGCAGAGCCAGAGCGAAAACCGAAGCACCTTCTTGAACGACCTAGTCAAGGGACAGGTTCGTACCGGTGTTGTTTCATCGATCGTAAACTTCGGTGCATT
>DDBH01000022.1:0-5666 GCA_002333405.1 Micrococcales bacterium UBA2037 | reverse complement strand
GTTGACCAGGACCGCGAGCGTGTCTCACTGTCCCTAAAGGCCACTCAGGAAGACCCATGGCAGCTGTTCGCAAGAACTCACGCCATTGGCCAGTACATCCCTGGCAAGGTAACCAAGATTGTTCCATTCGGTGCGTTCGTGCGCGTCGCAGATGGCATCGAGGGCCTAGTCCACATCTCAGAGCTTTCGGCTAAGCACGTTGAGCACGCCGATCAGGTTGTCTCAGTGAACCAGGAAGTATTCGTGAAGCTGATCGACATCGATCTAGAGCGTCGCAGAATCTCACTGTCGCTGAAGCAGGCCCTTGAGGAAGTTGACCCAGCGGGCACCGACTTCAACCCTGTGCTTTACGGTATGAGCGCTGACTACGACGAAAAGGGTCAGTACCGCTACCCAGAGGGCTTCGACCCAGCCACAAGCGAGTGGAAAGATGGGTTCGAGGAAGCTCGCACCAAGTGGGAGGCCGAGTACGCCGAGGCTCACGCTCGTTGGGAGACTCACAAGGTTCAGGCCAAGGCTGCTTTCGAGCACCTAGCAGCGCTTCCTGACACAGCTCCAGCACAGGAGGCCACAGCGTCTTCTGGTGAAGCAGCTGACCAGGGAACCCTGGCCGACGATGCATCACTTGCAGCGCTGCGTGACAAGCTAAGCGAAGACAAGTAACAACAAGCATTGAGATAAGAGGGAGTGCCAACGGCACTCCCTCTTTTTCTTTATCCTTATATCTATGCTGATTGCACTCACCGGTGGAATTGCCTCGGGTAAGTCAACCGTGGCAAGACAATTTGTAGCGCTTGGCGCCACCGAGATCGATGCCGATCTGCTTGCCCGCGAAGCTGTGGAACCGGGATCTGCGGGTCTTTTAGCAGTAACCGAAGTCTTCGGAACAGCGGTGCTGGCAGAAGACGGATCATTGGACCGTCAGGCGCTGGCAACAATCGCGTTCTCCGACGAGCAAAGCCGCAAGCGACTTGAATCAATCTTGCATCCCTTGATTCAACAACTTTCCAGTGAGCGCATCAAGAACACCAACGGTGTCGTGGTGTACACAATTCCGCTGCTGGTTGAAACCAAATCGCCGCTGAAGTTTGACCACATCATCGCTGTCAGTGCTCCGGTGGAGACCAGGGTGCAGCGATTGATTCAACACCGGGGAATGACAGAACAGGCTGCCAGAGCAAGAATCAGTGCCCAGTCAAGCGACCAGGAGCGCGAGTCAATTGCAGACACGGTGATTAGCTCTGACTGCAGCATGGAGGAGCTTGTGTCCAGGGCGACAAGCGCGTACCTAGAGCTAACCGCCGGGACCAACTGATGGAAGAGGCAACCACGCCCTTCAAGGTAGTCAGCCCCTACTCACCAGCTGGAGACCAGCCGAACGCCATTGCTGAACTGACCGAGCGCATCAATGCTGGCGAGCGAGATGTTGTGTTGTTGGGTGCCACTGGAACCGGTAAGTCCGCAACGACCGCCTGGTTGGTTGAGAAACTGCAGCGACCAACGCTGGTAATTGCCCACAACAAAACCCTTGCCGCTCAGTTGGCAAGTGAACTGCGCGAGATGTTTCCCGAGAACGCAGTGGAGTATTTCGTCAGCTATTACGACTACTACCAGCCCGAGGCTTACGTTCCTCAAACCGACACCTTCATTGAAAAGGACTCCTCGATCAATGAGGAGGTTGAACGTCTTAGATACTCAGCGACCATGTCGCTGCTGTCAAGACGAGACGTGATTGTGGTTGCAACGGTTTCCTGCATCTACGGTCTGGGTGCCCCAAAGGAGTATCTCGCGCAATCTTTGCCGCTGAAGGTTGGGCAGGTAATTGACCGAGACGATCTGATTCGTGCCTTGGTAGCGATCCAGTATCAGCGAAATGACATTGAATTTACCCGCGGTAATTTCCGAGTTAAGGGTGACACGGTAGAGATCATCGCTGTCTACGACGAGGAAGCAACTCGCATCGAATTTTTCGGCGACGAGATCGAAAAGATCTACAGGATTCACCCACTAACCGGGGAAATCCTGATGGAGCGCGACAGTGTTGCGATCTACCCAGCCTCTTACTACGTTGCGCCAGCGGAGCGGATGGGTAAGGCAATTGAGGACATCGAGGACGAGCTGGAGCAGCGGTACCGCGAACTCGAAGGCCAGGGCAAGCTTCTAGAAGCACAGCGCATAAAGATGCGAACCACCTTCGACTTGGAAATGATTCGTGAGCTTGGTTTTTGTTCGGGCATCGAGAATTACTCGAAGCACATTGATCAGCGCGAAACCGGGGAACCGCCGGCCTGTCTCCTGGATTATTTCCCAGAGGACTTCCTGACCGTAATTGATGAGTCTCACGTAACCGTCCCGCAAATAGGAGCTATGTACATGGGAGACTCTTCTAGGAAGCGAACCTTGGTTGAGCACGGGTTCCGTTTACCCTCTGCCCTTGATAACCGACCGCTGCGCTTTGAAGAATTCCTGGAGCGCACCGGACAAACCGTTTACCTGTCGGCTACACCAGCCAAATACGAACTTGAGAAGTCAGACGGAGTAGTCGAGCAAATCATTCGCCCCACCGGTCTGGTTGATCCTCAAATTGTCGTCAAACCCGCCAAGGGACAAATCGACGACCTGCTGGATGAGATCAGGACCAGAACCGAAAAGAACGAGCGGGTGCTGGTGACAACGCTCACCAAAAGACTGGCCGAAGAGGTCACCGAGTACTTCACCGAAATGGGAGTTCGAGTCCGCTACCTACACTCCGATGTCGACACGTTGAGACGCGTCGAGTTACTAAGGGAACTCAGACAGGGAATCTTCGATGTACTGGTTGGAATCAACTTGCTCAGAGAAGGTCTGGACCTTCCTGAAGTGTCACTGGTTGCCATCCTGGACGCCGACAAAGAGGGTTTCCTCAGGTCTACAACCTCTTTGATTCAGACCATCGGTCGCGCCGCTAGAAACGTCAATGGCGAAGTTCACATGTATGCCGACGTTATGACCAATTCCATGACCCGGGCAATTGACGAAACCAATCGTCGACGAGATAAGCAGATCGCCTATAACAAGAAGATGGGCGTCGACCCGCAACCACTGCGCAAAAAGATTGCCGACATCACCGACAGCCTGCAGCGGGAAGAAGTTGACACCGAAAAGCTGGTCGCTGAACTGAGCATGCAGTCAAACAAGAAGGCTGGAACAAAGGCACGTGGACGCCCTGCAATTGGTGCAGCCGGGCAGCAAGAAATTCTAAAGACTGTGCTTGAACTCGATGCCCAGATGAAGTTGGCCGCCTCGGAACTGAAGTTTGAATTGGCGGCACGAATTAGGGACGAGATATCCGAACTAAAAAAGGAGTTGCGAGCTTTCGAACGAGCAGGACATGCCTAAACTTGTGCAATGACCATTCAGCAGCCTAAAGGTGCAAAATTAGCCATCAAGGGCGCGAGGGTTCACAACCTAAAGAATCTTGATTTAGAGCTCCCCAGAGACGCGATGATCGTCTTTACTGGCCTGAGTGGCTCTGGTAAGTCATCGCTTGCTTTCGACACGATTTTCGCCGAAGGACAGCGCCGATATGTGGAATCCCTCAGTGCCTACGCTAGACAGTTTCTCGGTCAGGTAGATAGACCGGACGTCGATTTCATTGAGGGATTGAGCCCGGCAGTTTCCATCGACCAAAAGTCCACAAACAGAAACCCTCGGTCAACAGTTGGAACAATCACCGAAATCCACGATTACCTGAGATTGCTGTGGGCGAGAATCGGCGTGCCGCACTGCCATGTCTGCAACGAGGTGATTTCAAAGCAAACCCCACAGGCGATCGTTGACCAACTTTTGGCGCTCGAGACCGGAACAAAGTTCCAACTCCTTGCGCCAATAGTGGTGCAGAAGAAGGGGGAGTTCCAAGACCTGTTTGCCTCGCTTCAGTCCCAGGGTTATGCCAGGGCAGTGATAGACGGCGAAACCGTGGTGCTTGCCGAAGCTAAGGCGCTGAAGAAGAGCTACAAGCACGACATATCGGTGGTGGTTGACCGCCTGGTCGTGAAACCGGAAGCGCAGTCGAGAATCACTGACTCCGTAGAAACCGCACTGAAGCTTGCAGGTGGTCGGATAGTGGTTGACTTCATCGACCTCAAAACCCAACGCGTCTTTTCCGAGAACCTGAGTTGCCCGAATGAGCACGATTTGGCCCTCACCGAGATTGAACCGCGCACCTTTTCCTTCAACGCACCCTTTGGCGCCTGCCAGGTTTGCACCGGGCTTGGAACCAAGATGGCGGTCGACAAAGATCTTGTAATTGGGGATGAAGCTGCCAGCATCAACCAGGGAGTAATTTTGCCCTGGTCCACTCAGGGCAAGGGCCTGTACTCCTATTTCGTGAGACTACTGCAGGGATTAGCGGAAGATCTTGAATTCGACCTCGATACCCCCTGGAAGAAGCTGTCGGAGTCCACCCGCGACGCAATCCTCAACGGCAACGACTTTGAGGTGCAGGTGAAGTGGCGCTCGAAGTACGGTCGTGAAATGCGCTACACCTCTGGCTTTGAGGGCGTTCTTCCGTACATCGAGCGCAAATATCTTGAGTCCGATAGCGATTGGGCAAGGGCAAAATGGGCTGATTACCTTCGCGAAATTCCATGCCCCGCCTGCGATGGTGCGCGGCTACGGCCGGAGGTACTAGCGGTAACAGTCCACGGTAAGTCCATTCATGACGTGGCTCAAATATCCCTTGGGGAATCTCACGATTTCTTCGATTCGTTGGACCTGAGCGAGAGGGAGGCAAAAATTGCAGCCCAGGTGCTCAGAGAGATTCGCGCCAGGTTGGATTTCCTGCTAGCTGTTGGACTTGGCTACCTTTCTCTCGAAAGAGCAGCAGGTTCACTGTCCGGGGGAGAAGCGCAGCGAATCAGACTGGCCACCCAAATCGGAGCCGGTCTAACTGGAGTGCTCTACGTGCTGGACGAGCCATCAATTGGACTCCACCAGCGAGACAACCTGCGCCTGATTGAGACGCTCATAAAGCTCCGAGACCTTGGCAACACACTCATCGTCGTCGAGCACGACGAGGACACGATTCGAGCTGCCGACTGGCTAGTCGACATCGGACCTGGGGCTGGCGTCAACGGTGGCGAGGTTGTCCACTCCGGCAGCTATGCAACTTTGCTGAAGAACCAAAATTCGATTACCGGCGCATACCTGTCAGAGAAGCTCAAGATTGAGACTCCTAAAAAGCGAAGGAAGGCAAAGCCGGGCGGTGGCCTGAAAGTTGTCGGTGCCAGGGAGAACAACCTCAAGAATGTTGATGTTAAATTTCCGCTAGGAGTTATGACCGCAGTCACTGGCGTAAGCGGCTCAGGAAAGTCCTCGCTGGTCAACGACGTGCTCTACGAGGTTCTGGCGCAGCGTCTAAACGGAGCCAAATCGGTTGCTGGCAAGCACACACGGGTTGAGGGCGTTGAGCTTCTAGACAAAGTAGTGCATGTTGACCAAGCTCCAATTGGCAGAACACCGAGGTCAAATCCCGCCACCTACACCGGTGTCTTCGACCACATCAGAAAGCTGTTTGCCGACACCCAGGAGTCGAAGGTTCGAGGTTATCTGCAGGGACGGTTCTCATTTAACGTCAAGGGTGGACGCTGTGAGACCTGTTCGGGCGACGGAACCATCAAAATTGA
>DDBH01000015.1:48951-66864 GCA_002333405.1 Micrococcales bacterium UBA2037 | reverse complement strand
CCAACATCAAGCAGTACTTCATCGCGGTCGATCTTGACCACGGTTCCGGAGATTAGGTCTCCGTCGTTAAAGAACTTGAGTGTTGCCTCGACAGCGGCTAGGAATTCTTCAGCTGAGCCGATGTCGTTTACTGCTACCTGCGTAGTTTTTGCAGTTGCTTTGGTTGCCATATGTTTAATTACTTCACTTTTATAATCGGGTCGCGCCAAAATGATTTTGGTAAATCATTGTTTTCTTGGCCCGACGAACGGACAGGAACATGCCCTAGGGCACCTGCAAATACTAGCGTGTTTTCTAGTGTCCCGCTAGCTCCCAATTGGCCCCCACGCCAATGTGCACATCGAGTGGCACAGTCAATTCCGCAACATTCTGCATCGACTCTAGGGCAAGAGATTTGAGGATTTCCAGCTCTCCCGGTGCAACCGCGAACACCAATTCGTCATGAACCTGAAGCAGCAGCTGCGAGGAGAGTTTTTGTTCCCGCATGCGACTGGCAACATCAATCATCGCAAGCTTCATAATGTCTGCAGCACTGCCTTGAACCGGTGCGTTCAGTGCAGCCCGACGGGCATTTTCACGCACCTGGAATATCTTTGAGTGCAGATCTGGAAATGGCCTGCGGCGGCCGTAAATCGTGGTGGTATGCCCAAGTGACTTAGCTCGTTGAACCACCAAGTCAAGATAGCTCTTCACTCCCCCGAAACGTTCGAAGTAATCCGACATCAGCTGCTTTGCCTCGGCGCCGGTAATTTTCAGCTGGCGTGCTAGTCCGTATTCACTTAGGCCATAAACGAGGCCATAGCTCATGGCCTTGACCTTAGATCGCATTTGTGGGGTGATCTCGCTTGGCGCCACGTCGTAGATTCTGGCTCCAACAAAGTTGTGAAGGTCCTCACCTTCCTGGAAAGCCTGAATCAAGCCCTGATCCTCTGAAAGGTGAGCCATAATCCGCATTTCAATTTGCGAATAATCGGCGGTAAGAAGCGTCTCAAAACCTTCGCCTGCAACAAAGGCGCTGCGCAAGCGTTGCCCGCGTTCGGTCTTGATTGGAATGTTCTGCAGGTTCGGGTTTTCGCTGCTTAGTCGTCCAGTGGAGGTGCCAACCTGCGAGTAGGTGGTGTGTATTCGTCCATCGGCTGCGACCGCCTTCAGCAGCGTTTCGGTCATTTGGCGAAGCTTGGTGGCATCTCGATGAGCCAGAAGGCGCTCTAGGAAGGGATGCTGAGTTTGTTCAAACAGGGTACTTAGCGCCTCGGCGTTGGTAGAAAAGCCTGTCTTCAGGCTCTTGGTCCCGGTCATCCCGAGTTCTTCAAATAGAACAACCTGCAGTTGCTTTGGGCTTGCCAGGTTAACCTCATGCCCAATAATTGCGTATGCCTGAGCGGCAATAGCATCGACCTCAATGGTCAGTTCCTGAAACTGAGTTTCGAGCGCGTTGACATCAATTTCGATGCCGGTGATTTCCATTTCTGCCAGAACGTCGGCAGCCGGCAACTCGATATCTCGGTAGACCCCCAGCTGCCCAGTATCTTCAAGGTGAGGGACCAGCACAGCGCTTAGCACCGCTGAAACCCAAGCATCCAAGGAAGGATCGGTCTCGCTCAATAGTTCGTTCGGATCTTGGCGAGTGATGTCAATCCCCGCATACTGTCGGATCAGCGCATCTGGATTTAGATCCTTTGACAGTGGATCAACCAGGTAACCGGCTAGCAACGGGTCGTCGGTGAGCCCATTTGGGTGCAGGTTGATGGCAGCTAAGCGCTTCCGCAGAGCCTTTGTATCCCAGCACCCAAATCCCCCGGCGTTCAACAGGTCCCCAATTTGGGCTGCGTTCTGGCCATCCCAATTCAATCTTCGCTCCAGGTTTGCAACACCGAAGCCAACTACCTCGTCATCACTTAGCTCGACATGGACGAAGGAGCTTCCAGCATTTATCAGGGCCTTGAGCTCTGCTGGCGAAGCGGTCGCGCTGGCAACTGGTTCGTCCGGCAACTTCGCAAGAATCTCTGAGGCGATGGTTGGCATGGGTTCTGGGGAAAGAGGTTCGGAAGGGCTAGGTTCACCCCCAACAACAGCCTTGCCGACCGAGTGTTGCGAGCCATTGGCTCCGCGCAATTTCAGGACTCTGGTCAACAGTGTTCGGAACGATAATTTCGCAAATACTTCTCGAAGTGCATCTTCATTCACCGGACCTAGTTCCAATTGATCCAACGTGAAGTCGAACTCGAGGTCTGTTAGCAGGTGGTTTAGCCTGCGGTTGCGCACTGCAAGATGTTTATGTTCCCGAAGGCTTTCGCCCACCTTGCCCGGTATTTCATCGGCGCGCTCGATAATTTGATCGAGCGAACCGAACTGCTGAATCCACTTGGCGGCAGTCTTTGGTCCCACCCCTGGAATTCCAATCAGGTTGTCTGAGGTTTCCCCAACCAGGGCCGCGAGCTCCGGGTATTGCACGGCGTGTACACCGTATTTTGCAAGAACCGCCTCGTCGTCCATGCGAGCCAGGTTCATGACTCCCTTGACCGGATACAGCACGGTGGTTTCGGGGCGAATTAGCTGGAAGGTGTCGCGGTCACCGGACACGACCAGCACCCGCATCCCATGCAATTCTCCCTGGTGGGCAAGTGAAGCAAGTAGGTCATCGGCTTCAAAGTTTTCTCTGGACACCGAGGTAATGTTCATGGCCTCAAGCGCCTCAACCAAAAGCTCGGTCTGCCCTATGAACTCTTCTGGTGTCTCACCCCTGGTGCCTTTGTATTCCGGCAGCTCTTGAGTCCTAAAGCTCTCCCTGGAGACGTCGAAAGCAACGCACAGGTGGGTCGGCTTCTCGCCCTCGAGCATGTTCAGCATCATTGAGATAAAGCCGTGAACGGCGTTGGTGTGCTGCCCCTGGGAGTTCTTGAAGTTCTCCACATTCAGGGCATAAAAGGCTCTGAATGCAAGAGAGTGCCCATCAATCAACAGCAAGGTAGGCTTTGAAGAGGTGCTCATAGCCATAGCCTACTTTGCCGAAGGTGGTAACACGTGACCGATGAAAATGTCGCAAAATCTGAACATGCCAAGGAAATTATGAACCACAGGGGTCTGGGGGATTTGGCTGACCGGATGGGAATCAAGCTTGTCGAGCTCAGTGCAGAGAAGGCCGTTGCAACAATGCCAGTGGCTGGGAACACTCAGCCGCTAGGTGTCCTTCATGGCGGCGCTCACGTTGTACTGGGCGAGTCACTCGGATCATTTGCAGCAAATGTGCATGCTCACCCATGGGGATTTGCAGTTGGGATTGAAATAAACGCGACACATCATGCGTCAGCAACCTCTGGAATTGTTACCGGAACCTGCACCGCAATCAAACTCGGCAGGACGCTAACCTCTCACGAGATAAAGATGACTGACGAGAATGGCACTCTGCTCTCCACAGTCAGGATCACTAATTTCCTGCGGGAGAAAAAGTAGTCACTTCTTCTCTAGCTGTTCAATAACAGTTTTGGCAACCTGCGCCATGCTTAGACGGCGGTCCATGGAAGCCTTTTGAATCCACCTAAACGCCTCTGGTTCAGTGAGGTTCATTTTGGTTTGCAGTGCAGACTTAGCCCTGTCCATAAGCTTTCTGGTTTCGAGGCGCTCTGTTATGTCTGCAATCTCAGATTCCAGTGCGGTGATTTCCTCGTGCCTAGATAGCGCAATCTGAAGCGCTGGCAGCAGGTCGGTGGGCTTGAAGGGCTTGGTCACGTAAGCCATGGCTCCAGCCTCAGCGGCTCGTTTGACTAAATCTGACTGAGAAAAGGCGGTTAGCAGCACAACCGGAATCTTCAACTCAGCGATCTTTTCAGCAGCAGAGATCCCGTCGAGCTTCGGCATCTTGATGTCCATCACGATTAGGTCTGGGATGAGTTCGGTTGCGAGCCTGACGGCCTCTTCACCGTCGGCGGCCTCGCCAACTACCTCGTAGCCAGACTCATTCAGCGTTGCGACAATGTCCATGCGAATGAGGCCTTCGTCTTCTGCGACAACAACCTTCAGTGGTTCATCCATAAATCCAAGTTTAGCGCCATGGCGCAATTTGGAATCCGCTAGAGTGTATGAGCTAGCCGGAATGGCGGAACGGCAGACGCGAAGCACTCAAAATGCTTTGTCCTATGGGCGTGTGGGTTCAAATCCCACTTCCGGCACCAAAGAAAAAGAGCGGTGGAAATCCACCGCTCTTTTTTGGCTTAAGGCTTTAGGAAGCGTAGCCAGGAACTGTTTCGTTCACGGCATCACCAACACGGTGAACCCTGAGCGAGTTGGTGGAACCCGGGATTCCCGGAGGGGATCCGGCCACAATCACAACTTCGTCTCCGACGCGGCACTTGCCGGAGGCAAGTACGATCTCGTCAACCTGCTTGATCATCTGGTCGGTGTGGGTTGCCTTTCCTACCTGGAAAGTCGCTGCTCCCCAGATCAGAGACAGCCTTCTACGAATCTCTTCATTTGGCGTAAAGGCAAGCACTGGCACGCGAGAGCGGAGCCTTGAGACCCTAAGCAGCGTGTCACCTGACTCAGTGAAAACGCAGACATACTTCGCACCCAGCAGCTCTGCAATTTGCAGCGCAGCACGAACCACCGCACCCGAGTGAGTGTGTGGCTGTGTGCCAAGTGCAGGGATGCGCTCCAGGCCATTTTCTTCAGTCGATTCGATGATCTTCGCCATGGTTTCGATGGTTTCGATTGGATACTCACCAACCGAGGTTTCTCCTGAGAGCATCAGTGCGTCTGCCCCATCTAGAACTGCGTTAGCCACGTCAGAGGTTTCTGCTCTGGTAGGCCTGTTAGCCGAAATCATGCTTTCGAGCATCTGGGTAGCAACAATTACTGGCTTTGCCCAGCGACGAGCAAGCTCAACGGCGCGCTTCTGAACGATCGGAACCTGTTCAAGTGGCAACTCCACTCCCAGGTCTCCCCTGGCTACCATCACGCCATCAAAGGCGTCGATGATTTCTTCAAGGGCTGCAACTGCCTGTGGCTTCTCGATTTTCGCGATTACTGGAACAAAGCGACCCTCTTCGGTCATGATCTCGTGAACGCGGATGATGTCCTTGGCGTTTCTAACAAAGCTAAGGGCAATCATGTCTGCACCAAGCTTCAGCGCCCAGCGAAGATCGTCCTCGTCCTTCTCGCTTAGAGCAGGAACGTTTACGGCTACCCCCGGCAGGTTGATCCCCTTGTTGTTGGAGCAGGGGCCACCATAAACAACCTCGGTTGTAACAGTCGTCTTGTCCACGGCGGTGGCACGAAGTGACAGTCGACCGTCGTCGATAAGCAACATGTCTCCAACTGCGACGTCGCCCGGTAGGCCCTTATAGGTTGTGGAGCAGATGTTCACGTCCCCGGCAATGTCATCTGTAGTGATTTTGAAGGTCGCACCTGGTACGAGTTCAATCTTGCCCTCTGCAAACTTGCCGAGGCGGATCTTGGGACCCTGCAGGTCGACCAGAATTCCTACGGATTTCTTAGCCTCCTCGCTGGCTTGTCGGATGTTCGCATAGACCTGTTCGTGCACTTCGTAGGAACCGTGGCTCAGGTTCATACGTGCTACGTCAACCCCGGCGGCAATAACCGCCCTGGTCATTTCTATGTCTGAAATCGCTGGTCCGAAAGTGGCTACAATTTTCGCGCGTCTCATTTTCCTAAGTTACCTAGTTTCATTTCTAGCTGTAAACCGAAATTGGTTTATCAGTTGGCTTCACGGGGAACGGCAGCTGTGTCTCACCTTCGAGATGCTTATCAATTGCTGAGGCGGCTGCCCTACCTTCAGCTATTGCCCAAACTATCAGTGATTGGCCACGTCCTGCATCACCGGCGACGAAAATTGAATCAGTTGCACGGTATTGACCATCTCGACTGATGTTGGTCTTTTCATCAAGGTCTACCTTTAGCTGCTGAACTATCGACTCAGATTCAGTTCCTGTAAAGCCAAGTGCAAACAGCACCAAATCGGCTTTCAGAACACGCACGGTACCTGGCTTTGGAAGTCGCTTGCCATCTACAAACTCTGTGTCACCGACCTTGATGCCGGTCACAACGCCGTTCTCACCAACAAGTTCAACTGTGGCGTGTAGGTATTTTCTGTCGCCGAACTCCTCGTGCGCGCTGGCAACCTCGTACAGGGTTGGATCCATTGGCCATGGCTGGTTATCGGTTCTAGTCTCTGAAGGCTTTTGCCCGATTGCAATGGTGGTGACCGAAGCCGCACCTTGCCTTGTGGCAGTGCCGAGACAGTCAGCACCGGTGTCGCCACCACCCAGAACTATTACATGCTTTCCGGAGGCATCGATTTGGTCTTCGACTAGGTCGCCGGCAACAACCTTGTTCGCCTGACACAGGTAGTCCATCGCGAAGTGGACACCGGCAAGGTCAGCGCCTGGCACATCCAAAGCACGCGGTTTTAGAGCACCTGTTGCCACTAGAACTGCGTCGTAACGCATTTTGAGCTCTTCCCATGTGATGTCGACGCCAACATTGACGCCGGTGCGGAACCTGGTTCCCTCGGCAATCATCTGCTCGAGGCGCTTATCAATGTGGCGTTTCTCAATCTTGAAGTCAGGGATGCCATACCTGAGTAGGCCACCAATTCGATCGTCTCGCTCGAACACTGCAACAGTGTGACCAGCACGAGTCAGCTGCTGCGCGGCCGCCAGCCCCGCTGGTCCCGAGCCAACAACCGCAATTGTCTTGCCAGTCAATCTCTCGGGAATGCTTGGGGCAACATATCCGGCATCGAAGGCGTCGTCGATTATCGAAACCTCGATCTCCTTGATGGTCACCGCAGGCTGGTTGATTCCAAGTACGCAGGCACTCTCACAGGGAGCGGGACAAAGTCGACCGGTAAATTCCGGGAAGTTGTTTGTGGAGTGAAGTCGGTCTATGGCCTCTCTACTGCGGCCACGGTGCGTCAAGTCATTCCACTCTGGGATTAGGTTGCCAAGCGGGCAGCCAGCATGACAGAACGGAATACCGCAATCCATGCATCGGCTGGCCTGCTCCTTGACAACTCCGGAGTTCCGCTCTTCGTAGACCTCTTTCCAGTCCTTGATTCGCACTGGAACCGGTCTACGCTGAGCCGTCTCTCGCTCGGTTACCTTTATGAATCCTCTTGGGTCAGCCATTGGTTACCTCCAGAATTTGAGTCCAGACTTCCTCGCCGTCAAGCGCAATACCGGTTTCCAGCGCCTCCTGCTGGATGCCAACTACTCGCGCGTAATCCCTTGGAAGCACTCTCACGAAGTTCTTAACCTCTGAGTCGAAGTTTTCCAGGATCTTTGCACCAAGAGGCGAACCGGTTCGGTCAACGTGCTCCTCAAGAATCGAAAGCAGCTCTTGCTGCTCTCCAGACTCAAGGGCACTTAGCGAAATTTCGCCAAGCTTCAGTGCCTCACGGTTAACCCGTGCTTCAGAGAGCTTGTAAACGTAGGCAATTCCGCCTGACATTCCGGCACCGAGGTTGATTCCAGTTTTCCCGAGGATAACCGCGCGGCCTCCGGTCATGTATTCCAAAGCGTGATCGCCCACGCCTTCGGCTACAGCAATCGCTCCGGAGTTTCGAACCATGAATCGCTCGCCCACAACGCCGTTTAGGAAGATCTTGCCGGAGGTCGCTCCGTAACCAATCACGTTGCCAGCAATCACGTTCTCGGCGGCAATAAAGCCCGCTGATTCCGATGGCCGGACCGAAATCACTCCCCCGGATAGGCCCTTTCCGACATAGTCGTTGCAGTCACCCTGCACATTAATCTCCATGCCACGTGGCACAAATGCACCGAATGACTGTCCAGCGCTTCCTGAGAGGTTCAGGCGTAGCGTTCCTGGCTCAAGACCCTGCTCCCCCCAACGCTTGGTGAGTTCATTACCAAACATGGTTCCGATGGCCTGCATGGTGTTGTTGATTTTCTTTTCGATCAACACTGGCTTGCCCTCTTTCAGGGCCGCCGAAGCCTGATCCAGCAGTGGATAGTCGAAGTGTTCGTCTAGCTGATGATCCTGCTCTTTGGTTTGGTACTGCGACTCCGAAGTAATAATGTCCTTCGCCGCAAAAATAGGAGACAGGTCGAGCCCGTCGGCCTTCCAGTGGTGAATGGCCTTGTTCACATCAAGCACATCAACGTGGCCGATTGCCTCTTCAAGAGATCTGAAGCCGAGCTCCGCAAGGTACTCCCTGACCTCCTGGGCTAGGAATTCAAAGAAGTTGACAACATGGTCCGCCTGACCATGGAATCGGTCTCTAAGCAACGGATTCTGAGTGGCAACTCCAACCGGACAGGTGTCCAGGTGGCAAACGCGCATCAGGATGCAACCTTCAACCACAAGTGGTGCAGTTGCAAAGCCATACTCTTCGGCTCCGAGTAGCGCAGCAATGACAACGTCACGGCCGGTCTTCATGGAGCCGTCCACCTGAACCACAATGCGGTCGCGCAGGCCGTTCAGTAGCAGTGTCTGCTGGGCTTCGGCCAGACCAAGTTCCCAAGGGGTTCCGGCATGTTTGAGTGAGTTCAACGGACTTGCTCCGGTGCCGCCGTCATGTCCGGATATCAAAACCACGTCTGCTTTGGCCTTAGCAACACCGGCAGCTACGGTTCCAACACCAAACTGGCTGACTAGCTTCACGTGGATTCTGGCAGCTCTGTTTGCACGCTTGAGGTCAAAGATCAGTTGCTTCAGGTCCTCAATCGAATAGATGTCATGGTGCGGTGGCGGTGAAATCAGGCCCACACCAGGAGTTGAGTGGCGGAGCTCCGCAATCCATGGGTAAACCTTGTTGGGAGGCAATTGGCCACCCTCACCAGGCTTTGCACCCTGAGCCATCTTGATCTGAATGTCATCGGCATGAGTCAGATACATCGAGGTGACACCAAAACGACCAGACGCAACCTGCTTGACAGCGCTTCGTCGGTCCCTATCAAGCAATCGCTCAACAGATTCACCGCCCTCACCGGTGTTGCTCTTTCCGCCAAGGCGGTTCATCGCAATCGCGAGTGTCTCATGCGCCTCTGGGGAGATTGCCCCCATGCTCATCGCGCCGGTAGAAAACCGCTTCACGATTTCGCTGACGGGCTCAACCTGCTCGATTGGCACTGGTTCGCGAAGCCCCTTCTTGAACTCGAAGAGTCCTCGAATGGTCATTAGGCGCTCAGCTTGGTCGTCAACAGCGTTTGTGTATGACTTGAAGATTTCGTAATTCTTGTGGCTGGTCGAGTGTTGTAGCTTAAAGATGGTCTCCGGGTTGAATAGGTGCGGAGGTCCTTCTCTTCGCCACTTCATCTCGCCACCGACTTCGAGTGGCCCAAGGTCCTGAGTGGTTCCCTCGATTGGATAGGCGGCTGTGTGTCGCTGCTCGATTTCACGGTGAAGGATGCCCATTGAAACACCACCGAGTTTTGTGGTGGTGCCAGTGAAGTACTTGTCAACCAGCTCTTGGCTCAGGCCAATCGCCTCAAAACACTGTGCGCCACCATAGGAGGCGACAGTCGAGATTCCCATTTTGGACATGACCTTGAGGACACCCTTGCCCAGGGCCTTGATCATGTTCTTGCTGCTTCGCTCAGGTGTGATTCCGGTGATGGTTCCGTTCACAACTAGCTCTTCGGCACTCTCTAGCGCCAAGTAAGGATTGATCGCTGACGCGCCAAACCCAATCAGGGTTGCAACGTGGTGCACATCTCTGGCATCACCGGTCTCCACCACCAGCCCGGCCATCATTCTGGTGCCCTTGCGGATCAAGTGGTGATGTATTGCAGAGCAGGACATCAGGGATGGAATTGGAGCGAGCTCCCTATTGCTGTCTCGATCGGACAACACAATGAAGGTGGCGCCGGATTCAAGAGCCTTGTCGACCTCTTCACACATCTGTTCTAGGCGCTCCTCCAGGGCGGATGCGCCATCATCGACTCGATATAGGCACGAAATTGTCACTGCCTTGCCGATGTTGTTCGCGCGGTCGATGTGCTTGATTTTGGCAAGCTCATCGTTTCCTAGAATCGGGTAGTCCAGAACCATTTGCTTGGCATGCTCGGCACTAGCCTCAAGCAGGTTCCTAACCGGACCAATGCTGGTGGTCATTGAAGTAACGACCTCTTCGCGAATGGCGTCTAGCGGCGGGTTAGTAACCTGTGCGAACTGCTGAGTGAAGTAATCAAACAGCAGCTTTGGACGTTCCGAAATTGCAGCGATTGGTGTATCGGTTCCCATCGCTCCAATTGGCTCTTGACCGGTTCTAGCCATCGGCGCAATGAATTCCTTTAGGTCCTCTTCGGTGTAGCCGAAGGCACGCTGGCGCCTGTGAACAGATTTGCTTGAATATCGCACGTGCTCGCGGTCCGGGAGATCACGCAGGTTAATGCGACTCTCATCCAGCCACTGGCCCCACGGCTCTAGAGCAGCAACCTCGCTCTTGATCTGCTCGTCCTCAATGATCCGACCAGCCTTGGTGTCAATTAGGAACATTTTTCCAGGCTGAAGTCGGCCCTTGCGAACGATTCGATCTTCGGGGATGTCAGCAACGCCGATCTCCGAGGCAAGAATGATGAAACCGTCTTCTGTAACGACGAAGCGACCCGGCCTAAGGCCGTTTCGGTCAAGGGTTGCCCCAACTAAGTCGCCGTCCGTGAAGACAACTGCAGCTGGGCCGTCCCACGGCTCCATGATCATGGAGTGGTATTCGTAGAAGTCTCTTAGTTGAGGGTCCAGGTCAAGCTGCTTTTCCCATGCGCCCGGAATCATCATCATCATGGCGTGAGGCAGCGATCTTCCCGACAGCACGAGCAGCTCTAAAACCTCATCGAAGGTCGCGGAGTCAGATGCACCTGGAGACACAATTGGCTTCAGCTGCCCAATGTCTCCAAGCACATCAGTTGCAAGCTGAGATTCTCTGGCTGCCATCCAGTTGGCATTTCCCTTGACGGTGTTAATTTCACCGTTGTGAGCAATGAACCTGAATGGATGAGCCAGTGGCCAGGATGGGAAAGTGTTGGTAGAAAAGCGACTGTGAACCAGAGCCAAGAGTGACTCGAAACGGTCGTCAGACAAATCAGGGAAGAACGGCTCCAGCTGCAGCGTTGTGACCATGCCCTTATAGACAATCGTTCTGACCGATAGCGAGGGGTGGTAGATGCCAATCTCACGCTCGCTGCGCTTGCGAACCCTAAACAGCCTGCGCTCTACCTCCAGTCCACTGGCCTTATCAGTTCCGGCGACAAAAACCTGCTCAATCAGCGGCATTGCCTCCTTGGCCAAAGCTCCCAGCACGCTCGGATCTGTTGGTGGCACTCGCCAACCGAGAACAGTCAGCGACTCCTCTGAGCAGAGAGCTTCAAATGCCTGCTTGTCCTTTGCCGCACTAGCTTCCTCTAGGAAAACTAGACCCGCACCGTAGGAGCCGAGCGCAGGCAGTTCGAATCCAACTACTTCGCGGAAGAATCGGTCTGGAAGCTGAGTCAGAATTCCCGCACCATCGCCAGTTCCAGCGTCTGAGCCAATAGCTCCTCGGTGCTCAAGGTTACGAAGAGAGGAAAGAGCCATGTCAACAATGTCGTGTCCTGCGCGCCCACGGAGCGTTGCAACCATGGCTAGGCCACAAGCATCGTGCTCAGCTGCTGGGTCGTAGAGTCCTTGCGCTTCTGGGCTCTGGCCAAAGCGTGAAAATGGGCTAATTGCCGACACGGTTACTCCAATCGAATTCTTTTCGGAACTTCGTTGGCCCGACATGTTGCCATGTGCTTTAGGTGAAAACTAGCTGCTAGTAGTGATTAGCTCTTTGCTGGTTCGGTGTTTTGGGCAGGTTCTCTGCCTTTTGACCAAACAGATGGTTCAAGGCCTGGGTGTCGGCGCGTCTGAACCAAATAAATTGTGAGTCCTATTGCAATACCGATCAACGCTGACCAGATATTTACTCTAAGTCCAAGGATAATCTCACTTGGGTCAATTCGGATACTTTCAATCCAAACTCGTCCAGTTGAGTAGATCACCAGATACAGGGCGAAAATCTTCCCCCACTGCAGCTTTAGCTTGTTTCCAAGCCAAATAAGGGCGATTACACCAATCAGGTTCCAGAGCATTTCGTAGAGAAATGTCGGGTGGAAAGTCAACCCGTCAGGAAGACCGTTTGGGTAAGCCTTGTTTGTGCTGGGAATCTCAAGTCCCCAGGGCAGTTCGGTTGGCAAACCAAATAGCTCTTGGTTGAAGTAGTTGCCAAGGCGACCAAGGCCTTGAGCCAACAGAATTCCTGGAGCCACCGCATCTGCAACTGCCAGGAAGCGAATTCCTGCCTGTCGTGCTCCAATCAATACGCCAACAGCCCCAAGGATCAGTGCGCCATAGATTGCGAGTCCACCTTCCCAAATCTTGAATACATCAAGCAGGTCAGCGCCCTCATAGAAGTAGTCCCTCGGATGGGTAAGCACGTGGAAGAAGCGACCCCCCAAGATTCCTAGCGGAACTGCCCAGAGCGCAATGTCTAGAAACAGGCCGGCGGGAGCCCCGCGACGTCGAAGTCTAAGGTCGGTGAGGATTGTTGCAATAACAATGCCACTGAGAATAAACAGGGCGTAAAAGTGAATCCGAAACGGCCCCAGGTCAATGAAGCTGATCTCTGGAGAAGGGATGCTAGTTAGAAAGTCCACGACCCTATCCTAAACCGCTAGCAAGATCTTTAGTTTTCGCAACCAATCCAGCTAGGCCATCGGCTTGGTATGCCTTCACAAATGCCGTTCCAACAATCGCGCCATCTGCATACTGGTTCACTTCGCGGACCTGTTCTGGGGTAGAAATCCCGACTCCCACGCATGTCAACTGGTCGCTCAGGGTCCGAACTCGCTGCACCAGGTTTCTTGCCAGGGCATCTAAGTTAGCCCGTTCGCCAGTGATTCCCATTGTCGATACTGAGTAAACAAACCCCTGCGAAACATCGGAGTTGTCTCTGACTCGATCGTCAGAGCTGGATGGCGCAACTAGGAACACCCGATCCAGATTCTTTTGCTTTGAGATCTCTATCCAGTCGGCTGCCTCATCGGGAATTAGGTCTGGAGTGATAAGGCCTTGGGCACCTGAATCAACAAGATCATCCGCAAAGCGCTCGATCCCATAGGCAAGGACGGGGTTCCAGTAAGACATGACCAGCAGTGGAGTTTGAACTCGACTACGAACCTCTAGGATTACATGAAACAGGTCTTTCAGACCAAAACCGTTGTCTCTAGCCAGTTCGGTAGCTTGCTGGATAACCAGCCCGTCCATGACTGGATCGCTGTATGGAACGCCAATCTCCAGGACATCACAGCCGTTTTCGGCCATGGCAACCAGAGCCTCTATCGAATCATCGACATTCGGGAATCCGGCCGGGTAATAGCCAACCAGCGAACCCTTTCCAGATAGATGGTTTGTTCGCAAAGTTTCAGAGACTGAGATCATTTGTCACCTATCAGCCCGAAATAGCGCCCGGCGGTTTCCATGTCCTTGTCACCGCGACCGCTCAGGTTCACCAAGATACTTGCATTGGCAGGAAGTTTAGTCGCCAGGTGCTTAAGGCCAGCCAGTGCGTGAGCGGTCTCGATGGCAGGGATGATGCCCTCGGTCTGTGACAACAACCTCATGGCGTTCATGGCTTCCGAATCAGTGACACCATGGTAATTTGCCCGACCCAAGTCTTTCAGCCAGGAATGCTCTGGACCAACACCCGGGTAGTCAAGGCCCGCTGAAATCGAGTGTGATTCCTTCGTTTGTCCATCCTCATCCTGGAGCATGTAGCTCCTAGCGCCGTGAAGCACGCCTGGAACACCCTTCGAGAGCGTTGCTGCGTGAAACGGGGTTTCTATGCCATCGCCTGCAGCTTCAAAGCCCCAGAGCTGAACATCGCTGTCGTCCAAGAACGCATGGAAGATGCCGATTGCATTAGAACCACCACCGACGCAGGCTGCTACGGCATCTGGCAATCCCCCGATTAGGTCGATCATTTGTGCTCGAGCTTCATTGCCAATCACACTGTGAAAATCGCGAACCATCGTCGGAAACGGGTGCGGCCCTGCAACGGTTCCCAATAGGTAGTGAGTGCTGTCAACGTTCGCCACCCAATCGCGAAGGGCCTCATTGATGGCGTCCTTTAGGGTTCTGGATCCGGTTGTCACTGGGACAACTTCGGCTCCCAGCAGTTTCATTCGGGCAACATTCAGTGCTTGCCGTTCGGTGTCCACTTCACCCATGTAGACAACACAATCCAAACCGAAGTAAGCAGCTGCTGTAGCACTGGCAACCCCGTGCTGCCCGGCGCCAGTCTCTGCAATGATTCGCTTCTTGCCCATGCGCTTGGCCAGCAATGCCTGACCCATGACGTTATTGATTTTGTGGCTGCCAGTGTGGTTCAGATCTTCGCGCTTTAGAAAAATGCGGACGTCGCCAACATGTTCAGCAAAACGCTTGGCTTCGGTGATTATGGAAGGACGACCAGTGTAGGTTCTGTGCAGTCCTGCTAGCTCATCGATAAAGCTTTGGTCAGCCCTAGCCAACTGATATGTAGCGTCAAGCTCATCGAGGGCCTTAATCAACGGCTCCGGCACAAATCGTCCGCCGTAGGCTCCGAAATAGGGGCCCTGTTGTTCTGAAAGCTTGGTGGTCATCATTTAATCCTATGTAGCGTCAATGAACTTGGGGATGAGCTGTGCTGGGTCGCCAGTAACTAGTGCTTGACCGACAAGTACTGCGTTTGCCCCTGCATTCCAATAGCGAAGGACATCCTGTTCGTCCCTAACCGATGACTCAGCGACCTTAATCGCATCGTCAGACAGCAGGTGTGCCATTGACTCAAATAGCGACAAATCAGTTTTGAAGGTCTCCAAATTTCTGGTGTTGATGCCAACCAAATTTGCTCCGCAATTATTCGCTATTTCAATCTCGGAAATCGTATGGGTCTCGGTCAGGACATCAAGTCCTATATCGTGGGCAAAATTTGCCAATCTGCGATAGTCGGCTTCGGTTAGCCAGCTCAAAATCAACAGTGCAAATGAAGCTCCGTTGGCGCGGGCTTCCAGCAATTGATATTCCGAAGAAATGAAGTCTTTTCTAAGTGTCGGAATGTTTACCGAATCGCTGGCTGTTTTCAGATCCGCGAGTGAACCTCTAAAGCCGGTGCGTTCGGTCAACACTGAAATCGCGTGTGCTCCGGCGGCTTCATAGGTTTTAGCCAGCAATGCAACATCATCGATGGCAGCGAGTTCCCCCATGGAGGGGCTTGCCCGCTTAATTTCAGCGATTATCTTGATTTGAGGTCCAGCAGAAAGAGCGGTGATAGCCGAGACCGGCTTATCAAGCTCACCGATGCGCTTCTCAAGGTCTAATTCAGAGACGGTCTTGCGACGAATTTCGGCATCGTCGCTTGCCGCAGCGAAGAGCGCGTCTAGCACTAGTGAGACTTTGAGTGCTTGCCGCCAACGCCGTAACCGGCTGCCTTTAGGGCTAGTCCGGCAACAACTCCGACAAATGCAAGACCTGCTGATGCCCACACCATTGGCGCTACGTCTAAGAAGAAGAACCAAGTTCCGATGCAAAACGCGACCATTACGGTGATCACCGTTGTCCACGCTGCAACTGAGTTTCCGTGACCTGGTTCTGCGTTGTGATTAGTCATTTTGCCCTTCCTGACTCTGTAGATTCTAGCAATCAGTTGTTCTGGTCATCCCACAAAGACTGAGAGTCGGCGGAAACTTCCGAAGAGTCTGGTTTGTTTGAGGCTGGTTGCCGCTTCCCCGCGAATAGCGACAGTGTCAAGACGGCTGCGGTCGCAAGGGCGAGAACTTGGTAGGCCAAGAACCCGATTCCTACCTCAATAGCGAAGCTAGATGCGCTTGCAAGGCCAGTGGCATTGGCGACAAACCCCAAGACGCTGGGGTCGGCGTAGAAGTCTGAAAACAGCGACAGCGCAAACGCTCCGATCGCGAACAGGGCACCAATAATTGGCATCACGCGAGAAAGGCTGGAGTATCTGGCTAACACGGTAGTTAGTAGCACAATCGCCGCCAACGAAAGCCAGAGCGCACTTACCTCAGAGCCCAACATGTCAGCGATTACGGCTGCTGACGAAGAGTGGGGGTCGGTGATGGTGAGCCAGCCCAGAAACACCGTTCCAAGCCATGCAAGTGAAGCCAGTGAGGCGATACCCAGGAACCTAACCATTTGTCATCGCATTTGCGGCTGAAACCGCTCTCAGAACTACGGCCGCTTTAGCGAGGGTTTCTTGGTATTCACTTTCCGGGTCAGAGTCCAGAACTATGCCTGCTCCCGCCTGCACCCTGGCTACTCCGTCTCTAATTACCGCTGTGCGAATAGCGATGGCGAGGTCTGCGTTTCCCTGGAAGTCGAAATAGCCAACCACTCCCCCAAAAAGTCCTCGATACTCATCCTCAAGGTCATGAATGATTTCAAGGGCTCTTGGCTTTGGGGCACCGGAAAGGGTTCCGGCGGGAAAGGTTGCGAGCATGGCTTTGACTTTGCTGACATTTTTCGAAAGCTGACCCTCAACAGTCGACACCAAATGCATCACATGCGAAAACCTATGAATCTGCATGAATTCAGTGACCTGCAAACTGGTTGGATCACAAATTTTCAGCAGATCGTTTCTGGCAAGGTCAACCAACATTAGGTGCTCGCTGCGCTCCTTTTGGTCTGCCAGCAGGTCTTCCGCAAGCTGATTATCCGCTGCCGCGCTATCGGCCCGCGGCCGAGAGCCAGCAATTGGGTGGGTAATCACGCGATCCCCGACCATCTTGACCAGTGCCTCCGGCGAGCTGCCAACAATTGCGAATTCGCCTTCGCTGTCCGCCCAGCGGGTCAAATACATGTAGGGGCTTGGATTCAAAGCTCGCATAGCCCTGTAAACATCGAGCGCATCCGCAACCACGTCTTGATCAAATCGCTGTGATATCACAACCTGAAAGACGTCACCCTTGCGGACGTGCTCTTTAGCTAGTTCGACCTTTGCCAAGAATTCAGAATGCTCTGTATTCGACGAAAACTCTGCCTCAGGCCAGTTCGGCTCAGAGATCATGGCTGGTGTTTGCTCGCGAACCTTGGCTTCTAGAGCGTCAATGGAAGCAAGTGCTCGGTCGTAGTCCGCTTCACTGCCATCAGCCTCGAGGAAAACCACACTGACCAGGATCAGTTCGGAGCGCTGGTGGTCCATAACTACCAACTCTGAAAACTGGTTGAAACCGTATAGCGGGATCGAGTAGCTTGCCTTCTTTGCGCTCGGCAGCTGCTCGGTTAGATTCACGGCCCCCCAACTCATGAAGCCAACAAGCCCAGAACTAAGCGGGAAGTCAACCGGGCTGGATCTCCAGGAACTTTGAACGGTGTCCAGAGCAGCGACGGGGTCAACTGGCAATTGACCGTTCTCTGGTAGCGGTGACGAGCTGCCAACCCAGTGAGCCCTGCTGTCATCCGCAAGCAATTGTCCCCTGGAGGCTGCGCCTATAAAGGAATACCTACCCCAAACCCCCTGCTCAGCTGATTCCAGAAGAAAGGTATCTGGACGCGAGCCAGCGAGCTTCTGATAAATACCGATCGGTGTCTCGCTGCCAGCAAACAGTCGTTTTGTTACCGGGATTACGTTGTAGTTTTTGGAGAGCTCCAGAAATTCTTTCAAGTCCATCATGATTCAACCTCAAAGCAGGTGGTGGTACCACGATGACAGGCTGGGCCATTTGGGACTACGGTCGCCAGCAGGGTGTCCGAGTCGCAGTCAACCATGATGCTTTTGACGTTGAGGGTATTGCCGCTAGTGGCGCCTTTGTGCCAAAGCTCGGAACGCGATCTTGAGTAGAAAACCATCTGTCCGAGCTCTTCGGTCATTGCTAAGGATTCCCTGTTTGCATAAGCAACCATCAAAACATCCTTAGTGGT
>DDBH01000015.1:0-48617 GCA_002333405.1 Micrococcales bacterium UBA2037 | reverse complement strand
TCTTTCTGCCGCCGTGAGTGGTCACAACGAACCCGGAAGGACTATCTCCTCGCTTTAGGTCGAGCGAAATGACCAAAATTTGATTCCCGTGTGCGCTTGAAATCTCTCTCAGTAGCTCGGGATTGCTCACTCCNNTTGACCTGGTCAATCCTAAACACTCTGTTGTGGAAAACGCTCGCTGCGAGTACCGCATCGGCTCCAGCTTGGGCTGCCTCGACGAAATGCTCAAGGCTTCCTGCTCCGCCGGATGCAATCACCGGCACCGAACTTTGACGCTTGATCAGTTCAATCAGCTCCAAGTCAAAACCGTCCTGGGTTCCGTCAGCGTCGATGCTGTTTACAAGCAACTCGCCGGCTCCAAGTTCTTGAACCTGCTGAACCCAGGCCAGTCCATCAAGCTCGGTTGTCTTTCTGCCGCCGTGAGTGGTCACAACGAACCCGGAAGGACTATCGCCTCGCTTCAGGTCGAGCGAAATGACCAGAATTTGATTCCCGTGGGCGCTTGAAATCTCTCGCAGTAGCTCGGGATTGCTCACTCCAGCGGACCCAACTGAGATTTTGTCGGCGCCAGCGGTCAGTAGGGCAGTGACATCGGCCAGCGATCTAATTCCCCCACCTACGGTGAGCGGAATGAACACCTGCTCAGCACAGCTGGTAACCATGTCCAGGGTCGTACTTCGGTTCTCGGTGGCTGCGGTGACGTCCAGGAAGGTCAGTTCATCTGCGCCCTGCAGGTAGTAGTCCTTGGCAAGCTCAACCGGATCGCCACTGTCTTTCAGGTCGGCGAAGTTCACTCCCTTTACCACTCTGCCCGCTGCCACATCCAGGCAAGGAATCACCCGCAGTGCCGGCACTAGATTCTCGCGGCGTGGATGGCGGACACCAAAATCGCCCTGGCGCCAACTGCGTATAGCTCATCCATAATCTGATTCATCTTGCTGGCCAAAACAAGGGCCCTGACCGCAACCCAGTCTTTGTCGGCCAGCGGAGAAATGGTGGGAGATTCAATCCCAGGGGTGATTAGTGAAGCCTTCTCAACTAGGTCGATTGGGCAGTCGTAGTCGATAATCACGTACTGTCTAGCTACCAGCACACCCTTTAGACGCATCAACAGCTGATTAGCCTCCGCTGCCTTTCCGGGAGCTGCAATCAGCCTGGCAGTTGACCGCAGAATTGTTGGACCAAAAATTGACAGCCCTGCTTTTCGAAGCGTATTTCCAGTGGAAACGACATCGGCGACAGCATCGGCCACGCCGAGTTTCACAGCCGACTCGACGGCTCCATCGAGCTTCACGATCTCACAAGAGACGCCCTGCTCTGAAAGGTAGTTGGCAATTAGCGTTGGGTAGGCCGTGGCGAGCCTCTTGCCTTCGAGGTCGCTCACCTGCTTGAATCCCGACTCCACAGAGGCTGCGAATCGAAATGTTGATTGCCCGAAATCTAGATCAGCAATCTCTTCTGCGGCCGATTCTGAGTCCATCAAAAGATCTAACCCGGTTAGTCCAACATCCAGTGACCCAGAACCAACGTAGGTGGCAATGTCCCTTGGTCGCAGGTAGAAGAACTCAATGTTGTTATCTGAATCCACCAGGTGGAGCTCTTGGGTGTCCCGGCGCGTTTGATAGCCAGCCTCTTTCAGCATGGAAATAGCTGACTCGGACAGAATCCCCTTGTTTGGAATTGCAACTCTCAACATCAGAGCACTTCCTCTACTGCGCTCAACGAGATTCCGCGTGATACAAGCATTAGCTGGACGTAGTAGATCAACTGAGATGCCTCCAGGGCAACCTGCTGGTCTGACTCGTGCTCGGCGGCCATCCAGAGTTCAGCTGCTTCCTCAACAAGCTTTTTTCCAATTTCGTGCACGCCGGCTTCCAAAAGCTCAGAAGTTCCGGAGCCCGCAACTGGCTCCGCAAGGCGGTTCTCTAGTTCAGCAAAGAGATTGTCGAAGGATTTCATCCCTCTAGATTACAGCTTGGGGCTTGCCGACTGGGCAAGTGTACGAAGCTTTAGAATCTCGAGCGCCCGATCAGGATGGTTAAAAATGGCTGATCCCGCAACAAAAGAGTCCGCTCCAAGTTCAGCCAGCTGCGCAATATTTGACTCGGTCACTCCCCCGTCGACCTGCAACGTAATGGCTGAACCTTTCTCCGTAATCAGCGACCTAGCGTGCTTGATCTTTTCCAGGGTGTCCGTTAGAAGCGGCTGTCCGCCAAAACCTGGCTCCACGGTCATGATCAAAATCATGTCGAATTCAGTTAGAAGCTCGGTGAGTTCGGATACTTGAGTACCGGGCTTAATCGCAACAGCCGCCTTGGCACCAGCGCCTCTTAGCTTCCTTGCAAGCTCGATCGGATTTCTAGCTGCCTCCAGGTGGAAGGTTACCGAGGCTGCACCCAGCTCTGCATAATTGGGCGCCCAACGATCAGGGTCGGCAATCATTAGGTGAACATCCAGAGGAATTGGTGATACTTCGACCAGCCTTGAAACTACCTGTGGCCCAATTGTTAGGTTGGGGACGAAGTGGTTGTCCATAACGTCAATGTGGGCCATGTCCGCAGTTAAAATGTCCTGGAGCTCCTCTTCGAGGTTTGCGAAATCCGCGCTGAGTATCGATGGGTTTATCTGCATGACACCCTCAGTCTTTCTTTAGCAAGGCCATGAACATGGCGTCGGTCCTGTGTTGATGGGTCCACAATTGCACAGTTTTTCTAGAAGCGTTTAGCTTCAACTCCGGGTTGAGGGCTCCAAGTATCGCCGGCAAGTCAACAAGCTTCATGTTTGGATGTCGTTCGACTAGGCCTCTGATCTGAGTGTTAGTTTCGGCAACTAAAGGCGAGCAGGTTGCATACATCAAGTAGCCGCCGGATTTTAGGGCCTTGACGGCAGAGTCGATGAGGCTCGACTGGAGCGTCGTTAGCTCAGGAAGTTGCTCGGGTGATTTCCGCCACCTCGCCTCTGGCTTCCGCCTCAGGGAACCCAGGCCGGAGCAGGGGGCGTCCAGCAGGATCGCGTCAAACGAATCTGCTGGAGCACTCTGTCCGCTTCTGACTTCGACTTTGCTCTGATGAACCTTGTCCAAAGCGTTCGAGACTAGCTCGGCTCGCTTTTGATTGGGTTCATAGCAAACCAATTCTCCCTTTGAAATTGGCTTCAGGCTTTCAAGTACCGCCGCTTTTCCGCCAGGGCCTGCACACATGTCGAGCCAGGTGCCCTCAAGATTTGCAACCTGCCCAAGAGCCAGCGCCACTAGTTGCGAACCCTGATCTTGAACCCGAACGCCTGGGATCTCCAAGTACTTATCCAAAGAGCCTTCGGCCAGGTAACCAATTGGCGAGGCGGAACCGTGCTCTGATCCAATCTCGTCCAGAGCGAGCCTGGAAGCGTCGGACAGCCCAGCAAGGTTCACCTGAGGCACCTCGTTATTTGAAGCTAAGAATTGCTCAAGCTCTTGCTTTCTTCCATCAAGATCAAGCGCTGAGAGAAAGCCGGAAACAATCCAAGTCGGGTGCGAATACTTCACGCTGAGCGCTTCAATGGTGTTTAGGCCGTTGGTTAGCGTGCTCACCAATGAATCAAAGCCTGCCCGCTCGGCATTTCTAAGCACGGCGTTCGCGAGCCCCGCGGCATTTGGTTCGTACTTCTTGACCAGGTCAACTGATTCATTAATGGCTGCGTGGGCCGGAACTCGCATTCTAAAAAGCTGGTGCAGTCCTAGCCGGATGGAGGTTCGCACGTGTGGGGAGAGAACTTTTCCAGGAGTGAAGTGGTCAATCATCCGGTCGTATTGCAACTCCCAGCGAAGGCAGCCATAGGTTAGTTCTTGGACCAAGCCACGGTCGGCGTCGTTGATTTGGTGCTTGGCCAGTTCCTTTGGAAGTAGCAGGTTCACATAACTATCCGACACCTGCACTCGAAGCAGCAGGTTGAGGGATATGTCGCGTGCGTTAGTCAAGTTGAGCTCCTGCCTTGAGGCCATTCCACCAAGCGGCCGCGGTCATAGGCTTCTTGCCAGCCGGTTGCACTGTTGAAAGTTCCATAAAGTTTCGGTCCCCTGCGCTTATCACAACCTCACCGGTTTCCAATTTCATGAGTTGCCCGGGTTTGGTTGCTGCCAGGTGATCTCCTTGCAGCACGGCTGCCTCTAGTATTCGAAGCGGAGCGCTGTCGACTGAAACCCATGCCATGGGCTCTGGATTAAAGGCTCTGACTTTTCTGACCAGCAGGTCTGCTGGCTCAATTGTCGAAAGATGCGCATCTTCCCGGGAAAACTTGTGGGCGTAGCTAGCCTCCCCGACTTGAGGCACCGGCTGCTTCCCCTGTTCCATTGCCTTTAGTAGCAGGGCTGTTCCATGTTCGGTAAAGCGCATTAGCGACGTACCGGCTGTCTCGGATTCGGAGAACGTCATTGGTTCCTGGACGATAATCGGACCGGTATCTAGTCCCTGGTCTAGCTCAAAGATTGAAATGCCAACTCCGGTGCCGGTGATCATGCTGTGCTGAAGAGGTGTCGCTCCCCTGTGGTTTGGCAGAATCGAGAAATGTAGATTCCACCAAGGTAGTAGCGCCAGACTTTCGCTATTGATCATCGCTCCATATGCCACGACTATCGCAAGCTCGGCCTGTGAGGACTCAATCCTCGCCCTAGCAGCTGCATCAAGTTTTTGGGTCTTCAGCACTGGAATGCCAAGAGCATCGGCTGTTTGAGCTACTGGTGACGGGGTGAGAACCCGTTTCCTGCCAACCGGTGCATCGGGCATGGTTACAACCAACTCCACCTGATGCTTCTCTGAAATCAGAGACAGCGCCCTAGCTGCTATTTCAGGTGTGCCGGCAAATACAATCTTCATCATCTAGAACCTACAGTGCATCAGGATCATCCATGACGACCCTGAGTCCTCTCCGCTTTGAGTTATTGACAGTTCTTGCAGTTGTTCCAACCGACACTCCCCTAAGCGCCTTTGCGACAGCCGGTCCTTGGCGATATCCAAACCTAATCAGCGCCCTGGAGCCCTCCGCATCAAGCCGAAGCAGTTCTGCCCCCTCAGATTTGGCTGCTTCAAGGGCAGTGTTTAGAGTTTGCGGCTCTGCTTCCAGGGTGCAGATTCTCACTGTGGGAGGAAGCGACATTTCCTTGGCCTCAGCCAGGTTGGCGGCAGCAAGCGCTTCGAGCTGCCCGAGCGACAGTGCCTTGCCGAGGGTCGAATCGAGCCCAGATAGGACCGCCCTTCCATTGGGTTGCATCAGTTCGATTGCTTCCTGCCAATCCCTGATAGCTATTCCCTGCGCATTTAGACTCTGTCGCGCTAGCCAGACGTCGCAGTCCAGGATAAGTAGTCCCGAATATCCGCCTGGTAGTCGAGGTGCCGAACCTGGTGTTGCAACGACGATTTGATTCTTGTTCTTTAGTCCGCTGGGCTTCTGGGAACCCGTGGCCTCACTGATTAGGGCGTTAGGGAATGCCTTGCCCAGCTCCGCAACCGTCCTGCTGGAGCCGGTGCGACCCTTCTTGAAATTACGAGACTGGCAGTTCGTGCAGGACACAAATGGCTTGCTGCACACCCGACATTGAATATGATCTGCATCGGGTTGCCAAAAGTAGCCTCCGCAACTACAGGCGAGCTTCTGACCACAGCCTCCGCAGAAAGCCGCCGCTGAGTCCCCTTTTCTAGGAAGCAACACCAGCACTGGCCCGATTGGCAACTGGTCTTTGATTAGCTGAAAGGCGCTTTGGTCCATGCGCAGACCGGGCTCCGTGTAGGAGATTCTGGCTGGCGATTGCACAATCTTGTGGCTGGATAGATACCCAAGCTGGACTAATCTCTGCACCTCGGTGGAACGGTATGGCGCTGTTAGAACCAGCTGCAGGCTGTCGCCAGCTCTTATTAGAGCCAAGTCCCTGGCGGTGGTAAAGGGAGACCCCTGGTCTCTCAGGTTGTCATCGGCGTCGTCATGCAGGCCGATTAGACCGAGGTTCTGGCAGGGTGAGTAAATTGCAGAGCGGGTCCCGATGACTATCGATACCTCGCTCTGAGAGATTTGGTGATGAAGTTGAAACTTCGTCGAACGCTTCTGGTTCGGAAGCAACACCGCGCATTGATCGCTGACGCCAAGGTGTTTGCAATAGTCGGTGATGGCATCGATGTCTGATCTTTCGGGAACTACGATGATTGAGGACTGCCTAGCGGCGTGCCGCTCTAATGCTGCCTCTACAAGCAGCACAGCCCAGTCAGCGAAGAGTTTCTCGTCGACAACAAGCGGCTTGCCTGAACTCAAAACAGCCGATCTATTGGTGAGCGGCGCATCTAGTTTGAAAGCCGGTGTCGAGCTAATTGCTCGATAACTAATCGGTTCCAGCAGCTCAATTGTCGGCATGTGATCGGGAATCGCTACAGCAAGAATTTCGCCTAGCGCCACACATTGCCTGTCCGCTACCGCTCGCGTGAAGTCTGCTAGCTGCGGGGTAAGTAGGCAGCTGGAATCCTTGATGGCCAGTAGCTTGCTAGTTGCATAGTCGCTTGCATCCATGAGCTCTACGACATAGCCCTCTTGCGGCTTCTTTGTTCGACCAAAGGGAAACGAAACCAGTTGACCGAGCGCAATGTGATCTTCAAGGTCCTCTGGAACTAGGTAATCAAACTTCCTGTCGAGTTGAATAAGAGGTGACTTTGCCACAATCGAAGCAAAGCGTGCCATTTACTTGCCCGCTGCGTCTCTAAGGGCTTGCACGCGATCTAGTCGTTCCCAGGTGAAATCAGGCAGTTCCCTGCCGAAGTGACCGTAGCTGGCACTTGCTTGATAAATCGGTCGCTTTAGATCAAGTTCAGAAATTATTGCCGAGGGTCGCAAGTCAAAAACGCTCTTTACAGCCTGCTCGATCGCGCCGATTTCGACCGTCTCGGTTCCAAATGTTTCGACATACAGCGACACTGGATTTGCAACACCGATTGCGTAGGCAACCTGAATCTCTGCGCGAGCGGCAAGGCCTGCTGCGACTAGATTCTTTGCCACCCAGCGCATTGCATACGCTGCGGAACGATCAACCTTGGATGGGTCCTTGCCGCTGAATGCACCACCTCCGTGTCGTGCCATTCCGCCATAGGTGTCAACAATGATCTTCCGACCGGTAAGGCCGGCATCACCCTGTGGTCCGCCTATAACAAATCGTCCCGATGGATTGATTATGTATCTGGTCGCATCGCAATCCAGGCCGGACGCTGTCAATACTGGCTTTACCACTCTGTCTAACACCAGGTTCGCCAGCTCTTCTTGGGTTACGTCTGGGTGATGCTGCGTGGACAGCACGATCGTATTGACGCTCACTGGCCTTTGGTCAACGTAATCGATTGAAACCTGAGCCTTTCCGTCTGGTCTCAGCACCATCGAACCAACTTCGCGGCGAAGCTCGGTGAGTTTTTGGGTTAGCTGATGTGCCATAGTGATCGGAGCTGGCATGTAGGTTGCAGTCTCATCGCTGGCGTAGCCGAACATCATTCCCTGGTCACCGGCACCAAGGTCAGGATCAACGTGCCCAAATCGACTCTCTAGCGACTGGTTTACGCCGGCTGCAATGTCTGATGACTGCTGGCCAATCGAAACCGAGACGCCACAGGATGCCCCATCGAAGCCAATGGCCGATGAGTTATATCCGATGTCAAGAAGTTTCTGCCGAACCAGCTGTGGAATCTCGACGTAACCGGTTGTGTCAACCTCTCCGGCAACGTGAACCAGGCCGGTGGTGACTAGGGTCTCTACAGCGACCCGTGCGTTCGGGTCCTGCTCAAGAATTGCGTCAAGAATCGTGTCGGAAATCTGATCGCAGATTTTGTCGGGGTGCCCCTCAGTAACAGACTCAGAGGTAAATGTGCGTGGCGTCATGCCCACAAGTCTAGTTAGCGCTTGGACATCGATTCAATAATCAGTCGCAAAAGCTGCTTACTAACCGCTTGCTTGGTTCCGGAAACTGCTTCGACTCCCTCAGGTGTTACAAATGACACTTCGGTAACATCGGACCCCAGTGCCTGAACGCTGTTTCCAGCTACCGCCTGGACGCTCTTCGACCACAGCTTCTCTGATGCAAGTTCCTCCACATTCCCGCCTTCCGGGCTTAGTGCGAAGGCCACGCAAAAGGTTTTCGGGTGATTTGATGCGTAATTGGCAACCAGGTCCTTCGTGGGAGTCAACGACAGCGTCACCGCTTCAGACCTGGACAGCTTGCCTCGAAACGGACTCTCCACCGTGAAATCTGACACAGCTGCGGCCATGATCAGTAGGTCACAGTCTTGGTTCATCGCGAGTTCTAAGTCAGAAACGCTAGTCACCGGTACAAAGGTCACTCCATGCGGTGCCGGCATCTCGAGATTGGCACCAACGAGGGTTACCTGACCACCAAGGTCACGGGCTGCTTTTGCTAGTTCAAGCCCCATCCGCCCCGAGGATGAGTTCCCGATAAAGCGCACTTCATCAATTGATTCTCTAGTACCACCGGCTGTGACCAGAACAGTCTTACCGCTCAGTGGACCGTGACCCAGAACGAATTCTAGGATTTGCTCAACTTCTGGCAGTCGGCCCGGCCCGGAGTCGTCACCCGTGAGCCTGCCGCTGGCTGGCTCCATGACCGATATTCCTCGGCTTCTGAGGGTTTCGACATTTGCCGCCGTCGCCTGGTTTTGCCACATTTCAGTATGCATGGCAGGGCAAACATAAACCGGAGCGGTGCTGGCAAGTATTGCGTTCATTAGCAAATCATCGGCTACCCCACCGGCAAGCTTTGCCAAGAAATTGGCAGTGGCAGGTGCGACGACGATCAGGTCCGCTTGGGCGCCGAGTTCAACATGCCTAACCTGCGCCACGTCGCTGTAGAGATCTGTATCGATCGTGTGGCCTGAAAGCGCCTCGAGGGTCACCTTCCCGACAAACTTAAGTGCGTTTTCAGTGGGCAAGACTGTGACTTCATGCCCCTGTTCGGAGAATGCCCGAATTAAGTTCGCGGCCTTATAGGCAGCGATTCCGCCGGTTACTCCAAGCAGAATTCGCAAATTTACCTACTTATTTGGAATCATCTCAAGCTTGCCCGCGTGAATTTCATGCAGGGCAATGCTCAAAGGCTTGTCGTCAATTGCTGAATCAACAAGTGGTCCAACATAGTTGAACAGTGAGCCCTCGTGAAGCGCACTGTAGTACTCGTTGATTTGTCTAGCGCGCTTGGACGCAATGATTACTAGCTGATAGTTGGAGTCAGCCTTCTCTAGAAGCTCGTCAATTGGAGGGGAAACAATTCCCGTCAGTGGACTCTTGTTATCGCTCATGTTTATCTCTCCGACTCATTAACTATTTCAACAATCTTCTTGCCAGTTTTGGCCAGGTCATCGTTGGTTACCTGAAAATCAAACTCATGATTAGCTGCTAGTTCTTCGCGAGCTGTCTCAAGTCTAGTTTGAATTTCCGATTCTGTCTCGGTTCCTCTTTTTCTTAGACGAGATTCCAACTCTTCCCAGCTCGGTGGATTCACAAAAATGCTAATGGCGTGCGGTATTCGCCGCTCAATTTGTCTGGCCCCTTGCAAGTCTATTTCTAAAAGTAGGTGCTGGTCATTGGCTTCTGCGCGGGTCAGTTCGTTCAAAAGTGTGCCGTAGTAGTGCTCACCGTGCACTATCGCCCACTCCAGGAGCTGGTTGTCTGAAATCAGCTTCTCAAACTCTTGTTTTTCAAGGAACCAGTATTGCTTTCCGTGAACCTCACCTGCCCGAGGCTTTCTGGTGGTGGCTGACACCGAAAGTGTGAAACGCGGGTCGTTTTCTAAAAGCCAGCTAACCAGCGATCCCTTGCCAACTCCAGCTGGCCCTGCCAGCACAATCAAGCTCATAGCTCTAATTTAGCCTTATCAATTAGTTTCGCCACAGACTCAGGGCCAGCCATGGTAAGAGCCCTGGACATGTTTGGGATCACGCGAGAAGAGCTAGCGCCAAACTGATCCTTGAGGCCGGCAAGCTTGGCACCTTGCGCCCCATAACCTGGAGCCAGAATCGGGATTCCGACGTCAGTAGTGCGGATGTGAGCAATTCCAAATTGATCCAGGTCCTGGGTTGCACCAATAACAACGCCACAATCGCCAAGACCAATCTTTTGGGCCAGCTCTATCACGGTGGCCGAAACAGTTGCTTTTCCAGTTTTAGACGTCTGCAACTCAGTTGCCTCCGGGTTACTGGTGGCAGCTAACAGAAAGATGCCACCGCCAATGTCGCGGGCGTGATCGAGGATCTCAACCGTGGAGGATGGCCCCAAGTACGGACTGACCGTCAGTGCGTCAACCCGAAGCGGAGAATCGTCTCCAAACCAGGCCTGGGCGTAGCCGAGCATGGTTGATCCGATGTCGCCGCGTTTAGCGTCGGAAATCACAAGCAACCCGAGGTCTCTTGCTGCCTGCAGCACCTCCTCCAGCGCCAGAAATCCGCTCGATCCAAACCTCTCAAAAAAGGCAACTTGTGGCTTGACGATGCCGATTCGGCCCTCGGCTGCCTCTATGCAGCGAAGCGCGAACTCCTTAGCTCCCGTTGCACTGTCCGGCAGTTCCCAGTTATGAAGCTCTTTTTCGCTCGGGTCAATGCCAAGACAAAGTGGCCCATGCTCAGAAACAGCCAGCTCGATGTTTGCCTGAAAGCTACTCACTGATCAGCTCTTTTCGTTCGATTTCGTACTCCTGTAGCGGCTTTACGCTAAATGGTCCCTCTCTAACAACCTCGAAGGAGCCGATTGCTGCGCTTAGCTGGGCAACTGTAGTGAATATTGGCTTGTCGGCAGCGGTTGTTGCGGCTCTAATCTCATAGCCGTCTACTCGGGCATCGGCACCAGATGGAGTGTTCACAACAACATCAACTTCACCTGCGGTAATCATGTCGACTATCGAGGTCTGGCCCTGTTTTGCGGTCGAGTGTTTGATTACTGACTGTGCCTCAATTCCGTGTCTGGCAAGCATCGCGGCAGTGCCGGCGGTAGCAAGGATTCGGTAACCAAGTTGCGCTAGGCGACGCACCGGCAGCAATAGCTGCGGCTTGTCTCTGTCGGCAACCGAAACAAACACGGTTCCAGAAGTGGGCAGTGCTGAGCCAGAGCCGGCCTGGGCCTTAGCGAAGGCGGTTGGGAAGTCCTTGTCGATTCCCATTACCTCGCCAGTTGAGCGCATTTCTGGGCCAAGCAGCGAGTCAACGAATCTGCCGTCTTTAGTAGCAAAGCGCTTGAATGGCAGCACCGCTTCCTTGACAGAGATCGGTGTTCCTGCTGGGCATGAAGATCCATCGGATTCAGGAAGATGGCCGGCGCTAATCAACTCTGAGATCTTCTGCCCCACCATTACTCTTGCGGCAGCCTTTGCCAGAGTGATGCCAAGCGCCTTCGACACAAACGGAACAGTTCGGCTTGCTCTTGGGTTGGCTTCCAGGACATACAAAACATCCGAAGCCAGAGCGAACTGAACATTGAGAAGTCCAACCACGTTCAGCCCGGCGGCAATTATCTGGGTCGCGGCCACTACTCGGTCAATTTGCGCCTCGCTCAGCGTGATCGGCGGCAAAGTGCAGCTGGAGTCCCCCGAGTGAATCCCGGCTTCCTCGATGTGCTCCATGACGCCGCCTATGTATAGCTGCTCACCGTCGTAGAGTGCATCGACGTCAATCTCTATTGCGTCATCCAGGAACCGGTCAACCAACAGCGGGTGCTCTGCGTCAACCAGTGCGTGCTCTGCGATGCGATCAAAATAGCCGTCGAGTGAGCCTTGGTCGTAGACAATTTCCATGCCTCTGCCACCCAGCACGAAGCTTGGACGAACCAGCACCGGGAAGCCAATTCTTGCTGCCACGGCAGTGGCTTCGGCTAGGTTGGTGGCCATTCCGTTAGCCGGTGCCAACAGGTGCCCCTGATCCAGAATCTGCTGGAACTTGCCTCGCTCCTCAGCCCGGTCGATGTCGGTTGGCGTGGTGCCGAGAATGGTGATGCCAGCGGCCTCAAGGCCGTTAGCCAGCCCAAGCGCAGTCTGGCCCCCGAGTTGGACCATCACGCCAACAAGTTCGCCAGATTGAGATTCAGCATGGATCACCTCCAGCACATCCTCCAAAGTAAGGGGTTCGAAGTAGAGCCGGTCGGCGGTGTCGTAATCGGTTGATACCGTCTCCGGGTTGCAGTTGATCATGATTGTCTCGAAGCCGGACTCCTTCAGTGCGAACGTTGCATGCACGCAGCTATAGTCGAACTCCACACCCTGGCCAATGCGGTTCGGGCCAGAACCCAGAATCACGACTTTCTTACGGTCCGATGGCACTACTTCTGTGAACTGTTCATAGCTGCTGTAGTGATACGGCGTGAGTGCTGGGAATTCACCGGCGCAGGTGTCCACGGTCTTGAACACTGGTCTCAGGTTGTGATTGTGTCTTAGTGACCTGATCGACTCTTCAGTGACGCCTCGGATTTCAGCAAGCTGACTGTCAGAAAATCCGTTCTGCTTGGCGCGCTTAAGGCTGGCAACTTCAATCTCCTCAAGTCCCCCGAACCAACTGGCGACCTCATTTATAAGTACGATTTGGTCGATAAACCACGGGTCAATCTTGGTCGCGTCGAAAATCTGCTGGGCCGTGGCCCCTGACCAGAGTGCCTGTTGAACCTGGCCGATACGGCTTTCGGTTGAGGTCTTCATCTGCTCCAGCAGGGTGTTCAGGTCGGCCTTTACAGTTGGGAAGCTGAAGGAACTCCCTCTCTTTTCCAGTGATCTGAGTGCTTTTTGAAGAGCTTGGGAGAAGGTTCTTCCAATAGCCATTACCTCACCCACGCTCTTCATGGTGGTGGTGAGAGTTGGGTCAGCAGCCGGGAACTTCTCAAAAGCGAACCTCGGAACCTTCACGACAATGTAGTCAAGGCTCGGTTCAAACGAAGCCGGGGTGACACCGGTGATGTCGTTCGGAATCTCATCCAGTGTGTAACCAATAGCGAGCTTCGCTGCAATTTTGGCGATCGGGAACCCAGTGGCCTTTGATGCCAGGGCGGATGACCTGCTAACGCGAGGGTTCATCTCGATAACGATGATTCTGCCGTCGGCGGGGTCTACCGCGAACTGGATGTTGCAACCTCCGGTGTCTACACCTACGTCGCGGATGATCTGAATGGCGATGTCTCGCATGTTCTGATACTCACGGTCCGTAAGGGTAAGAGCAGGGGCCACGGTTATTGAGTCACCGGTGTGCACGCCAACGGGATCAAAGTTCTCGATGCTGCAAACCACAACGGTGTTGTCGTTATTGTCGCGCATCAGCTCAAGCTCGTATTCTTTCCAACCCATAATCGACTCCTCGAGAAGGACTTCGGTGGTTGGAGAGGCCTGCAGTCCAGCGCCGGCAATCCGGCGCAGGTCTGCCTCGTTGTAGGCAAAACCTGAACCCAAACCACCCATGGTGAACGACGGCCTAACTACCATCGGGTAGCCGATCTGGCCAGCGATTTCTATAACCTCGTCCATGGTGTGAGCAACAGCAGACTTGGCGACGGAGGCACCGGCTCGAAGAACCAGTTCCTTGAATTCAAGCCGATCCTCGCCGGCCTTGATGGCTGCGACGTTTGCACCAATTAGTTCAACTCCATACTTGTCGAGCGATCCGCGCTCGTAGAGCGAGATTGCGGCGTTAAGAGCGGTTTGACCACCGAGGGTGGGCAGGATGGCATCCGGCTTCTCCTTCTCGATGATCGCTTCAATAACTTCTGGTGTAATCGGCTCGATGTAGGTTGCATCGGCGAAGTCAGGATCAGTCATAATTGTCGCCGGATTGGAATTCACCAGAATCACGCGGATGCCCTCCTCCTGAAGCACCCGACAAGCCTGAGTACCCGAGTAGTCAAACTCACAGGCCTGCCCGATCACAATCGGTCCTGACCCAATAACTAGGACAGACTTAATGTCATTTCTCTTTGGCATTACTTGCTCCCCTTGATGGCGTTCAGGAACTTATCGAATAGGTAGTGACTGTCGTGTGGGCCGGCAGCTGCCTCGGGGTGGTACTGCACCGAAAATGCCGGGATGTCCAAGCACTCAAGACCCTCGACCACCTGATCGTTCAGACCCCGGTGTGAGACCACTACTCGACCAAAACCGGCAGGGGAATCAGCACTTTCCTGCTCCAGCTTGACCGCAAACCCGTGGTTGTGAGCTGTGACCTCAACCTTGCCGCTGCTGGTATTCATAACCGGTTGGTTAATGCCTCGATGACCAAAGCTCAGCTTGTAAGTTTCAAAACCAAGAGCTCGTCCCAGGAGTTGATTTCCGAAGCAGATTCCGAAAAAGGGCTTGCCGGTCTTCAGTAGGTCTTGAAGCATCGATACCTGAGCAGCGCTTGCTGATGGGTCCCCAGGGCCGTTCGAGAAAAAGAATGCGTCAGGTTGACTGTCCAAAATCCTCTGACTCGAGGAGTCAGCAGGAAACAGCTCGACATCTAAGCCTCTGGCATTCAAGTGCTCAATGGTTGACTTCTTGATACCAAGATCAAGGATTGCAACTTTGCCGACCCTTGTTCCCTGCGAGGGAATAGAGACATTGTCGGTTGTAGAAACTTTGGAGCTTAGGCTCTGACCCTTCATCTGAGCCGAGTCCTTTACCGCCTGGATCATCTGCTCGCGAGTGAGCGCGGCCGAGCCGGAAAAGATGCCAGAGCGCATCGCGCCTGCGCTTCTGATGTGAAGGGTGATTGCGCGGGTGTCGACGTTACAAATTCCGACGATGCCCTGCGAGGTCAAGTCATTTTCGAGAGTCCGCTCTGCTCGGAAATTGCTGGCGACCCTGGATGGCTCCTTCAGCACGTAGCCGGAGACCCAAATTCTGCTCGACTCCTCATCGAGTGCATTGGTGCCGGTAATGCCCACGTGCGGTGCGGTCTGCATCACGATTTGACCAGCGTAGGACGGGTCGGTGAGGGTCTCCTGATAACCAGTCATTCCAGTTGAGAAGACCAACTCGCCTAGAGTTTGACCCTCTGCGCCATAGCTATCGCCCTCAAAGACTGTGCCATCTTCTAGAACTAAATACGCGTTACTCAAGTCAAGCTCCTAGTGTGTTTGTGATCTGATGTGAAATCTGCTGCCTGGTGGTCTGGTTGGGAATTCGAAAATTCGAAACCAGCTGGGTTTGGCCCAAAAGCCAGACGATTGAGAAAAGTCCGTTTGACTCAACTGCTTTATCAATGGTTGCCGAGGCTTTGTCCAAACCAACAATTTGGGCAGTCGGAATGACAAACGATGCCTCACCCTGTCTGTGCACCTCAAGGCCCGCGTCCTTTGACACAAGCTTCACCCTGCCACGAACCCCGAGACCATGAGCCCAAACTCGCGTCAGCGGGCTTTCGGCAAGCACCGTGCTCACGTAGAGGCCGTCGTCGTGCACCAAAGAGTCAGCACGCTCAACGCCCACGGGCGCAGGCAAAGATGCTTCTTGTTTGACTCTTGCTCTCCTGACCCCAACGTATGCAGCCAAGGCGAATGCCGGAACTATCAATAGCAGGAGTAGTCCTATTACTTCTCTGGTCACTTCAGCTCCTGTAGTGTTTGATCTCTAACCGTGAAAGTGCCGTTGTAAACAGTGTGCTGAACTCTGCCCTTGAAGACCATTCCGGCATATGGGTTGTTAGAAGACAGCGACTGGCTGATGGAGCTTGCCGCAAGGTCCTCATGCGGGTTGAAGACAGTGATGTTGGCCTTCCTGCCTACCGCTAGCTGGCCGTGATCGCTTAGTCCAGTCAGTGCTGCTGCGCGACTGGATATCAGCTGTTCGAAAAGTTGCCAGGTTAGCGAGCCGGTGTCAGCTAAAACCTGATGCAGAATACTTGCTGCCGTTTCTAGGCCAAGCATGCCAAAAGCTGCATGACCCCATTCGGCTTCCTTCTTTTCCGCCGAGTGTGGAGCATGGTCAGTTCCAAGCACATCGATTGTGCCATCGAGAACCCCGGCAATCAGTGCTTTAGCGTCGGCTCCTGTTCTGAGTGGCGGGTTCACCTTGTAAACAGGGTCATAACTGCGCACTAGATCCTCGGTCAACAGCAGGTGATGAGGTGTTACCTCAGCTGTGATTGCTATTCCGCGTTGTTTCGCCCATCTGACAACCTCTACTCCGCCAGCAGTTGTCAGGTGACAGATGTGAAGACGGGAGCCGGTCTGTTCGGCAAGCAGCGCGTCGCGGGCAATGATGTCCTCTTCTGCAAGTCGTGGCCAGCCTGTCAATCCAAGTTCAATCGCGAGCGGCCCCGCGTTCATCTGAGCGCCTTCGGTTCGTGCAGGATCCTGCGCGTGCTGAGCAATGACTCCGCCGAAGGCTTTAACCTTGGCCAGCGCGTCCTGCATCAGGGCGGGATCAGAAACACAAATTCCGTCGTCGCTAAACATCGTCACATTCGCACGCGACTGGTGCATCTGGGTAATCTCCGATAGCTGTTTGCCAGCAAGACCATTTGTGACAGCGCCGATCGGTTGCACCTGGCAGTAACCCGCCGCTACCCCGGCGTCTAGAACCGCCTCAACGATCTCTGCTGTGTCAGCAACCGGCAGCGTATTGGCCATCGCGCAGACCGCGGTGTAGCCGCCGGCTGCAGCGGCCCTTGAACCGGATAGGACAGTTTCACTTGCCTCAAAGCCAGGCTCGCGCAGGTGCGTGTGTGGGTCAACAAAGCCCGGCAGTCCTATGAGGGAATCGCAGTCGATTCCGCTGCCCGAAATCGTTCCCATTTCGACGATGGTGTCGCCCTCGATTCTGATGTCAGATCGCAAGCCGTCGGCGAGTGTGAGGTTCTTGAGGATTGTAGGCATGCTAATTTCCTCCAGAAAGGGTTGTTTGTAGTACAGCCATTCTTACAGCTAGTCCATTTGTGACCTGTTGCAACACCGCCGAGCGTGGATCATCGGCTGCCTCAGCCGAAATTTCGAACCCACGATTCATGGGTCCCGGGTGCATGATTACAACCTCTGGCCCAAGTCCAGCGAGTCGGTTTCCACCGAGTGACCAAAATTTGACGTAGGAGCTAGCTGAAGGAAACAGATCCTTAGACATCCGCTCTGCCTGCACCCTAAGCATCATTACTACGTTTGGCCGGTCGGCAAGTGCCTGGTCAAAGTCGTGGTGGATGGTAACGCCCAATTCTGCAATCTCAATTGGAACCAGTGTCTCTGGTCCCGCGACACTTACCTCAGCCCCCAAGAGATTCAGCAGGAAGATGTTGCTGCGTGCAACTCTTGAGTGCAAGATGTCACCAACGATTAGGACTTTCAATCCTGCGAAATTTGCCCCGAGATCCAAGCGCTGCTGCATGGTGAGCGCGTCGAGGAGAGCTTGCGTTGGGTGCTCATGAGAACCGTCGCCGGCGTTGATTACGCTTCCACGAATCCAGTCGCTGCTTGCCAGTCTCTGGGCGGCACCGGACATTGGGTGACGCAGGACAATTGCATCAGCACCAAGCGCCTCAAGAGTCAGGGCAGTGTCCTTCAGCGACTCCCCCTTTGAGAGGCTAGAGGTGCTTGCATCAAAGTTGATTACGTCTGCACTGAGGCGCTTTGCAGCAATTTCAAAACTGATTCTGGTCCTGGTGGAGTTCTCATAGAAGAGGTTCACGACCGTTTTGCCTCGAAGAGTTGGAAGCTTCTTTACTTGTCGTTGATTCACAAGTGCGAGTTCTTGAGAGCTGGCCAACAGTGAGAGTGCAGAGTCAATGTCCAGGTCCTTGATTGAAACCAGGTGCTTCATTCTGAAATCACCACCTGATCCACGCCATCGATTTCAACCAGGTTCACTGCCACGTGTTCTGAGATTGCGGTAGGCAGGTTCTTTCCAACGAAGTCAGGTCGAATTGGAAGCTCTCGATGCCCCCTGTCAACCAAAACCGCCAGTTTTACCTGACGCGGTCTTCCAAATTCTGTCAGTGCATCAAGTGCGGCTCTGATGGTCCTGCCCGAGAACAAAACGTCATCGACCAGCACCACAGTTTTGTCGTGAACGCCTGAAACGGGAATGCTGGTGTGCCCAAGTTGCCTAGAGGTTGCGCTCTGGTCGTCGCGGTAGAGGGTGATGTCCAGAACGCCACTCTCAAAACTGTGAGCCGGCTCGATTTCTTTTAGGATCTTGCAAATTCGCTCAGCCAATGGAGCACCACGGGTGGGTATCCCCACAATAAGAAGGTCTTCAGGGCCAGAATTTGCTTCGAGGATTTCATGAGCGATGCGCTTTAGCGCCCTGAGAATGTCTAGCTCAGATAGGACCGTGCGGTCAGTCATTTGTTTCTCCTTCTTCGCCTCGCAGGACGAATTTAAAGGACATTTGCCTAAATCATAACAGCACTAAAGAGCTTGGCTGCCTCTTGCCAGCTTCGCGAGCACTCCATTTACGAATTTTGGTGAGTCATCGGTTGAGTATTCACTGGCTAGCGCAACAGCCTCGGCGATGGCGACCTCATTTGGGACATCAGGGTTGTAAAGAATCTCCCACGCTCCAAGACGGAGAATAGCCCTGTCGATGCTCGGCATTCGCTCCAAAGCCCAGCCGTCAGCCAGCTGTCTTAGTTCGTTGTCGATCAGCAACTTGTTGGCGTCGAAGCCTGTAATCATGGATTCGGCATAGTCAAATATCGCCTCTTGATTCTGGCGGTCTGACACGCTGCCTGCGGTTTCCTGCAGCAGTGCTAATGGTTCTCCCCCTCGAATCTCCGAGGCATACAGCGCGTCAAGTGCGCGCTTTCTAGATTTGCTCCTGCTGCTCAACTATTCGCTCACACGTCCCAGGTAGTCACCTGTTCTCGTGTCAACTTTGACCTTGGTGTTGTTCTCAATAAACAGCGGAACTTGAATCTGGTATCCGGTTTCAAGGGTTGCAGGCTTGGAGCCACCGGTGGAGCGATCACCCTGCAGGCCTGGCTCCGTGTAGGTGATCTCGAGAGTGACTGATGGCGGTAGCTCAACATACAGGGCAGCACCCTCATGTAGCGCGACTGTTGCGTTCTGGTTCTCCAGCATGAAGTTCGCTACATCGCCAACCACTTCGCTGGGAACTATTAGCTGGTCGTAGTTAGTTGTGTCCATAAACACAAACCCAGAGCCATCGTTGTACAGATACTGCATGTCGCGTCGGTCCACGTTGGCGGTTTCGATCTTCACGCCGGCGTTAAAGGTCTTGTCGACAACCTTGCCGCTAAGCACATTGCGCAGCTTGGTTCGTACGAATGCGGGTCCCTTACCGGGCTTGACGTGCTGGAACTCAATTACGCTCCAAAGCTGGCCTTCTATCTGAAGAACCATTCCGTTTTTTAGGTCGTTTGAGCTTGCCATTTTTCTCCTTTAGGGACTTGCAAATTCTAGTCGCGTGTCAGCTGTTCAAGGGCCAGTAGGTAACTATCCATGCCAAAACCGGCAATCACACCGGTGGCGACCCCCGAAATTACGCTGTTGTGGCGAAACTCTTCCCTGGAGTGGGGGTTAGTGATGTGGACCTCAATTAGCTTCAATCCAGAGCCAGTGTGAGCGGCACAGGCATCCCTGAGTGCGTAGCTGTAATGCGTGAAAGCAGCGGGGTTCAGAACAATGGCGGCCTTCTCGGAAATCGCGCTGTGAATTGAGCCGATTAGCTCATCCTCGCTGTTGGTTTGATGAACCGAGATTTTGGTGTTGTTCTGTTCGGCCCAGTGCTCAAGTCGCTGTGTCAAATCACTCAGGGTCATGGTTCCATAGACCTCCGGCTCTCTTGATCCCAGCAGGTTCAGGTTCGGTCCATTTAGTACATAGATTTCAGGCATAACTACACGCTATTCCACTATCGACTGAAATGCTGTAAATAGCAGCTCTGGCGTGGGAGCGCTCAGAATCGAAGGCTTGCCAATTCTGTCCAAAACTACAAACCTGAGTGCACCGCCTCTGGCTTTTTTGTCGCGTTGCATGGTGTCCAACAGCTGCGGCCAACGGTCAGCGCGATATGTGATGGGCAGCCCAAGACTTTCAAAAATACTCCGATGTCTAGAAACTTCGGCTTCGGATAGTTTCCCGGAGAGCATCGAAAGCTCCGCTGCGAACGCCATACCTATCGATATGGCAGCTCCATGGCGCCACTTATATCGCTCGGCGTGCTCGATAGCATGACCAAGGGTGTGTCCGTAGTTGAGAAATTCGCGGTCACCGGATTCCTTGAAATCTCTCGAGGTGACGTCAGTCTTTATTCGCACCGACTCTCTGATCAGCCGTTCGAACGCCTCGGATGTTGGGTCGGTGGCGGATTGGTCAGATTCAATAATCTCAAGAATTTCTGGAGCAGCTATGAAGCCATACTTGACGACCTCTGCCATGCCGGCCAACAGCTCGTTTCTTGGCAGCGAACTAAGCGTGTCAAGGTCAATCACGACGCTGTCAGGCAAGTGAAATGCCCCGACCAAATTCTTACCCTCGGAGGTGTTGATTCCAGTCTTGCCACCAATGGCCGCGTCAACCATCCCCAGCATCGTGGTTGGGATCAGAACTGATCGAATACCGCGGAGCCAGGTTGCTGCTACGAAGCCAGCCAGGTCTGTGGTTGATCCACCGCCAAGTCCAATCACCGCATCGTTTCTGTTGAACTCCCCTTGGCCCATGATCTGCCAGCAAAAGGCTGCGACCTCAACCCGTTTGGCATCTTCAGCGGCAGGAACTTCGGCCATATACGTTTGGATTCCAGCCGACTTCAAATTCTCGGCCAGGACGTCAGCCGTTGCAGCTAGCGGCTGCGGATAGACGATAAGAACTTTCTTCGAACCGTGCAGGGTCTCGGGAATCTCATTTAGTAGAGCGCGCCCAATCAGCACCTTAGACATTCTTGTCCGCCTCTCGTTCAAGCTCTTGGAGAATGGTATCAACCGGACGGTTATCGGTCCGAACCGTTGCGCTGGCGCACTCCCTATAGAGCGGCAGCCTCTGGTCGTAAATGACCTGCCAGTTTGCCGGATCCTGTTTTAGTAGCGGTCGCTTCTCGGTGTTCAGTGACTTCAGCACATACTCCATGGTGGTGTCCAGGAAAATCACCCGCTGGCCCTTTAGTAATGCCCTATTGGCTTCGGAGAGCACAATTCCGCCGCCCGTGGCTATCACGCCGCCGGTTTCAAGCGCTTGCTCCAAGGCAGCTGATTCCAACTGCCTGAAATGAGCTTCGCCCTTATCGGTGAATATGTCTGGAATCGAGCCGTGTTTGCGGCTAATCAGCTTGTCTGTGTCAGTGAAAGCCAGCTTGAGGGTCTTGGCTAGACGCTTGCCAAGAGTCGTCTTTCCTGCACCCATTGGACCGATAAGAACAATGGACTTGGACATTAGTCTCTTACGATTCGCGACTTGAGCGTCTCCGGAATACTCTCAAGGTAGGAATCCATGTTTCGCTTGGTCTCTTGAACTGAGTCGCCACCAAACTTTTCCAAAACTGAGTTCGCAATCACAAGGGCAACCATCGCTTCGACAACGATTCCGGATGCCGGCACTGCGCAAACGTCACTTCGTTGATGGTGAGCTGTTGTTGCCTCACCAGAGCCAGTGTCGATGGTCTGGAGCGCTTTCGGCACGGTGCTGATCGGCTTCATGCCAGCTCTGACTCGAACTGTCTCGCCGTTGGTCATTCCGCCTTCGATGCCACCTGCTCGGTCCGTAAGCCTCTTTACTCCAGCCTCTGAGTTCACGATCTCGTCGTGCGCGACGCTACCGCGACGACGGGTTGTTTCTAGCCCGTCACCAATCTCCACCGACTTCATTGCCTGGATACCCATCACGGCGGCAGCCAGCTGCGAATCTAGTCGACGGTCGGCGTGAACATAGCTTCCCAGCCCTGGGGGGCAACCATAGACCAACGTCTCACAGACGCCACCGATGGTGTCGCCGGTTGAATGACAATCATCAATCTCAGCAACCATTGCCTCGCTGGCTTGTTTGTCGAAGCAGCGAACTGGATTTTCATCCAGTGCTGCAACGTCCTTTGGTCCAGGAAGCTCGGTGGAGCTGTTCAATGCAGGGCCGATGGCAACTGTGTGAGTGACCAGTCTGATACCAAGCTCTTCGAGAAATTTCTGCGCCACCGCCCCTAGTGCAACCCGGGTGGCAGTTTCACGGGCGCTAGCGCGCTCAAGGACCGGGCGAGCCTCATCAAATCCATACTTTTGCATGCCGGTAAAGTCAGCGTGACCGGGGCGCGGTTTTGTCAGTGGCGCAGCTCTTGCTCCAGTCAGCTGATCTTCAGCTACCGGAGCAGCGCTCATAACGGTCTCCCATTTTGGCCACTCGGTGTTAGCGATGCGAATCGCCACGGGGCCACCCTGGCTCAGGCCAAAGCGCACTCCCGCCGAAATACTAATTAGGTCTTGCTCGAATTTCATGCGAGCGCCACGGCCATAACCCAAACGGCGACGAGCAAGAGCCGATTGCAGATCAGCCTCCAGGATTTCAACGCCTGCTGGCAGACCCTCGATGACACCTATTAGTTCTGGGCCGTGTGACTCTCCGGCAGTAATCCAACGCAACATGGGTCTATTTTGTCATGCCCAGGGTCGCCCTGATGGTTTCTACCAATTTTGCTTCGTCTTCAAGAGGGGTTTCTGGTCCCTCACCATTGAAAATTCGTTGCTGGCCAACCGCCTGCCAGATCAGCATGTCGAGGCCTGAGATTGATTCCGCGAAGTGCTCAGTGCCAAGCTTGTTGCTGTAGGCAACATCCAACAAAGTGCCTGAAAAGCTTGGCTGCCCAACCAGAATCTCACTTAGTGCACCGGTCGGTAGTGTGCTTATCACCAGATCACAGGAGAGCACTTCCTGAAGGCTCGCCAGCTCCGCATCGAAGTGCTCTGCCAAGGGCACAGCAGCCTCACTTCGCCTCCCCCAAAGCTTTAGCGGAGAGTTCCTGAATGCCATTACGGCACTTCTAGCAGTTGCTCCGCTACCGAGCACACCCACTGATTTTGGTTGCAGGTGCGCAGCTGCCTGCTGGAGTCCAAAGATGTCGGTGTTGTCTGCACACCAAACACCATCGGACAAATACAGGGTATTAGCGGCAGATGCCTCAAGGGCCAAATCAGAAACCTTGCCGGCGACAATTAGCGCCTGAACCTTCAGTGGCATGGTCAAGCTGAGCCCTAGAAATTCACTGTGGGACTCTAAGAAGCTTTCGAGATCTGTTACTTCGAATTTAAGGTATTCATTATCAAGCCCAAGGTGATCGAGAATCACACGATGAATCACCGGTGACTTGCTGTGCGCTATCGGCGACCCCAGCACCGCATACTTATCAGCAGACATCATTTGGATTGTCCCTGCACCATTGTCGATAAATGTCGGCAGCCTTTTCATGTTCGGCAAGAGTCTCAGAGAAGATCGTCTCCCCGGTGTTCAGGTTGATTGCCACGAAATACAGCCACTTACCCGAGGCGGGTCTTAGAGCGGCCTCAATCGTTAGTGCACCCGGATTAGTGATCGGGCCAATTGGCAGACCTGGATTCGAAAAAGTGTTGAACGGATTCGCGGTGTCCCTAAGGCCTTCCTGGAAAGAGTCCAGGTTGCCTTCATATCGGTATTTGACGGTCTGGTCAGATTGCAGTGGCATTCCGACATCCAGACGATTCAGGAACACTCGAGAGATTTTGTAGAAGTCATCAGTGAGGCGCCCCTCGGATTGAATAATCGAAGCAAGGGTCACAATCTCAAGGGAGTCTTTCAGTGAAATCTCGAAACCTGCCAGCTCTTGTTCCATTCGATCGACCATTGCGGTGATCACTTGATCTGCAGTGACTCCCGGGTCAAACGAGTAGGTCGCCGGGAACAGATAACCTTCGATGCTAGGAGCATTGTCAGGAAGTCTTTCCAGTTGTGTTTCTATTGCCGCTTCGATGGAGGCGATTGAGACGTCTAGGTCCTCGGCCAGCCTTGGAATTGTCTGGGCAACAGTCAATCCCTCCGGAATAGTGGTTGTCACCAGAACCCTGTTCTCACGGGTCATCAACAGTGTTAGTGCCGCGCTGCCAGAAAGCTTGGTCGGGAATTCGTAGCTTCCCGGAAAAATAACCAGATCAACGTTCAGCATGTCACGGTAGATCGCATCAAAGCTCCTGATGATGTCGGCCTCAACCATTTTTCTTGCCACATCTTCGCCGTTGTCTCCAGCCTCGATAACCAAAATCGTCGAGGGGCCAGGCTCTCCCTGATAGTCCTCAACTTGAAACCTGCTTAGGAAATCCTGAACGCTCGAACCTGCAAGCGACAGACCGCCCGCAACCAGCCCGACCACCACCGCTATCGAAATCAGTCCGGCAAGCCATGACTTATAGGAGCGCTTCTTTACTGGAATCGCTTCAAGGTCTTCAATCATGAACTTCCTCCAAGGTTTTGCCTGCAAGCTGACCTGAGATCTCCGAACTCAGTGCGAAGTCCAAGATTACAGCTGCAGCACTGGCGTCAATGATTCCCTTTTGCTGCTTTGAATTCTTGCCCGCTTGTCGAAGGTTTCCGGCTGCTTGTCGACTAGTGAGTCGTTCGTCAATAAGACGCACTTCAAGACCGCAGGCCTCAAGCTGGCCCGCGAAATCAATCGCCATTTGGGTGCTTGCGGTCTTCGATCCGGAAAGCGAGATTGGCAATCCAACATAGCAACAGACTGCGTTTGCTTCCTCGTAGAAGGAGCTGATCGCAGTTATTGCCGCTGCGTCGTTTGGAACAGTTGAGTGCGGGATTGCGAGTGTGTCAACAGACAGAGCGACACCAATTCTTGCAAGACCAATGTCAAGGCCCAGCTTCTTCATTAGATCGAAGCTGCCGCTGCGCTCAGTGCCTGGGTTAGCTTGTCGCTGTCCGAGCCGCCACCCTGTGCCATGTCTGGCTTTCCGCCGCCGCCACCACCCAGGATCTTTGAGGCTACCGAAACAATCTGCCCCGCCTTTGCTCCAGCAGCAACAGCATCCTTGCCTGCCACGGCAACCACTACCGCCGAACCGCTAGCTTGACTGCCCAGAACCACAACGGAGCTTTCACCAAGTTCTGATCTCAGTGCCATGGCAAGGCTACGCAGCATGTCTGAAGACTCGATTGAAACCTCGAGGCTCAGTAGGTTGTAGCTACCAACAGCTTTGGCTTGCTTAGCAAGCTCGGGAACCTTTGACAGCACTTGGCCAGCCTTTAGCTCCTGTAGCTTCTTTTCAGCTGCCTTCAGGTCAGATAGTGCCTCAGTAACTTTTGACTCCAACTCTTCTGGAGAAGATTTCAGTTCCGCCAATAGCCGCTTCACAATGTCGCGGTCAGCATGCAGAGCATGAAGACCCGGCTGGCCAACTAGAGCTTCGATTCTTCTTGATCCGGAACCAACCGATGACTCGGTGGTGACGCTAACCAAACCAATTTGGGAAGAGCGAGAAACGTGAGTTCCACCACAGAGCTCTCTAGACCATGGTCCGCCGACCTGCACCACGCGCACTTGCTCGTCGTAAGTTTCACCGAACAGCGCAATAGCGCCAAAGTCCTTGGCTTCACCAACGGTCATAAATTGAGCGCTGACAGCCAAGTCTGATGAGATTGCCAGATTGGAAACTTCTTCAATCTCACTCTTTGTTTCTTCACTAAGTGCTTGACTCCACGAGAAGTCCAGTCGCATGTACCCGGGCCTATTAAACGAGCCTGACTGAAGCGCCTGTGGTCCAAGTACTTGCCTGATTGCTGCATGGACTACGTGAGTTGCACTGTGAGCCTGACAGGCACCAAGTCGCCAGGTGGCATCAACGATTGTGTTCGCAGATTCGCCAACCGTCACTTGTCCTGAAACCACTCGAACCTTATGAGCAAATAGCCCCTTAACCGGCTTCTGGACATCGAGGACCTCAAGTACGAAACCAGCTCCGACAATTTTTCCGGCATCAGCAGCCTGACCACCAGATTCTCCGTAGAGAGAGGTTCGGTTAAGGAAAACTTCGCCGATTTCACCTGCTACTAGCGCAGGAGTAACCTGCCCATCTCTAACAAGCCCGATGATCTCAGCCTCTGCTTCGAGCTGCTCGTAGCCGACAAACTCGGTTGCACCAACAGATCGCATTTCGCTGTAAACCTGCAGCGATCCACCGCCGAGCTTTTTGTCTTTGGCGTCCTGCTTGGCGCGATCCTTTTGGTCTTGCATTAATTGATTGAAGCCATCGCGGTTCACGGTCAACCCGTTCTCTTCGGCGATTTCAACTGTCAGGTCGATTGGAAAGCCATATGTGTCGTGGAGCAGGAAGGCCACTTCACCTGGGAGGATGCCGTTAGCTTTAGCGATTGCTTGTTCAAGCGCGACGGTTCCAGTCTCAAGGGTGCGCGCAAAGCCAGCCTCCTCGGCAAGCGCAATGCGCAAGATTCTTGAAAAGTTCTCCTCAAGTTCTGGGTAGGCCTCGACCATTGCATCTTTGCTAGCTGTGAAAAGTGCCTCGAAGCTAGGTTTGGTGACCCCGAGAAGGCGAAGCGCGCGAACCGAACGGCGCAAGAGCCTTCTGAGCACGTAACCACGACCTTCGTTCGCAGGAGTGACGCCATCAGAGATAAGCATCAGTGAAGACCTAATGTGGTCTGCTATCACACGCATCCGGACGTCGTCTACCTCTGTAGCTCCGTAGGATTTGCCGCTTAGGTCACTGGCTAGGTCAATCAGTGGTCGAATTTGATCGATCTCATAAATGTTTTCGACATCCTGGAGAATGAAAGCTACTCGCTCAAGACCCATTCCAGTGTCGATGTTTTGCTTGGGTAGATCCCCGATGATTTCAAAGTGGTCTTTGGTTCCACCATCTGCGCGCTCAAACTGCATGAAGACCAGGTTCCAGATCTCTATGTAGCGATCCTCATCAACCTCTGGCCCACCTTCCAGACCGTATTCAGGCCCGCGGTCATAGTAGATTTCTGAACAAGGACCGGCGGGACCGCGCTGCCCGGTTGACCAATAGTTGTCGGCCATTCCGCGCTTTTGGATCCGCTCTTTCGGGATGCTGGTTTGGGTTAGCCAATATTCAATCGACTCATCATCATCCTGGTAAACGGTCGCCCAAAGTCTTTCTGGGTCAATGCCATAGCCGCCGTCCTCCAGCGAGGAGGTCAACAGCTCCCAGGCATAGGCAATCGCTTCCTTTTTGAAGTAGTCGCCGAAACTGAAGTTTCCATTCATCTGGAAGAAAGTGCCGTGGCGGGTGGTCTTCCCAACCTCGTCGATGTCCAAGGTCCTCACGCACTTCTGCACCGAGGTTGCTCGCTGGTAAGGAGCTGGCAGAACGCCAGTCATAAAAGGAATAAACGGGACCATTCCGGCGACCACGAACATCAGCGTTGGGTCTTGGCTAATTAGAGGGGCGCTTGGTACAACCGTGTGATCTTTTCCCTCGAAGAAGGAAAGCCACCGCCGCTTGATTTCGGCAGTCTTCATCGCTACTTCTTAGGCTTGTTGGCTTTGGCAATCTCAGCCTGACGCTCTTGATAGCCGTCAGCGATTGAGCTTGAAAAATCCTTAGCAGCCGTACGAATTTCATCCACTGCCTCTTGGGCACGTGGGTTATCGCGAATCTGAACCAGCGCAAGTGCACCAAGGCCAATCCCCGCTACAAACCAACCAAATTTGGACATAATTACCTCCGCTTGCCGAACACTTTTAGCGCGCCTTGCAAAATGCCGGCGACCTTTGTAAGTGGTGCCCCTACTGATGCCGTAAACACGGCAACCATGGAGCTGATGTTTGTAGTGACTTGCTCGACATCTTCTGTGATCTTGTCCACTCGCTTCAGCTGCTTATTAGCCTCAGCCAGTGTGATTTTTGCTTCACTCAAAATAGGTGCGAACTCATTGTTGAAGGTTCGAACAGTCGCTGCGCTCTCGTCGAGCAGCTTGCCAAGTTTCACCAATGGAACACCTAGCAGAATGACAAACAGGGCGACGCTGGCAGCAAGAACGATGCCAACAATCTCCCCGCTTGTCATTATCAAACTACCTAGCTGCGTAGTACTCAACCACGAGCTGAACTTCACAGGTCACTGGAACCTCATCGCGCTTAGGGCGACGAACAAGTGTTACCTGCAGTTTGTCTAGATCAGCTGAAAGATACTCAGGAGTCTTAGCCAGTACGTCAGAGTTTCCGCCCGCAGCCGCAACCTGGAAAGGCTCGGTGCGCTCAGACTTCTCGTGAACGTGAATCATCTGACCAGGCTTCACGCGGAATGAAGGGCGGTCAACGCGCTCTCCGTCAACAAGAATGTGACGGTGAACAACCATCTGACGAGCCTGCGCAATCGTGCGAGCGATTCCAGAGCGAAGCACTAGTGCGTCAAGACGCATCTCCAGCAACTCAACTAGGTTCTCACCTGTTAGACCACTGGTGCGCTTTGCCTCCTGGAAGGTCTTACGAAGCTGAGCTTCGCGAATTCCATACTGAGCGCGAAGACGCTGCTTCTCACGGAGACGAACTGCGTAGTCAGAGTCACTCTTGCGCTTGGTGCGGCCGTGCTGACCCGGTCCGTAGGGTCGTTTTTCCATATACTTCGCAGCTTTAGGTGTCAATGCGATACCAAGAGCACGTGATAGACGTGTCTTACTGCGGGTTCTAGTTGTCTTAGACAAAAAGGTACCTTTCAAACTTTCAAATTGGATTTTTTCATGCTCCGGATTCCAGCCGCAGAATCCAGATAACCCAGAAATACTACCAGAGCAAGGCCGACAGTGTCACTACCTGAACAGTATTTTGTTAATCAGCTCTAGCCGTTTGGCCAGTTCGGCCTCCTGGCCGTGGTTTGTGGGCGTGAAGTATTTTGCATTGCCGGGCCAATACTCCTGCGTAATCACCCCAATTTCACTGTCATGTGGGTATTTGTAACCAACGGCTCCGGTTGAGCGCAGGTGGGAAGGAATAGCTGGTACTTCACCCGCCTCTACGTCCGCAATTGCTTTGTTGATGGCCAGGTATGCGGAATTTGATTTCGGTGCCAGAGATAAGTAGATGGTTGCCTCGGCAAGCGGGATCCGCCCCTCAGGCATTCCGATGTGCTCAACAGTTCTAGCGGCGGCCTCAGCCAGCACTAGCGCCTGCGGATCGGCAAGCCCAATGTCTTCAGCCGCAAGAATTAGCAGGCGCCTTGAGATGAACATCGGATCCTCTCCCCCGACAATCATTCGCGCGAGATAGTGCAGGGCGCTGTTGACGTCGGAACCGCGGACAGACTTGATAAAAGCGCTAATCGTGTCGTAGTGATTATCTCCGGCCTGATCGTAGGCAATTGTTGCCTTTGCCGAGTTCTCAGCGTCTTCCAGGGTTACTCGGGACAAGCCAGCGGCAGCTGTTTCCATCAAAGTCAGTGCTCGTCTGGCATCTCCCATGGCGATCTTGGCCAGGTATTCGAGTGCCTCCGGTTCAAACTTCACCCCGGGCAGGCCGTCATCGGATGATAATGCGCGTTGCATGATCGCTATCAAGGACTCGGCACTGAGTGGTTCGAGCTTTATGACCAGTGACCGTGAAATAAGCGGTGTGACCACACTGAAAGAGGGGTTCTCGGTTGTGGCGGCGATAAGTGTTAGCAGCCCCGATTCCACCGCGCCAAGCAAAGAATCCTGTTGAGTTTTGGTGAAGCGGTGAATCTCATCAAGAAAAAGAATCGCTTGCTTGCCGTAGATCTCTCTGAGCTCCTTGGCTTTGGCTATCAACTCTCTGACCTGAGAGACCGAGGCACTGATCGCACTGAGCTCCGAGAAGCTGGCGCCATTATTGGCCCCAATAATTCGGGCGATCGTCGTCTTACCGCTTCCGGGCGGACCCCAAAGAATGATGGAGGCCCAACTAGATGACTTGTCGCCAGTGGTGAGTCGATGGAGTGGGCCATTTGCGCTAAGCGCTGCAGACTGCCCGATCAACTCAGACAATGATTCTGGGCGCACCCTGGCTGCCAATGGAATATCAACCACACGCGAAGTCTAAGCAACACCTAGAATTACCAAGTTAGAAAATGGGTGAGTTATGAAACACGACAGCAAACTAGAGAACTACCAGGCAAAGCAAGAATTGCTTGCGGCACGGCCCGCTCGAGCAAAGCGCGACAACAAGTTGTTCGTCGCCGTTGCAGCAGGCTTCGTTGCCCTGGCTGTCGTGGGTCAGTTGGCATATTTTGGTTTCGGTCCAGGCCAGGCTGTTGACGAAGTAGTAGCAGAGGAACCAACCGCAGCCACCGAGGCTCCGCAGGCAGCCGAGACTGACTCTCAAGTTCCCGACGTAAGCATTGCCGAGAATCGCAGCTGGACGGGCTCAATGGACCTGAACGGCCAGAGCGTTGGAATCGAACTCGCAGGTGACCTAGCTCCTCAGGCTGTAGCGAACTTCGTCTCACTGGCCAGAGATGGCTATTTTGAAGGCATCAACTGTCACCGGCTAGTGACAGCTGGAATTTACGTGCTCCAGTGCGGAGATCCATCAGGAAACGGAACTGGTGGGCCTGGCTACAACTGGGGACCAATCGAGAACGCGCCAGAGGCCGACCTCTATCAAGAAGGCGTACTAGCAATGGCACGCCGAGGTGGAGACGGTGAGTCGATGGGTTCTCAGTTCTTCATCGTCTACCAGGATTCAACAATCCCGTCAGATCAAGCGGGCGGTTATACAGTCTTCGGCAAGGTTACTTCCGGCCTTGATGTCGTAAAAGACATCGCGGCTATCGGAACGGGTGATGGGTCCAGTGACGCATCTCCCCTTGAAGAGGTATTGATAACCGCAGTTTCGGTAGAGTAAGACCCAAACCACTAGGAGCAGCAGGTGACCAGCAACGACTTTGGCCGTGTAGACGAGGCCAACAACGTCTTCGTGAAAGACGGCCCAACCGAGCGCATCGTCGGCCAGTACCCAGATGTCTCACAGGATGAAGCACTTGCTTACTTCACCAGAAAATTTGATGACCTAGAGGCTCAAGTCCGCACCCTGGAGCAGCGCCTAGCCGCTGGCATCACCGACGCCAAGAGCCTTAAGACCACTCGAGAGCATCTCAAGGCGGTGCTTGTAAAGCCAAAGGTTGTCGGGAACATTCAAGGTCTGCGCGACAGGATTGAAGCCGTCTCGGCCGACATTGACAAGACCGCTGAAAAAGCCGCAGCTGAGCGAGCTGAAGCCGTGGATAAAGCAATGGCTGACAAGGAACAAATTGCAGCTCGCGCAGAAGCTATGGTCGCAAACCTGGGCGGAATCAATTGGAAGAAGTCTTCAGTTGAGATGACAGAGCTCTTCGAGAAGTGGCAGAAACTCCAAAAAGAGGGACCAAAGATTCCTAAGGCTAAGACTGATCCAATTTGGAAGCGCTTCTCGCAGGCACGCGCGAAGTTCGAAACCGGTCGCAGGGCATTCTTTGCAAACCTTGACGGGTCCTTCAAGGAGGCCAAGGCGACAAAGGTTGCGCTGGTTGCCAGCGCTGAGGCATTGGTTGCCAAGGGCTCAGATGCCGCTGACGCCTACAAAAAACTTCAGATCGATTGGAAACTAGCTGGCAAGGCCGGCAAGGCAGAGGACGCGCTTTGGAAGCAGTTCCGTGCAGCAGGTGACGCCATCTTCGCGGCCAAAAAGGAGAAGGACGCCGAAGTAGCCGTATCGCAGCAAGCCAATCTCGAAGCAAAACTAGCTCTAGTCAAAGAGGTAGAGGCGATCAAGCTTGACAACCTCGATGAGGCAAAGAAGGCCCTGGGTAACATTCAGGCCAAGTGGGAGAAGATTGGCCACGTTCCTCGCGAACAGGTCCGCAAGATTGAAGAGCCACTTCGTAAGGTCGAAAAGAAAATTGCCGAAATGCAAGCAGACGCTTGGCGTCGTTCCGATCCAGCCGCAAAGGCAAGGTCAAATTCGCTTGTTACTCAACTAGAGCAGGCAATCTCGGAGCTAGAGGCCGAGCTTGCAGCTGCCAAGGATGACAAAAAGAAGGCCATTGAAGAGCAGATCACCGCTCGTAAAGCATGGTTGCTAGCTGCTCAGCAAGCAGTCGACTAAAAACTAACTCGATTTCACTCGGTAGACGTCGTAGACCGCCTCGATTTTGCGCACCTGGTTCAGAAGGTGATCCAGGTGAGATGGGTCTGCCATTTCAAAAACGAATTTGCTAATGGCCACTCGGTCTCTGCCTGTTGAGACCGATGCATTCAGGATATTGACGTGATTCTCGGTGAGGATTCTAGTTACGTCGCTGAGCAGCCCCGACCGGTCCAGCGCTTCGATCTGAATCTGAACCATGAACACTCCGCGAGCCTCATCGGCCCACCCGACTTCCACTAGGCGCTGCTTGTTAAGGCTCTTTACGTTCTTGCAGTCCTGCCTATGGACCGAAACGCCCTCGCCTCTAGTTATGAATCCTGTGATCTCGTCGCCCGGCACCGGCGTACAGCACCTGGCCATCTTGGACATAACATCAGGATCACCCTTTACCAGAACACCCTGAGACAAGTTCCTACGGCTTCGAAGTGACTTCGGCTCCTGGATTGGAAGTTCCTCGGTGCTAGCCTCTGGAGCCAGCCCCTCTAGCTGCTTCAGTCGCTCAATTACAGTTGCAACCGAAAGCTGACCCTGGCCAATTGCGTTGTATAGGGCCGGTATGTCAACCAGACCGTGCTCATCGGCGATCTTCTGGAGCGAGTCTGAGCCGACCAAGGACTGAACTGGGAGCCCCTTACGTCTAAGCCCCCTTGCCAGTGCTTCCTTGCCGTCCTCTGTGGCAATTTCCTTGCGTTCCTGGGTAAACCAGTGCTTTATCTTCGCCCTCGCTCTTGGCGAGGCCACAAAGTTGAGCCAGTCTTTGCTCGGGCCTGCAGTCGGAGATTTTGAAGTCAGCACCTCAACGGCGTCTCCGGCCTGCAATTTACTCTCTAGCGGAACTAGTCGCCCATTGACCTTGGCCCCAATTGTTTTATGGCCAACCTCGGTGTGGACAGCATAGGCGAAGTCAATTGGAGTGGAATCCGCTGCCAACCCGACCACTTTTCCCTTCGGCGTGAACACGTACAGCTCTTTGGCGCCAATTTCGAAACGAAGATTGTCTAGGAACTCCCCCGGATCAGCGGTCTCCTCCTGCCAATCAGAGAGCTGCTTTAGCCAAGCAAAGTCGACTTCCTTGTCGGATTTGCCGGCCTGAGCCTTGTATTTCCAGTGAGCGGCAACTCCGAACTCAGCCCGCTGATGCATCTCCAAGGTCCTGATTTGAATTTCTACCGCTCTGCCCTCAGGCCCAATCACCGTGGTGTGAAGAGACTGATACAGGTTGAACTTAGGCATGGCAATGTAGTCCTTGAAGCGGCCAGGCAGGGGCGACCACTTCGCATGGATCGCACCAAGCGCGGCATAGCAGTCCTTGACGCTTGAGACCATTATTCGAATACCAACCAGGTCATAGATGTCGTCGAATTCCCGACCGCGTAGAACCATTTTTTGGTAAATCGAATAGTACTGCTTGGGGCGACCGTCAATCTTGGATTTCACCTTGTTGGCTCTTAGCTCCGCAGAGATCTCCTCGATCACCTTTTCGGTGTAGTCATTACGTAAGGGATTGCGCTGCCCTACAAGAGAGACGATTTCCTCGTAAACCTTCGGGTAGAGAACCGCGAAGCTAATGTCCTCGAGCTCAACCTTCATGGTTGAAATACCCAGTCTGTGTGCCAGAGGCGCATAGATCTCGAGGGTCTCCTGAGCCTTCTTACGTGCCGATTCGGCTGACACAAACCCCCAGGTCCTGGCATTATGAAGCCGGTCCGCAAGTTTTATTACTAGAACTCGAACGTCCTTGCTCATTGCAACGACCATCTTGCGCATGGTTTCGGACTGGGCAGTGTCCCCGAATTTAACCCGGTCTAGCTTCGTAACGCCGTCAACCAGCAGTGAGATTTCCTGCCCAAATTCTTTTTCCAGCGCCTCCAGCGAGTAATCAGTGTCCTCAACTGTGTCATGGAGAAGCGCGGCCGCTATCGTGGCTGGGCCTGAACCCAAGTCGGCAAGAATCCTGGCTACTGCCAAGGGATGGGTTATGTACTCTTCACCGCTCTTGCGCAGTTGCCCGGAATGGAAGTGCTCGGCAACGTTATAGGCCCTCTGAATTATTGCGGTGTCGGCCTTGGGGTGATTAAAGCGAACAATCCGGATTAGCGCAGCTAAGTCAGTACTGTATGCGGTCGAGGACCGGGTGAAGATCTTTGGCAGGCGCGAACGAAGCGAGTTGCTCTTGGCATCGCTCATGCTCACTCCCCTACTTCAATAGGAGAAGTCTATTGGCGGTTTGCCGCTACCTTGTCCGCAGCCTTCTTCATGGCAGGCTCATTTTCACGCAGGTGCGCGTAGATGGGAGCAGCTAGGAAGATGGAAGAGTAGGTACCAACTATGGTTCCAACAAACAGCGCCAGAGCAATGTCCCTGAGGGTTCCAGCGCCAAGAATTAGCGATCCTACGAACAAGATCGATGCAACCGGCAACACAGCAACCACCGAGGTGTTAATCGAGCGCACCAGAGTCTGGTTTACCGCGAGGTTTACCATTTCAGCAAAAGTCCTAGTTTCCGAATATTCAATCTCAAGAGTGTTCTCTCGAACCTTGTCGAACACAACGACCGTGTCGTAGAGCGAGTAGGCAAGAATCGTCAGGAATCCAATGACCGCAGCAGGCGTGACCTCGAAGCCAACGCCAGCATAAACTCCCGCCGTCAACAGCAAGTCATGTGCCAGGGCCAGTAGCGCTGCCACCGACATCTTCCAGCTTCGGAAATACACGGCCATCAGCAACGAGACCAGGATCAAGAATGTCACAAGACCAGTCAGAGCCTGACTTGTTACATCAGCTCCCCAGTTCGGTCCAATGAAGCTCGAGGCTACTTCAGCATCCGCCACACCGTAGGCAGACGCAAGCGCTAGCCTGGCTTCCTCTGACTCCAAGTCTCCAAGCTGTTCAGTCTGAATCCTGATGTCGATGGCACCCACGTCAGTTACGTTGACCTGAGACCCCGGCGCGATTTCCTGAATCACATCAACAGCGATGTCGTGAGACAGCTCCTGAGCGTTGCCCAACCTGAACTCAGATCCACCTCGGAACTCAATTCCAAAGTTGAATCCGCCACGAAGGATTGGCAATGCGATTGCCAAGATAACTGCCACAGCGGCGACGATGTACCAGGTGCGACGCTTGCCTACGAAGTCAAAACTTTGCTCGCCGGAGTAGAGCCTGTTTCCGAAATCTCTTGCCTTACTCATCTGAGTCTCCCTTAGCAGCTAGCGCCTTACGCTCTGCAATTGTCTGTCGTTTTTGAGCTTCCTTGGAAGACTTTTCAGCCTTCCCGCTAGCCAAGGTCTTTGAAACCCGGAACTCGCCGCGGCCCTTATACGATGCCTGCTTGGCCGAAAGGTCGAAGCCGGAGAAACGGTGGCCGGATGCGAAGAACTTGTTCCGAGCCAGTAGCTGCACCAGTGGGTGGGTGAACATTGTCACGATCAGAAGGTCGATCAAAGTCGTGAGTCCAAGCGTAAAGGCGAAGCCTCTTACCGATGAGCTGGTCAGAAGGTAGAGAACGACAGCCGCGGTAAAGCTAACGGCGTCAGAGATCAAAATTGTACGAAGGGCACGCTTCCAGCCTGCCTCCACAGCAGATTCAAGGTTTCTACCATCTCGTAGTTCATCCCTGATTCTCTCAAAGTAGACAATGAAGGAGTCGGCCGTAATACCAATGGCAACAATCAAACCCGCAACACCAGCTAGTGATAGACGGTAGCCCTGTCGCCATGACAGGAAGGCAATTGCGAGGTAGACCAATAGCGCAGCCACAATAAGCGATCCAAGAACCACTGTGGCAAGCCCGCGGTACTGGAACGACATGTAGATAACCACGAAGATCAGACCAATCAAACCTGCGATTAGACCAGATCGAAGTGAGTCCTCACCAAGTGTTGCGGAAATGTTTTCCTGGCTCTGCACCTCGAAACCAATTGGTAGTGCACCGTACTTCAGCTGGTCAGCAAGCACAGTTGCTGATTCCTGCGTGAATGACCCGGTGATCTGAGCCTGACCGTTAGTAATCACGGCATTGGTTGATGGTGCGGTGATTACCAAGCCGTCCAGCGTAATGGCGAACTGGTTGGTGGGGCTTGGCTTGCCAAATAGTCGAGAGGTTACTTGACCAAACGCGCTGGTTCCCTCTGAATTGAATTCCAGATTGACGGCCCAGGTGTTTGTGCTGGCACCGGTTTGGGTAGTAACAGTGCCGGCGCTAGCGTCCGAAATGCTTGCACCCTGAACCTCAACCGGTCCAAGAATGTACTTGTACAGGTAGTACTCGTCACAGGTAACAAGCGCGACTGTCGGGTCATCAACCTGACCGGCGTCGCGGAACGGAACACTGCAATCGAAGTTGTCAAACTCTGCGCGAATTCGCTCGGTGATCCAAGCCGGGTCGCTAGCGTTTGCAGGCTCCGCGGTCAGCTCATTGCTTAGCGCATCCAAATCAACTGGCGCGGTGCCCTCGGCAGTAGGCTGCGAGATTCCCTGCTCAATAACCGGACGGAATTCCAAAAGCGCGCTGGCTCGAATTAGTTGAAGCGTGGTGGCGTCCGGAGTTCCTGGAATCGCAACAACAATGTTTTGATTTCCCTGAATCGAAACCTGGGCTTCACCAACGCCAGAACCATCGATTCTCTGCCTGATGATGGTAACCGCTTGATTCAACTGCTCAGCACTGGCTTGCTCGCCCTCTGCAACGGTCGGCGTCAAAATAATTTGAGTGCCGCCCTGCAAATCAAGCGCAAGCTCTGGCGAGTAGGAAGCGCCTGGCTGTGCAGTCGCTACTCCCCAAACCATCAATCCAACAAAAAATACTGCAATGCCACTAAGCCATGAGAGCTTCCGTCTAGCGGAGCTGGCAGTTGTGTTCTCAGCCAAAATCTATTTCCCCTCAGCGGTTTCAATACCGCGGATTGCTTGCTTCACGACACGCAGTTTGACACCAGGTGTGGTTTCAAGCTCAATATCGTCCCCATCGATTGCTACTACCTTGCCCTTGATGCCGGCATGGAGAAGCACGTTCGCCCCTACCGCCAATGATGACACTAGGTTCTCGGCATCGCGCTTGCGCTTCCGATTCTGGCTAATTAGAAGCAGAATCATGGCGGCAAGAACCGCTAATAGTAAAAAATCCAAGATGTTCCTAACCGATTGGTACCCCGAAATTATAGGCGGCTCTGGCAATTCTCGCTCTATTGAATACCCAAGTGAGCCAATCCGCCCGCCGTTATCTCTCTGCCTCGAGGGGTTCTCTGAATCAATCCTGCTCGGATCAGGTAGGGCTCAATCACCGCTTCAATGGTGTCTGGTTCCTCACCAAGCGCGACTGCGAGAGTCGAAAGCCCAACAGGTTTTGCACTGAACTTTGTTGACAGCATGGTCAATAGGGTTCGGTCGACACGATCTAGCCCAAGCTGGTCTACTTCGAACAACTCCATTGCACTCAGAGCGATGTCTGTGTCGATGTCTTCATGACCATTCACGCTGGCGAAGTCCCGAACCCTTCTAAGTAGCCGATTGGCGATTCGAGGCGTTCCCCGGGAGCGATGGCTAAGTAGCTCCAGAGCCTTGTCATCAAGTCGTATTTTTAGCTTGATGGCTGATGCACGCAAAACCGAAGCCAAATCCTCTGGCTCGTAGTACTCCAAGAAGGCCGTGAATCCAAACCGGTCCCTGAGAGGGGTCGGCAGCATTCCACTTCGGGTGGTCGCGCCGATTAGTGTGAACGGTGCGATCTCTAGTGAGATCGAGGCAGCGCCAGGTCCCTTGCCAACCATGACATCCACTCGGAAATCCTCCATAGCCAGGTAGAGCATTTCCTCGGCACTTCTGCTCATTCGGTGAATTTCATCGATGAACAGAACATCTCCAGACTCAAGTGCAGAAAGAATCGAGGCGAGGTCACCCGAGGACTGAATTGCTGGTCCGCTGGTGAGCTTTAGCGCACGCTCGGCCTCGTGGGCAACAATCATTGCCAGGGTTGTCTTGCCCAGTCCTGGCGGTCCAGCAAGCAGCATGTGGTCAGCCGACCGACCCCCTAGTTTGGCAGCCTTGATAACCAGTGAAATTTGGTCGACTACCTTTTTCTGTCCTACAAAATCGTCAAGGACACGAGGCCTCAGCGCCGCCTCAATCTCGCGCTCCTCCGGAGCTACGTAATCGCTCATTGAAGCTTCGCCTTACCAAGCTGGGCAAGCGCCAACTTTAGGAGTTCGGACTCAGACAGCGACTGATCCAGCGATGAAAGCAGCTTCCGGGATGCGTACTCTTCTCCCCCGAGCTGGAGCATGGCCTGGAGCACGTTCTCATTAAGCTTCGGCGAGCTAGAGGCGCCGACCTTGCCGCTTAGGGAGATCAGAACCAGCTTGGCTGTCTTTGGTCCGATGCCGGCTATTGACCGGAACGCACCTTCGTCCTGATTATTCACCGCGTTCACAAGCAACTCAGCGCTGAGTCCGGAGAGGGTAGTCATGGCAAGCTTTGGGCCGATACCATTCACACCACAAAGAAGGTCAAAAAGATCAAGCTCCTGTTGCGATAGGAAGCCGAACAAGGACAAATCATCTTCCCTAACGACCAGTTTGGTAGCCAGGGTGAGCTCCTGCCCAACACTCAGCTTTTGCGCATGGCGACTAGTGAGTGCGACCGAGAAGCCGACGCCCGAAACAACCAGGGTCACCCGATCGCTTTGAATGTGGGAGATTGTCCCATGCAGGCTAGATATCACCTGACTAACCTATTCTTCTGTTGGCAGATTTGGCTGCCGCAACCCACTTCTTCTGCGCATCTGTGCCTGTGGCCGAACTCTTTCTTGTTGCACAGATCGCCACAGCCAGCGCATCGGCGACGTCGGCGGGCTTTGGAATTTCACTGAGCCCCAGGGTGCTAGCCACCATCTTGGCAACCTGTGCCTTATCGGCCCTGCCATGACCGGTAACTGCGAGCTTCACCTGACTTGGGGTAAAGAACTCCAGTGGAATTTGGTGGCGGTGTGCAATGGCCATCAACGCCCCAGAGATCTGGGCAACGCCCATAACGCTGCGCAAGTTTGACTGAGCGAACACACGCTCCAAGGCGATTAGGTCCGGCCTTTGATCCTTGATAATTTCTTCCAGTGACGCAGAAATCGAACCAACTCTGTCTCTAGGGTCAGCGCTTGGAAGCGAGGTGAGAAGGCCAAACCTAATAGCCTTGCTGCCTGAGATCAGACCGAAGCCGCATCTGGTGAGACCAGGGTCGATCCCGAGGATGGCGGTCACTAGTCCTGTGCCTCGATCTCAGCCATAACCTCGTCTGAAATTTGCATGTTGGTGTACACCTCTTGCACATCGTCGAGATCCTCAAGGGCCTCGACCAGTGCTATTACCTTCTTGGCGTTCTCGGCGTCCACATCAACCTTGAGACTCGAGACAAACTCAACATCGGCTGACTCATAATCAAGACCTGCCTCTGCAAGAGCGGTTCTAGCCGCAACCATTGTGCTTGGATCACAGGTAACCAATAGCCCATCATGAACCGGGGCAATATCCTCAACGCCATGCTCGATGGTCGCCTCCAAAACCTGATCCTCCTGGACATCGCCTGCCAGGTGGATGATTCCCTTTCGAGCAAACTGGTAACTCACCGACCCTGGGTCCGCCATGTTTCCGTGGTTCTTTGTTACTGCAAGTCGAACCTCGGCTGCTGCTCGATTCCGATTGTCAGTCAAGCACTCAATCATCACTGCAACGCCAGCGGGACCGTAGCCCTCATACATGATGTTGTGGTACTCAACTCCATCGCCCAGCTCACCGGCACCGCGCTTGACCGCACGGTCGATGTTGTCGCTTGGCAATGAATTCTTTCGCGCCTTGTAAACGGCGTCATACAGCGATGGGTTCCCGTCAATGTCTGAGCCGCCTAAACGCGCGGCGACCTCGATGTTCTTGATTAGTTTGGCAAAAAGCTTCTGACGCTTGGCGTCATTTGCTGCCTTTTTGTGCTTAGTGGTAGCCCACTTGGAATGACCTGACATAGTGCCTCTAAATTACTAGGAAAAAGCTAATTGAATGATGAAATGAACAACTTGTGCAAATGTGTTGCTCCGGTTAGTTCCGGATGAAAGCTGGCGCCCATTAGGTTTCCATACCGCACAGCCACGACCTCATCCTGGAATTTGGCCACAATCTCAACCTCTGAGTGCTCCAAAATTCTTGGCGCCCGAATGAAGGCGACGTTTTCTGACATACCGTCAACAAAGTCCACCTGCCCCTCGAATGACTGCAGCTGACCACCATAGGAATTCCGCTCAGTGGTGATCGGCAATCCCCCAATCAGCTGCTGGGTTGCAAGGGCGCCCGAGACCTTGTCCGAAAGCAGGATGAGTCCTGCACAAGTGCCAAGAACTGGCTTTGTAGCGGCGAATTCTCTCAGCGGAGAAAGCATTCCAAAAATATCAATGAGTTTAGAAATCGTGGTTGACTCACCACCTGGAATTATCAAACCGTCCACGGCCTCAAGCTCGACGGGTTTTCTCACCGCGCTGGCTTGAACCCCTAGTGATTCAATCGCAAGCAGGTGTTCGCGAAAATCTCCCTGGAGAGCCAGTACTCCTAAGCGCAATTACCAGCCACGCTCCGAAAGCTTGTGTGGCGCCGGTAGGTCGCTTACGTTGATGCCGACCATGGCCTCGCCGAGACCCCTGGAAGCAGCTGCAATTGCGTCTGCGTCCTGATACATGGTTGTGGCCTTAACGATAGCCGCGGCACGGGCCTCCGGGTTGCCGGACTTGAAGATTCCAGAGCCTACGAAAACACCATCAGCGCCGAGCTGCATCATCATCGCTGCGTCGGCAGGAGTAGCAACACCTCCCGCTACAAATAGCACTACTGGAAGCTTGCCATCCTTGGCGACCTTCTTTACAAGCTCGTATGGCGCCTGTAGCTCTTTAGCCGCCACAAAAAGTTCGTCATCTGTTTTCGCAGACAGGGCTCGAATCTCACCCAGGATTGTGCGAATGTGCTTGGTGGCCTCGGAAACGTCACCAGTGCCCGCCTCGCCCTTAGACCTGATCATCGAGGCACCCTCTGTGATTCGCCTAAGCGCCTCTCCTAAGTTGGTTGCTCCACAAACGAAAGGAACGTTGAAGCCCCACTTGTCGATGTGGTTGACGTAGTCTGCTGGGCTCAAAACCTCGGACTCGTCAATGTAGTCAACCTTCAGAGACTCCAACACCTGCGCCTCAACGAAGTGGCCAATTCTCGCCTTGGCCATCACCGGAATCGAAACTGACTTGATGATCTCGTCAATCAGGTCTGGATCGCTCATGCGAGCTACACCACCTTGGGCACGAATATCTGCTGGGACTCGCTCCAGCGCCATAACCGCTACGGCACCGGCATTCTCGGCAATGATGGCCTGCTCAGCGTTGACTACGTCCATGATGACGCCGCCCTTTAGCATCTCTGCTAGGCCAGATTTAACTAGTGGTGTTGATTCATTTTTGTTTGACATACGTAAATCCTAAGCGGTTGTATTCCAGTTCGATGCAATTGTTTCTCTAACTTCACCCAGCAACCTCGGCATGGCCTTGGTTTGGGCGATGATCGGGAAAAAGTTGGAGTCGTTGCGCCATCTGGGAACAACGTGTTGATGAAGATGACCAGCTATTCCAGCGCCAGCGACCTGCCCCTGATTCATGCCGATGTTAAAGCCATGACAGCCTGCGGTTTGCTCGATGGTCCGCATTGCCTGCTGTGTAAGGAGCGCGATTTCAGCGGCTTCTTCCTGGGTGGCTTTGTCGTAGGTGTCGACATGGCGATAAGGGCAAACCAGTAGGTGCCCTGCGTTGTATGGGAAGAGATTTAGAAGCACAAAGGCAGTCTCACCGCGCCTAACAATCAAGCCATCCTCATCAGAGCGCCCTGGCGCCTCACAAAATGGGCATTCAGACTCATGTGGCTGCTGCAACTGCTCAATGTAGGCAAGGCGATGAGGCGTCCACAGGCGCTCAAAGCCATCCTGCATCCCGCCCATCTGTTCGAGGTTGTCCAACGCTATACCTGAGCCTTTGTCCTGATGGCATCCAGGATAATTTCCTTCGCCTCTGCCAATGGAATGTCGGTCTTCTGAGATCCATCACGGTAGCGGAAGGCGACCGTTCCAGCCTCTTGGTCTCGCGCCCCAGCCAAAATCAAGAATGGCACCCGCTCCAGAGTGTGCTCCCTAATCTTTTTCTGCATTCGATTGTCTGAGTAGTCAACATTCACTCTTACACCAGCGGCCGCCAAATCATTGGTGAATGAAGTCAGGTAGTCTTCGAACTCCCCCGCCACAGCAATTCCTACGGCCTGAACCGGCGCTAGCCATGGAGGGAAGTGACCGGCGTAGTGCTCGGTGAGCACTCCGAAGAAGCGCTCGATGGATCCAAACAGTGCCCTGTGGATCATGATCGGCTGATGCCTGTTGCCATCAGAGCCTACGTACTCGAGATCGAATCGCTGTGGCAAGTTGAAGTCGAGCTGAATGGTGCTCATCTGCCAGGTTCGCCCAATCGCATCGCGCGCCTGAACCGAGATCTTTGGCCCATAGAAAGCCGCCCCGCCTGGATCAGGAACCAATTCCAGACCACTGGCCTTGGCGACTTTCTCGAGCGTCTCTGTGGCTGAGGTCCAGATTGCGTCGTCACCGACGAACTTAGGATTTCCCTCTTCCTTTGTTGAGAGCTCTAGGTAGAAGTCATTAAGGCCGTAGTCACGAAGCAGATCCAACACAAAGTTCAAGACGCTTGTCAGTTCAGTTTCAAGCTGATCGCCGGTCACAAAAAGGTGGGCGTCATCCTGTGTCATTCCGCGAACACGGGTCAGGCCATGCAGCACTCCGGACTTCTCGTAGCGATAAACCGATCCAAACTCAAACATCCGCAGTGGCAGTTCGCGGTAGCTTCTGGATCGTGACTTGAAAATCAGAATGTGGAACGGGCAGTTCATTGGCTTCAAGTAGTAGTCGGCACCCTGCTTTCGAACAGTGCCGTCCTCATTAATCTCAGAATCCAGTTTCATTGGAGGGAACATTCCCTCTGAATACCAAGCCAGGTGACCGCTTTGTTCAAACAGGTTGGACTTGGTTATGTGGGGTGAGTAGACGAACTCATAGCCGGCTTCTTCGTGGCGCTTGCGAGAGTAGTCCTCCATAACCCGCCGAATGACCCCGCCCTTGGGGTGAAACACTGCTAGGCCGGAACCTATCTCCTCCGGGAAGCTAAATAGGTCCAGCTCAGAGCCGATCTTCCTATGGTCTCGCTTTGCAGCTTCCTCAAGGCGTTCTAGGTGACTGGCTAGGTCTTCTTTGGTTGCCCAGGCTGTGCCGTAAATTCGCTGAAGCTGCTTATTGTCTTCGTTCCCGCGCCAATAAGCGGCAGCCGACCTCAATAGCGAAAAGCCCTTGCCGATCATTCGGGTGTTTGGAAGGTGTGGGCCGCGGCATAGATCGCGCCATGCAAACGACCCGTCGGGGTTGAGGTTCTCATAGACAGAAAGCCCTCCAGAACCAACCTCAACTGAGTCCTCACCGACGTTTTCAGACTTTAGGCCGATTAGCTCTAGCTTGTATGGCTCGGACGTCATCAGCTCTTTAGCCTGATTGTCAGTGACCTCTAGTCGAACAAATCGCTGAGACTTGCCAACGAGTTCTTTCATGCGCTTTTCAATGCGTTTGATGTCTTCTGGGACAAAGGGATCATTTACATCAAAATCAAAATAGAAGCCATCGGTTATGTATGGCCCTATGCCAAGCTTTGCCTCCGGAAAAAGCTCTTGCACTGCCTGTGCCATCACGTGGGCAGTGGAGTGCCGAAGTATCTCCAGTCCAGCCTGTGAGGAAACATCAATGCCCTCAACGCTGTCGTCCTGACTTAGAACGTGCGCTAAATCTCTAGCTTCGCCATTTACAAACATCGCCACAATCTCGCGGTCTGAAAAAACATCAAAACCGGTGGCTCCCTCACTTACCTGGTGAGTCTTCCCTGCTAACAAAATCTTCACTTTAGCTCCTAACTCCACCAGTCTAACGACGCAGTTAGGCATGCCTTGCTAGCGCTTACAGATTCCGAGCGGAAAGATTATTCACATGGATGCAGAAAGAGAATTAGAGGCGCGCCTGAATTGGCTGCGAGCAGCCGTTCTGGGAGCAAACGACGGCGTCGTTTCGGTGGCCGGGGTAGTTATGGGTGTGGCGGCAGCCGGCTCTGACTCAACGGCTGTCTTGGTCGCAGGAATTGCGGCTCTGGTGGCTGGAGCAATCTCAATGGGTGGTGGTGAGTACGTGAGCGTGAGCTCCCAACGCGATGCAGAGATCGCTCACGGAAGAACTAAGGACCGGGTAAACGCACGTCCATGGTCCGCCGCGCTATCGTCGTTTCTTGCATTCACCGCAGGCGCAATCCTGCCATTGGTTGCCATCACTGGACCCTGGCAGGGCCTCAGCATTCCGGCCACAGTTGCCAGCGTGCTAGTAGCCCTTGGCTTCACAGGCTGGTGGGCTGCCTGGGCCGGCAAGACTCCAGTTCTTCGTTCTATCATCAGAAATGTTGCAATTAGTGCTCTAACAATGGGCATTTCCTACGCAATTGGTGCAGTTTTGGGCGTTACCGTCATTTAGACCTATTACCCTTAGAAGGTGCCTGAATCTGAATCCTACGACTACGCCCTAATTGGCGGCGGAATTATGTCCGCAACCCTTGGTGTACTGCTGAAGCTGACCAACCCCCATGTTCGCTTGGTTATGTTCGAACGATTGAGTGAGGTTGCGGCCGAGAGTTCAAACCCTTGGAACAACGCCGGAACTGGCCACGCCGCACTTTGCGAGTTAAATTACATGCCAGACTCCAAAGATGGCTCGCTACCGGATCCAAGTAAGGCAATTGCCATCAATGAGCAGTTCCAGGTATCTAGGCAATTTTGGGCATCGCTGGTTGAACTGGGCATCCTAAGTACTCCGTCCTCCTTCATTCGCACAGTCCCCCACATGACCTTCGTTCAGGGCGCCAAGGACATCGATTACCTAAAGCGCCGTCACCTCGCGCTTGAGAACCAGCCGCTATTTTCCGGCATGAAGTTTTCTACCGATCTCGATGAAATCTCCGGGTGGGCACCACTGATCACTCAGCAACGCAAAAAGCAAGACATAGCCGCCACGTTCATCGACCAGGGAACTGATGTTGATTACGGCGAGATGACTAAGCAAATGATCACCTGGCTCAAGGGCCAGGGCATGAAGCTGGAAATGGACACCGAAGTCAAATCGGTCTATCAATTCGAATCTGGAAAATGGCAGGTCTGGCTGGGTGCGTCTCAGAATCGCCTGATCCATGCCGACCGCGTGTTCGTGGGTGCCGGTGGATATGCGCTAAAGCTGCTACAGAGAAGTGGCATCCCTGAGATCAATGGCTATGGCACCTTTCCAGTCAGCGGTCACTTCCTTAGGACCGACAACCCGGAGGTTGTGGCTCAACATCACGCCAAGGTCTACTCGCAGGCGCAGGTCGGGGCTCCCCCGATGTCCGTGCCTCACCTTGACACCAGAATTGTCGACGGCAAGCCCAGCCTTTTGTTTGGTCCATTTGCTGGACTGAATCCAAAGTTTCTCAAGAGTGGTTCGATCTTGGATCTTCCACTGTCAATTAGGCCCGCAAACCTGCTCCCTTACCTTTCGGTTGCCTTTAGGAACCTTGGGCTTGTCAGTTACCTGCTCAAAGAGGTGACCAAATCTAGGTCAGAGAAGTTTGCCTCGCTCCAAGAGTTTGTGCCGGATGCCGACGCAAATGACTGGTCCTACTACGAGGCTGGTCAACGAGCGCAGGTGATAAAGCCGGTCGGACGAGGTGGCGTGCTGCAGTTTGGGACTGAAGTTATCACCAGTGCCGACGGAAGCATCTCCGGTTTGCTTGGAGCAAGTCCCGGCGCATCTGTGAGCGTAAGTGTGATGCTGGAGGTGTTAGAGAAGATGCAGCCTAAGCAGTTCCAAGAGTCCAAAGCGGCGTTAGCCAAGCTCATCCCAAGCTTCGAGAAGAAGCTAAACGACAACCCGGCTCTGGCCAAGAAAACCCTAAAGGCCACAGCCAAGGCTCTGGGGCTCAAGGCCTAAATCAAGCCCCTGGGAAGTTAGTCGCTTTTTGCTTCCTCGTGTGACTGGTGAATGTGCATCTTGTCTTCTCGGTTGGCCTCTTCAAGTTTCTCCCTGGCAACTTTTTCTGCGGTCAGTCTGGCCTTGTCAGCCTGGTCTTGATGCTGCGTCTGTGCTCGCTCGCCATTGTCCTTCATGATGCTCTCCCCTGGCGCGATTTCAAAATAGTGCCTTTCGGCCTAACCCTCTCTCAGCAGCCACGCGAGCCTGCGTACTCATGCTTTGATAACATTTCATAAACGAAGCCCTGGGAGGCCAATGAAGGCAGGGCGATTTGTTGCATTGGGACAGCACCTGGTCTCCTGGCTGTTAGCCGGCTTGGTCGCCGCCCTATCAGGCTTCTTCCTGTTTGCGTGGTCAATCAGCCAGGAATCTTGGACCCGGTGGAATACCTTCAGCGACAGCTATGTCAGCCCATGGACCGCGCTAATTTTTCTGCTGCTGGCCGTTGGCTTCACGCTCCAGAACTTGCTGGGGAGTCACAAGTCGCTTGTGATCGCGGGCCGCCTGGTGCTGCTGATCGCGCTGGAACTTAGTTTCTTGTTTGCCCTTCAATACACAACTCGAATGTTCTTTCCTGAGCTCAACCTGTTTCTACTAGGCGAACAGGTCCTTGCCCACTACGCGTCGCTAGGGGAAGCGCTTGTCCCACAACTTGGAATGCCTAGCCCGATTTCGGTTGCTCTGGTGACAAACATCGCTGGCCTGCTACTACTCTCTAGAGCTAGAACGCTTCGCCCGATCTGGCCATTGATTGGGCTGGGGGTAAACGTGTCTATGGTTTTGGCACTAATGGTGCTGTTTGTTTTGCGCGCTCTCGGTGTGACTCAATTGGAGCAGGTCACTCCTGCCAGAGCTGGCATCAGCTTCTTCACGATGTCGTTGGCAATGTTGATGCTTGCAGCCTTTTTACTCTCCGGCAAACAAATGGGGTCGCTGGCCCACAGCCTCAGCAGATGGTCGTTCATAAGGAACGTCTTGATCGTGATGGGGACATTTCTTGCCTTGCCACTTGGTGCGGCTCTCTTAGCAGTTGCCCTGAAGCCGTTGGCCCTAAGTCCAGGCGTGGCTCAGTGGCTTTCATTCTGGGTTATGTGCTTTATGTTGCTGGGAGTCGCTTGGACCTGGGCGTCGAGAGAAGCACGGCGCCAGGGCTCCGAGTCAAATGACGAAGACTTAATTACGAAAAACTGATCGCGGAATTTGGTGCGGCTGAGCGCCGCTAAGAATAACTGGTGGGCGATACTGGGTTCGAACCAGCGACCTCTTCCGTGTCAGGGAAGCGCGCTACCACTGCGCCAATCGCCCAAGTCTTGCTTGAGGTGAAGACGGGATTCGAACCCGTGTACACGGCTTTGCAGGCCGCTGCCTCGCCTCTCGGCCACTCCACCGTTTCAGGGATTAGAAACCCACTGAGAGCGGATGACGAGATTCGAACTCGCGACCCCAACCTTGGCAAGGTTGTGCGCTACCACTGCGCCACATCCGCATGTACTTTTTCAAGAACAGGAGAATTATGACACAAAACTTCAGTCCTTGGACACACAAAAGCGGGAGAGCTCACTCTCCCGCTTTTGTATTGCCGATTTATTGGTGCTACTTGCTGACAGGATCCTGACCCAAGCTGTATGCAGCCTCGCCGTGAACCACTGCGTCAACACCAGCGATCTCGTCTTCGCTCTTGACTCGGAAGCCAACTGTCTTCTCGATAGCGAAGCCAATAACCAGTGCTAGCACGAAGCTGTAGATCAGGACGCCGAAGGCAGCGATTGCCTGAACGATTAGCTGACCTGCATCTCCACCAGTGAATAGACCGGTGTCGATAGCGAAGAAGCCAAGGAACAAGGTTCCAATGAGGCCCGAAACCAAGTGAATGCCGACAACATCAAGTGAGTCGTCGTAGCCAAGCTTGAACTTCAGGTCCACAGCGAGGGCAGAAAGGACGCCGGCAACCACACCAAGGATAAGCGCGAACAATGGGGTTACGTTTGCACAGGCAGGGGTGATTGCAACCAGACCAGCAACCGCTCCGGAAGCCGCGCCAATTGACGTTGCCTTGCCCTCTTTGACCTTTTCGATTACAAGCCAGCCAAGAATTGCAGCTGCTGTCGCACCAAGGGTGTTTACTGTGATTAGACCTACGTTTGCCATTCCATTTAGGAACTCAGCTCCGACGTTGAATCCGAACCAACCGAACCATAGCAACGCTGCACCAAGAAGAACCAGTGGCACGTTGTGAGGCTGCATGATGCCCTTGGCGAAACCAAAACGCTTCCCAAGAACGATTGCTAGAGCAAGTGCCGCAGCACCCGCGTTGATGTGGACCGCGGTACCACCGGCGTAGTCAATAACGCCAGGCATGCCTAGCCAGTTGCCAAGCTCCATGACCCAGCCGCCGCCCCAGACCCAAGCGGCCACTGGG
>DDBH01000013.1:175190-180606 GCA_002333405.1 Micrococcales bacterium UBA2037 | reverse complement strand
ACATCGCAAAGCCAGTTGCCGACTTTGTGCTGCAGGGTGCAAGATTCCATGCCGTATTGCCATTCGGGCTTTGCGCAAAGCTGCTCCTCAGCATTCGGGTGCACGCCCCAGAAACCAAGAGCCTGGAGGTGCTGCAAACCTCTGGCATGCTGACCTTGACTCAGCTGGCGTGGCTGAAGGAGCAGGTCAGGGGCGGCAAATCCATGGTTTTGTGCGGCCCAACAGGTGTCGGAAAGACAACTTTGTTGCGGGCACTGCTGCAGGATTCGAAAGAGCGAATTATTTGCATTGAACAAACCCCTGAGCTCTGTCTGCCAGCTCCCGCTATTTCGCTGACCGAAAGGCAGGCGAATCAGGAGGGCGCAGGACAAATCGAACTCGATGAGTTGATTGTGCACGCGCTTCGGATGCGGCCGGACCGAATAGTGGTCGGGGAAGTTCGCTCAAAAGAGTTTCGGGTTTTACTTCAGGCAATTAATAACGGACACTCGGGAACCTTGACCTCCCTGCATGCCACCAGCCTTGCATCCTCAGCCGAGCGATTCTTAGTGCTTGGCCTATTGGGTGGTTTCGCTACCGAGTTGACCGAGAGGTTAGTTGCGCAGTCAATTGACTTTGTTGTGCAACTGGGCAGGGTGAACGGCAAGCGGCTAGTTACAGCAATTGGCAGGCCGGTCCTATCTGCAGCCGGCCTTCAAATTGAACGGCTGGACATCTGATGCGGCCGGCGATGCTCTCGGGGCTAATTTGTCTGGCTGCAGGCGAACCACTGTCCAAAATCGAAGCGCGGTTAGCAAAGCTTGATCCAAGCGTTACAACCGACCTGATTGAACTTTCTAAACAAACCGGAGCGAAGCTTGTAGCGCTGATTGATTCGGAGCTCGAGCAGCTCAACCAAAAGCTGCTGTCAGAGCGAATTGAAGCCGCTAGGCGACTCTCCGTGAAGTTGTTGATTCCACTATCCCTGACAACGCTGCCTGCATTCTTGCTGCTTACCCTGCCGCTGATAATCATCGGCTTCACCCAATAAGAAAGGAAACAAAATGCAACTGCTGAAATCCGATCAAGGCGCAATCACCGCCGAGTACGCAATCGCCACCCTGGCCGGGGTTGCCTTTGCCGGCCTGATGCTGCTGGTACTGAAAAGCGAAGAGGTTAGGTCGCTGCTATTCAAGTTGATTGCCGGTGCAATTGGACTTGGCTATCGATAGGGGCGCGGTAACGGCAGAGTTCATGCTGCTGTTACCGGCTCTGATCATGCTGTTTTCGGTGGTGCTTGGGTCTGTTTCGTTGGCCGTGGAGCGCATTGCACTTGAAGCCAAGTGATTTGAAATTGCCAGACAAAGCACGCTTGGAATCGATGTGCCGGTTGATCCGGCGCTGAGAGTTGATTTGTCTTATGAAGGGAGGCTGGAGTGTGTCAGGGTCCAGAAACAGCTAGTGATCCCTATCTCAACAAAAATTTGCATGCTGCCGATTGGAAGGTAGATTCGGGGTCAACTGCGGTGGTGTCACTAATCTTCATTGGCGCGCTGATGCTGCTGTTGTTTGCTGTGTCGTCGGCGACCTTATTGGCCTATGGCACGACCCGATTGCAGGTGATAGCCGACTCCGCATCGCTTGCTGCGGCAGATACTATTCGAGGGCTGGCATCCGGTGTTCCATGTGAAAATGCGGAACTGATTGCAGTTTCAAATGGAGTTTTTCTAGATTCATGTCGTATTGTCGGAACCGATGTGAGCATCGGGCTGACAAAGTTTGTTGGGTTATCAGAGATTTCTGTTGATTCAGTAGCGGGGTCGCCATCCGATTAATTAGGAGCATTCTTGGCTAAGAAGCTAGTGATTGTTGAGTCGCCCGCCAAGGCGAAGACGATCTCTAAATATCTAGGTAGTGACTACGAGGTATTGGCCTCAGTTGGTCACATTCGCGATTTAGCTGAACCACGGGATGTTCCAGCAGATAAGAAAAAGGGTCCGCTAGGTAAGTTCTCTATAGATATAGACAACGACTTTGAACCTTTTTATGTTGTCTCACCCGGCAAGACCAAAACCGTCACGGATTTGAAGAAGGCGCTCAAGAGCGCCGAAGAGCTCTACCTGGCCACCGATGAGGACCGCGAGGGTGAGGCAATCGCCTGGCACCTCCTAGAAGTATTGAAGCCAAAGGTTCCAGTGCACCGAATGGTCTTCAATGAGATCACTAAGGATGCGATCGCTGCAGCTGCCAACAACACGCGTGAGCTAAACGACAATCTGGTTGAGGCTCAGGAAACCAGGCGAGTAGTGGACCGACTAGTTGGTTATGAAATTTCACCGGTGCTCTGGCGCAAGATCAACCGCGGTCTGTCAGCTGGTCGGGTGCAGTCACCAGCAATGCGCATGATTGTTCAGCGAGAGCGTGAACGAATTGCGTTCGTGTCCGCTAGCTACTCATCGATCACAGCAACCTTGAACCACAATTCGATTCAGTTCGACGCAAAGCTGGCAAAACTTGCAAATGAAAAGCTGGCTGGCTCAAAGAGCTTTGATGAGAGCGGAAAGCTGGTCCAAGAGGTGCTGGTGCTCAGTCCCTCACAAGCCTCAGATCTTGCGAAAAAGCTTGAGGGCGCAGACCTTGCGGTAACTTCGATTGAAGCAAAGCCTTCAACAAGAAAGCCGTATGCACCCTTCACCACCTCTACCCTGCAGCAGGAGGCCTCTAGAAAACTCGGCATGAGCGCTAAGCAGGCCATGGACACCGCTCAAATGCTCTACCAAGACGGTCACATTACATATATGCGAACCGACTCCCCAGCTCTTTCTTCGCAGGCCATCTCGGCGGCGCTCGCGGCCGCTAAGCAACTTTTTGGAGACGACTCTGTCTCACCAACGCCGCGAATCTATGGCGCAAAGTCTAAAAACGCCCAGGAAGCTCACGAGGCAATTCGACCTTCAGGTGAGACCTTTGCGCATCCAAACGAACTTAAGAGTGTTTTGCATGGCAAATCACACCTTCTATATGAACTGATTTGGCGAAGGACTGTCGCTTCTCAAATGGCTGATGCCAAGCTCTCCACCACCACGGTCAAGTTTGAAACTGAAGTTGATGGCAGGCAGGCTGAGTTCTCAGCCTCTGGAACCACCGTGATCACCCCTGGCTTCCTGGCCGTTTACCAGGACCCAGAGGAAGACAAGAAGGAAGACGCCAGTGCCAAGCTTCCAATTTTGGAGGTGGGTCAGTCTCTCAAGATTGAAGAAATCGCGTCGAAAGATCACTCGACTTCGCCGCCAGCCAGATACACCGAAGCATCTTTGGTGAAAGCGCTTGAGGAACAGGGGATTGGAAGACCCTCAACCTATGCAGCGATCATCTCGACAATTATTTCCAAGGGTTATGTCGTAAAGCGCGGTAGCGCGCTGGTTCCTGAATGGATCGCATTCACTGTGACCAGGTTCCTAGAGGAAAACTTCGGCCACCTGGTCGACTATGCATTCACGGCAAAGATGGAATCGGATCTCGACAAGATTGCCCTGGGCGAGCTTGATCGCTCCGGTTGGCTCAAGGATTTCTACTTTGGCGATGACGGACTGCAGGCAACTGTCGAAAGCCTCGGCGAAAGCGACCCAAGGCTCATCAACACCTTTGAGATTGCCGAGGGCATCAACCTAAGAACCGGTAAGTACGGCCCTTACATCGAGGCCATGGAAAACGACGAGCGCCGCATCGTGAACATCCCGGCCGACCTAAGCCCGGATGAGCTGACCCACGAGAAGGCAATCGAATTAGTCAACGCACCCCCTGCTAGCGACCGGGTGCTTGGTCAAGAGCCAGAAACAGGGCTAGACATTATCGTGAAGGATGGTCGCTACGGCCCCTACATAACACTCGTTGACGAGGGAAACCCAAAGCCAAAGACAGCCTCACTGTTCAAAACCATGGCGGTTGACACCGTCAGCTACGAAGAGGCACTGAAGCTACTTTCACTACCACGAGTCGTTGGAGTGGATCCAGAATCAGATACTGAGATAACGGCTCAGAATGGAAAGTTCGGCCCATACCTAAAGCGTGGCACCGACTCCAGGAGCCTTGAATCAGAGGAGCAAATTTTTGATCTAACCCTTGAGCAAGCACTCGAGATCTACAAGCAGCCTAAATACGGTGGCCGCAGGACTGCGGCAACACCTCTCAAGGAGTTCGGCGAAGACCCGGCATCCAAGGCGAACGTCGTTGCCAAATCAGGCCAGTTCGGTCTCTATGTTTCAGATGGCATTGTGAACGCCACAGTTCCTAAGGACGAACCGCTGGATGAGCTAACCAATGACCGCGCCTACGAGCTTTTGGCAATCAGGCGTGAAAAACTAGGTGTGGAGCCAGGCGAGGCTCCGAAGACTCAGAAAAAGACCAGAAAAAAGCGGTAGCCGTGTTTATAACCTTTGAGGGCATCGACGGAGTTGGAAAATCGACTCAGTTGGACCTACTAGAGGCATGGCTTAGTAAACAGGGTCATGAAGTTGTTAGAACCATGGAGCCAGGTGGCACCGAACTTGGCCAGGAAATCAGGCACCTGCTTTTGCACCGCAAGGGAAATGTCGCACCCAGGGCCGAAGCTTTACTTTATGCAGCAGATAGAGCGCACCACGTGACCACCAAGATTGAGCCAGCTCTTGCCTCCGGCAAAGTGGTGCTCTCCGATCGTTACTTTGACTCCTCGGTCGCCTACCAAGGAGCAGCGAGGGAACTGTCGGTTGATGAAGTTAGAGACATTTCGTTGTGGGCAGTTGGCAACCTGGAGCCTGATTTGACGTTCTTGCTGGACATGCCAGCAGCACAGGCACTAACCCGTCGTGATGACACCGGCACCGAACCTGATCGCTTGGAAAGTGAAGAAGTCGGCTTTTTTGAGCGGGCCCGCGCGCAGTACCTAGAAATGGCATCGGATGAGCGTTTTGAAGTCATTGATGCCACCATGACAATCGAAGCCATCCACCAAGCGGTGATAGCCAGGGTCGAGGCATTTTGGGGCAAGCCTTGACCAGCGGCATCTTCGATGAGCTGCTGGGTCAACCAGAAGCCATCGAACAGCTGCAACGAGCAATTGCATCAAAGACCGAGGGCGTTCACCACGCCTGGCTGTTTACGGGTCCAGCAGGATCTGGAAGATCGCTTTTGGCAAAGTCATTCGCGGCTGCCCTGCAGTGCGAACAAAATGGCTGCGGGAACTGCCAGCAGTGCTCACTAGCACTTGCTGATGCGCATCCCGACATTCTCACCCTGGCAACCGAGCGAGTAACAATCAGCATCGACGAGGTTCGATCTCTGGTGCAGAAGTCACAGATGTCCAGCACGGTAGGCGATTATCGGATTGTGATCATTGAAGACAGTGACCGCATGACCGAGCGCACCTCCAATGTCTTACTAAAGGCGCTCGAGGAAC
>DDBH01000013.1:139570-174854 GCA_002333405.1 Micrococcales bacterium UBA2037 | reverse complement strand
TCAGATCGCGGGCCAGGAACGTGCTGCTTCGGCTGCCAAGTGCAACAGAGGTTGCTGAGTTACTCATTAAGCGCGATGGCATCGACAAAGACTTAGCCCTGAAAAGCGCCAGGCAAGCTCAGAACCACGTTGGTATGGCAAGAAGGCTTGCTGGCTCTCAGGATGCCAGGGCCAGAAGGGCAGAGACCCTTCGTGAAATTTCATCGGTCACAAATCTGTCTCGGGCAATGCTTGCGGCCGAAAAGCTTTTGGGGGTGGCCAAGCGCGATGCCGAAGCCCTTGCCAAGGAACGAGACACCGCTGAGAAAGAGCACTTGATGCGGGCATTCGGATTGGCAGTTGACGAGCGGATTCCCACAAATCTACGGCCTCAGTTCAAAGACCTAGAAGAAAACCAGAAGCGCAGAAACACCAGGGCTCTTAGAGACGGCATCGACCGCATCTTCACAGATGCCGAGTCCTTTTTCCGCGATGTAATCTCGCTGCAGTTGCAAGCCAACGCGGAACTTACCAACGAGGACCTCATTGATGAACTGAACCTTAGGGTTTATGGCACCAGCGTGGACGACAACATCGCGGTTCTGGATGCAATCACCGAGGCCAGGAAGCGCCTAGCCTCAAACGTTAGAGATCTGTTGGTGCTCGAGTCGCTCTGCACTCGCATGATTTTGAGGCAAGACGTTGCGGCTTAGAGCCGCTGCCATAGCAGCACTGATAACCCTGACCGGCTGCGCTGAGGTCACTCAGCCCGACCCGGTTCAGGAGGTAACAAGCGGCGCAGTTGACCTTTTTGAGCAGGAAATTAGCTGGTCGGATTGTGGGGAACAGTTCGAGTGCGCGTCGGTTGCGGTTCCCTTGGATTGGAATGAGCCAGAAGAAAAGCTGATTTCAATCGCCTTGATGCGCAAAGCGGGCTCCGAGAACTTAGTCCCAATGTTTATAAACCCCGGCGGTCCGGGATCCGGTGCAATCAGTTGGATGCGGGATGGCTACGACAGCATGGGGAGCGCTTACCTCAGAGAAAACTTCCAAGTGATCGCCTTTGATCCCCGCGGAGTCGGAGACAGCACTGCGGTGACCTGCAGCGACATGGGGCTGAAAGACAAGCTGCTTTACAGCCCTTCTTCCTACGGATTTGGAACAGAAGAAGATCTTGCCTACCTGGTGGATGTCGCCGAGCGATTTGGCCAGAGCTGCCAGGGGGAGATCAGCACCGGTTATTTCAACACCCAGCAAACCGCAAAGGACCTGGACCTGTTGCGCGAACTAGTTGACAGCGAGCTCTTGAACTACCTGGGCTATAGCTATGGCACCGAGCTAGGTGCCAACTACGCTGCCCTGTTCCCAGACAATGTCGGTCTATTTATTCTGGACGGGGCAGTTGATCCAACCCTTGGACCAGACGCCGCCCTGCTTGCTCAAATAGCGGGCTTCGACATGGCGATGGAAGCCTACCTGGAGGACTGCTTCGCTCAGGTCTCCTGTCCAGTGCCACAAGACATGAACGAGGCCAAGGACACCATCGGCCGCATTCTGCGGAACCTCGAGCGCAACACCTTGCCAACTGATTACGACCGAGACCTCTCGCTGTCAGCGGCCATTGCCGGCATCATTGTGACTCTTTATTCTGAGGGTTCTTGGCCCTACCTGTCAGCTGGAATCGAGGATGCACTAAAGGGCGATGGCACCATGCTGCTACTGCTTGCAGATTTCTACAACGATCGAGATTCTGAGGGCGGTTACCTAACGAACCTGGTTGAAGCCAACAGCGCGATTGCTTGCGCTGATGAGAAAACTTACCCCGTAAACGGGGAAGATTTGAGCGATGCAATCATCAATGCCAGCCCGGTGTTTGGCAAGTACTTCGCCTACGGCGACGGTTCCTGTTTTGGTTGGCCAGAGGGTATCGGTAACACGGTTCTTGATTTCAACGTCACGCCCAGCACTAAGCCGCTAATCATTGGCACAACAGGCGACCCAGCCACTCCCTACCAGCACGCCATTGTGTTGAGTGAGCTACTCAAAGGGTCAGACCTGCTCACCTTTGAAGGTGAGGGCCACACAGCCTATGGTTCAAACCCTTGCGTTGATTCAGTCGTTGACAGCTACCTGGCCGGTGAGCCCTTGGATAAGCTGCTCTGCAGCTCTCGCTAGAAATACAGGGCAATAATTAGCGCTGCAAAGATTCCAACGAAGATTGCCGGTGTCACAAACTTCACAACATCCAACCAAGGCCTAAAGCTGATCACTCGGTTTCTCAGTGCCGAAGCACCGGGAAGAGTCTTCAAATCATCGATGACCGCCTGAGCTTGTGATGCTGCCGAGAACTCGGCCAAAGCGCCAAGGATTCCCGAGGCCAAAAGAATCAGGGCGAACCCATGAATCACGGCCATTGGGTATTCAGAGATCGTTGGCGTTGCAAAGGCCGCAAATGCAAGCAGGGCGGTTGGGGCAAGTTGTGCCAAAATGATGTGCAATCGATTTTTTTGGAACTCGCGGATTAGTTCGGCCTCTGTCATGGTTGCTTCCTTTGTTCGTATCTACAAGGTTAGGCAACACATTGGCAAACAACGCACTGCAAGAGAGCCTGTCGCGCAGATTCAGAAGACTCCTCTCCGGTGCTGCTGATGGAATTCCGCCATGGCTTGAGGTTGTTGCCGCAGGAGACGAGCCAGGCTTTTACACACCAGAGGATGCCCCATGGATAGTTCACGGCGACTTCTCCACCCTGGTTGGGGGAGTGAGGGCGCTACTAATGCAGGCCCTCCACCCAGGGTCCCTGACAGGTGTTGCTCAGCACTCCCGGTATGAGCAGGATCCTCTGGGAAGACTCTCTGGAACAATCCGATGGCTAACGGTCACCACCTTTGGGTCACACGACGCAATCAAGGGCGAAGCTTCCAGAGTGAACCGCATGCACAAGACCATCAGCGGCAGCTATGAAACGGCGGCAGGTGAAACAAGGGATTACCGAGCAGCAGACAAAGACCTGCTGCTCTGGGTGCACGTTGCATTCATGGATTCATTCTTGCGAGCTCACCAGAATTACTCAAAGAAGCCAATTCCTGGGGGAGCAGACAGCTATGTAAAGCTCTGGTCTAAGTCAGTTGGCCCGCTTGGTCTAAAGACTGTTCCGATGAGTGAGGCTGAGCTGGAGCAAACCCTGACCGACTTCAGAGACAAAATAACCGTGACGGATGAAACCAAAAACATCATTCACTGGATCAAGAAAGCCCCACTACCGCCACTTGCAAAACCGGTCTATGCGCTCCTGTTCCATTCGGCACTTGCGTCAATGCCCGAGGAGTATCAAAAAATGATTGGGCTTAGGTCATACCCGCTTTGGTTGCTGCGTCCTGTCACAACAAACCTGCTTAGGTTCATGCGGTTTGCGATCGGCCCTGATTCACCGATTGAGGATGCTGCCATAGAAAGGCTCAAGCGCGCTGGAGTGATTAGCCGCTAAACTTTTTCACTTCGCCACCTTAGCTCAGTCGGTAGAGCAGCTCCCTCGTAAAGAGCAGGTCAGCGGTTCAATTCCGCTAGGTGGCTCTCTAGTAAAGAGCAGGTCACCGGTCCGATTCCGCCAAGTTGTGCCGTTACAAAGCCGACTCAAGTTCCACGCAGTAGAAGAAGCTCTACTTGCTGTCCCACTGTGGATTGTCAACGTCGGCTTCACGCTTCTGCTCCGGTTGATGCTTTTTGGATCTCACAACAAAAAAACTCAGCACAGTTGCGACCACTGCGCCCAATACAAGTAGCACTAAAAGCGTTTCCAACAACATAAGCATCCTCTCCCTTTTTAGACCCTACCAACTCAGGCAAGAATTCAAGTCACTTGCCTGACACCCCGAGACATATCTGGACCGCATTTGCCAATGCGTGTCAGGAAAAGCGCTGTGTTTATTGGCTGAATTTCCCTTATGAGGAGGGTCCCCAGTTTGACTCTGTCCGTTGAGGCCCACGGTTGGCAATCACAAACCCCTTCTGGCTTCTTTGGTCAAATAGGTGCAAGGTATTCGGTATGAAAAATCCTTCAGTGTTGATTATTGGTGGTGGCCACAATGGCCTCACCGCCGCCGCCTACCTAGCCAAGTCTGGGATTGACGTAACTGTTTTGGAGAGGCTCCCAAACTTTGGGGGCGCTGCTGTTTCGGCGCAAGCTTTTGAAGGCATCGATGCCAAACTCTCTCGATATTCGTACTTGGTTAGTCTGTTGCCGAAGCAGATTGTCGAAGATCTTGGATTGAACATTTCGCTGGCGCAAAGACGCTACTCCTCCTACACCCCAATCCCAGGCAGCGATGAGGGGCTCCTGGTTGATAATCAGGATCAGCAGGCAACTAGCGCTTCCTTTGAAAGACTCTCAGCAGGCCAAGATTTTAGATCGTGGCAGCGCTTCTATGGCGAGACCCAAGAACTCGCCGGCAAGCTTTGGCCAAGCGTCCTGAAGCCGCTTCAAAGAAGACGCGAACTAAAGCAACAGGTCGGCAATCAAGCAATCTGGGATAAGTTCATGGAGCAGCCGGTTGGCCAAGCAGTATCGAGAGAGTTTTCCAACGATTGGGTCCAGGGAGTTGTCTACACCGATGCACTGATCGGCACCTTTTCTCCAAATCAAGATCAGACTCTGAATGCCAACCGGTGTTTTCTATATCACGTTATTGGCGGCGGAACAGGTGCTTGGAACGTTCCGATTGGAGGAATGGGTGCTGTTACTAGAGAGCTTGAGCGGGCAGCGGAACGAAATGGTGCAAAGCTGATTTCAAGCGCTGAGGCAATAGGGGTTTCTTCCCACAAGAACGGGGTAACTGTCCGCTATCGGTCTTCGGGTCAGGAGCATGAACTCACCGCATCGCTGTTACTGGTGAACGCCTCAAGGCAAGAGCTGGCGAGTTTGAAAGGTGAGTCGCTGGAGCACCATCCCAAGAAGCCCTCACAGGATTCTCCCTATGTCCATGGAGCTCAGGTGAAAGTGAATCTGCTGTTGAGGAGATTGCCGAAGCTGAAAGACCAGAGCGTCAGCCCAGAGGCCGCATTCGGCGGCACCTTTCACATCAACGAGAGTTTTGAGCAACTGCAGAGTGCCTATGACGCAGCTAGCAAAGGAGAAATCCCAGACCCTTTACCCTGCGAAATTTACTGCCACTCGCTCACTGACCCAAGCATCCTGGGTCCCGATCTCAGGGCCCTAGGTGCTCAAACGCTCACAGTCTTCGCCCTTCATGCACCGCATTCCTTGGTTGCAAACCTCACAGCGGCAGAACATGATGCGATGCGAGCCAAGCTTGAAGCAGCTGTGATTAGCTCCTTGAACTCGGTACTGGCCGAACCAATAGAAGACCTGCTCATTCTCGATAGCAACCAGAAGCCATGCATTGAGACCAAGACAACCCGAGATCTTGAGGAGGCACTAAAGCTTCCTGGCGGAAATATCTTCCACGAACCACTCAGCTGGCCCTTTGCTGAGGATGACGAACCGCTGGACAGCCCAGCTGCACGCTGGGGCGTTGCAACAGATGACCCCAAGGTTTTGATTTGTGGTGCCAGTGCCAGACGTGGCGGTGCTGTTAGCGGTATTGGTGGCCACAACGCAGCCATGGCAGCCCTTGAGATTTTTGGCTAGCACCTCAGGTACGCGTCGCTAAGTTCCGAAAGACTAGGTATATTTAGTCGAACTACAGCAACTTGTCAGCACTATGCTGTCAATCGCTGACGCAAATTTCTTCATTCCCTAACCAACCGCGCATTGGACAATAAATTGAAACCCAGCTCACGCTTGACTGCTCGACTTGGGGTTTCACAGTTCATTGGCTGGAGTTCAGGGTTTTATCTTCCAGCCATCTTGGCTGTGCCAATTTCAGAGTCACTGGGAATAGCAACTGAAACATTCTTTTGGGCTTTCACGGTCGCGCTTTTGGTAGCCGCTTTCTTGGGTCCCAGGGTCGGTAAGGCCATTGACCGGCTAGGTGGCAGGCGAGTCCTTCCCTTCGGGAGCGTTGCCTTCATTCTTGGCCTGAGCCTGTTGGCCGCAAGCTCCTCGATTCAAATGCTATTTGCTGCCTGGGTGCTAATTGGCATCGGAGCCGCGATGGGCAACTATGACGCCGCTTTTGCAACGGTCGTTACTTTTTTTGGTGACGAGTCAAACAAGATCATCGCTGGGATCACGGTTTTCGTTGGGCTCTCCTCAACAATCTCCTGGCCACTAAATGCGTGGGTCACCGAGAACTTTGGTTGGCAGTGGGCTGTGATGGTGTGGGCCTTTGCTCACTTGCTAATTGCTCTGCCGCTGAACCTAACAATCCCTCGGCTTGAGCCGAAGACTGTTGACCAGCACTCCCCTAAAACCCCAACCGGCAACCGGAGGCGAATCCGCATTGACCTGTTGATCTTGATCTTTGCGGTGATGTTTGCCCTAGAGGGCTTCATGGTTGCCTCGGTCAACACGATCCTGCCTTTTTTGCTTACCGAACTAGGTGCTTCTGTCGGTGTTGCGCTCTTCGCCGCCGCAATCCTCGGCCCCTCGCAGGTGCTGGCAAGAGTTCTGTTGGTTGCGCTTGGCAAGATAATGACTCCGATGCGGGTGGCCGCACTGGCTATGCTTTCGCACCCTGCTGGTGTTGTTTTGGTTCTGCTCTTTGGCGTGGATGCGCTAGTTCCATTCGTTATTTTGCAGGGCATCGCAGTTGGCCTGGACCCGTTTATTAGAGGAACGCTTCCGCTTCTGTTCTTCGGCCCAGAGCAGTTCGGTGAGCGTCAGGGCTACATCATGATGTTCTCAAAAATTGTTGTTGCCTTTAGTCCGCTGCTGCTCACGGTAATAGTTCTGCGGAATCCAGTGGCCGGCATCCTGACCACGATGACCATGGGGTTGTCTGCATTCCTGTTACTCATGGGCTTGGCGGCGCTTCGAAGCAGGCGAACCAAGACTTCCTAAGCAATTTGGGACCTGAATTTTCTTCGTTTAGAATTTTGCTGATCGCTGCTTCAGAAAGGCACAAATGGACGCCCTGCACCAAATTAATTCTTCTTACGGCTTTCTAATCGCCTTTGGAATTCTTGCAATTTGGTGGGCAGTCGAAAGGTTTGCCAAAAAGAAATAACGCTGTCGCGTTTACGCTTTCAGGTGGCTGTAAGCCTGACTCAAAATAGCTAGGTCCTGCCAGGGCATGCCGGTTGATTTATAAAACCTAATTCGTGTTGGATCGACACTGTTTGCCTGGCTTTTGCCAAACAAGTCCCGCACCGCGATAAGCGCAGCTTCCTCTATGGCCTGGTCTTGAATCGCCATGATCACATCGCCTGCCTCGCGCAGGCTGGCGCCTAGTTCTTCAACAAACACTTGAGCCGCGGCAACCACATCGCTGCCCACCTCTCTGGCGTCGGCTTCGTGTGATCCGACCGCGGCAATTACTGCCGTCTGCTTAATATCACTCAAAGTGAATAGCGGTTGCCGGGCAGTGGTGGCAGTGACGATCAGGTCTGCCGCCAAAAGCATTTCTGGTGTCCCGGCCACGGCCTCAATGCCCTGTTCCGAAAGGCCGGCCATCAACTCAGCCCGGCTGTCTTGGTTTCTTGCAAAAATGGCTATTGCACTGGGCGTAAGGATTGCCTTGACGCTCAAGATGTGCGCAAGTGCCTGGGGTCCAGAGCCAAAAATGGCAAGCTTTGGACTCTCGGCAACCTTCAACTTCTGAAGCATCGCCGCAGTTACCGAGGCTGTGCGCAGCAGCGTCAGCGCGGCCCCATCGCATTGAGCAAGCGGGGTCAGGGTCTTGGAGTCAAACAGCGAGTAGATTCCTTGAATTCGATCCAGGTTGTGCTTTGGATTCTTAGGGGCAACGGTCACAAACTTGAGGCCTGCAAAATCACCGATTTCGCTTGGCATAACCAGTCCCTGGCCGTGCTCAAAATTCACAAAGGTGCGCTGCTTGTCGGTGGCCGGATCAAATCCGCTCTCGAGCAGCTGGCCGATGGCTTCAATGGCCCTGGCGTAGCCGAAGCTCGCGAATAATTCTTGGTTTGAAATCCAGCGTATTGCGGTCATCGAAGTGAGAATCCTGTTCCTAGCTCATCGTGCCTGTTTAGTGTGAACTTCGAGGTCCCGGTGCAGAAGGCATTTCCTGAGATCACAGGAATCACGCCGGCAGTCTCGTGCTCAATTACCTCCTGAGCAATTCGTCCTGTAAACCGACTTCCAATAATCGAGTCATGAATCAGGGTCATGGCCACTGTTAGCTTGCCGGCATGATTGAGCTGCGCAATTCTGGTTGCGGTGCCGGATCCACAGGGGGAGCGGTCGACTCGTCCATCTGCATAGATGGTTACATTTCGCTGATGCAGCTGGCTAGCGGATGCAGCTAAATCCTCGTAAATGATTGTTCCGTAGATGCCATTTAGTCGGGGGTCTTCCTGAGAGTTTGACTCCGGGGATTCATTCAGAGTCCACTTGATTTCACGGCCAACTTTGATCAGTTCATCCAGATGTTGGGGTTCAACAGTTAGACCCAGCTGCTCTACATTCAAGCTGGCGTAGTTGGCTCCGCCGTATCCAACATCCACCGTGACGGTTTTACCGCTTGCCAATTCCACAGAAACGTTTTCAGCAATCGAGTGCGAGAAGATATTTTTGAATGAGATCTGGGTTGTGACTCCGGCTTCCTGTCTCACAATGGCTTGCACTCGGCCAGAGGGAACATCAATTGTCACCGTTGTTTCACCGTCCGGGTTTGCAGTTACTCTTCCGGTGTCAACGGCCCAGGCTCCAAGGGCGATGGTGCCGTGGCCGCAGGCTGTTGAATAACCATCTCCGTGCCAAAACAGCACGCCGAAATCAGCGCCAGAATCGTTGGATTCCACGATAAACCCGCCATACATGTCGGCGTGCCCGCGGGGTTCATTCACAAGCAGCAGGCGGACTTTTTCAAGCTCCTGGTTGCCAATTGCTGAGGCCCGCTTGTCGAGAACGATTTGGCCAACAATTTCAGGAAAACCAGATTCAACAATCCGAAATGGCTCGCCTGCGGTGTGGTAGTCGGTGACTGAAATCTCAAGAGAATGATTGCTCATCACAGGAGTCTATAGCCGACAGGCATGGCCCAAGGCCCGGCAGTTTCTATCGAAAATCGGGAACTACTAGATCAATCAGCTGTGGTCCAGCCACCAGCACAATTGCCAAAACAAACAAGGCTAGTCCGATGCGTTTCCAAATTTTCTCTAGGTTCTTGGGGTCCTTGGGTTCGCTCATGACCTTCAGCCTAGGGGTAATCTTGGGTCAGAGCCAAAGGAGCAGCATTGACCCCGCCTTCCAATAATTTGATTGCACTAGAACCAAAGAAAGTTCCGGCTTACGTTGAGGCAATCACGGAATCAGGCGGCCAGATTGCGGACCTTGGCGCCAACGTCAAAGCGTTGATATGGACCGACTACTCGAATCCCCAGCTTCTTCAGCAAACCCTTGATCAAAATCCACAACTGGAATGGGTTCAACTTCCCTTCGCTGGCGTCGATGCCTTCAGTTTCTTGCTGGATCGCCCAATCACTTTCACCAGCGCAAAGCGCTCCTACTCCGAACCAGTTGCGGAGCATGCCCTCGCGCTTTGTTTGGCGATGGCAAGGGTGATTCCGGAGCGAGTGCGGGCAACCAGCTGGGGCAGACAGTTTGCAGACAGCCTGTTTGACGAGGAAGTTCTGATCATTGGCGGCGGTGGCATTGCTGAGCAATTAGCGAAGCTGCTTGTGCCATTCAGGTCGAATGTCACCGTATGCAGGAAGCGGCCAACTGAGCCCTTTATGCCCGGGTTTAGCGGGCAAATTGTCGGGTTTGAGCAGCTTGATGAGGAGCTCGCTAAGGCAAAGTTCGTAGTTCTGGCTTGCGCGCTTACTGACGAAACCAGGCACCTGATGAATGCGGAAAGATTTGAACTGATTCGCAGCGACAGCTACCTAGTCAATGTTGCTCGAGGCGAAGTGGTGAACCAGGAGGATTTGGTGTCGGCGCTGAAATCGGGAGCGATCGCGGCAGCCGCGACCGATGTCACCTACCCCGAACCACTTCCCGAAGATCATCCGATGTGGCAATTGGAGAACCTAATCATCACCCCGCACTCAGCCGATGTGCTGGCGATGGTGACAAGGCTGTTTGCGGACAGGCTGCGAGTGAATGTGGCTGCTTGGGTCAGTGGGGCAGAGCTAACCGGCCGGGTTGATTCGAAGCTGGGTTACTAAATCGTCGCCAGCTCTGAAACGGATGTCAGGCTTCTGCTGGAAGTGCCGTCTGTGATCTCGATGCTAAATGCGGGTGTTGATCCAGACAAATCAAACCAAAGCTTCAGATTGGAATCCTTCCCCGTCCACTGAAGCTCAATTGCCGAACCCGTTAGTTGCTTCCAGCTAAATGCTCCCTCGAAGGCCGCGTGCTTGCGAAGCCTGGCAAGCCCAAGAATGGCCTGGGTAACAGGGCTGGCAATCGCCTCGTCAATTTCGGCAGGTGTGTAGTGGTGGCGATTGACGTCCCTGCCCTGCTCGGTTTTAGCAAAAAGGCCCTGGTCGTCCTTGCCGTTGAAGAGGCCCACGTAGTAGACCTGCGGCTCGCCTGGCAAAAAGAACTGCACTGCCCTAGCAAGAACATGGGCCGTGTCATCGCCCAAGATGCTCGGCAGCGTGGCATTGATCTGGTGGGGAAGGTTAAACCACTGTGGAATAACGCTCGCAATCTTGGAATGCCCGCCGGTGTTGATTTCAGCCTGCTGGAAGATGTTTGCCATTTCGGCATCCGAAATCAGTCCCTCTGCGCCACCAATTGGACCGGCATCGATGATGCCGTAGCCATCGTGAGTGTCAAGAACGTTCAGGCAGTTGGTCGGCCGCAGTTCAAACCACTTTGCGAGCTTGTCAACGGTTCCGGTGAAAATCGAGTGCAGTAGCAGCGGGGCAGTTTGAAAGTCATAGATCAAATCAACCAGCGGCGAGATTGCCAGCTGTTGCTTGTAGTGGGCATGAACTTCAACCAGCACCCGCATGCCCTCAGCGTGAATCAGGCCTGTAATTTCTTTTACGAACTCAAGGGTTTCAGGGGTCATGAACGAGTCGGTGCCAGGGGTCTTCACCGCGTAGCCAACAGCATCTAGCCTTACGACATTTACGCCACCAGATTTCAATGCGGCAAGCACGCGCTTCAAATAGGCCGTTCCCGCTTCGTGCTTGATGTCGATGTCCACTTGGCTGGGCATAAAGGTGGTCCAGACCAACCGTCTCTCACCCGCCACCTCATAGGCGGTGAAAGGAAAGCCGGGCCTTGGGCGATAGAAGCTGGTGATGCCAGCTTCGTTTGCACCATTTGGAAAAACGGTGTCGAAAGTCAGGAACATCCCAGAAAATTCACTGGCCTCACCCTTTTCTTGCCAATCCAAGAATTCAGGGGAGAGGTTCGAGGCGTGGTTGACAATCAGGTCAGCTGTCAATTCCCGACTGGACGACAGGGCTTTGAAGTCATCCCAAGACCCCAAACGGGGGTCGACGATGGTGTGGTCGATTGGATCAAAGCCAGCATCGTCTCCGTCATAAGGGTGAAAAAATGGAAGAACGTGGACACCCGAGAAATCCTTCAGCGGCCCATCAAGGAGGGCCTGAATGTGCTTTAGCGATCCGCCCACGCGCTCGGCGTAGACAAGAATGCTGGCTCCAGACATCATAAATCCCCTGCTTGTGTAATCGCTTACAGTTTTTGACTAGAGACAACTCTAATCAGATTTTTGGTGCTTTGTTAGGCTTTAGCAAAAAGGGCTAACCCCAAATTTCCGGGGTGGGAATGCTGACCTTTCCAGCTTCCAGGTAATCAAGGCCGGGGTCGATGTCCGCTGCCAAAAACAGTGGTCCGTCGATGTCGACAAAGTCGCAAAACTGACCAATCACATATGCCGGTGCCATTGATAGCGAGGTCCCGGTCATGTTCCCAACCATCAGGCTTTTGCCTTCATCGGTTGCGATACTTGCAATTTCAAGGGCCTCGGTCAAGCCGCCGCACTTATCAAGTTTGATGTTCACGACCTGGTAGCGGTCTGCTGCGTGCTGGTACTCACTGAGGTTCAGTGCGCTCTCATCAGCCCCTAGTGGGATGGGTGAGGCAAAGCCCGCTAGTTCCTGGTCTTTTCCTCGAGTAAGTGGCTGCTCGATCATGTCAATCGAGAGGTTGTTGAGATCTGGCATGAAGGCGTTCAACTCTTCGAAGTTCCAGCCCTGATTCACATCCACAACCAGTTTGGCGTCTGGTCTTGCGCTTCTGATTGCCTCTAACTTTGCTACCGGCTGCTCATTGCTCAGTTTTATCTTTAGGTTTGGAAACTCGCTGAGCTCTAGCGCCCGTGCGGCCATTTGCTCCGGTGTTCCAATGCCAATGGTGGCAACCGTAGTCAGTAGCTTCGGTTCAATTCCAAGTAGCTCCCAAATGGTGGCGTTACTTTGTTTGCACTCCAGGTCCCACATCGCACAGTCCAGAGCATTTCTGGCCCCGTTTGTCGCCATTAGGGAATTGATCTCGTGCCTGGTTGCGCCGTTTTCAACAGCTGGCTTGATTGCCTCTAGGTCCTTGACCATCTGGTCCTGGTCGTCACCCAAGTAGTAGATGCCGACACCCTCGCCTCTGCCGAAAAACCCTTGGTCTTCCAGTGTCACCCAAACCGAATTCAGGTTTGTAAAGGTGTAACCAGTGATGGCGAATGGAGAGTGCAGCGGAAAGTTCTTCCGTTCAATCGTCATTTTCATTCTGAACCCAACAGGGCGTCAATGATCGCGTCAGCGCCGGTTGCGATTGGGTCAATCGCTGGGAGGCCGTATAGCTGGCTCAGGTTTTCCAGGTAGGCGGCGCGCTCGTGAGCGGGAAGCGTGCTGGTATTCACGCTGATGCCAACGCAGGCAATGTCAGGGTTCACCTGCTTCCCTAAGTCAATGGTGCGATCGATCACCGCTGGAATGCTTGGGAGTTCAAAGTCTGGCCAACCCTTGATGTGTGTCCTGAGGGCCTCGGTGCAGACCACAAATGCATCTGGCTGTGAACCCATTAGCAATCCAGTGCTCACAGAGGAGTATCCAGGGTGGAATAGGCTCCCCTGACCCTCAATCACGTCCCAGTGGTCAGCTGAATTATTTGGTGAAATCAATTCAGCTGCACCGGATAGAAAGTCCGCAACCACTGCATCAATCGGGATTCCGTTTCCGGCAATCATGATGCCGGTTTGCCCCGATGCCCTGAAATCAGCGTCAATTCCGCGCTCCTGCATCGCTCTGGCAATTGCAAGAGCGGTGTACTTCTTTCCTAGAGCACAATCGGTTCCCACGGTAAGGAGTCTCTTGCCGGTTCGCTTGAGTCCAGTGCCAACTGGAATATCTTTGGGCGGCACCCGAACATCCACCAGGGATGCTCCAGATTCCTTGGCCGCAGCCACCAGCTCCGGCATCTCGTTTAGTTTGGTGTGGACACCGGCAACAATGTCGAGTCCGCTTTCCAGCGCCTGAATCAGGGTCGGCATCCAAGCCGCAGGGATAGCACCCCCAACTGCAGAGGTTCCAATAACTAGCGATTTTGCCCCGGCTTTCGCGGCGCTAACAACATCATGCTTCGGAAGTCCCAGATCGATAGTTCCACCAGGCAGAGACAGCTGACCCATGCACTTCTCGGGGACCCAGTGGGCAAGACCAGCGGCAGTCTTTGCATAAATCGGCTCAGTTTCCGAGCCAATAAAAAGCAGGTAGGGGGCCTTCAGGGTGATTGTTTGCAATGTTTCCTCAGTTGTTAGCTTCTTGGCATTGAGCACTCGGGAGTGCCACCGGGCAGTCGATGTCGATTGGCAGCGATCTTGTAATAGACGACTTTAGCTAGGTTTCTAATAAGCGGCAGCTTGATGATCTGGCCGGGAAGCGCCCAGATGGTCCGGGACTCAATCAGAACCTGTGCCATTGCAGCTGCAGCCACGTATCTTTTGGTGCCTGAAAGGTAGTAGACCGCCTTTGAGGTCAGTTCCTCGCTGAGGTTCAGAGCGGCAAGATCCAATCGCTGGTAGGGCTCAATCTCAATTCTGTTTCTGGTCATTTTGCGCAGCAATCTGGCGCTGGTGCTGCAGATTGCGCAGTCACCATCAAAGATAAGCAGTTGTCGGTCCTGACTCATGCAATAAGACTAATGCGGTGTAGTGTTTTTGGAGTTGTGTAGGTTTTCTATTTGGAGGCGTAGGCTAATTACGTGAACCAACAAGGTCGCAAGCGATCCATGCACCCAACACAGATCGTGGTATTTGCGTTCGGTGCTGCCTCGATTATTGGCACCCTGTTACTTTTGCTCCCTTTCGCTACTGCGCCCGGAAACTCAACCAGTGTTGTGGCGGCATTTTTCACAGCAGTGTCTGCTGTTTGTATTACCGGGTTGACTGTTGTAGACACTGCCACTCACTGGTCTGGTTTTGGTCAACTGGTCATCATGGTGCTAATTCAGCTCGGTGGGCTGGGAATCGTTTCCTTTGCAACCTTGCTGGGTCTTTTGATCTCTGGGCGCATCAGTCTCCGCGATCGCCTGAACACTTTGTCCGAGGCAAAAATAGTGGGAGCAGATAGCCTTCCAAAGCTCCTTAGCCGAATCCTGATTGTTTACTTCGGTTTTGAACTAGTTCTGGCGACCTACCTGAGCCTCCGACTTCACTTCAGTTACGACGAAGGTGTATTCCAGTCAATTTGGCATGGAACCTTCCATGCAATTTCGGCATTCAACAACGGTGGCTTCTCGCTTTACACCGACAGCATGACTGGCTTCAACCAGGACATGTTCTTCATCGCCCCGGTGATGCTCGCGGTTGTGGTCGGTGGCTTAGGTTTCCCGGTTCTGATTGAGCTGCACGAGCGGATCTGGCGCCTGCGTTTGCAGCCGGGTGGCAAGGCAAAGCGTTTCTCTCTACACACCAGGCTCACGCTCTGGATGACGGTTTCGCTGATTGTTCTTGGAGCGCTGTTTATTGGTGCGATTGAGTGGAACAACCCTGGAACCTTGGGTGGCCTGAACACCTGGGACAAGCTAGTCAACACCTTCTTCACCTCGATCATGCCTCGCTCCGGTGGTTTCAACTCGCTAGACATTTCCGCTATGGACCCAGCCAGCTGGCTTGGCATTGACCTGCTGATGTTCATAGGTGGTGGCTCTGCCTCAACAGCCGGTGGCATCAAGGTCACCACAATCGCGGTTTTGATCTTCATCATCTACACCGAAATTCGCGGTGAAACTGCGGTGAACGTGGGAAACCGAAGGTTGCCTCGCTCTATTCAGCGCCAGGCGCTGACGCTGGTTGCACTCAGCGCAACGGCAATCTTGCTAACCACGCTGTTGTTTGCAGCAACTACCGATTTCAGTCTCGATGAGATCTTGTTTGATGTGATTTCTGCCGCGGCCACTGTTGGACTGTCCACTGGCATCACTGCCGACCTGCCAGCCTTCCACCAAATCTGGCTGGCGTTTTTGATGTTTGTTGGAAGAATCGGGCCGGTTGTCGTGGCCTCAGCACTTGCTCTTCGTGTCACGAAGAGGCACTATGAATTACCAAAGGAAAGGCCCCTAATTGGCTAAAGACAAGGCAAAGCGCCGCGTACTGCACACCAACGTGATCGTGATCGGCATGGGAAGATTTGGTTCATCGCTTGCCCGAGAGCTGATGCGCACCGGCCATGAGGTGCTCGGTGTTGACACTGACGAACGCCTAGTTCAGCAAATGTCACATGAGCTAACTCACACGGTAAAGGCGGACACCACCGACGAGGCAGTTCTTAGCGAGTTGGGCATCGGAGAGTTCGATGCAGCAGTTGTTGCCATCGGTGCTGATATTGAAGCCAGCATCCTGACCACCTCGCTGCTACTGCAGCTTGGGGTTCCAAATGTTTGGGCCAAAGCAAACTCACAATCACACGGTCGAATCTTGGAGCAGCTCGGTGCTCACCACGTGGTTTTCCCAGAGTATGAAATGGGCAAGCGAGTTGCCCACATGGTCTCCGGTGAATCGCTCGACTACGTGCCAATCGACAATGACTTCGTGATGGTCAAGGCGCTAGTGCCAGAGTCATTCAATGACCAAACCCTGGCCGATTTGAAGATTCGCTCCAATTACGGTGTGACTGTGGTTGCGATCACCAAGGGCGACGGCGAGTACAAGCCAGCCTTCCCTGACACTGTTCTGCACGCCGGTGATCAAATTATTGTGGCTGGCCAGGTCGAACCGCTCGATAAGTTCTGCCAGGTAATTTAGGCCTGGGTTTGAGTAAAGCATTGCAGCAAAGTCTCTACTGGCTGCTGGTTTCAGCAGTGCTGTTCGGGGTTCAATACCTTTACCACCCAAATCTGAACCTAATGATTATTGGTTGGGGTCTTAGTTTGCTGCTTAGTGCGCTAACGGCATGGAGTGGCAGCAGGATTTCAAAGCCAGCCATTCCAATCAAGCTGCTACTGGTTTCCACAATCGCTTCCCTGATGAACTCTCAGGCATTAGATGTTGCCTATTCGATTACCAGTGCGCCGCTTGGCAATCGGTTTGACTTTGTGCTTGAGGTCTTAGGCTTCGCCTGTTTATTTTTGGTCGTCAGCCTTATTGGGAGAAGATTTTCTGGGCCTAAGCACTAGAAACAGGGCAAGCGCTGCAATCGGCAGTGATGCCCACAGCAGCCAGTAAAGATACTGCGGACTTTCAGCTGGAATCGACGTGGTTTCCGGGTTATACGGATTAGCACAATCGGTAAAAATGTAGTTCGGGTCTGCCACGTAACCGGAATCGTTAGTCACTTCAAAGCTGAAGCTTCCAGATATTGGGTGTCCGTCTCCGGAGACAACCCGCCAGCCAACCTGATAGCTGCCAGCTTGATCGATGTCCGCTTTGGCGATTGCCCTGCGGCCATCGATAACGGCACAGCCGTTATTGACCGGGTTGCCTGATGCATCCAGAATGACGATTTCGGAACCAGCCGCATCTTCAAGTTCTATAAGGTCGTCGCTGAAATCAAGCAGGATTTCAACAACCCCGGCTTCAAGCTGCTGACCCGGGGTTGGCTGCTGGTCCACGAGCTGCTCGTGAGCAATTGCAGGAGTGCCAAAAACTAGCCCAAATAGCACTGATGCCGCGAACAATCTAAACTTCATGGGTAAAGCATAGGCAGGTGTCATGAAACAAGTGCTAATCGGAGTCGGTTCCGGTCTGGTTGCAGGCTCCCTTGCGCTTACCCTGCTGTTTTTAGGTCCTCTAAGCGGTTCTAACGGCGCAGAATCAGAAACTGCAGCAACTGCCTCGGCACTGCCAGATGCAACCGTCTCAGCCGCTCCAGAGCCCAGCGCTGTTGAAACCGCCTCGGAGCCCGAAGTCATCGAGTGCTCTGTTGCTGAGCTTGAGGCAGCTGACGGGATTTTGTCGCTTCAGGCTCAGGTGATTGACACCGAAACTGAGCAGGTCCTTTTTGATCGTTCCAGTGACATTCCAGCCAGGGCAGCTTCTGTCATGAAACTGTTCACTGCCGCTGCTGCACTTGAAACACTGGGGCCTGGTTACCAGGTGACAACCAGGGTTTATCAGGATGCAGCAGACCCGTCCAAGATCTATTTGGTCGGGGCAGGAGACGTGACGCTGTCAAGGACCGCGATAAACAAGGAATCGGTTTATAAAAAGGCACCAAAGTTGGCAGACCTCGCCAAGCAGGCGACCGCTTTCCTCGCCGGTGTTCCAGTCTCTGAGATTGTGTTGGACAGTTCGCTCTATGGCACCGATAGCGGTGAGTATCAAAGCGTTTGGGATTTGCGTGGTCTCTCAAATGGCTACATGTCTCCAGTTTCGGCACTGCAGGTGGACGGTGACCGGGAAAAACCAGCTGCAAAGGATTCACCACGTTCCACCGACCCGGTGCAGCAGGCGGGAACCTGGTTCCAGGAATCCCTTGGAGAGACTGCTCTAGATGCGGTTATTAGCAAGGGACTCACCCCTCCGGATGCAATTCAAATCGCGAGCGTGAAGTCACGGCCAATCAGCGAGTGGATTGACTACATGCTGGTGGTGAGCGATAACACCCTGGCAGAAGCATTGGCAAGGCTGGTTTCTTTGGACACTGGGCTAGATGGTTCGTTTGATTCGCTAACCAAGTCATACACAACTGCCCTGAAAAACACCGGCCTAGATCTCACCGGTCTAAAAGTCGAGGACGGCTCTGGCCTATCCAAATACAACCAGGTTGCTCCTAATCAGGTCAATGAGCTGTTGGCGCTAATAGATGAGGGATACGGAGACTTTGAGGTGATTCTGGGCGGCATGCCGGTCTCCGGAACCCCCGGTTCTCTTAGCTATCGCTTCGAGGATGCTGTCGGAAGCATTACCGCAAAGACCGGTTGGATCAGAACTGGCTACACGCTTGCTGGTTTCTTGGTTTCACCGGATCAGACCAGGCTGCGGTTCACCGTTTACAACCTCGGGGATGTAACAACAGCGAACCGCGAAGCAATGGACGATCTCGTCATGGGCTTTTACGCCTGTGGTGCTGACTTGGTGAATAGGTAGGTGGGAGTATGGCCAAGGCTATTTTGGTAATCGATGTCCAGAACGACTTCTGTGAGGGCGGAGCGCTGGCATGCACAGGCGGCGCTGCCGCGGCATCCAGAATCACCGCGCATCTAAAGCAAAACAAGTCAAACTACGATTTCGTGATTGCATCCAGGGACTGGCACACACCAGACAGCGAAAACGGTGGCCACTTTCCTGCCGCTGGCAATCAGCCAGATTTTGTGAACACCTGGCCGCTGCACTGCATCGCGGACACCGCGGGTAGCCAGTATCACCCCAACCTAGATACCAGCCTTATTGATATCCACATCAAGAAGGGGCAGGGCCAACACGGCTACTCAATCTTTGAGGGAGCAGATGAGTCCGGAACTGATTTCCAAGCTCTTCTGCAAAAGCTTGAAATAACTGAAGTAGACGTGGTGGGTATTGCCACCGACTACTGTGTGCGAGCTTCTGCCTTGGACGCCAACCGGCTCGGGTTTTCAGTGCGGGTAATTACCGGACTGACTGCCGGAGTATCACAGGAGTCCACCGAGCAAGCCATCGATGAAATGGTTGATCAGGGCATCGAGGTCTCGCCAGTTGCCTAGCTCTCGCGCTTAGCTCCGGCGCTCGCTGAAACAGCGAAAACTCTTGGCTGACCAAAACCAGCTGCTTCAAAAGCCGCCAGCACCGCTTGCTCGAGGTTCGCAAGTTGATCTTTGGCAATCAGTGCGATCGCAGCACCGCCAAAACCACCACCGGTCATTCTTGAGGCAATCGCCCCATTTTCCATGGCTGTCTCTACCGCAAGATCAAGCTCTGGAACCGAGATCTCGAAGTCATCGCGCATCGATGCGTGTGATGCCAAAAACAGTGGCCCCAGTTTCTCTAGCTCACCGGCCTTCAAGGCGTCAACGGTGTCGAGAACTCTCTGATTTTCGGTTACTACGTGACGGACTCTGCGATAGGTGAGATCATCAAGTTTTTCCCGGGCGCTAGGCAGGTCGGCCTCTGCCAGCTCTCTGAGGGATTCAACGCCCATGGTCTTCGCTCCAAGTTCACAAGCATCACGCCTGGAGCGATAGCCGCCATCTGAATGACGGTGAGACACTTGGGTGTCGATAACGGCAACAACTAGGTCGCGCTTACCCAGTCCAAGTTCGATTACTTCGGTGTCCAAAGATTTGCAGTCAATCAGAACCGCCGCGTCAGTTTCGGCCAGCATTGAGGCGGTCTGGTCCATGATTCCGGTTGGTGCGCCAGCAACTTCGTTCTCTGCTTTCTGGCAGATCAATGCCAGCTCCTTCTTCGAGTTGCCCTGTTCCCAAATTTCATCAATCGCAATTGCCACTGCGCACTCAACTGCGGCCGAAGACGAAAGCCCAGCCCCAACAGGAACATCGGAATCCAGATACAGGTCAAAGCCGCCAGTCATCTTCTGACGCATTACCCAAGCAACTCCGAGCGGATAGAGAGCCCAGTCCAGGCCCTCTGGCTTCTGATGCGACAGTTCAATCTCCACTAGCGCTCCACCGAGTGATGTTCCCACTCGACAACGGTTGTCGTTTCTTGGAGCCATGGCCGCGTAGGTTCGGCGGTCAATTCCAAATGGAAATACAAAACCGTTGTTGTAGTCGGTGTGTTCGCCGATCAGGTTCGCTCGGCCAGGGGCCGACCAAACACCTACCGGCTTATAGCCAAAGAGCTCCTCGAAACCTTTACTTGTTGATTCTAAAAGGCTCATTGAATTACCTCTTTGAGTCTTGCTGCAGTTACCTCGGGAGCCACGTCACCGACAAAGGCGCCCATCGCGCTCTCCGAGCCAGCAAGATGCTTGAGCTTGTCAACGGCCCGCAGCGGGGAAGTTATTTGAAGCATCAACCGCAGTCGCTCGCGATTTTCAATCATTGGTGCCTGGTGCCAGGCTGAGATGTAGGGAGTGGTTCGGTCGTAGAAGTTGTCCAATCCCTGGAGCAGTCGCTTATAGGCATCAGCCAATTCACTCACCTCGTGCTCAGCCAATTCACTCAGATCTGCCACGGCTCGCTTTGGTGTTAGGTGCAGTTCGATTGGCCACCTGGCAGCAAAGGGAACGTAGGCCACAAAGTTTTCGGTTTCGATGACCTTGCGGGTTGAACCAGATTCAAAGGCGATTAGTTCACCGAAGAAATCGCCGCCGTGAGCATCCACGCTTCGAACTAGTTTTTGAGTTCGCGGGGTAACAAATGGGTAAGCGTAAATCTGACCATGCGGGTGATGCAGCGTGACACCGATGTCCTGGCCGCGATTTTCGAATGGGAAGACCTGCATCACGCCGCTAGTTGATTGAAGATCAGCAGTACGGTTTTGCCACGCACCAATAACGGTTTCGATTCTGGTTGTTGGCATTGAGCCCAGGCTGCCCTGATGCTCCGGGCTGAACACCACCACCTCACACCTGCCATGGGCAGTTGTTTGGAATCCAAATGGACTAGTAGCACTCGGGTGTTCAATGCTTCCCAGCGCAGGACCAAAAGCAGGCCCCTTGTTTTCAAAGACCGCAACGTCAAAGACGTCAGGCAATTCACTTGGGTTTGATTCGGAAGTGGGGCATAGCGGACAAGCGTGCTTGGGTGGCAAAAAGGCTCGCTCTTGCCTGTGAGAGGCAACAGTTATCCATTCCGACACCAGCGGGTCATACCTAAGTTCAGCAGTGTTGGGCCTGGAATCTTTTGGTCGCTGATCATCAGCTCTTTGCCTGGGTAGCTGAGAATTTGCATCATCAAAATAGAAGATGTCTCGGCCATCAAAGAGCTTGGCATCAATTCTGGGTTTATTCACTCAGATTCCTCTTACTCACTATCTGTAACATAAACGGGTGCGCGAAAACGACCATGGTGAGCAACTGAGTATCTCCCGCCAAAGCGGAAGTGAATTAAGTATTGCAGGAATTGGCCCTGTTGGGGGTCAAATTCAGCATCTTTCATTAAATGGAAAGGTCTTGATTCCACATTTTTCCGGCGCCAATCAACTCGCAAAAGTCTTCGGCTACACCATGGCTCCCTGGCCAAATCGTCTAGCAGCCGGCAAGTACACCTTTCGTGAATCCGATATTCAAGCGCTAAATCTGGATGCTGATGGCAATGCCAACCACGGACTGCTGCTAGACCAGGAATTCGAAATTGAGAGCCAGCATGAGGACAAGCTGGCTCTTAGCTACAGTTTTGGACTGGATTCGCAGTACCCGTTCGCAGTTGATTTGCAGCTCGAGTTCGAGCTTCACGAGGACTCGTTGCTAGTTCGCGCCATAGCCACCAATCACTCCGGCCAAGCAGCGCCTTTTGGAATCGGTTTTCACCCCTTTTTCTTGCTCGGCGACCGCTTTGAAGTGTCGGCCCCATTTACAAATCGGGTTCTAACAGATTCCAGAATGTTGCCGGTTTCAGATGAAGAGATATCAGGGCTAGCTCTGAACCAGGACAGCGCTGAGGTTGCTGGCTTGGACACCTGCTTTTATGGGGCGGACGCGATCACGGTGCTAAGGCCTGATTGCAGCTTCGAAATCAGAGCACTACAGGGGTTTGATTACTTCATGCTTTATCGCCCTGACGAGCAGATTTTTGAGGAAGGTTCCGCGTTAGCCATTGAGCCGATGTCTCACAGAGCCAATGTCTTTGCGGAAGATATCGATTCAACCGAGATTGCTGCAGGTGACAGCAGGGTCTTTAGCTACGAAATCAGAATTCTGTAGCCGGCAAATCCTTTTCGTCAGCCTCAATTGCGGCCAACAGCCTCTCAACAACATGCGATGCAGTCATTCCTGTTGGGAACTGGGGAGCCTGACCAGCAATTGCCCTACCTGCTAGGCCGGTTTCGGTGTGTCCAGGTCTTGCAGAAATAACTCTGATCCCCTCCCTTCGCCATTCTTTGCCAAGCGCGGTCAAGAACCCGTGGATTGCAGTCTTGGAGCCTGAATAGGCTGCCATTCCCGGCATTGGAGTTTCGGCAACCATTCCAGTTAGGTTCATGACAAAAGGTTCATTGCCAGCCGAGGCAGACTCCTTCAGTTTTCCAAAGAGCTTTGAGATCAATTGCATTGGGCCTGATGAGTTCACAGCTGTCAGCCTGGCGATTGTCTCAACCTCGAGTTCACCGGCGGGCCCGAAGGCAACTAGCCCAGAGGCGTTGATGATTCCATCAAGCGGACTTGCCGCAATCAGGTAATCGGTCAAAGTCTGGATTGATTCTGGCTCGGTGAAGTCAAGCAGCAGCCTCACCTCGGCCTTTGCCGGAATCTTTCCCGCCGATTCATTGGCGGTGGCAGTGCCCAGAACCTTGGCGCCTTTTAGCGCCAAAGCCGTCGATAGCTCCGAGCCAAGAGCTCCGGAGGCGCCAGTAACCAAAATCGTTTTACCTGTAAGTTCCATGGTGCTATCTAACAGGGGACAGGCTCGCGGTATTTCGAAAAGGGGAAAATTGCCTCCCAACCATAGAATTAGCCGTTGTCGAGGAGTAAACATGCGCAAATTTCTGCCACTTGTAGCACTAGCAACACTCGTGCTTACCGGCTGCTCCAGTGTCAATGAGGTGGCCTTTGACCAGGATGGCGGCTGCTCAGGAGTAGTGGTTGCCGTCAACTATGGCGGCTTTGGTGACGATGTGCTCAGCTGCGTTTCTATCCCCGGCCAAACCGCACTAGCCAAAGACCTCTTTGCAGCTGTCGGTGTCAGGACCGAAGGCACCAAGGCGTATGGGGATCAAGTGGTTTGTCGCGTAAACAATATTCCAGGCAAGAACCAGACCATCTCAATTGCCGGAGAACCGGACTACGTTGAGGACTGCAACGAGATGCCTTCCGCTCTTGCCTACTGGGGGTTTTTCTCTAAGAGCCAAGGGCAAGAATCTTGGGCGTTTGCCACCTACACCATTGCCAACTTGGAGGTCGCAGCAGGCGATTCAATCGGTTTGGCGTTTTCGGTTGCTGGAAACAGTGCTCGCCCTACAGACTAGAAGCCAAACTAGGCAGGGGATCACGTGCAGCTAATTGGTATCTGGGCAGTAGTCGCAGCAACACTCGGCCCAATTCAAAACGTTCTCGGCTGGACGATATCTGGAGCGTTGTGGCCAGGCTATGACCCAATTGCGAAGACCATCAGCGACCTAGCCGCCGATGACTCTCCAGTGCAGTGGATTCAATCCAGCTTTTTCATCTTCGGTTCATTGCTGACGCTCATCGGCGCCTGGCACGCAAAGGCGTTCTCGATTCCCGGCAGAGTAGCTCTGGCTGCAGCAGGTGTAGCTGGGTTTGGCTACACATTTTTCACCACCCCGTCTCAAGACAGCTTCTCGGACTGGCACCGAATTTTTGCGACTATCGCCTTTGTGCTGTTCTCGGCCTGGCCGCTGTTTGCAATGCGTTTTGACAAGCGCTACCACTGGAGCATTCGGCCAGTCGGTGCAATTACCGCGTCCCTGGTGATGGGGCTCACCACGCTCTGGTTCTTGCTTACCTGGCTAGAGCCTGGCCAGCCAATTGTTGGCCTGTCCGAGCGAGTCATTGCTGTGATGCAGGTGCTCTGGCTGTCAGCTGCTATCTGGATGCAGTGGCTGCATCAGCAACGACAAACAAGGGTGTCTGTCTAGAGAGCATCCGTTTCATACATCTCCATGACCACAACATCGGTCTCGAGCTTGCCTGCGATGCCAGCCTGAATTCTTGCAACTGGATCTTGGGTGCCGTGGAAGACCCAGTCTTCTCGAGTAGTCCAGGTTTCAACAAAGACCAATTGCCCATCAACACTCTCGTGAAGCTGATACAACTCACAACCGGGCTCTTTATAGACCTCAGGCGTGATTACTGTAAGGAGATCCTTGACCTCACTAAAGAGCTCAGGTTTTGGAGTGAAGATCGCGATAACGCGGCACTTGTTTGTAGTCATGCGGGAAGTTTAGACCTAGAGATAAATCGCAATCCTTGATTCCAGTAATTTTTCAAATGAGCGCACGCTCCCTTTGGCAGCAGCCAGCTCTTCATAATCAAGAAACATCGACATCGACCCGTCTTCATGCTGGAGCAGCACACAGGGCTCTCGACCCTTAGATGCCGCGAGTTCTGATTCGCTCCTCTCATTCATGTGAACCAGGCTCACCTCGAGCTGGTGATTTTCCAGAAGGCGTGCTTGGAACTTTTTGAACTCGGCTTTTTTCTTGAACGGCGAGTGAGTGACATCGCAAAGGCTACAGTTTCTAACTCCAACCAAGTGGCCCAGAAAGTAGCTGACTTCGCCAACTATGCCGCCATCAGCTTTATAGATACCTATTAGGCGTCTTTGGTTGGTTTGCATTGAAAATCAAACCACTGCAACGACAAAAAGCTTCCAGAATGATTGATGGTCGCAGAAAGTGAAAGGACCCCACCGTGGAGGATGGGGTCCTAGTAGGCCCCGTGGGATTCGAACCCACGACCCACGGATTAAAAGTCCGTTGCTCTAACCAACTGAGCTAGAGGCCCGTGCAGCTTGCAAGTGTAACAGTGGATTAGCTCAAGATGTCTTTAGTGGTGAACCTTGAGTAGGCAAGAGCACCAAAAACGGCGATGTAGCCAAGTTGGAGCAGCGCATTGCTAACCAGAGAGCCAAGCTCAATGGGTTGCCTCAGCAGGTCCGCGAAATCCAGCCAGTAGTGAGTAAAGAGCCATTCGTGCAACCAGGAAAGCTGTGGCAGGTTGTCCAGGATCTGACTTACCCCAGCAAGCACCACCGTTGCCGCCATGGCTCCAACAGGGACAGTGGTAAGCGTTGAAATAAACAGACCCAGCGCCAGCATGCCGGTCATCGAAATGGTTGTGTAGAGGGCGACGAGCGCCATGCGGCCAAAGGATTCCATCAGGCTGATCTGATCGCCAGAGAGCAGAGTAACTGGTCCCACTGGGAACAAGATTGCCCCAATGATGCCACCGAATATCATCAGCGTGAAAGTACCTGCAAGTGCGAAGACGACTGTGCCCAGGTACTTCACAACTAACAGCCTCAGTCTTCCAACCGGTGCGATTAACAGGTATCTAAGGGTGCCCAGGCTAGCCTCACCGGCGATAGTGTCTCCGGCAACGACGGCTATGGTCAAGGGCAAGAACAGCGGGAGTGCCAGCAGGGTTGCGGTGAAGCCAGTGAACAGGCCGTTTTGGGTGACTCGATCAAGAAATGGCGGACCCTCACCTGGAGCAAGCTGCTCACTTGAAAGGGCAACCGCGATTGCTAGCAAAATCGGAATCAGAGCGATTGCTGCCAGCATGGCCCAGGTGCGACGACGGGTAAACATAACCCGAAGTTCAGATGCCATTAGTGACAAGCTGAGAGATTTAGCGAACAACTTCAAACCCCTCTCCGGTTAGGTTGACAAAGTACTCTTCGAGACTTGGCTGCTCGAGCCGAATCTCGCTAATCATGAATTTCTTTTTGACTAGTAGCTGGTTCAAACCCGCCACATCAAAATCGCCCGGAACCGGTGCCACGATTCGGTCTGGTTTTAGGGAGAGCTTGCTAAGTCCCTGCTGCTTTAGCAGGTCAACTACTTCGTCTATTCGGTCGCTTTTCAGAATCAACCTGGTTTGCGACTCTTTTCTAAGCTCCTCAATGCTGCCCTGGGCGACAATCTTGCCAGCGGTCATTACGGCCAGATGGCTGCAGAGCTGCTCAATTTCACTTAGTAGGTGACTGGAAACAAAGATCGTGATTCCCTCATTTGCAAGCGAGCGAATCAGGTTTCGAACCTCTCTGGTTCCCTGAGGATCGAGCCCGTTTGTCGGCTCATCCAGAATCAGGATTTCGCGGGGCTTTAGCAGGGCGTTTGCTAGCCCGAGGCGCTGCTTCATGCCAAGTGAGTAGGCGTGAACCTTCTTCTTGGCAGCATTTGTTAGCCCAACTCGCTCCAGTGCCGCATCCACCCGCTCTGCTCTGGTTTTGCTGTTTGCAAACCTATCTGCGGAGTCGATTCGGATTAGGTTGTTGCGGCCAGACATGTAGGGATAGAAGGCAGGACCCTCAACCAGTGCTCCGACCTTGGGTAGCGCCAGCTCTAGTTCTTTAGGAATTGGGTGGCCAAGTAGCTCGATCTGGCCTTGGCTAGCTTCTGCCAAACCCAGAATCATTCTGATGGACGTGGTTTTGCCGGAGCCGTTCGGTCCAAGAAAGCCAAACACTGAGCCCTTTGGGACACTCAGCTCAATGTTATTGACGGCTTTTTGTGAACCAAACTGCTTGGTGAGAGAGCTGGTTTTTATCGCCAGCTCTATGGCGTTGTCCATCGAGAGCTAGTTGGCGAGGCTTAGTAGGTAATCGATTGTTACTGCGCCCATGTAGACCTCACCAGAATCGGTAAGCAAAACATTCACGAGCGGTGTCGAGAAAACCTTGCCACCTGGAACCTGAGTCAACATGTCCGCAAACAATTCGGTTGCCATCAAGTCTTGAGGAATGTCTGCAGGCAATGCAGCTAGGTGCACGACACTGTCCCAGTCAGAACCCAAAACCTCTGGCTCGGCTGGAACTTCGTAGTCACTGACGTACCCTTCAGGCTTCTCGTAGCCATCCAGTGTCGCCATTAGCTCGTCTGCATCAAATGTTTCAACGCTGGTTCCTGCTGGAGGAGTAAAGCTAAACAGACCCTGGTCGACGCTTCCAAAGCTGATGCTCTCAAAGCCAACAGTCATTGCCGCTTCTACCTGGGTGGTTGAGAAGATCTCAACCTTCAGAGGCATTCCAGTCTCGGAGTCAACCGAGACCGCAGCACTGGCAACCAGCGAGTTTGGAGAATCTGGGCTAATTATTAGCTGGTAGGCACTTCGACCAGCGACACTGTGGTCCCTGCCCACCTCAATCTGTGAAGTTTCGTCGACCATCGACACCAGGTAGTCGGCGATTGCCTCTGGGCTTGAAAGGTCAAGCGCGATTGAGTCGGCGTAGTCCATAACCTTTTGCTCGGCCTCTACCTGCTTTGCAGGGTCAGCCTCGATGTCAATTGTTCCAGTCAGGGCAGTTGCCATTTTGGCGTCGTAAACCCAGAACTCATTGCCGCTCACAATCAGGTCGCGCTGCGACATTGGGTCAAGAATCTGTGCACGCAGCTTGTCCTGGCCGGAAACATAAACGCGAATGGTGTGAGAGCCAGAAATCAATTCAATCGCCTGGGTCAAAGTGTTCGACTCGATAACTGCAGGAACAAAGTCCGCCATCTCGGCCGGCATCTTCTCTTCAATCTGCGCAATGCTGTCCTCAGACATCATTGAGCTAAATTCCAGAGTCGGCAAACCCATGTTGCTTGACTTCACAATTGTTCCGGAGAACTCGGTGACATCGGCACCCTGCATCAAAACCATGACTTGCTGCGGACTTAGGTCCGGGAGGTCAATGGCATTGGCCTGCAGTGGAACCGCAATTGCCCCAACAGCGATCACTGCTGGAACTGCAATCGAAGGAACCCAACGCTTTGAAATTCGCAATCTAAAACTCCCTGTTATTTCTAAGTGTCTCTACTCTAAGTAATGCAACTCAGAGAAGCCTGAGAGTGTTCCCAGACTATTTACTGCACTTAGTCTAATAAAACAGGTTGTTTTAGTTGTTTATTCCCAGTTGGCGTCAATAACGCTGGTGTTCTCAGGGTTTCTACCCTGAGCGCCCCAAGCCTGGCCGTACTCGCCAGCCATTAGGTCCAAGAACACCTTTGCGTCAAACTCTTCTGGCCCACGGACACCGGTTGCATCCCACTGACCGGTTGCCAACAGCTCTAGCGCGATTACCGGAACCAGCGCAGTCTGCCAAACAACAGCCTGAGCATCGTAGTTCTCGGCAGTCCACTGAGTGTCTGCAACGTGGTAGAGGTAGGTAGCCTTGGCTTCGCCGTCCTTGCCCTTGCCGGTAACCAGTGTTCCGGCGCAAGTCTTGCCTGTCATGACATCAACCAGTGATGCTGGGTCTGGAAGCACAGCGGCAACTAGGTCACGAGGTGCCACCTGAGATTTACCAGACTTCGACCTGACCCAAACCGGGTTGATCTTGTCCAGTCCAAGCGCATGCAGAGTCTTTAGAACGCTGATGAATTCGGTTCCAAGGCCATACTTGAAAGCAACCTTCTTGGCATCCATGGTTCGAGGAAGCATGTTCACTTCTTCGTGCTCCACGTTCACGCACTCGATTGGTCCGATGCCGCCAGGGAACTCAAATAGAGCAGGCTCGCTGAAAGGCTTGGTTGTATACCAACCGCGCTCTTTTTCCCAGATCAAGGGTGGGTTCAAGCACTCTTCGATTACGGTCCAAATTGAGAATGAAGGCGCGAAGATCTCTTCTCCGTCTTCGTTCTTCACAACCAAGTTGCCACCATCGAGGATTGTTATCTCGTCAACTTCGCTGAAGAGGTGGTCGGCTGCATAGCGAGCAAAGATGTTCGAGATTCCTGGCTCTGCACCGGTTCCAATGAGAGCCAATAGACCCTTTTCCTCAAAGTCCTTGTGGTGGTCATACTGCCAGTCACCAAGCTTCTCAGCAGGAGTATTGAAGGGATCGGTTTCATGCACGTGGCTCAGGCTCATCGCCATGTCCATGTAGTTAGCGCCAGCAGCTAGAGCACCTTGGAAGATGCTCTGCACGAACTTTGGCTCAACTGCGTTCATGATGTGGGTAGCGCCCACCTTTTTAGCAAGCGCCGCAATGTTGTCAGGGTCGCTGGCATCAATCTGAGCTGCCTCAAACCTTGAGGAGGCTTCAGGGGTATGTTCGCTGACCCAAGCAACGCTCTTTTCAGCGCGCGCTAAATCATAGTCAGCGACTATTAGTTTTTCGAAGAAATTACGATCGGCAGAGATTTTGACGATTGCATCGCCAACACCACCTGCCCCAATGAGCAAGATACGCATGGATTTTCACAACCAAACACGACCGATTTATTTGAACGGGCCCAGTCCTTGCCCTCATCCACCAGTATGCGCAAAGCCTCGTTGGCGTTACTTTACTAACCGCGCCTTCACTGGTGAACTACGCCTCCTATTATGCTCCGATAATGGCTTGTTGGCTACTAGCCAAGCTGGCGAATCGGAATTACCAGGGGTGTTTTGCCGACCGGATCATCAATTACCCGCGCCAGGATGTTGAAGGCTTCAGCCAAGTTGTTGGGCGTGATAACCTCGTGAGGGTTGCCCTTGGCAACTATTGAACCCTGCTTCAGAACTACTATCTGGTCGGCAAATCTTGCCGCCAGGTTGAGGTCGTGAATCACGGCGATGATGGTCATACCGCGCTCTTTTTTTAGGGAGGACAGCAGGTTCATCACCTGCAGCTGGTGACTGTAGTCAAGGGATGAAGTTGGCTCATCGAGCAACAGCACTTCTGGGTTCTTCACCAGCGCGGCTGCAATCACAGCGCACTGCTTGTAACCGGAGGAGAGCTCACCAATTCTTTTGTCCTTGACCGCCGTCAGCGAGGTTCTCTCAAGCAGGGTGTCGATTTCGTCCCGCAGGCGAGGAGAAACACGAGAAATTTGGTTGGCCGCCATGGCCGATCTAGAAACCAGTTCAAAGACGGTCTCCAGGTTCTTGGCTGCTGGAATTGCGGCCAGGAAGCCAAAGGTTTTTGACAGCTCGGTTTTGCTCAGGGAGGCAATCGAGACTCCATCGAGCAGGACCGTGCCCTTGGCGGCAGGAATTTTGCGGGCCAGCGCCTTTAGTAGCGATGTCTTTCCGGCACCATTTGCGCCAATGATTGCCGTGACCGAGCCGCGCTCGATTTCGAGGTCTAGATTGCTGATGATTTCATCGGCGGCGTAGCCGGCGCTAAGTGCCTGGGCGGCAAGCTTCGATTCCGGCTGATACATGTACTTAGCTTAGTTTTTGTGGAACCATTCCGTTGCTCTAAGTGCCTGCTGCCATCTCGCGTACACCTTCGACCGATCTGATTTTTGGCTGAAAGTCTGCTCTGTTGGGTTCAGTGCATCCAGGTCGGAGAAGGAAGTCCAAATGCCCGAACCCAGTCCAGCTAGCAGCGCGGCCCCGAGCCCGGTTGATTCCAGGTTGGTGGCGCGCTCAACTTCCTTAGAAATAAGGTCCGCTTGGATTTGCATCAATAGGTTGTTTGCAGCAGCCCCACCATCAACGCTGAGAGCGGGGATGCTGGTCTGCATGTCCAGCTCCATTGCATCCAAGACAGCCTTCACCTGGATGGCAATCGCCTCCAGCGTTGCATAGGCGATGTGAGCATCAGTGGTGCCACGGGTAATGCCGAAAATGGAACCGCGGATATCTGGCTGCCAGTAGGGGGCACCCAGGCCGGTTAGAGCTGGCATGAAAACCACCCCGTCCGAGTCCGCAACGTTTGCAGCAAGCGCCTCAACATCTGAGGCCTTCTCAATAATTTTTAGCCCATCCCGCAACCATTGAACTGAAGCACCGGCGACAAAGACCGACCCTTCAAGGGCGTAGGTGATTTCACCGTCAGGGCTTTTCCATGCCACTGTTCCAAGCAGTCCATGCTGCGAGCTCACAATCCTTGACCCAGTGTTGGTAAGAATGAAAGCTCCGGTTCCATAGGTTGCCTTTGATTCACCTTCCTTGAAGGCGAGCTGACCAAATAGTGCTGCCTGCTGATCACCTGCGACACCGGTGATTGGCGCAGTCACGCCCAGAAAATGCTCCGGGTTAGTGGTTGCTATCTCACCCCAGCTTGAGGTGATTTTGGGAAGGGCGCTTCCTGGGATCTCAAATGCATCCAGCAGGCTCTGGTCCCAATCGCCAATTTCTAGGTCCATTAGTTGAGTCCTGGACGCATTGCTGGCATCTGTAAGGTGCGCAGCCCCACCGGTTAGCCTCGCAATCAGGTAGCTATCGATGGTGCCGAGGGCATATTTGCCATCAACCACACCCTGCCAAATCTCTGTTTCATTTCTTGCCCACCACAGAAACTTGCTGGCGGTGAAGTAGGGGTCAATGTTGAGACCAGTTTTGGTTCTGATCCAGTCGTCAGTGTTTTTCTGATCGAGCTCGTCTTTGTAGATGCTGGTTCTTCGGTCCTGCCAAACTATGGCCTTGGTGGGGGAGCTAAGGTCGTTGCGGTCCCAGATGACTGCAGTTTCACGCTGGTTAGTTATTCCGATGCAGCTGATTTCAGAGTCGGCATCTCCGATGGCTAACTTGCATGCGGCCAACGCTGCCTGCCAGATTTTCTCTGGCTCGTGCTCAACCCAGCCGGGGTGCGGAAAATACTGCGGGAACTCCTGGTAGCCGCGGGCAATAATTTCACCCTGGTCACTCACAATCAGTGCTGTGACACCGGTGGTGCCAGCATCGATGGCCAAAATAGACATTAATTTCCTCCTTGGAGGCTAATTAGCTTCCATCTGAGACTCTATGCTTCTATGCTTTCAGTGTGTCCAAACAAAATCAAACTAATTCGCACAAAAACGTTCATTTTGACGTTGTTGTGATCGGTGCTGGAATCAACGGTGCTGTTGCAGCCTCCGCCGCTTCGGCAGCCGGGCTCAGGGTTCTACTGGTGGATAAGGGCGATATTGCCAACTTCACATCCCAGGAATCTAGCAACCTAGTTTGGGGTGGCATCAAGTACCTTCAGGGTTACGAATTCGGTTTGGTGTTCAAGCTTTGTTTGGCTAGAAACCACCTGATGCGAAATTACCCGAACCAGATTCGTCAGATTGGCTTTTTGGCCTCCCTTGGCCCAACCGCGCCTTTCGGAAGGCTGCTCGGAACTTTTGGAACGCTCTTTTATTGGGGCATTGGGCTCCTTGGAACAAAGCCACCGGCAAGCTATTCGGCAAAGACAGCCAAAAAACTTGAACCCAACCTAATCACCGGACGAGCCGCGATTAAGTACTACGACGCTGAGCTACCAGACAATGATTCCCGCTTTGTTTTCGACTTTGTTCGCCATGCCATAAAGCAGGGTGCCGATGTTAGAAACTACACGGAGCTCACTGCCGCTAAGCCCGGCACCAACGGCTGGGAGCTTGAGCTCAGTGGCAAAGATAAAACAACTGTTACTGCCACGACCGTGATTAATACCGCCGGCCCTTTTGCAAAGAACGTCTCAGAACTTCTTCAGGCACCGACCAATGCTGGTTTGGTGTTTTCAAAGGGCATCCACCTGGTGCTGAATCGCAAGATTACAGAACTGAATCAGGTGCTAGCGCTATGGGATGAGCAAGAGCGATTGTTTTACGTGCTTCCGATGGGCGACCGTTCGATGGTCGGAACAACTGACACTCGAGTCGATGATCCCCACACCAAGGTCACCCAAGCAGACCGCGACTTTGTCATCAAGCAGGTAAATGCGCAGCTCGAGCTCGAGGTTCCCATCACGCCAGCCGACGTGGTTGCAGAGCGATCAGGAGTGCGTCCGCTAGTTGTTGACGGTGGGCAGTCCGGTGATGTTGCCGACTGGCACCAGTTGAGCCGCAAGCACATCGTGGAGGCCAATAAGGCCCTGTCAGTTGTCACCGTTTTGGGTGGCAAGCTCACTGACTGCCTAAATGTTGGAAAAGAAATTGTTCAAGAGCTAACCCGGCTTGGTCACATCACCAAACGGCCGGTGAACTGGTTTGGTGAGGGCTCTCAGCTGCGGCAAGAAGATTTCTCAGCCCTGGTTGCAGCTCGATCAGACCGGGATGCTGCCCCAAGAATCGCCGAGGGAATTTGGCGCCGACACGGAGAGGCAGCCTTCGAGATTATTGGGGACAGCCCACTTGAAGAAATAGTGGCTGGGCTTGGTATTACCGAGCAGGAGATTCGACACATTGCCGAGCACGAGCTCGTCCACACCAGAGAGGACCTGCTGCGCAGGAGGTTGCCGGTAAAGATGGCGCGATCTGACAGGGAGCTTGCCGACAACGAGAAGCTCCAGGAGCTACTCGTGGATTTGGGGCTCTAGCGGAACCTCGGGTTCGGCTTTGGTTGGCCACTCAACAATTAGCATCGCCGTGAGCATGGTTGAGCCGCCCACGATCATTGCAACAGTCAAAGGCTCTTGACCAAGTCCAACCGCCAGGATTGCGGTGAAGATGACCTCGCTGGTGATCAGCAGCGCAACTCGCGCCGGGTCAATAAGTGTTTGCGCCCAGGTCTGGACCCAGAACGCGATCACAGTGGACAGTAGCGCCGTAAACAGAATTGCAAACCAAACTTCCCAGTTTGGAGGCGCCTGATAACCATCCAAGAGCGCAAAGCCCCAACAAACAGTTGCCGCAAAGGCAATCTGAATCATTGCCATTCGGAAGGGGGTTCTCCCCATGCCATATTTTCCAAGAAGCAGGATGTGAATGGCGTAGAGCACGGCACAAACGACCAGCCAAATCTGGCCTATTTGGAATTCAATGTTGGCTGCAGCGCCAGAAAATATTGCAAGTCCGATCATTGCCAAAACTACGCCAACAATCACCCTGGTTGCGAAGCGCCTTCTTGTGAAAAGCCAAGCTATTAGGGGAGTGAAAACAACGTAGAGACCGGTCAAGAAGCCACTGGTGGCGGCCGTGGTTAGCTCAAGTCCGATTGTCTGGGTTATGTAGCCGAAGGCGAGCACCACCCCGATCAGGGCTCCAAATTTCAGGTCTCCCGGCTTCATTGCCAGGGCAACTCTTGGTCGAAGTAACACCATCGCCAGCGCAGCTATCGAGAATCTGGTTGCAAGAAAATCCATGTAGGGCTGTTGTTCAATGGCGTCCTTCATCAAAACAAAGGCTGCACCCCAAACAAAACCAACGCCCAACAGGGCGACCACTGCCAGGCGAGTTTTCTGCACCGATGAAGCCTAGCTGGTTGGGTGCTTCTTACAACCCTTGCCAGCCAGCTTCTTTGCCATGGACGGGAAAACGATTCCATGCATGAACGAAACCAGCCACCAGTAGCCGTGCCCGGAGAGGCCATGGGGGTGAAAGTAGGCCTTCTGAACCAAAAGGGACTGACTATCATCAAACTGCGTTACCCGGAATTCCAGCCAGGCAAGCCCCGGCAGCTTCATCTCCGCACGCAGTCGCAAAAGGTGAGGACGGTCGATCTTTTCAACCCTCCAGAAATCCAGTGCCTCACCCTCCATCAGGGTGTTTGGGTCTCTTCTTCCGCGCCTTAGCCCAACCCCGCCAACGACTAGATCCATCAGCCCTCTAAGCTCCCACGCCCAGGTGGCTGTGGAGTAGCCGTTCTTCCCGCCGATGGCCTCTACTCTGGCCCAAATCTCGCTCACGCTGTCAGTGGACAGATATTCGCGATGGTCCACATAAAGCGAACCTCCGGCCCAGCTAGGGTCTGTCGGCAGCGGTTCTGAAGGAGTGCCTGGAACCGAGGCATTGCTCCACCTGGTTTCAACTTCCAGGTCCTTGACTCGGCTCAGTGCTAGTCCAACCGCGCTTCTAAAATCTGTCATCCCACCCTTGGCATCCGGTATGAAATCCCGAATGTCGCTCTCTCTGGCAACAACGTCGTGCTTGAGGGATGCAACAAGTCGCTTTGCGAGAGTGACCGGGACTGGGGTAACCAGGCCGATCCAGCCTGAGGCCAGCCGCGGGGTCAACACCGGCAGCGGGATGATGATCCTTCTCCTGAGACCAGCAACTTCCGCATAGAGCTGCATCATCTCTAGGTAGGTGAATACTTCTGGGCCAGCAATGTCGAAATCCCGATTCACTTTTTTGTCGATTGTGGCAGAGCCGACCAAATAGCGCAGCACGTCCCTTATTGCAATCGGCTGAATCTTGTTTAGCAACCACTT
>DDBH01000013.1:117504-139233 GCA_002333405.1 Micrococcales bacterium UBA2037 | reverse complement strand
GATGCCGAACCAGAGCCAATCACGACACCTGCGCGCAGCTCAATTGTTGGGACACCGCTGTTACGCAAAATCTCCCCGGTCTCTGCCCTTGCTGACATGTGAGGAGAAAGCTGGTCATCGTTCGAGATCATGCCACCCAAGTAGACGATTCTCGAAACCTTTTGTTTCTTGGCCACCGAACCAAAGACTTCAGCTAGTTCACGCTCTTTGGATTCAAAATCTTTTGACACCATCAGGGCGTGAAGTAGGTAGTACGCCAGATCAACGCCTTTGAGTGCCTTTTCCAAGGCTTCCGGGTTTGTTGCATCCCCTACAACAACCTCAACGTTTTGGACCCAGGGGTAGTCGTTTAGCCGGGCAGCATCTCGTACCAGCACTCGGACTTTGTATTCATGGCTCAGCAGCTCACGAATCAGGCGGCCACCAATATAACCAGTTGCTCCGGTGACTAGAACAGTGGCCGGCTGCCCCTTCGAGTTTAGGAGGCCCGGTAAATCTGAGGTGACAGTTTTAATCATTGCAACATCAACCTACTACTAGGCGATATTGTTTCTAACCGAAGCGACCAGAAACGTAGTCTTCGGTTTGCTGCTGCCCGGGGTTCGAGAAAATCTTCTCGGTCTTGTCGTACTCGATTAGCTTTCCTGGCATGCCGGTTCCGGCAATGTTGAAAAATGCGGTCATGTCCGAGATTCTGGAGGCTTGCTGCATGTTGTGAGTAACAATCACTACGGTGAACTTTTCCTTCAGTTCAACAGCCAAGTCTTCAATCGCAGCTGTCGAAATTGGATCCAGAGCGCTGGTTGGTTCATCCATCAGGATCACGTCTGGCTCAACCGCAATTGCTCGGGCAATACACAGACGCTGCTGCTGACCACCAGACAGTCCAGAACCTGGCTTGTCAAGGCGGTCCTTGACTTCATTCCATAGGTTTGCGCCAACAAGTGCCTTCTCGGTTAGCTCTTCGGCCTCAGTCTTGGACATCTTGGAGTTGTTCAGTTTGTAGCCGGAAAGAACGTTGTCCTTGATGGACATTGTTGGGAATGGGTTCGGGCGCTGGAAAACCATTCCGACCTGGCGCCGGACTCGAACCGGATCAACATCCGGCCCATAGACATCCTCACCATCCATCAACAGCTGGCCTTCGACCCTGGCTCCTGGAATAACCTCGTGCATCCGGTTCAGGGTTCGAATAAGAGTGGACTTTCCGCAACCAGAAGGGCCGATGAAGGCAGTGATGGCCTTTGGCTCGATCACCATGTTCACGTCCTGAACCGCCAAGAAGCTGCTGTAGTAGACATCCAGTGATTTCAGTTCTATGCGCTTTGACATGGGTTATCCCTTCGGAGAAAAGTACTTACTAATAAGACGAGCAACAAGGTTTAGGACCATCACGATGATCATCAAGGTCAGAGCGCCCGCCCAGGCGCGGTCAACATAGGCCTGCATGTCAACACCTTGGTTGGCATAGGAGGTGTAGACGAAGACCGGCAGGGTCATCATGCGCTCATCAAATGGGTTGTAGTTCATCGAGGCCGTGAATCCTGCGATCAATAGCAGGGGAGCAGTCTCACCGATCACTCGAGCAATCGCAATCATGACACCGGTAGCAATTCCGGCAAGGGCAGTTGGCAGAACCACCTTCAGGACCGTAAGCCACTTCGGAACTCCGAGAGCATAGGCTGCTTCACGAAGTTCATTCGGAACAATCTTGAGCATTTCCTCGGTGGCACGAATAACAACCGGAATCATCAGCACGCTAAGTGCGATTGCGCCGCCAAGGCCCATTCGGACACCAGGGCCAAAGAAAATAACGAATAGGGCATAGGCAAACAAGCCGGCTACGATCGACGGCACGCCAGTCATCACATCAACAAAGAAGGTCACTAGCCTGGCAATTGTTCCGCGGCCGTATTCAATTAGGTAAATGGCAGCCAGGATTCCAACCGGAACAGAAATCAAAGTTGCAATTCCCGTTATTTCGAGGGTTCCGATAATGGCGTGGAGTGCTCCACCACCCTCTCCAACAATGTTCCGCATCGAGAAGGTGAAGAATTCCATGTCGAACCGCGCAACACCATTGGTGACAACTGTGTAGGCAAGTGAAATAAGCGGAATCAGAGCCAGCGCGAAGGCGGTGGACACCAGCGTGGTGACCAGGCGGTCAGTGGCCTTCCTGACTCCCTCCACGATCCGCGACAGCACATAAAGCGTGACGGCGTAGCCGAGCAAACCGAAGACCGCAACTGGTACCAGGTTGATCTCAACTGAATCTGCACCCGATGCAAGAGCGCTCTGCAGGAAGAACGATGCCAAGAAAAAACCAGCCAGCATCACTGGCGACACCCAGCGCGGGAGGTCTCTGGTTCCACGGAAAGTTGACTGCAGCTGTGAGGTGGCCATTAGTTTGCCCCCGAGAATTCTGCCCTGCGGCTAATTACCCAGCGGGCAATCATGTTTACGACCATAGTGATGCCGAACAGCACGAGCCCAGTTGCAATCAAGAGGTTGGTGTAGTTTCCGCCGGCCTCCGGGAACTGCAATGCGATGTTTGCAGCAATGGTGTTCGAGTTGGTGGAGGTAAGCATGTCAAACGAAATCACCGCGGCGGGGGAGAGCACCATGGCAACCGCCATCGTTTCACCAAGCGCACGGCCCAGTCCCAGCATTGCCGCGGAGATGATGCCTGGGCGACCAAATGGCAGCACTGCCATTTTGATCATTTCCCACCTGGTGGCACCAAGAGCCAAGGCAGCTTCCTCGTGGAGTCTGGGTGTTTGCAGGAAAACTTCACGAATCAGTGCAGCCATAATCGGAAGCACCATGATCGCAAGCACGATACCCACAGTCAGCATGGTTCGGCCGGTGGCAGAAACCTGGCCGCCAAACACTGGAACCCAACCGAGGTTCTCGTTCAGCCACCGATAAGACGGCGTCAAGAATGGAGCTAGCACCAGGATGCCCCAAAGGCCGTAAACAACCGACGGGATTGCTGCCAGCAGGTCAACTGCATAACCCAGGATTTGGGAGAAGCGGCGGTTTGCAAAGTGCGAGATGTAAAGGGCGATTCCAATCGCCAGTGGAGTTGCGATTGCCAGTGCAATCACCGAGGCATAAACAGTTCCGAAGATGAACGGGAAAACGTAAGCCCAGAAGCCATTTTCAGCTGCCTCAATCGGCTCTCCAGTAAAGGCTGGAACCGACTGGGCAAAAAGGAAAGCGGCAACAGTTGCCAGTGTTAGCAGGATGCTGATACCCGCCAAGAAGGTCAGGTTGGCGAACACGATATCACCGAGGCGTCTGACTGCCTTTGGCTTCACATCGGTCATTTTTTTCCTGACTTATTTACTTGGTTACCAAGTTAGTAAAAACACCCGGCCCGGGGGACCCGGGCCGGGTGTTATTCACCTAATGTTCAGTTACTTGATTGCATCAATGATGGCCTGTGCCTTTGCACGAAGACCAGCAGAGATTGGAGCATTTCCTGCAGAGGCAGCAGCAGCCTGCTGTCCCTCTTCTGAAACTAGGAACGACGCCCATGTGCGAACTAGCTCAGCCTGAGCGTCATCTGCGTAGTCATTGCAGCCCATTAGGTAGCTAACCAAAACGATTGGGTAGGCACCAGATGCGGTGGTGTTGCGGTCGATCTTGGTCGCCAAGTCGTAAGACTCACGTCCCTCAACTAGTGGCGATGCGTCAACAACAGCTGCTGCAGCCTCTGCTGAGTAAGCCACGTAGTCAGAGCCAACCTTTACAGCAACGGTTCCTAGGTCACCAGCACGTGAAGCGTCAGCGTAGCCAATGGTTCCGTTTCCACCTGAAACTGCAGAAACAACGCCGGAGGTACCCTGGGCACCCTCGCCGCCGTACTCTGCAGGCCAAGCTTCAATTGCGCCTACGGTCCACACATCTGGAGCCACAGCACCTAGGTAGTCGGTGAAGTTCTTTGAGGTGCCTGACTCGTCAGAGCGGTGAACAGCAGTGATTGCTAGGTCAGGCAGTGAAACACCTGGGTTTGTGGCCACAATTGCTGCATCGTTCCACTTGGTGATGTCACCAGCGAAGATGCCGGCGACAGTTGCGCCGTCCATGTTCAGGCTTGAAATACCGTCAAGGTTGAAGATCACTGCGATTGGAGAAATCCAGATTGGGAACTCCCATGGCAAGGTGCCAGCTGCACAGCTTGAGAACTCGCCTCCTAGCTCTTCTTCCTTAAAGTAAGAGTCAGAGCCAGTGAATGAGGTTGCGCCCTCCATTAACTGCTTGCGACCGGTTCCAGAACCCGTTGGGTCGTAGTTCACGGTTACACCCGGATTTTCCATTTGAAATGCTGCGATCCAAGCCTCCTGACCGGCGGCCATAGATGACGCACCTGATCCGTTTAGGGTTCCAGTTATCACATCAGAGCTCTCAGCACCGTTAGAGTCTGGCCTCCAGCCTGGCTGTTCGTTGACTGCACAGCCTGTCAGCAACAGGGTTGCGACTCCAGCGACGGTCACTAGCGCGCGGATTTTCTTCATTATGTGCCCTTCTTAGAGTGTGTTTTGGCATGTCCCAAGCTAGGTAACCAGCGCAAACATTGTTGGTGGAAAAGGTAAACGAACAGTGAATTACCGGCGAAGTTTTGACTCTAAGTAGATGCGTTCATAGGCAATAACTTTTGGCTTCTGGGCCATTGAGACTCGCAGCACAAGAAATTCACCCGGTGCAAGCGTGTGCTCTTCGGCAAGGCTGGCAGAAACCTGTTTGGTGGCATGTTTTGCAAATGTCTCGATGATTGTTGGCAGAGCTGGGCGATGCGAGCAAATCAGCGCGTTCTTGTTCTGCCCAAAAGTGTCTTCGATTACGTTCTTGGTTTTTCTGGGTCCGCGCTGGTTTGACAGTTCGGTCAGTTGTGATCTTTCAATAAGAGTTCGCTGAGTCTTTTTTGAGTATGGAGCAACAGTCTGCTGACACCTGGTCCAGGGGCTGGTAACCAAGCGCTTTGGTCCATAGGCGTCAATCAGCGTCACTAGCCGCTTGGCCTGCTTCTTGCCCTCTGGCAATAGCGGTCGCTTGGCCTCTTCGCCCACCCACTCAGTTCTTGGGGTGGCGGTTGTGTGGCGCAAGATCACCAGGCCACGGGTTTCCAGCTCGGAATTCTCTGACCACTGAATGGTCTGTTTGAGCAGGTCTTGATCGTGGCTGTAGGTAAGCAGCTTTAGGGCCTTACTGGCCTGAACCCACTCAACTTTGGCGATTTCCTTATTGGGTTTGAACTTGGATTTTGCAATGGCACTGTCCTTTACCTTGGAGACCCAGTAGTGAACCTCCTTGGTGTTTCCGGCATCAATTTTGTAACTTAGAACGGCAAGCTTTCGACCGAGTCTGACCCGAATGCCAGCCTCCTCCTCAACTTCCCGAACTGCTGTTTCCGGAAGGAGTTCTCCGGGGTCTACCTTTCCCTTGGGAAAAGTCCAGTCGTCGTATTTTTCTCGGTAGACAACCGCCACCTCAAAGCTGGTTTTGGTTGGTCGCCAACAAACCACTCCGGCTGCGTAAACAATCACTACCTGCTCCGCTTCTTGACAAGTGTTCTGGACATGATTTCATCCTGCATGTCAAGCAGCGGTTGACCGTCTGCGTCTTTGGCGTCCCTGCGCCAATTTCCTGAAGACTCGAGCTCCCAAACTGAAACCTGGTTGCTCATTGCCAGCACAAATAGGTCATCGAGTTCCTTGATTTGGTCGCTCTGGGTGATCTTCACCAGGGTTTCCACTCTTCGGTCCAAGTTTCGGTGCATCATGTCAGCTGAACCGATGAATACATCCGGATCGCCAGCATTTTCAAAGAAGAAGATCCGGCTGTGTTCCAAGTAGCGACCGAGTACCGAGTGCACGGTGATGTTATCGCTAAGCCCTGGAATGCCAGGTTTCAGCGCACACATTCCGCGGACAACGATTTCTACGGGCACTCCAGCCATCGAGGCAAAGTAGAGCTGGTCAATAATCTGCTCGTCAACAAGAGAATTTATCTTGAACCTAACCCTTGCTGGTCTTCCAGCCTCGTGGTTGTCTATCTCGCGCTGAATCCGCTCAACTAGGCCCTCTCTCACTCCAACAGGTGAAGTCAAAATTGAAGAGTAGGAGGGCTCGGTCGAGAATCCAGAGAGCTGGTTGAACAGCTGAGTCAGGTCTTCTCCAACAGCCGGCCGAGCGGTCAGCAGGCCAAAGTCTTCGTAGTAGCGAGCCGTCTTTGGGTTGTAGTTACCGGTCCCAATGTGGCAGTAGCGACGAAGCTGATTGCCTTCCTGACGAATCACAAGAGAGAGCTTGCAGTGAGTTTTTAGCCCAACGATTCCGTAGACAACGTGAACTCCGGCTGCCTCAAGTTTTCTGGCCCAGGCGATGTTGTTCTTCTCGTCAAAGCGGGCTTTGATTTCAACCAGTGCCAGCACCTGTTTGCCGGCTTCAGCAGCGTCAATCAGGGCATCAACGATTGGTGAATCTCCGGAGGTTCGATACAGGGTCTGCTTGATTGCTAGGACCTGTGGGTCATCGGCGGCTTGCTCCAAGAACGCTTGAACGCTGGTGGCAAAGCTCTCGTATGGGTGATGAACCAGGACTTCGCGCTCTCGAAGCGAAGCGAAAATGTCGGCAGCTTCGTCCTCATCGGCCTCTAGGTAGCGGTTGGTGGTGATGGCATGGGGTTCAAATTGCAGGTCTGGCCTAGGAAGAAAAGCCAGAGACCTAAGGCTCGAAAGATCAAGCGGCTCGGGCAGGTTGTAAACATCAGTGCGGTCGATGTCCAGCTCGCGCTGCAGCAGGCTCAAGACCTGCGGGTCAACGTCCTCGGCAACCTCAAGTCGAACCGGTGGCCCGAATCGTCTCCTGAGCAGCTCTTTTTCGAGTTGAATCAGCAGGTTCTCGCCCTCATCCTCATCAACCTCGAGATCCTCATTCCTCGTGACCCGGAAGATGTGGTGTTGCAAAACCTGCATGCCAGGAAACAGTTCGCCCAGGAATTCGCCCATGACATCTTCGAGCGGAACATACCTCGACTCAGCTCCTGGAACCAAAACAAATCTTGGCAACAGTGGCGGCACCTTCACTCTGGCAAAGTGCTCGGTTTGATCCTTCGGGTTTTTCAGAACCACCGCAAGGTTTAGCGAAAGCCCAGAGATGTAGGGGAAGGGGTGAGCTGGGTCGACAGCCAATGGCGTCAGTACTGGAAACACCTGAGACGAGAAGTACTCGTGAAGCGCGGTTTTTTCTTCTTCGGACAGCGTGGACCAATGAACGACGTCAATCCCGTTTGCCTTCAGCTCAGGTGCCACGACGCGAGCAAAGAGTTCAGCGTGCCTGGTTTGCAGCTCCCTAGTTCGATCTGAGATTCGCTGCAGGACATCTTGCGGGCTCAAGCCAGATGCTGATTGCACAGCGATACCGGTGGCGATTCTTCGTTTTAGTGATGCCACGCGAACCATGAAAAACTCGTCAAGGTTAGAGGCAAAAATACTCAGGTAGTGAAGCCTCTCAAGCAGCGGCAGGTTCTGATCTTCGGCTAGCTCGAGCACCCTCTGGTTGAATTCGAGCCAGCTCAGCTCACGATCCAAGAAGCGCTCAGCAGGCAGATCAGGCTGCGATTCAGGCTGAAATATTATTTGCGTCTCTTCTGACATAGGACCAATCTTGGCATCTGCAAGTTAGCAGTGGGTTAACTATTTTCTTCCGGTTGACCATCTGGATTCAGGCGATATCCGACGTTACGAACCGTATCAATTAGCGACTCGTGCTCACCGAGCTTTGCGCGCAGGCGACGGATGTGGACATCAACCGTTCTGGTTCCGCCAAAGTAGTCGTAGCCCCAGACTTCGCTCAGTAGCTGTTCCCTTGAGAACACCCGGCCCGGGTTCTCGTTTAGGTGGCGAAGCAATTCAAATTCCTTGAATGTCAAATCCAGTGTCTTGCCGGCAATTTTGGCCGTGTAGCTGGCAAGGTCAATGGTTAGTCCGGTTGAGTTTTTGACCTCACTTTGTTGCGTGGGCTTGGCATCCAACAGGATCCGAACTCTGGCATCTACCTCGGCCAGCGAAGCGCCCTCCAAAACAAAATCCTGCAGGCCCCATTCTGCGCTCACCGCAGCCAGCACACTCTCGTTTGCAACCAGCATCAGTGGCCGACTCCAGCCGGCAGCATTCAGAATTCGTGCCACAGCCTTTGCGCCCATTAGGTTGTGTCGGCAATCAAGCAGCACCACATCGTGCCTTGGGGCATCGGCAAGCTGCTGCGGATCAAAAGTTACTTGAATCAGTTGGTGGCCAAGGGCCTCCAGCGCGCTCAGCGGAGTCTGCCCACCGGGGGATATGCACAATACAACTGCCACCAGCCCGCCCTCCGTTTAGCAAAATGATAGCCCGATGCCGAGCCCTGTTGGGTAGAGTTTAAGCCGTGAGCAGGCAGTGGTTGCAGATTTCTTTGATATGGACAGCGGTCCTAATCGCTGCCCTATGGGCGCAGGCCACCTACTCCGATGACCGTCTCTACAATGCCTTCGCTGCAATCGCGGGTGCGGCGATAGCCGTTGTTAGCCTCGGACACCTGTTGTCCAAGGAGGCCAAAGACACCGTGAGGCAGCAGGTTTATGTCTCAGCCGGGACGGTTGCAATCCTTGGAGTTATGACAGTTATTGCTTTGGGCAGTTAGACTTAGAGCATGTTGTTGGCACTAGAAATCCTGTTTACCGGCTTGCTTATCTTGGCTACCGTTGCAATCGCCGGAGTATCCGCGCTCGTTGTCTACAAGCTATTTAAGGGCCAGAGCTAATTTGTTCGTAATTCCGGACGACCTCCCGATTGAGTTAACCCCGTTCACATTTTTGCTCGGGCACTGGAGTGGATCTGGTGTGGTCAGCTACCCAGTGCAGGGCAAGGACCCAGTAGAGGTTGAATTCTTTCAAGAAATGCAATTTTTACCGCTGCCAAGTGGCAAGCTGGAATACCAAGCAATCTCTAGGCAAGCCGACGGTTCGGTGATTAGCCAAGAGCACGGATTCTGGATGCTTGCGAAAAGCACTCTAGACCACGAACCGGGACCCGGACTATTGCCGGGAAAAGCTGAGTCAACTATCCAGTCTCGCGAGCAGCTGGAAGAGTTTCGTAATGCCACCGGTGGCTTTGACATTGAGGCGATCATCACAAACTCTGACGCCGTTTCAGAGCTTTATTTCGGGCAGATCAAAGCGGCAAGAGTGGACATTGCAACCGATGCGGTGCTGCGCTCTCCACACTCCAAAGAATATTCAGCAGGGCAAAGAATGTATGGCCTAGTAGAAGGAGCACTGCTCTGGGCCTGGGACATGGCGGCGCTAGGAAAACCACTCAGCTCACACGCTTCTGCTCGCTTGGAGAAGAAAAATGACTGACCACTTTGGGAATCCGCTGCTGGAGCAGCGGAAACTACTTGCCGGTGAGGCATTCGTCCAAAGAAGCGACCAGGGCGTCATCGAGATTGTCGGATCAGACGCAAAGTCCTGGCTTCACTCACTGCTTTCACAAAACATTTTGAATCTTGAATCCGGCATGTCAACTGAGGCGTTGCTGCTGACTCCGCAGGGACACGTTGAGCAGCAGCTCAAGATAATCGCCACCGACCAGGGCGTCCTGGTGATTGTCGCCGCTTCAAAACTCGAAGCCATGCTTGCTTGGCTCACAAAAATGATTTTTCGGTCCAAGGTTGATGTTTCTAAACGGAAAGACCTCGTTTGCATTGGTGGTTTTTTTGATTTTGACGAGCCCTTCTGGGTTGACGGTTTTTCGCTGGAGTCAAAATTCTCGGTTCGCTATGCCGAATCCAGGGAAGAGTTTGCCTATCGCGAGTATTTGACTGATTCGGTGCCAACGGACCTGGCTCCGGCTGGACTGCTTGCCTATCAGGCACTCCGAATTGCAGTTGGCAGGCCTGAAATTGACGACATTGACATCAGGTCTCTGCCCCACGAATTTGACTGGTTGTCATCTGCGGTGCACATGAGCAAGGGCTGCTATCGAGGGCAGGAAGCTGTTGCCAAAGTTCACAACCTAGGACACCCACCTAGACGACTCATCATTCTGCACCTGGAACAGGGCGACTCGCTGGCCGCAAAGGACGACAAGGTCTTTTATCAGGACAAGGAAGTCGGAACCATTCGAGCTGGGGCACTGCATTATGAGGAAGGTTCAATTGCGCTTGCGCTGGTGAATCGAAACACTCCTTATCTTGACCTTTCAATTGAAATTGGAAGTCAGCGAATTTTGGCAACGCAGCAGGTGCTGGTGCCGCATGATGCCGGAAAGGCCGCAAACCTTCCGAGGCCTGCAGCTTTCAAGCTCACCGGAAAGAAATGAACCGCTTTGTAATCCGGTTCTCGGTTTCCAGGGTCAGGGACTCACTCTGGACAATTAGTCAGATTGTTTTGGCAGCAATGACTGCCTACTCGATTGCACACTTTGGTTTGGGTCACGCGGTTCCCCTGCTTGCGGTCACGGTCGCAATCTCTTCCTTGGGCTTTAGTCGCGACACAAAACCGAAGCAGGTCCTCTCAACGGCAATTGCCATGTTCTCCGGCGTTGTTCTGAGTGAAACGCTGCTGCAAGTCTTTGGCAAGGGAGTCATTCAGCTCGGCTTTGCAATTTTGCTCGCGCTGTTACTGGCAAGGCTTTTCACCTCGAACCCGGCCTTCACGATCACCGTTGCCATTCAGGCGGTTTTGGTTCAACTGCTACAAACCCCCGTGACCGGCATCTACTCACGCGCAATCGATGGCCTCATCGGAGGACTTGTCGCCCTTATTTTTGTTTCACTGCTGCCGCGTAATCCGATTCGCCTTGCCAGGCAGGATTCCAAGGCTCTGTTTGCCGTTTTTCGAGCAACCTTGAGTTCGGTGGCAGCGGTGCTCCGGGCACCAAATGTTGAGCTGGCCGATCAGGCCCTGGATGAAATTAGAAGAACCCAGCCGCTACTGGACAACTGGACCAGCTCACTGGAAAGCGCATCGGCAATTGCTAAAGTCTCTCCCTTTTATCGCTGGGCACAAAAGGAAATATCGGAGCAGCTCCAAGTTGCAGCCGGCATGGACTACGCCACCAGGAACTTACGGGTGCTCACTAGGCGCGTTGACTACTTAGTCCGAGACTCAAAACCAAGGCCGCAGCTGGCCGCAGTTATTGGCAAAATAATCATCGCTACAGAGTTGCTCGAGCAAACCTCCGATGACTTCTCGGTGACTCAAAAAGCCAGAAAATTCCTGCGTAAAATTCCTGCCTCCTTGGATCCAAAAACTTTTGATCCACCGCTGACGACCTCAGAGTCGGCGGTACTGATGCAGATCAGGCCACTATTTATCGACCTTGCTATTGCCTCGGGGATTCAGCCAAGCCAGGCAAGGGCGCTGCTGCCCTATGTTGACTAAGCTTTAGGCCATGACTTACGACCTAATTCTGTTGCGACATGGACACTCTGTCTGGAATGAAAAGAACCTATTTACCGGCTGGGTGGATGTTGACCTAACCGAGCAGGGCAAGCTTGAAGCTGCCAGAGCCGGAGAGCTGATTGCAGCATCCGGACTTGCTCCACACATCCTTTACACATCGATGCTGAAGCGTGCAATAAACACCGCTCACATCGCGCTTGATCAGATGGACCGAAACTGGATTGAAACCAAGCGGTCCTGGAGGCTCAACGAGCGTCATTACGGCGCGCTGCAGGGGCTTGATAAATCTGAAACTCAACAGAAGTATGGTGACGAACAGTTCCAAATCTGGCGTCGTAGCTACGACACACCACCACCACCAATTGAGGAGTCCTCGGAGTTCTCTCAGGCCAACGATGAGCGCTACAGCGATCTGGGAGACCAGCTTCCAAAGACCGAGTGCCTGAAGGATGTTCTTGTTCGCATGCTTCCCTATTGGGAGTCGGACATCGTTCCATCACTCAAGGAAAACAAGATTGTTCTGGTTACCGCGCACGGAAACTCATTGCGCGCTCTTGTGAAGCACCTGGACGGAATCAGTGACGAGGACATTGCTGCCTTGAACATTCCAACCGGCGTCCCTCTTCATTACAAGCTAGATGAGAACCTGAAGCCGGTAGTCAAGGGTGGAGAGTATCTAGACCCGGAAGCAGCGGCAGCTGGAGCTGCGGCTGTTGCCTCGCAGGGCAAGCACTAGCTAAGTTCTTGCCAGTCTCCGGTTTGTAGGAAGCTGACCTTGGCAGAGATGTCAACGACGTGGTCGGCAAATCTTTCGAAGTAGCGAGAAGCTAGCGTCACGTCAACCGTGAACATTGCATTTTCGGACCACTCTGGCCCAAGCACGATGTCGAAAACTTTACGGTGCAGAAGGTCAACCTTTTCGTCCTCTGCCTGAATTTCTCGAGCTAGGTCAACATCTGTGTCCTGTAGCAAATTGATTGCCTTGTCAGCAAGCTTTAGGTCCAGCCTTGCCATCTCTTCGAAGGTTCCGCGCAATGAGTCTGGGATTGCAGATCCTGGGTAGCGGTAGCGAGCAATCGCTGCGATGTGGGAGGCAAGCGACCCCATGCGCTCAATCGAGGCGCTCATTCGAAGTGCTGAAACCAGGATCCTCAAGTCTCTGGCAACGGGGGATTGAGTGGCTAGAACCTTGATCACCAATTCGTCCAGGTCCAATGCGCGCTCTTCGTTGGCGTCGGTCAGAGCCAGGGCCTCATCGGCCAAAGACACATCCGAGGTCAAGAAGGCGGTCGAAGCCTTGTCCATGATCACTCTGGCCTCTTGGGCCAGGCTTACAAGCCGTGTTTGAACTTCACTTAGTTCTTGCTGGAATACTGCGCGCATCATTTTCCCTAACGATTGCCTTGCAACTCTTGGTGTGCAGTTTTCCAGCGAGTATCAAATTTCAGGTTAACTCCGAACAAACCAGCGGAAAACTAGCTCTACTTTGAACAAATTTACACCTAGTCTTGTTTTCGTGAGCTGTTTACTTGGTAAACACACCGATTGGAACGGGTTTTGGGCATCGTAGGTAACCGAAGAAGCGGGAATGCCGCATCAAGGCAGGTTGATGCCTTCGAGATAGTTGCGGCTCAAGTTGTCGATGTGCTGGCGACCGCGGGCGTGGTGCTAGACGAGCGAAACCTGGTACTCCGAGCCTCTCCCGGCGCCATCCAGTTTGGTCTGGTTCAAAATCGACACCTGATTCATGGCTCGCTACTGCAGTTGGTTGAAGAGGCCAGAACGATTTCGGGAGCTGCTGAAAGGGAGCTGCAGATTGAAACCGGCCTGCAGCGAGAGCAGTTGTGGGTGCATGCCAAGGCTGCAAAGTTTGGTGACCGATACGTCATGTTGTTGGTTGATGACCGCACCGAGGCAAAGCGCCTCGAGGTCACAAGACGCGATTTTGTTGCCAACGTTTCGCATGAGCTGAAGACTCCAATTGGCGCGATTAGCCTGCTGACCGAGGCGATTGCTGGTGCCCAGGATGACCCGGAAAACATAAAGAAGTTCACGGCTTCGCTCCAGAAGGAAAGTCAACGACTTGGCAACCTGGTTCAGGAGTTGATGCAGCTATCACGAGTCCAGGGGGCGAAGCTTTCTGACACCGCGGTTGAACTAGACCTGGCATCCGTGATCGCAGATGCTGTTGACCGGAATCAAGTCCTCGCGGATAAGCGCAATGTGAAGTTGGTGACAAGCGCCAAGCCTGGTGCCACGTTGCAGGGCGACTATGAAATGTTGACCACTGCGGTTAGAAATTTGGTCGAAAACGCCATTGCCTACTCGGATCCTGGGTCCCAGGTCGGGATCGGGCTAAAGGCCCTCGATGGAATCGCGGAGATTTCTGTTACAGACTCCGGGATCGGTATTTCCGAGGACGAGCAGGAGCGAATCTTTGAGCGCTTCTACCGAGCTGATCCTTCTAGATCGAGGGAAACCGGTGGCACTGGACTGGGACTCTCGATCGTGAAGCACGCTGCCTCCAACCACAAGGGTGACGTCAGGTTGTTTTCCAAAGAGGGTGTCGGCAGCACCTTCACCCTGAGGTTGCCAATTGATTCCAAGGAGACAAATTGACAAGAGTGTTGGTAGTTGAAGACGAAATCAACCTAAGAGAGCCACTTGTCTACCTCTTGCAAAAAGAAGGCTATGACGTGATCGAGGCAGGCGATGGCAAAAGTGCCATCGACAGTTTCTTCACTCTCGGTGCTGATCTGGTGCTGCTGGACTTGATGCTCCCCGGGATAAGCGGCAATGAGGTTTGTAGAGCGATTCGAGCCGAGAGCCAGGTTCCGATCATTATGGTCACGGCAAAAGAAGCCGAGATTGACAAAGTCGTTGGGTTAGAAATTGGCGCCGATGACTACGTCACCAAGCCCTACTCCTCTAGGGAACTACTGGCACGTATGAAGGCGGTCCTTAGGCGAGGCACCGAGGTTGCCATCGTGAGCACCAACCTAATCAAGGCTGGGCCTGTTGAAATGGATTTGGAGCAGCACACTGTCAGCGTCAACGGCGAGCGCATTCAGATGCCACTGAAGGAATTTGAATTGCTAGAACTGCTGATGGAAAACGTGAATCGGGTTCTAACCCGAGGGCAAATCATTGACCGGGTCTGGGGGTCGAACTACTTTGGCGACACTAAGACCCTGGATGTTCACGTAAAGAGAATTAGATCAAAGATCGAAGAAGACCCAGCTAGGCCGGTGCACTTGACCACCGTGCGCGGCCTGGGTTACAAGTTCGAGGCTTAGTTCAAAAGTTCAGCAATTGCGCTGTACTCGGCTAGAGAGCCATCGAGCACTGGCACAAGCAGCTGGCGCGGGTTCATGCCGTCGCTGATGTAAATCGAGTGCATTGATCCTGGAATCTCAGGCACTTCTAACAACAACGGAGCGTTTTCGCCATATCCCAGGTCGAGCTTGCTCAGCGGAGCCACTGTGAAGTCGTAGGTAGTGCGGTTGCTGTCTGCATCTATCAGCTGAATGCTTCCAGAGACCTCGGTCTGAGAGCTGTTTACGAACGAGCCAATCAACAGACCCTGGTCACCCTCACCCTTGATGATTAGGAGGTTTCTCACCTTTAGGTCGCCGATGTCACTAACAACGCCATCGCTTGGGGCATATGGGTCAAGGGATGCAACGTCCCTAGTCAATGAGCAGCCGCTCAGTGCAACAACGGTCAAGATTGAAGCCAAAACAGCAGCAATTTTCTTGGTTTTCAAGGGTCCTCCGGGATAACTGACTCTCCAAGTCTAGCCTAGGTAATTGGCTCAAACTGTGGTAAAATTGCCCTTTTGAAGCCGAAAGAAGTCTATGAAGTTCGAAGTTGGCGAAACAGTCGTTTATCCGCACCACGGTGCAGCTGAAATCATTAAGGTTTCCAAGAAGACTGTTCGCGGGGAATCCCAGTCTTACCTGAAACTCAAGGTAGCGCAGGGTGACCTCATCATTGAGGTGCCAGCGGCAAACGTTGAGATGGTCGGCGTTCGCGACGTCATCGACAAAAAGGGCGTCAAGCAGGTCTTTGACGTACTTCGCGCGGAATTCGTAGAAGAGCCAACCAACTGGTCCAGGCGCTACAAGGCAAACCTAGAAAAGCTTGCATCAGGCGATGTCGTCAAGGTTTCTGAGGTTGTTCGTGACCTGTGGCGCCGTGACCAGGATCGCGGATTGAGCGCTGGTGAAAAGCGCATGCTGGCTAAGGCGAGGCAGATTCTGATTTCAGAGCTAGCTCTTGCCCGCAAGGTGGACGAGGAAAAGGCATCCGCCGAGCTCGACAAGGTATTGGCTAGCTAACGAATGACCGTTTCGGTGGTGCTGGTCTCTGCCGGTAAGGGCACAAGACTCGGGGCATCTGTTCCAAAGGCAGTGGTGTCAGTTGCTGGAAAAACCCTGCTTGAGCTTTCCCTAATGCACATCTCAGAATTCAAGCCCGATCAGCTGATTGTTGTCGCTCCCGATGGGCTTGTTCCGGAGTTTGAGCGCTTGACAGCGAAATTCTTCTCTGATTTCAAGGTGGTTGTTGGCGGCGATACTAGGCAGCAGTCCGTTGCAGCCGGAATGGCAGAGGTCACCTCCGACTTCGTGTTGGTTCATGATGCCGCTAGGGCATTCACCCCCAAAGAGGTTTTCGACCGCGTGAACCTGGCTCTGGAGTGGGCCGACTGTGTGGTTCCAGCAATGAAGCCGGCAGACACTGTCAAGCAAGTAACAGATCACTGGGTCGACAAAACTGTTGATAGAAACTCGCTTCGTTTGGTTCAAACACCGCAGGGGTTTAGGGTTTCGACACTGCGCGATGGACTGGCGGCTGCCACTGAGGACTTCACTGATGAAGCCGGCCTACTCGAATCAATCGGCGTGCCAACTGCCACGGTCGACGGTCATGAGCATGCCTTCAAAATAACTACACCCTCCGATCTCGAACGTGCGCGGGCAATTTTTGCTGACGTCAGAAGTGGCATCGGTGTTGATGCCCACCAGTTCGGTGACTCTGGCAAGCTGATGCTGGGTTGTTTGGAGTGGGCAGAATACCCAGGCCTTTCCGGCCACAGCGACGGCGATGCGGTAGCTCACGCGGTAGTCGATGCACTGCTAGCTGCGGCAAGCCTCGGGGACATTGGATCTATTTTTGGTGTGGACCGCAAGGAATATCAGGGAGCCAGCGGAGAGCTTTTCCTTACTGAAACTGTGAAGCTTCTCAATGTCGCCGGATTTGAACCCGCCAACGTGGCAGTTCAAGTTGTGGCAGATAAGCCAAAAATTGGACCCCGTCGGGCCGAGCTGGAAGCTCGGTTGAGCCAGATTGTCGGGGCCCCGGTTTCGGTGCTTGCTACCACTACTGATGGCCTTGGTTTCCTGGCTGACGCCCGCGGCGTGGCCGCTGTGGCTACCTCTCTGGTGAGAATGCGTGGCTAGGCTTTTGACTATGAAGCTCTTTGATACTAAAGATGGCGAGCTGCGGGATTTCAAGCCGCTGGTTCCCGGCCGTGTTTCTATGTATGTGTGCGGACCAACCGTGCAATCAAGCCCGCACATCGGCCACCTTCGTGCAGCGCTGGTCTATGACTTGATGGCCAGGTGGTTTGAAAGCCAGGGCCTCAAGGTTCAGATGATTCGCAATGTCACTGACATCGATGACAAAGTTCTGGAAAATGCCAGCAAGACCGGGACTGAGTGGTGGGCGCTTGCCTATAAGTATGAGCAAGAATTCGCAGCAGATTATAGGCGATTAGACCTGGCTCCACCTGCAGCCGAACCTCGTGCGACCGGGCACATCCCGCAAATGATTGAGCTAATTCAACTTCTTATGGACTCAGGCCATGCCTATCAGGGACTGGATGGATCCAGCAATGTTTATTTCGACACCGCTAAGTGGGTTGACTACGGCGCACTAACGCATCAAAAACTTGAAGACATGGAAAGCGAATCGGGCGACAAGTCAAAGCGCAACCCACAGGACTTCGCACTCTGGAAACAGGCCAAAGACAGTGAACCCGAGAGTGCGAGCTGGGATGCTCCGTTTGGTAGAGGTCGTCCTGGCTGGCACATCGAGTGCTCAGCGATGGCAGCGCACTTTCTGGGCCAGCAGTTCGACATTCACGGTGGTGGCTTGGACCTTCGGTTCCCTCACCACGAAAACGAGCTAGCTCAGTCCAATGCCGCCGGACACGCTTTTGCAAACTACTGGGTCCACAATGGCCTGGTGAGCATCCAGGGTCAGAAGATGTCAAAGTCACTGGGTAACTCGGTTTCCTCGGAGCAGCTTTTTGCTGGTGTCAGCGACAAAGCGGTCCGCTACTACCTAGCCAGCGCCCACTATCGATCGGTTTTGGATTATCAGCCAGAGGGACCAATGGAGTCAGCTTCAGCACTGGCGCGGCTCCACGGTTTTGTCGAGCGCTGTGAGCGCGAGCTGGCAGAGACCAGGTTCAGCGAAGTTGCGCAGTCGCAATTGCCAATTGAGTTTCAAGAGCACATGAATGACGACCTGAATGTGCCTGGGGCCCTAGCGGTAATTCACGAAACCGCCAGATCTGGAAACACCGATCTGGATGAACAGCGTCTTGCGCAAGCGCACCAAAGCTGGGGTGAAGTGGTTGCGATGCTTGATGTCCTAGGCTTAGCACCAGAGAGCTCAAAGGATTCGAATCTTGAACACCAAGCCTTAGACAAGGTAATTGGAGCTCTAATCTTGGAGCGGAACAAGGCAAGAGAAGAAAAGAACTATCAGCGAGCAGATCAGATTAGAGATCAGCTGCTAGAAATCGGCATTGAACTTGCCGACTCATCATCTGGAACACATTGGAGTTTGAACTAATGGCAAAACTTGGAAGACCGGGAGCCAGCAAGGCCAAGAAGGGTCCAACTAAGGGCACCGGCGGCCACGGCCGCAAGGCGCTAGAGGGCAAGGGCCCCACACCAAAGGCTGAAGACCGCCCTTATCACAACAGCTATAGAACTCAAAAGGCCAAGGCCGAGGCCAGGCAAGCCCCGAAAAAGGGACAGTTCGTTGCGTCAAAGACCGGAAAGAGCTCAAAGGCCAATGCCACTGAGGTTCTATCCGGCAGGAATTCAGTCGTCGAGGCACTCAGAGCAAAGATTCCAGCAACCGCCCTCTACATTGCTCAGCGAATTGATTATGACGACCGGGTGCGTGACGCAATCAGCATTGCTAACAACCGCGGAATCTCCGTCAATGAGGTAACTCGAGTTGAGATTGACCGGATGACCGGTGGCGACAGTGTCCACCAGGGCATCGCGCTCCAGGTCCCTCCATACAACTACAAGGATCCAAACGAGCTGCTAGATAGAGCACTATCGGCATCAACCCTGCCGCTGATCGTCGCACTCGATGGCATCACCGACCCGAGAAACTTGGGCGCGATCATTCGTTCAGTTGCTGCATTTGGTGGAAACGGCGTTATCTTGCCGCAGCGCAGATCAGTTGGGGTTACCGCAGCAGCCTGGAAAACATCGGCGGGAGCCGCCGCCAGAATGCCGGTTGCACTTGCTGCGAACCTGAACCAAACCATCAAGGAATACAAGCGACGCGGTGTCTTTGTAGTTGGCCTCGATGGTGACGGCGATGTGTCACTGCCTAAGTTTGATCTGCATGACAAGCCACTGCTGGTCATCGTTGGTTCCGAGGGCAAGGGTCTTTCAAGGCTGGTTCAAGAAAACTGCGATCAGATTATTTCGATTCCGATTTCTCAGGCTACCGAGTCTTTGAATGCGGGAATTGCGGCCAGCGTCGCGCTTTACCAAATCTCCACGCTGAGAAGCTAGACCTTATCGCGCCAGTCGCCGCCGTCATCATCATCGGCAACGACAATCAGGCCGGTTGGAACCGAGTCCGCGAGCTCAATTGATTCGGTTGCAAGGTTGCCATTGAGTACCGCTGACTCGTCGCGTCTGTGTGCAAGCACGTTGGAAATGTAGCTTCTGACAGCCTCAACTATCGAGACGTCTTCACCTTGAGTTTCTGACATGTGCAACCGATGCTCGAGCACCTCGTGAAACAGCTCGGCTGGCTCCAACTTAACCATCAGCTCTTCGGGGATTGCACCGACCACCGGTTCGAATACTTCGCTCAGCCATTGGTGGGCCAGCACTTCTTCGTCGATGCCGAGGTGGGAGTGAGCAAGACCATATTGGTCAATGTCGTTCAAAAGTCTTCGTGCTTGGTTTTCCTCAACGTCCAGGCCGGTTAGTAGCAGCAGCCTGCGCGTGTGGTGACCAGCGTCGACCACCTTCGGTTGAATCCGGACGGTGTCCTGATTGTGGTCTTTGACCATGGCGAGTTCTTGGATGTCGAAACCGAGCTCGTTTAGTCGCTGAACTCTTCTGGAGATCTTCCAGCGCTCACTGGAGTCAAAAGTTTCAACCTGAGTCAGCTCTTTCCAGAGCTCATGGTATTTGTCTACGATTCGCTGGCTGACAATTGCTGGATCAATATCTGTCGCCTTGCCGGAGGCGATTAGGTCCATCAGCTCACCGGCGATGTTCACGCGGCCGATTTCTAAGTCATTCTCGCGCTGTCCATTGGATAGCCGAGTTTCATAGAGGTGCCCGGTCTCGGCATCGACCAGGTAGGCAGCAAATTGTCCGGCATCTCTTCTAAACAGCGTGTTTGACAGTGACACATCGCCCCAGAAGAATCCGGTTAGGTGAAGCCTCACGAGCAATAGCGCAAGAGCATCAACCAGTCGGTTGGCGGTTTGTTCGCGTAGGCCCTGTGACCACATCGCTCTGTATGGCAATGAGAACTTCAGGTGCCGGGTGATCAGAACTGCTGGGAGTGGATTACCGTCGGCGTCCTCGCGGTTATTGATGATCGCGAATGCTTCAACACAGGGAATGTCTAGCTTCTCCAGCTTTCGAAGCATGTCATATTCACGCTTTGCCAACTCAAACAAGGTTTCCTTGATGGCAATGACGTGGTCGTTCAAGTGGGCAAATCGAACCGTGTGACGGGACAGCCCCTTAGGAAGCGCAGCAATGCTTTCCTTTGGCCAGCTCTCCAACGGCAAATGCCACGTCAGATCCAGCAGTGCTGGTTCTGCCGTGGCAGCCGTAATGTTTAGCGAAGCGGGCATTGAGGCCTAGTTGAGGCGCTCGCCGGTCTCTCCGTCGAAGACGTGTACCGCCTCAGGGTCAGCCTGTAGGTGGATCTTGTCTCCAGCCTTAGGGTGATCAATCGGGTCAACGCGAACCACAACGTTTTGCTCGTTGCCATCGAGTTGAACACGACCGTATAGGTAACCGTCGCTACCAAGCTCTTCAACTACGTCGACGTCGACTACTAGTCCGTGGGCAGCAACGCTCATCTTTTCTGGACGAACACCGACTGTGACTCGGGAGCCAGTTGCTTTCGCAAGAACTTCCTTTGAAATCGGTAGCACTGCGTCACCGAACTGAACTCCGCCGTCGATGATTGGTAGCTGCACTAGGTTCATGGCTGGTGAGCCAATGAAGCCAGCCACAAAGACGTTCTGTGGCTTGTCGTAAAGGTTTCTTGGGGTGTCAACCTGCTGTAGCAAGCCGTCCTTCAATACCGCAACGCGATCACCCATGGTCATGGCTTCAACCTGGTCGTGGGTCACGTAAACGGTGGTCACACCAAGTCGGCGCTGCAATGAAGCGATTTGGGTTCTGGTCTGAACACGAAGCTTGGCATCCAGGTTCGATAGCGGCTCATCCATTAGGAACACCTGAGGCTTACGAACAATGGCACGACCCATGGCAACGCGCTGACGCTGTCCACCGGATAGTGCCTTTGGCTTGCGGTTTAGGTATGGTTCAAGGTCCAAAAGCTTTGCAGCCTCCAGTACACGCTCAGCGCGCTCGTCCTTGCTGACACCAGCAATTTTTAGAGCGAAGCCCATGTTTTCCGCCACAGTCATGTGTGGGTAGAGAGCGTAGTTCTGGAACACCATCGCGATGTCGCGGTCCTTTGGTGGGACGTCGGTGACTTCTCTGTCACCAATGTAAATTCCACCCTCATTTACTTCTTCAAGGCCTGCAAGCATGCGCAGGGAGGTTGACTTACCACAACCTGATGGTCCAACTAGAACCAAGAACTCGCCGTCCTTGACTTCTAGGTTTAGTTTGTCCACAGCTGGCTTGGTTCCGCCAGGGTAGAGCCTTGTTGCGTCTTTGAATGACACTGATGCCATGATCTTCTCCTTCACCGGCAGGTACGTGCCGGACGATCCGTAGTGATGGGTGTTTGCCG
>DDBH01000013.1:98395-117347 GCA_002333405.1 Micrococcales bacterium UBA2037 | reverse complement strand
GCCGTCCTTGACTTCTAGGTTTAGTTTGTCCACAGCTGGCTTGGTTCCGCCAGGGTAGAGCCTTGTTGCGTCTTTGAATGACACTGATGCCATGATTTTCTCCTCCACCGGCAGGTACGTGCCGGACGATCCGAAGTGATAGGTGTTTGCCGAAGCGAACCCCATAAGTATTGCACTGTAATTAGAATTAGAGGGCGCCAAACCAAAGTGATACCAAAAGGACATAAATGACTTCCAATGAAAAGCCAACTCGCTCTGAGCAACGTGAAGCCGCAAGACAAAAGGCGCGTGAACTAAGAGCTGAGAGTGCCAAGAAAGAAAAGCGCAATCGTCTGTTGATTCAGGTGGCCGTTGTGCTGGTGGCCCTAGGTATTGTTGGTGGAGTCGCAGCAGTCGTGGTTATTGATGCTGCTAACCGAGCGGATGCACCAATTGTTGGCGAAGTGCCAAACAACCTAACCGAGCTTGGAGGACTGAAGGTTGGAGTTGGTCTCCAGGCGTTTACTGAAACAAACACACCAACTCCGGACGCCGCCGGTGATACCCCGGAGATAGTCGTTTACGTTGACTACCAGTGCCCAATCTGTCAGGCCTTCGATGTTCCTAACTCCGCTCAGATTCGATCATGGGCCGACATTGGAGCTGCCACAGTCGAGATTCGACCTATTTCATTCCTGGACCGAGCTTCTCTAAACGCCTACTCATCACGAGCAGCCAACGCTTCTTTGTGTGTTGCAAACTTCGAGCCAGACGCATTCTTTGACCTGCACGAGCTGCTGATGCTTAACCAGCCTGCCGAGGGAACTGAAGGACTCAGTGACGATGAGCTATTTGCTTATGCTGAAGAGGCTGGAGCTGGCACCGAGGAAGTTAAGGGCTGCATCCAAGCCAAGAGCTTCGGAGATTACATCGAACAGCACACCCAGACTGTGTTGTCCTCGCCTCAGGATGGCGTCAGCGTTTCGGGAACTCCAACGATCCTGGTAAATGGCAACCAGTACACCTGGGCGACAGGCGATGACCTAGTTTCTGCAGAGCGCTTTGCACAATTTGTTCAACTAGCAACCGCTGAATAGAAAGCTACTTAGTAATTACGGTTCGGTTCGGAAGTTCGATCTCAATCGAATTTCCGAGCAGATCCGTAAGGGTCACCGACCAATCGCATTCGGTTCCGCTGAATCCAGCTGGGACACGGCCGGTGCCCTGGAATGTTAGATCCTGGCTGGTTCCCACCCAGGCACCCTGCCAACTTGGTGACCCGGGCAACACTCCGAAGCTGACGAGGTTGGCTTCGGCCGAAGTGAAGCCCAAATAAAGCTGCAAATTCGCTTGCTGATTCTGCTTGCAAAGGAAATGAGCCTCAGTTATCCCTCGAGAATCGGTAAGGGTCCCGGAGTAGCTAAGGACGAGACCTTCTTCTGTCAGAACTGAATTTGTCGGAGATATCTCGAAGCTGGAAATTGCAGGGGGAGTCTCATCGCTACTAAAGACCAGCCAGCCGATTGTGACCGCAAGTAGGGGCACAAGATAGAAATAGGTGGTCTTACTTTTGAGGATTCTCTTGAGTAGCACCGGGTAAGTTTAATGCTTCACTGTCAGAACCCTGATAGGCTTCCAGCCGAGTAATCCTTTTGGTTTATCTCTGCCGACCTGGCGCAATTGGTAGCGCACCACTCTTGTAAAGTGGGGGTTACGGGTTCGAGTCCCGTGGTCGGCTCTGTTTTTACTTCGGGCCTGCAGCACCGGGTTTCCCGAGCTGCACAATCAAGATAACCAAGCCAGCAAATGGCAACAGCAGCCACCAAAACAGGTTGGGGGTTAGCCCTGCGTCTCTAAGTCTTCGAGTCGAAGCGGTAATCACTGGCAGCAGTGAAATCAAGCTAAAAAGCGATGCGAGTTGATCCGACAAAATGGAAAGGGCGGTGTTGGCAATCACGAGTGCCAACACGAAATACCAGTAGTCGGCTCTCGAGGTTTGACCCGTGAAGGTCGCAAAGTTTTTAAAGGCGAGTTTGGTTGCGTTCCAGAGTTACATCTCCGCAGGCTAGCACTGGCTCGAGACCTTTTGTTTTAGCTTCTAGGTCGAAGCTCAGCGACCATCGGGCAAACAAATGGGTCAGCGTTGTTGCTTAGACCAACCTTGTTTAGGTGCTTCATGATCACTACGTAGCTTGCTAGGAGGTTCATCTCCACCATCGTGATCCCGTTTTTCTCGCAGAACTCAGAAACCAGCTGATGAGCTTTTCTCAAGTTTGGTCGAGCCATTGAAGGGAACAGGTGGTGCTCGACCTGGTAGTTCAGACCACCCATCAGGTTGTCCTTGAGCCAGCTGCCCTTGATGTTTCTAGAAGTCAGCACCTGCCTTGAAAAGAAGTCGAGCTTGCTGTCCTTCTCGACAAGTGGCATGCCCTTGTGGTTTGGAGCAAAGGCTGCCCCCATAAAAAAGCCGAAGGTCATCATCATGAAAAGCCAGAGGGCAATTGCCCAGAGCCATCCAAACATGAGCGCCATCACAAAATAGGGCGCAGTCTGACGAACCATCATCAGGCTGAACTCCAGGATGCGAACCTTCAGTGGGCGTTCTTTTCGCTTCAGCCCTGCAAATGAGTCCACCAGCAAATCAAACCCAGTGAATAGCAACAGGAACGGGAACAGATAGCCCTGGCGATCCGAGAAGAAACGTTCAATTCCCTTTTTCTCTTCTTTGGATTCGGTGGTGAAGCTCAAGACTCGGATCGCAATGTCAGGGTCCTCACCAATTTGGTTCGGGCGCTGGTGGTGCTTGTTGTGCTTGCGAAGCCAAAAGCCGTAGCTAAGTCCAGCAAATAGATTTGCAAGCACGAGACCGAGCCAGTCATTGGCTTTGTTGTTTCTAAAAACCTGGCGGTGAGAAGCTTCGTGGGCAATGAATCCATACTGGGCACTCATGATTCCAAGGAGCCCCGCAAGTAAGAACCCGGCGATAATCCACCACTGGCTGTAGTCCAGCGCATAGCCTGCAAATCCTGCACCCACCCAAAGAGCGGAAGCAATAACACTGATTACTGCCAGCCTGATTACATAAAAGCTAGGACGTTTCGAAAGAAGTCCAGCATCCCTAACCTGCTGCAGGATCAGGTGAAAATTTGTGGGAGTCTTGCTGGTTAAAGTTGCGCTCATCTACTGAGTGTAAGGGTGATACATGAATAGAAGCTGCTAAGTCTCGGCGTTGCTCTGCCATACTGATGTTGTGAAAGCAATGAGGCTTGAAAGCGACCTTCTGGGTCAACGTGAAATACCTGAAGAGGCTTACTGGGGTGTCCATACCCTCAGGGCTGTCGAGAACTTCCCAATCAGCGGTGTGCCAATTGGCCACTACCGCTCATTGATCCGAGGTCTGGGCTTTATCAAGGAAGCCTCGGCAAGGGCGAATCTCCAACTTGGAGTAATAACTCCCGAAATCGCTGGGCCAATTATTGACGCCGCCATCGAAGTCCGCGATGGGAAGCTTGATGATCAGTTTGTAGTCGACGCCATTCAAGGTGGTGCTGGAACCTCAACCAACATGAATGCGAACGAGGTTGTCGCAAACAGGGCGCTAGAAATTGCAGGCTTCAAAAAGGGCGAGTTTGAACACATCCATCCGCTGAACCACGTCAATGCCTCGCAGTCGACCAACGATGTTTACCCGACAGCAATTCGAGTTTCAATGATTATCGAAATCAGGGCACTGTTGGAAGAGGTTGCCTATTTGCGCAGGGCCATTGACGCCAAGGCCAAAGAATTTGAAGAGGTCATAAAAATGGGCCGCACCCAGCTCCAGGACGCGGTTCCGATGACCCTTGGACAAGAGTTTGCAGCGTGGTCTCAGACTCTTAGTGAGGACCAGGGCAGGCTCGAAGAAATGGTCCCGCTGCTAAGTGAAATAAACCTGGGTGGAACGGCAATTGGAACCAAGCTGAATACCCCCGAGGGATATTCCCAACTGGTGTGTGAGGTGCTCAGCGAGATTTGTGAGCACAGCTTCATTCCCGCGGTCAACTTGATCGAGGCAACCAGCGACACCGGTGTGTTTGTTTCGGTGTCCAGCACCTTCAAGCGCCTGGCCACCAAGCTTTCTAAAATATCCAACGACCTTCGGCTTCTGTCATCGGGCCCCCGAGCCGGCATCAACGAGATCAACCTGCCTCCTAGGCAAGCCGGTTCCTCGATCATGCCCGGAAAGGTAAACCCGGTTATTCCAGAGGCGGTCAATGAGGTCGCCTTCACGGTTATCGGAAACGACTTGATCGTGACCATGGCGGCAGAGGCTGGACAACTTCAGCTCAATGCCTTCGAGCCAATCATTGCCAGGTCGCTGATGATGAGTGTTGTCTATCTTCGACAGAGCTGCCAGATCCTGGCAGATTTCTGCATCAGCGGCATTACCGCAAACACCGAGCACCTGCGGCTCACGGTTGAAAACTCGATTGGACTGGTCACCGCTTTGGGTCCAAGCCTTGGCTATGAAAAGACTTCACAGATTGCCAAGCACGCTTCCAAGATGAACATGTCCGTGAAGGAAGCAGTCATGGACCTGGGTCTGATGACTGAGGATGATTTCTACAAGCTTTTGGGTGATGTTAGAAAGCTAACCGGGCAGGACTAAATAAAGCTCGACACCAGCAGCGTTATGAGCGGAGCAAAGATAAGAGCCGGCAGCATGTCAGCAACAGCGACCATTCTGATCTGAAGCACTCGTAGCCCGGTTCCAAGAAGCAAGATCCCACCGGTTGCAGTAATAGATGCGACCAGAGCCGAGCTCATCAAAGCGCCGGCGCTCGCTGCAATCAGTGTCAGCAGTCCCTGCCAGAGCCCAACTGGAATTGCCGAGAAGGCAACTCCCCAGCCAAGGGCTGCCGCGAAGGCAACCGAAGTCAGTCCGTCCAGTGTTGATTTCAAGGCCAGCACATCAAAGCCCTGACCAAGCCCATCTTGAAGAGCCCCCAGGACTGCCATTGGTCCGATTGTGAAAAGCAGTGATGCGTTTACGAATCCCTCAATGAACTTGTCTTTGTCGCCACCCTTGGACACTTTCAGCTGAAGCCAGGTGCCAAATTGTGAAAGCCGCTGCTCAATGCCAATTAGGGAACCAACGATGCTGCCCAAAACTAGGGCCGCAAGAACAACTAACAGCGTGCCGGCGGAGGTAACTGCAGCCACGAAGGCCGCGTCGCTAAGAGCCACCAGATTCAGCCCACCAATCACCAGCACGACCAGGCCAAGAGCGTCGGTCAGGGTGCGGGAAATTTTTTCTGGCAGCCTGTGGCCCAAAGCCACTCCGAGCCCAGCGCCAATCAGAATGGCTATGACATTAATTAGAGTTCCCAAACGCACCTTTTCTGTGAGCGTAAGAAAGACTACTAACTGAACCTAGTCTTGCTGCGCCTGGAAGGTGATCGATACTGAGTTAATGCAGTAGCGATTTCCGGTTGGGGTTTGCGGGGCATCGTCGAAAAGGTGGCCCAGGTGACAGCCACATTTGGCGCACCTGACTTCCGTGCGCACCATTCCGTGAGATCGGTCCTCGATATATTCGATTGCCTCGTTGTCTCGCGACTTATAAAAAGAGGGCCAGCCGCAGTGAGAATCAAACTTAGTCTCGGCCTCAAAGAGTTCGGCTCCGCAGCCGCGACAGCTGTAGGTACCGATTCGCTTTTCGTCTAGGAGTTCACCGGTGTAGGCGCGCTCGGTGCCGGCCATTCTAAGCACGTGGTATTCAACGTCGGAAAGCTCTTCCTGCCACTGCTGATCAGTCTTGAAAACTTCATATTTCATAAAAAACTCCTCACCTGTAATTTATAACCGTTAGATAACACATTCCATCCCATTAAATATCCCTGTCTTTTTGCATGATTTGCCCCTAGACTCATGGAGTCGAGCTATGACCGAGGTTGAGCTTGATGCATCTGTGACATACGCAGGTGGTACAAGCATCAGGAGCAACACATGGCACAAGGAACCGTTAAGTGGTTCAACTCTGAAAAGGGTTTTGGATTCATCACTCAGGATGGCGGACCGGACGTATTCGTTCACTTCTCCGCTATCGCCGCAGATGGGTACCGCGAACTTCGCGAAAACCAGCGTGTTGAGTTCGACGTAAAGGACGGGGACAAGGGTCCTCAGGCTGAAAACGTCGTTCCAGTCGCTTAAGTAACAACAATTCGAACACCGGCTAGCTTTATTGCTACCGGTGTTCGCTTGCACTCGGAGCATTAGAGTGCTAAAACTTTATTAGCACTCGTATACTAAGAGTGCTAATTACCAGACTTAAACCAACCGGGAGAAACCCTCATGGCAAAAATTATTCACTTCAACGAGGAGGCCCGTCGCGGCCTCGAGCGCGGCCTAAACATTCTGGCCGACACCGTTAAGGTCACCCTAGGCCCACGTGGCCGCAACGTTGTTTTGGAGAAGAAGTGGGGAGCCCCCACCATCACCAACGACGGTGTTTCAATCGCAAAGGAAATTGAACTAAGCGACCCATTCGAGAAAATCGGTGCAGAGCTAGTCAAGGAAGTTGCCAAGAAGACCGATGACGTTGCCGGTGACGGAACCACAACCGCAACCGTTTTGGCTCAGGCTCTTGTCAAGGAAGGCCTGCGCAACGTTGCAGCCGGAGCTGACCCAATCAGCCTGAAGCGCGGAATCGAAAAGGCATCTGCCGCAGTGATCGAATCACTAGTCAAGATGGCAGTGCCAGTTGAGACCAAGGAGCAGATTGCTGCGACCGCATCAATCTCTGCTGGAGACTCAGCAATTGGTGAGATTATCGCCGAGGCAATCGACAAGGTTGGCAAGGAGGGTGTGGTTACCGTTGAGGAATCAAACACCTTCGGCATCCACCTAGAGCTAACCGAGGGAATGCGCTTCGACAAGGGCTACGTCTCTGCATACATGGTTACCGACCCAGACCGTCAGGAAGCAATCCTTGAGGATGCCTACGTTCTAATCGTGAACAACAAGGTCTCAAACATGAAGGACCTGCTCCCAATTGTTGACAAGGTCATGCAGGCCGGTAAGCCACTATTGATCATTGCCGAGGACATCGAGGGCGAAGCTCTTGCAACTCTTGTGGTCAACAAGATTCGCGGCATCTTCAAGTCAGTAGCCGTAAAGGCTCCTGGCTTCGGCGACCGTCGCAAGGCAATGCTTCAGGACATCGCGATCTTGACCGGTGGTCAGGTAATTGCCGAAGAGGTTGGCCTAAAGCTTGAAAGCACTGAGCTTGCAATGCTAGGGCGCGCTCGCAAGGTGGTTATCACCAAGGACGAGACCACAATCGTTGAGGGTGCTGGCGACGGCGAGCAGATCAAGGGTCGTGTCGAGCAGATTCGTCGCGAGATTGCAAACACTGATTCAGACTACGACCGTGAGAAGCTTCAGGAGCGCTTGGCAAAGCTTGCCGGCGGTGTTGCTGTAATCAAGGCCGGAGCTGCCACTGAGGTGGAGCTGAAGGAGCGTAAGCACCGCATTGAGGACGCCGTCCGCAACGCAAAGGCAGCGGTTGAAGAAGGCATTGTTGCAGGTGGTGGAGTTGCTCTACTGCAGGCAGGCAAGGTTGCCTTTGACAAGCTGAAGCTAAAGGGTGACGAGGCAACCGGTGCGAACATCGTGCGCGTTGCAATCTCTGCACCATTGAAGCAGATCGCTATCAACGCCGGCCTAGAGCCAGGCGTAGTTGCTGAGAAGGTCTCGAACCTTCCAGACGGCGAGGGCCTAAACGCCGCTACCGGTGAATACGTCAACATGCTGAAGGCTGGCATCAACGATCCAGTCAAGGTAACCCGCTCGGCGCTGCTAAACGCGGCATCGATTGCAGGACTATTCCTAACCACTGAAGCGGTTGTAGCAGACAAGCCAGAGCCAGCTCCGGCAATGCCTGCTGACCCAAGTGGCGGTATGGACTTCTAAGAAGTTATAAAAAAATACCGGGTGGCAATTACTGTCACCCGGTATTTTTATGCCGGTTTTAGCTGGCTTGAGTTCTTGGAATCTCGATCACGAAGGTAGCCCCGCCGCCCTCAGTTTCTTCTGCCCAGATCTTTCCCTGATGGGCGGTCACTATCGACTTGGCAATTGCCAATCCCAATCCTGAGCCACCGGTGTCGCGGTTCCTGGAGTTGTCTGCTCGATAGAAGCGCTCAAAGACCTTGTCCCTCAGGCTCTCTGGGATTCCGTCTCCGTGGTCGGCAATCCGGATTGCAAAATCTTTCTCTCTGCTCTCAATCTCGAGGGTTACCTCGGAAGAGTCCGGGGCAAATCTCGAAGCGTTAGCTACCAGGTTTGTGAGCACCTGTTTGATTCGGTCGCCATCAACCTGACCCACGAAGTTCTTACCAATCCGGACGGCTCTGAAGCTGACCTTTTGATTAGCAACTGACGCGTCTTTGACAACAGCGTCTGCAAGTTCTGCGATGTCGGTTTCAGAGGTTTCAAGGTTTCCAAGTTCATCCATGCGGGTCAGAGTAAGAAGCGACTCAACCAGGCCGGACATTCGAATTGCTTCACTTTCAATTCGCTGCATTGCCTCGGCAACATCTTGTCTCTTAGTTATCGCTCCCATGCGATAAAGCTCGGCGTAGCCGCGAACGGTAACCAGCGGGGTCCGCAGTTCGTGGCTGGCGTCAGAAACAAATCGGCGCATCTGGTCGAGAGTCTTGTCTTTGCCACTAACCGCAGTTTCAATGCTGTCAAGCATGCTGTTGAGAGCTCGATTCAGGCGCCCAATCTCGGTCTTGCCGTGTCTAGTGAGAAGACGAGAGGAGAACTTTCCAGCCTTCACTGCAGCTGCAGTTCGCTCCACTTCCCTCAGTGGCCTAAGGGCCGAGGTAATGGTGAGCCAGATACTAAAGCCGGAAAGAACCAATAGGAATACACCAAACCGGCCACCGATTACCGAATACTCGGCAATGATTTGTCGGTTGGTGTTTGTAGGCAGGGCAACGACTACCGACCCTCGTGCCAAGTCCAATGGCAGTGCCACCATGCGCCACTGACGGTCGGGCCTGGCGGAACGGTCGACTGAGATGTCAAAGGGAATCCCTTGCGTCTCTCGAACCGTTTCCAGTGTCAGGCTCGAAAAGTTCGGGACCTCTCGGCCGCCACCGGTTGCAGAGATCAATCCCAGGTACTGGTTGCCTTGAGCGTCCAAAATCGCGATGTAGTAGTCGCTTGGAAGAGACGGCAATGTTAGTCGACCGGTGGCAACTTTCGCCTCCAGCAGCTGCGGGTTTTCGCCCTTGAGCTGGTTGGCGGTGGTTGTCAGAAGAGTGTCGGTGTTGCGCTGAAGGTAGGTATTTAGAAGAGCAATGGTTCCAGCACTAGAGACAACCAGCAGCACTCCAATGAGCCCTACCGACAGGGTGGTGAGCTTGGTTCTGAGAGAAATACGCTCCCAGCCAAGCATGAACCTGTTTTTCAATTACTAGCCCTTCGGCCCCTTGAACATATATCCGACACCGCGCTTGGTAACAATCAGCGGTTCCGATGACAACGGGTCTAGTTTCTTTCTGAGGTAGGAAACGTAGCTTTCAACGATTCCCATTTCACCATTGAAATCATATTCCCACACGTGGTCAAGGATTTGGGCCTTAGTCAAGACTCGGTTGGGGTTCGTTGCAAGGTAGCGCAGCAATTGATATTCAGTGGGGGATAGGTCCACAAACTGTTCGTTGACACTCACCTCGTGAGCATCCTCATTGATTGATAGCTCGCCAACGTTGATAACCGATCCCGCGCTAGAGTCCTTGCCGGTCCGGCGCATGATTGCGGAAACTCGGGCCATGATCTCGTCGAGACTGAATGGCTTGGTTACATAGTCATCTCCGCCGACGGTTAGACCGGCGACCTTGTCCTCGGTGTCATCTCGAGCGGTGAGGAACAGAATTGGTGTTTCAATCCCCATTCCACGAATTTTTTTGGTTACCCCAAACCCAGAAATATCAGGCAGCATCACATCGAGCAGCACGATGTCGGGGCTGGTGTCGGTGATCATCTTGATCGCGTCGGTTCCATTTGCCGCAGTTGCTACCTGGTGTCCGGCAAAGCGCAGGCTTGCTGAAAGCAAGTCTCTAATGTTTGGTTCATCATCAACCACCAGAACTTTTAGTTTGTCCATAGCTAACAGTCTGAGCCAGTTAGCTGGAAGATTCCTGTGAGTTAGCTGTTATATGTCTTCCGCGTCCAAGATTTCATATGAGTAGCCCTGTTCAGCTAAGAAGCGTTGGCGGTTCTGGGCGAAATCCTGCTCGTTGGTGTCGGCAGCAACGATTGTGTAGAAAGCCGCCGAACGTCCATCTTGCTTGGGACGCAGTAGCCGGCCCAGGCGCTGAGCCTCTTCTTGTCTTGAGCCAAATGCTCCCGAGATCTGAATTGCGACTGATGCCTCTGGAAGGTCCACCGAGAAGTTCGCCACCTTGGACACAACCAGAGTGTTTATCTCGCCAGTTCGGAAAGCCTTGAAAAGTCGCTCACGTTCATCAACCGGAGTTTCTCCAGTTAGTTTGTCAATGTTCAGCGCTGCGGCAACCTCAGAAATTTGGTCCAGATATTGGCCAATTATCAAGGTTGGCTCTCCGCTGTGTTTTTTTAGAATTCGGCGCATCACGTCGAGCTTTGCCGTCGCAGTCGCGGCAATTTTGAATCGACTTTCCTGGTCAGCAATTGCGTAATCCATTCTTGCCTCGTCTGGCAACTGCACCCTGACTTCAAAGCAATTGGCTGGAGCTATGTAGCCTTGTGCCTCTATGTCTTTCCAGGGGGCATCAAATCGCTTTGGACCAATCAGTGAGAACACGTCTGACTCGCGCCCGTCCTCTCTCACCAAAGTCGCGGTGAGTCCAAGCCTGCGTCGTGCCTGCAGGTCGGCGGTCATCTTAAAGATGGGTGCAGGAAGCAGGTGCACCTCGTCGTAGATGATTAGACCCCAATCCCTGGCGTTCAAGAGTGCCAGGTGAGTGAACTCATTTTTTCGCTTGGTGGTCAAGATTTGGTAGGTGGCGATGGTTACCGGTGCGAGCTCCTTGCTGCTGCCTGAATACTCTGCAATGTCGCTTTCGACCAGGCTTGTTTTGGCATACAGTTCATCCCGCCACTGCCTTGCGGCAACGGTGTTGGTCACCAATATCAGAGTGTTCGCCTTGATTTTTGCCATCGTTGCGGCACCGACGATTGTCTTGCCAGCTCCACAGGGGAGCACGACGACTCCCGAGCCACCGCTCTCAAACTTCTCCGCTGCTTCTTCCTGGTACTCCCTGATGTTCCAGCCATCTTGAACTAGCTCTATTGGGTATGGGGCACCTGGGGTGTAGCCAGCGTTGTCAGCTGCCGGCCAACCAAGCTTGAGTAGCTGCTGCTTAAGTGCGCCTCTAGCCCAATCTTGAACTCGGTAGCCGTTCTCAATTGGGTTCTCCAAAAATTCAGATATCTTCTGATTGGAGCTGACCTCAGCCATAACTGACTTTGAGTCAGAGGTTAGGGTCAAGCCAATTTCGTCTCGGCCGATCGCCAGCTTTCCAAAGCGGTCTATGGTGTTTTGAATTTCTGACTCAACCAGCTGCGGAATCTCAAACTTTGACCACTTCTTGAGAGACCCAATTATGTAATCAGCATCATGCCCAGCTGCCCTGGCATTCCAGAGACCCAGTTTTGTAATTCGGTAGGTGTGAATGTGTTCGGGTGCGCGCTCTAGTTCAGCAAAAATTGCAAGCTCGTGGCGGGCAAGGCTGGCATCTGGATGTCCGGTTTCGAGCAGGACAGTTCTATCGCTTTGAACAATCAGTGGTCCCTGAGACATCCTTATAGCTTAAACCAGCAACACTGATTGGATGCGAGAAATCGGTAGGGTGCGCTCCGCATCCTTATCTTGATCCTTGCCTCGAAGTCTGCCTGCGGCAACACCTAAAACAGAGAGAGTGAACTGCTTGGCTTCGCCGGACTGAAGTTCAACCGAAATCTGAACCATGAGCTTGTTCTTTTGGGCGAACAGCAGCTGCCTCAGCACATCGTCTCCACCCATTTGGTTTCGCTCCCCAGACATCAGTGATGCAACCCGGCTGTCAATTAGATCATCTGGAGCCAACTCAATTTCCACTGCAGCCTGGGCCCTTGGGGAGATGATTTTTCCAGAGGCGTCAAACATCACGGCGGCATAGCCGGCTTCACGGAGGTTGAAGTAAATCAGGTCAACACTGAGCTTTGATGCGAGCTGTCCGGGAGCAATTGGCTGCAGCATTAGGCCGCGCAGCGACTGCTCGTTGGCAATCTGTGTAATCAAGATTGTGTCGGTCGATTCCACGATTGTTCCGGCCGGCGACCCCAGCACCTTGAGTTGCCCAAACCTGGTTCTTGTTTGCTCGAGCACATAAGCCACGGGCTGAGGGAGCGGCTTAGCGGCTGTTTGACTGAGAGTGTCGGTGATCTGGTCGATCGTCATTCCGGTTTCGAGAGCATGAGAAATGCTGAGGTTTGTGATTCGAAACCTAGAAGCAAGACCCAGGTCCTCGGAGTCGGCAAAAGTGTCCAGCTTGCGATGCAGCTGGGTTGAGATTGGACCCGGTGAAACAATGCTCAGGTCTCCCTGGACCAGAAGCGTGTCCTGAATCTCCGGGAGGTGTTTAGCAATGTCCTTGGCGGCTTCAGCGGGGTTTCCAAGTGTCAATGGGTAAAGGGCAGTGTCGTTATCAAGCAGTCCCAAGTCAGCACCAAACTCCAGCAACTTTAGATTGCCGAGGTTTACCAGCGGATAATCGTTGGTGATCTGCTCGAGCGCACTTGCCTGACTGAACTTGATGTCAGGAATATCCCAGACCGAAGCTGCCAAAGCTTCCCAGGCTTCAATCCGACCCAGCTCCAGCCAATCCATTCCGGCTTGCGATGCCACCCAGCGTCCCTGGTGTTCAACAATCAATCCAGCGGAGCAGGCTAACTGAAACTTTCGCTGCACATCTTTCGGGGTCAGCTTCAGCTTCTGAGCAACCTCTTTGGCATCCTGAGACCGAATCCCTGCTCGGATCACATCTAGCCAGTGGCGTTCGCAAGCAAAAAGAAGCTCGGTGATGCTCAGCAGGGTTTCATAGGCACTCAGGTAGGAGCCATGACGTTTGGTTGGCTTGAAGGCCGCCGGTTGTAATTCTTGAGCCAATAGCGAGGCTTCCTCAAGCACCAGATTCTCGGTGGCAAGATTTGCTGCAACCAAGTTCGGAGTGACCTTGAGTGACCTGAGTGCTTCCAAGTCAGAGGCACCGAGTGCCCTAATCTTCGGCTCTAGTTCTCTGCGTGACAGCAGCACTCGACTTAGATCAAAGTAGTCATCGCAGCCCTGACCATGCCCGAGGCAGGATTGCAGGGTTAGGCGCAGTTCAGCCTCGGTTTGCATGCGAAGTTGTGAAGCCAGTTCCAGAATGGAAGACACTAATTCTCGTTTTCTTTAGTCCGCCTGATGATTGAGACAATCAACATGGCGACAATTATCAGAAAGCCAATTGGCAAACCAATCAGAGGCAACTGAGCCAGAACAACCGGGAAGTTGCTAAATCCAAGTGCGCTAAGGCCAAGTGTTATCAGCATTGAGACGATTGAAAGTCCTATGACTCCCACTGCCATATAGGCCAGTGTTGTCTCGATCTGGGGGCGATTTTGGTTTTTAGCCATTAGATAACTCTAACCTTTCAGATACACTAAACGCCGACCAGTTGAAAGTGGGAAGCATGCCTACCGGCAAAGTGAAGTTTTTTGACGATGACAAGGGATTCGGATTCATTGCAGGCGATGACGGATCTGAAGTTTTCCTGCACGCCAGTGCATTGCCAGCTGGAACCGAGACAATCAAGCCTGGTAGTCGGGTTGAATTCGGCATCGCCGATGGTCGCAAGGGTGCTCAAGCGCTGTCAGTGCGAGTTCTTGAGGTTCCTTCCTTTACCTCCACCACCCGCAAGCCAGCTGAAGACCTTTCAATCATTACTGAGGACTTGATCAGACTGCTTGATCAAATCGGTGGAAACCTAAAGCGCGGCAAGTACCCAGAGGCCGCCCACGGCAAGAAGGTAGCGCAGCTGTTGCGCAGAGTGGCCGAAGAGCTTGAAGGCTAAAAACGTTGATGTTGCCCTAGCGTTGCTAGAGGCAGATTTGCCGAGCGGCAGCTACGGGGAGTTCGTTAGCGAAACCGAGCCGGCTAAAGGCGTAATCGAACTTCGTTTCAACTGCCTGATGCGCGGATACAGTGGCTGGCACTGGCTAGTGACACTAACTCAGCCAGATAAGCGCAAGCCCGCAACAATTTCGGAACTAAATCTGGTTGCTTCGGAAGATGCGCTGTTGGCTCCGAAGTGGGTGCCGTGGTCGGAACGACTTGCTGAATTCAGGCAACAACTTCGCGCTGAGGGTAAGGCTAAAACTGATGCAGAAGCAGACGAGCTAATTAAGTCGCTAGTCGTTTCTGATGATCCACAGGCCAATGATTCCGAGGCTGATTCCAACGATGGAAGTGTGCAGCCACCACTGAAGACCCGCGTCCGCCAGCGCCGGATAAAGCACAGCCAAGACGATGAAGATCAGGAGCCAAATTAGAGCTCCAACTCTGATTATTGGCTTCGAGTCGAAGTTCATCGGCGCAGGATCTGCTTTTCTGTCCTCAAGCTTCACATAAAGTTTCATAACTCTAAATCCGCTCCAGGACGTATTCAATCGATTCGATAAGTTTTGAGACTTCGCTCGGATCTGTTGCAACAAATGTCGCAATACGAAGCTGGTTCTTACCCAGCTTGCGATATGGCTCGGTGTCGACAATCCCGTTTTCGCGCAAGATCTGAGCAATTTCCAAGGCATCAATCGAGTCATCGAAATTTATTGTCGCAACCACCTGGGACCGGTGATTGGGATTCGAAACAAATGGGTGAGTTACCTCGGTCTTTTCGGCCCAGTCATACAGCAGGTTTGAGCTGGTCCTGGTTCGCTGATCTGCCCAAGCCAGCCCGCCGTTGTCGTTAATCCACTGAACCTGATTGTTAGTGAAGAACAGCGTCGCTAACGAGGGGGTGTTCAGGGTGAAGTTATCTCGAGCATTGTCAAGAGCGAGCTTGAGGCTGAGGATGTTTGGGATGTACCTGCCGGAGGCGGCGACTCGCTCGATCCGCTCGATGGCCTTGGGTGAGACCAGCGCCAGCCATAGACCACCATCGGAGGCTAGGTTCTTCTGCGGCGCAAAGTAATAGGCGTCAGTTTCCAGTGGGTCAAAATCGATTCCACCTGCGGCACTGGTTGCATCGGTGAGCATTAGCGCATCGGCGTCAGCTCCTGATACCCGAGTCACGTCCGTTACTACACCGGCTGAGGTTTCGTTGTGAGGGTAGGCGTAGACATCAACACCAGATTCGGCCACAAGGTCTGACCTGGTTCCAGGCTCAGCGGAAACAACCGTCGGCCTTTCAAGCCACGGAGCTCCAAGAATGTTTGCAAACTTATTTCCAAATTCACCGTGGACCAGGGCCTGGCCCTTTTTCTCCACCAGCGAGAAAGTTGCCGCATCCCAGAATGCCGAAGCGCCACCATTGCCAAGAATAATTTCGTAGCCGGCTGGGGCGTGGAACATATCCAGTAGCCCTTGCTTCAGGTCTTCAACCAGGTTCTTAATCGGTGGTTGCCTATGGCTGGTGCCCATGTACTTGTTTCCAAAGTCCACAAATGCGGTCAGTTGCTCCGCTCGCATCCTGGATGGCCCGCAGCCAAATCTTCCATCTTGTGGCTTCAGGGAATCTGGGATCGTGATCTTGGGCATGGCTCAAGTTTAGCCGCCTGAACAAGTAGTCTTGGCTTAGCCGGGAAGGGGGTTTCATGACAGATCTCATTGACACAACCGAAATGTATCTAAAGGCCATCTACGAGCTTGAAGAAGAGAACATACCCCCAATGCGTGCTCGAATTGCCGAGCGACTAGATCACTCTGGCCCAACTGTTTCTCAGACCGTGGCCCGAATGGAACGCGACGGACTTCTTCGGTTGCTCGATGACCGGCAACTGCAATTCACCGATGTTGGCAGATTGACCGCCGTTGAGGTGATGCGCAAACACCGACTTGCCGAACAGCTCTTGCTCGAAGTTATTGGTTTGGACTGGGAAGACATTCATGACGAGGCCTGCCGCTGGGAGCACGTGATGAGCGAACAGGTTGAGCGAAAGTTAATTGGGTTACTGAAAAACCCAAGCGTTTCGCCATTCGGAATGCCTGTTCCTGGCTTGGAGCTCTTGGGTCTGCCGGAGGCAACCCGGCAGCCATGTTCATCAATAGCCGCTCTGGAAGACGGCCGATACCTCCTGGTCCGGATCGGCGAACCGCTGCAGTTGGACGGCGCGCTGCTGTCGCAACTGGCAGAACTGGGTCTTGTTCCTGGTCGGGAAGTTGACCTAACGGCGAATCAAGATGGTTGGCTGTTAGTTGCCTCGGGTAATTCCGAAGGACTGCTGATCGACTCCGATTTTGCTCAACACCTGTTTCTCGGAACTTCCTCAGGTTCCTAGGTATACTTAAGCGCTTGGAACATCCAGAGACTATCCGCGGAGGATTCCCATTGATTTCAGCTACTGCTGACGCTCAGAGCGTGTCTCGCAAAGACTTGCGAAGCATCGAGCGCAACAAGTTCGCCAAGACCGAGCGTCACACGCTTCGCACTCTTGTGACCATGTTTGCCTCTACTGGACTTATGGCCACAGCTGCTCTTCCCTCTTATGGATTTGCTCCAGAGATCACCGCTGCAGCAGGGCTAGCAAGAGACTCCGAAATGGTTCAGGTTTCTGCTCCATCACAGGGACTTTCTGTGGCAACGGTTCGAGCCGTTGAGTTCACAAGAGGTGACTATCAACCGGCCGCTGCCTCTGAATTCCAGGTCAAGTCAGAATCAAAGATTTACTATTACGAGGGCCCTCGGGCAGCCGACTACTTAGCAAGCCCTAGGTTCACAAGCGTCACTAGCGCCAACCTGATGAAGGCTGCCGCTGAGCTTGTCGGAACTCCCTATGTCTTCGGCGGTCAAACTCCAGGCGGCATCGACTGCTCTGGCTACGTTCTTTTTGTTTACTCTCAGTTCGGGGTGGAACTTCCCCACAGCGTTTATCAGCAGGCAAAGATGGCCACAAAGGTGGCCATTGAGGATGCCGTGCCTGGTGACATCGTGATCTTCAACGACTTTAGCCACAACGGAATTTATGCTGGAAACGGCAACTTCTACCACGCTCCTCAGCCGGGAGACCGAGTCAAGCTAGCGCCGATTTTTACCGACCGCTACCACTTGATTCGTTTTGTGGACATTGAGAACTAGTAAAAAGTAACCAAAACTTCACCTTTGGACTCTGCGTTTCTACCCAAAAAGATCAATTTCTTCTCTTAGTGTGAACAACAAGTATTGATAGATGTCTGGGGAGAGGTGAAATGCCAGCTCACATGCCAGCCAAGCATGGCAACTGGATACACATATTCCGGTTCCTCTGTATATCCATGCCGGAGATAACACGCGTCGCTTTTTTGCGGCGCGTTTTTTATTTCCCGGGGTCAATTCGAATGCCGGCAAGCCGTGCCGGCGATTTCGATTGGAGCGATGAATGCGCACTCTCGTCCTAAACGCAGGATATGAACCACTGGCTGTTGTCTCATTTAAGCGAGCTTTGGTTTTGGTTCTGAATCAAAAAGCCACCATTCTGGCCGGCATCGATAACGCGGTGGTGAGAAGTGCGAGTCAAGAATTTGACTTGCCTTCGGTGATTCTTTTATCTAGGTATGTCCGGATCCCCAACGCCAGACGCGTGCCGGTGTCAAGGAGGGGAGTTCTTAGGCGAGATTCCAGTCGTTGTGGCTACTGCCTTGGGCCAGCCAACACCATCGACCACATCATGCCTAAATCCCGAGGCGGCAAGGACACTTGGGAGAACCTGGTTGCCTGCTGCCTCAAGTGCAATAACTCCAAGGGCGATCGAACTCCGGCCGAAATCGGTTGGGAGTTGAAACTAATGCCGAAGATGCCAACGGGAATGGCGTGGAATGTACGCGGCGCGGACAAGACTCAGCCGGAGTGGACAGAATTCCTTGCGTTTCAGAAGCGGGCTGCATAGCTATATTTGACAATGTAAAAAATCTTTTACATTGGAGCAAAATGAGTCATCAAGAAATAACCGTCTGGGCAGAACTGTTTGCAAACTTCGCAGTGCTTATTGGCTACTCGGCATGGCTCTTGGGTCAACTGGCCCAAAAGGATGTGAGCGCAATTGAATACGGTTGGGTATTAGTCTCGGTCTTCCTCTTGAGCATATTGTTTTCTATCGTGGCCCAAATTCTTCTTGTTGTTTCGGCTCACGTCACCCCAGTTATCGCTGCGCACGTTCGACCGGTCATCGCAGAAAAGACCGGCAGGCCCATGCCCTTTGAAAATCAAGCGGTTCAAAACGATACTCGAAGTCCAGGCCTCGTGGATGTTCGAGACAAGGACATTAGCTGTCGCTCTAACTCCACAGGCATGAACATAATGAGCGCGGTTGCCCTAGCAGCTCTGGCCTTGGCTGCTTTTGAAGTTGGCTTTTTTGAGATTGCACACGTCTTGTTTTTTGGTGGCCTTTTGGCGAGCATTGCGATGAACATCGCCAAAATTTGGTTTTACCGCAAGGGTGTCTAGGTGACTCGCCCCACGAACATAACCAATCAGGTGCGCCAGCACCGCTTGGCCAAAGACTTGACTCAGGAGCAACTTGCAAGTCAGCTCGGAGTATCGAGGCAAACCCTGATAGCCATAGAGAACGGCAAATATTCGCCGTCATTAGAGTTCGCATTCGCGCTTGCCAGGGCTCTTGATGTTGAGATCGGACAGCTCTTTAGCTATCCGGAGTAGTTTTATAGTTGTGGCCCCGAGGTGAATCGAACACCCGACACACGGTTTAGGAAACCGTTGCTCTA
>DDBH01000013.1:73970-98110 GCA_002333405.1 Micrococcales bacterium UBA2037 | reverse complement strand
TGCTCTATCCACTGAGCTACGGGGCCAGTAGCCGTAATAGGTTACTAGCAATTTTGAGCTTGAAATCGCCTCAATCAAACTCAGCTGGCCAAGCATCGGGTTCTGCCATCTGTGGCAAGGCAAACGGGTGTTTTCGCTCATCGCTTCTAGTATTTTGGCGTGGAACACAGCGAGTTATTAGACCTTTGGGCAAAGCGGGCCCGGACTATTGGCGGCACTAATCCGCTGACTAGCTTTGAACCATCAAGCTTTGGGCAGGTTGATCTCTCCAGAGCGCACCCGGGCGGACTAGCCCAGCTTTCTTCTGCCAGGTCCTCCACAATCTCCAACTTGGTTCGCGATGGCATTGCGCAGTCCAGAGCCCTCACTTCCTCGAGAAGAATCCTTAAGAAGTCAGTCCGGATTCAGCGGAACTTTGGAATAGACGCACTTTTTGTTGCTGGCGGTTTGGTGACGTTGGGCGAGATGAGACTGCCTATACTGCTCTGGAAATCGCACCTGATTCAAAAAGGCGATGACTTTGAGTTGAGGGTGGATCAGGTTCCCAGGATGAACCCTGCTCTGATCAAGCTCGTCAAGACCTATCGCAGCGACTTCAGGGTCTCGGATCTGATTGCAATCAGCCAGGGGCAAACTGATTTGATCCCAACTGGAGTGCTGTCGCTGATTGCTGAGCTGATTCAGCACCCTGAACTTCAGGTTGAAAAGTTGCTCGTGTTGGGTAATTTCGTTCCCGACCTATTGGTGTCAGACCAGGCGCTTACGATTCCGGAATCATCGGCTTTGGCGCAGTTGCTGGGTAAGAGTCCAATACCTGCCAGTAACTATCAGATTCCGGACATCACCCTGGTTCAAAATGCAGACGATGACCAGCAGAAAGTCATCGGCAAGGCGCTGGCCGGGGACTCCTTCGCGATTGAGACGCTCCCGGGCTGTGGCTACCTGCAAACCATCGTGAACTTGTTGGCAAACCTGGCGCTGGCCAACAAACGAGCTCTGATACTTGCTCCGAGACAGCAAACCTTGGATGAACTTGCCGAGCGATTGAGTCACTCGAAGCTTCCGGGTCTTGCGGTCCGGGAGAAGGATGCTTGGACTGACACGGTGTCTGCAATTTCTCGAAACGAGAAGGCAAGCCCAGCTGACTTGGCTTCGGCCAAATTGGCTGTTGCAAAAAAACAGGTTGAAGTTGAGAGCTACTTCAAAGTGCTGCATTCCAAAGACAATGCCCTCGGCATCAGTCTGATTCAGGCGCTTGAGAAACTTGCCAATCTAGCTGCGCTACCTGGAGCGCCAGTAAACAGTGCCAGGATCAAGCCGGAGTTACTGGCAACCATCGAGGATGCTTCCGCTGGGTTGCTAAAACGTGCTCATGAGGCCGGACTGTTTTCTACTGCAGCTGCCGATGGACCCTGGTTCCAGGCCAGGTTTGAATCAGGGGCTGAAATCGCAGCTGCGGTTTCAGCCGCGAGAGACTTGGCGGGCGAGGAGTTTAGGCTGCTGCGCTACCAAATCAATCTCTACCTAACCGACATTCAGCTCAAGCCCTGCGCGAATGTAGAACAGTGGTCCCAGCAGCTCAACCTGCTGCTGGGCATCCGCGAAACCCTGGACAAATTCAAGCCCGAAATTTTCGACCGGCCAATTCAAGAGCTAATCGATGCCACCGCCCCCAGGGGAGAGCGAGGCGACCTATCTGGAGCCCAGCGTCGAAGATTCAAAAAGCTTGCTAAGGGCTATTTGCGACCTGGGGTGTCAGTTTCGAACTTGCACCTGATGCTGCTGGCCGCCGAGCAACAGCGAGCAAGCTGGGAGAATCTAAATCAAACCCAGTCGCCGCCACAGGTTCCGCTTGGCTTGGCTGATGTTCAATCAAAGTTTGAGCGGATTTATCAGACGCTTCAATTGTTGCAGCGGCACCTAAACCCAGACCCTGATATTGAGCTCATGACGCGACTTCCGCTGGATGAGTTGGCGGAACTACTAGAGGGCCTTGCCACCAAGACCGCCTCGCTCGACAGGTACATGGAGCGCTTGCCGATATCCAGAGAGCTCACGGCAATTGGCCTTGGTCAGTTCACCAAGGAAGTCAGCAACACCAAGCCCCAGTATGAGCAACTGATGCAGGAGTTTGAGCTGACCTGGTGGCAATCGGCGCTGGAAATGATCATCCAGTCGGATTCCAGAATTCTCGAATATGGCCAAGCCGAAGTTGCTCAACTCGAGACTGCCTTTGAAAAAGCGAATGAGGACTTGATTTTGCAAGGGCTCGAGCATGTTCGTCACTATCTGGGCCAGAACTGGAAGCAGGCGATCGCTACCTATCCTGCACAGGCGGATCAGCTTCGGACACAGCTTCGGACCAAGAAGCTGGACCTGAAAACCGCTGCCAAGGCCGGCGGAGCGATCTATCACACCCTGGTACCTAACGTTTTAGTCTCGCCATATCGGTTGCAGGAAATCGGAAAAGACGAAGAGTTTGACATGGTGATCGTGCTCGATGCCGCCTCTACCGGAATGGCGGAGGCACATGCAGCAATTGCCAGAGCCAAGCAAGTGTTGGCTTTCGGGGACCCAGTAATCGCAGCACCGGAAAACTTTGACACCGTAGCTAGAGCAAATCAGGCGCACGTTGAGTCCGAGCGCACCTCAGTGTTCGAACAGGTTCAAGAGACTTTCGGTTCGCTTGCGATCACTCGCAACTATCGAATTGAAGGCCAGGTGCTTGGTAAGTATCTGAATGAAAACTTCTATTCCGGCAGGCTCATCCTCGAACCGGCAGCATCGCAGCTGTTTGGAACTCACAGTTTTGAGCAAATCGAAGTGACTGAAAATGCGCGTGCTGAAAGCACTATTGAGGGCGCCACTGAATCCTTAGATTCGGAGGTCGACAAGGTTGTCGAGATGGTCATGAGCCATGCCAGATGGACACCGGGACAGTCATTGATGGTGGTTACCGCATCGAAAATCCATGCCGAACGCATTGGTCAAAAGGTGAAGGAGTTAGTTGCGACTCAACCTCAAATCGCTGAATTCTTTGATGCGCATGGCCGTGAAGAATTTGAATGCGTGAGCATGGCTGAGCTGACCCACCGGCTGGCCGATCGTGTCATTTTTTCCGTGGGTTATGGCAGAACTCCCGAGGGAAAGATTTCTGGAACCCTGGGCGACTTCAACTACCCCAGCGCTAGCCGCTGGATGGTGAACCAGATAGTTGCAGCCAGACACAGGATGAGTGTGGTCTCCTGCTACAACTTTGAGGACTTCGCCGGTGGCAGCCTGCCAGCCAATCAGCGCTGGCTGAAAGACCTGATTGCACCAAGCTTTTTGAGTGACATGGCAGACGGCGAAGGGGATCCGCTATTGAAGGACCTAGCACTTAGGCTGCAGAAGTTGGGTCTGAAGGTATCACTGAACTTTGCCGGCCGAATCGGCCTTGCGGTCTCGTATGGAACTACCGCAGCGGTGGTGGATCCAGACTGGGCGCTGGTTGGGTCTAATTGGGACGAGAAGCTTCGAGTACGTCCGGGTTTGCTTCGAGCCATGGGCTGGGACTACCACCGAGTTCACGCTCTTGAGATGTTCGCGAAGCCTCAGGATGTGGCTAACAGAATTGCCATGAAGCTCGGCATCGATCTCGTCAGAAAAGCGCAGCCGCTTTTTGACGAGAAGGCATTTGAAGATACTGGCCGAGCCTGGGGCGACGGCGACGATTCAAATGATGACAGGCTGCGCGACGATAAACCGCCACACTGGGGCTAACTGTCAGAAGATGAGGGCTTAGAGGGAGCCGAGTCGTTCTTGTAGAAGCCGGAACCTTTAAAGCTCACGCCCAAGTTTCCAAATTGTTTGCGCAACTCTCCCTGGCATTTTGGGCAATCGGTCAGCGCTTCGTCGGTAAACGACTGGTGTATTTCGAAGGCATGCGCGCATGACTTGCAAACATATGTGTAGGTCGGCATTTTTCCTCCGGGTAAAGTCTACCGAGACTCAATCAGCCACCAGCGGCTGGGGGTGAGGATGCCATCGACTCTCTGGTCGAATTCTTCGGAAGGCACCTTTTCCAGAACCTCCTGATCGAACACCACTGCAATCACTTTGGCATTTGTGATTTGCTTCAAACAGCGGTCGTAAAACCCTTTGCCCTTGCCCAGTCTGTTGCCGTTGATATCAACAGCAAGCGCTGGCACTAGAAAAACGTCGATGTCGCTCAAGGCGATCGCTTCACCATCGGGCTCGCTGATTCCAAGCCCGGCAGGACTCAGGTCACCGGTTGCGAATTCAAGATCTGACCCGACAACTCGAGGAAAGACGATTTTCAATCGAGCCCCGCCGCTTTGATTGAAGTCACCGGTGTCAGGCTCAGATTTGAGTGGAACATAGCTGGCGATCACCTTCGGTCCAAGACTCACCACCAGGTTTTTGAGCTGATCGGTCAGGCCAGCTGAGCTCAGGGGCCTGGCATCGGCATGCCTTTTTCTGAGTTCGGCTTTCGCATTAGCGGTGTCCATAGCGGTAATCTTGCCAGCGTGCAGCGATTTCTCCCACTGACTCACGGAAGTATCACTCTTCGAGGTCTTGAAAAAAAGGACCACCGGGTGCTCCGTGAGCTGCTTCTTGCCGACCGGGCCTGGCTGTCGCCCTGGGAGGCATCCACTCCAGGCATTCGCTATCCGATCGACACAAAATGGATGGTCAAGTCACTTCTGGATCAAGCCAAAAGGGGAACCGGGCTTGCGTTGGTGATGGAGTTCAACGGCGAAGTAGTTGGGCAACTAAATGTTGCGAACATTCTCTACGGTTCAGTGTCTTCCGGCACCATCGGCTACTGGATCGCAAAGAAGGCTGCTGGAAATTCGATTGTTCCAATTTCAGTAGCCATGACCATCGACTACCTATTGTCTGATGGCGGCTTGCACCGAGTTGAAATTGACATTCGTCCTGAAAACGAGGCCTCCCTAAGAGTGGTGGAGAAGCTGGGTCTTCGCGAAGAGGGTCTAAAGCAGCGTTACATTCACATCGATGGAGCATGGCGAGACCACCGGATTTTTGCCATTACCTCGGAGGAAATATCTGGGTCAATGCTGTCCAGAGTTAGAAACGCCAAGCCGCAATAGCAGGGTTTAGTTGTGGTTGGCCATATCTTGTTGTTATGGACAATTCGGTGGGCTTAGGTGGAGTAACCCTTTTATTAGCCGCCGTGGTTTGGTTACTGGTTTTTGTTCCCGGATACACCAAGCGTTCCCAAATCCGTGAGACCACAAAAGTGGTGAAGGAATCCGCCAAGCAAACGATGGCGGAGCAGCCTCTGACAGATGACCAGCGTCTTAGAAGGCTGATCAACACTCAGCGCAGTTTTTCCGTAATTTTCATTCTTGGACTCCTTGGCTCTGTGGCGTCAGCAGTGGCTGCCATGGCGGAAAACTCTTGGTGGTTTGGCTTCGCTGCAGCGCTACTGCTAACTCTTGGATCATTGTTTATCCAGCGGGCAGCCGCCTCGCAGGCCGCCGCAATTGCTTCTAGGCTGCATCGAAATCGTCAACAAGTAAGACAAAGTGCAGCCCGCACTCAGTCCGCCAGAAACAAGAGCAGGGAATGGAGCCCTAATCCAATTCCTGCCCCGCTTGCCCCCAAACAATCTGGAGAGCTAGTACAGCCATTGGCAGAAGTCATCGAAATTGACCAACCACAGCGCTCCCTGGCTGCAAAAGAGATTGACGAAATCCTGGCCCGCCGTAGAGCAATCTAGGTTCCAGCCCCTAAACTTTCACTGTCCCACCCAATACCTAAATCGGAGATATCAATGAGCCTGCTCGACTCAATCAAAAAACTTTTTTCTCGCACCGGTAAGGCTGCATCTACATCAGCTGCCGTAGTTGCCAAGGAAGCAAAGGATGCTGCAAAGGATGTAGCAGCCGAGGCTCTTTCCGATCTAGAGCGTGCAGCAACAAAGGTTGCCAAGACTGCCTCCACCGCAAGGGCTACTGCTAAGAAGCCAGCGGCAAAGCCTGCAGCCAAGAAGCCAGCGGCAAAGCCAGCCGCAAAGAAGCCAGCAGCAAAGCCTGCTGCAAAGAAGACCACTGCTGCAAAGCCAGCAGCGAAGCCTGCCGCGAAGAAGACCACCGCAGCTAAGCCGGCCGCCAAGCCAGCTGCAAAGAAGACCACTGCTGCAAAGCCAGCGGCGAAGAAGACCACCGCAGCTAAGCCGGCCGCCAAGCCAGCTGCAAAGAAGACCACCGCAGCTAAGCCAGCAGCGAAGAAGCCAGCCTCTAAGTAGTTTTAGCTAACGACGTAGTCGACTGCGTCTTTCAGCGTTGGGTGATTGAATTCAAAACCTGTTGAAAGCAGTTTGGTAGCGATCATTTTCTGTGAACACAGCAGCAGTTCGTCGGCGGCAACGCCTACTAGTAGGCGCATTGCCCATGACGGGACTCTGAAAAATGTCGGACTTTTCAGCGCTTTGCCAAGTGCGACAACCATCTCTTTGCAAGTTGCGGGTTCTGGAGCTGTGAGGTTATAAGCCCCGGTTGTTTCGTCGTTGTCTATCAGGTGAATGATCGCCCTTGCTTCATCCTCAAGGCTGATCCAGGCCCACCACTGATTTCCTGAACCCAAGGGTCCGCCGATTCCGGCTTTGATAAGAGGCAGCAATCTGCCCAGTGCTCCGAGTTTCTTGCTCATCACCAAGGTGGTTCTTGCCAGCACAACGCGAGTGTTGGCTTTTTGTGCCTCTGCTTCCCAAGCTGATGCCAGGTCGGAGAGAAATCCCTCACCTTTTCCTGCAGTCTCGTCCAGCAGCTCATCTCCGCGGTCACCATAGATTCCAGAGGCCGAACCGCTGACTAAGACTTTGGGTTGGTTCTTGGAGGCATTGATTGCTTCCACCAGGGTCTTGGTCGTGTCCAGCCTGGAGGAAATTAGAGTCTGCATGTAATTCTTGGTCCAGGGGATTCTCCCCGTGGTTGCTCCGCCGAGATTCACAACGGCATCGATTGACTCCATGATTTCTGGGTCGAGTCTTTCGACTCCTGGTTTCCAGCTAATTTCATGATCGCCTGCAGCTTCGCGGCGCACCAAGGCTATTGGCTCGTGACCTAAGGCTTTTAACTGCTTGATCAGTTCGGTGCCGACAAGGCCACCGGCACCTGAAATCAATACCCTCATGCAAAAACCTTCCGACTCCAGAAAGAGTATCTACAATTGCAGGATGTCGTTTATTCCAACGGCAAAGAATTGAAGGCAATGAACGTAGAGACCTGGGTCTGGCTGGTTACAATCGCCGCGTTTTCGGCGGTGATAATTGGTGACCTGATTTACCAGGTGAAGCATCCGCATGAGCCTGGCTATCGCGAGTCAGCTATCCAAAGCGTGATCTACATTTCCTTGGCGCTCCTGTTTGCACTTGTCATAGCAGCAGTCTGGCCTGGTCAGTATGCGGGTGAATACCTCGGCGGATTTATCACCGAGAAAGCACTTTCGGTAGACAACCTGTTCGTGTTCTTGGTGATTTTCACCCAATTCAAAGTGCCCCGCAAGCTCCAGTCGGAGGCTCTGCTTATTGGAATCGTTATTGCCTTGATTATGCGCGGTATTTTCATCGCTGCCGGCGCTGCCTTCATTGAGAATTTCAGCTGGGCCTTCTACGTTTTTGGCGTCTTCCTGTTGCTGACTGCCATCAAGCTGGTCAAAGACACCAGGCACGACCTCAGCGATGACGACAATATCGATGAGTTCGAAGATGGTCGCCTGATTGGCTTCATAAAAAGGCGCTTTCACTCAACTGACGAGTACCACGGCACAAAGCTCACAATTGTTCAAAATGGCAAGCGACTAATCACTCCGCTCCTGCTGGTTATGGTTGCCATCGGTTTTACGGACCTGCTGTTCGCCCTGGACAGCATTCCCGCGGTTTACGGTCTCACCAATGAGCCCTACATAGTCTTTGTCGCAAACGCCTTTGCGCTCTTGGGCCTCCGCCAGCTTTACTTCTTGCTCAGTGGCCTGATGCAGCGTTTGCGCTATCTCGGGTTTGGCTTGAGCTTGGTCTTGGCATGGATCGGCATCAAACTTGTTATTCACGCGCTGCATAAGAACGAACTTCCGTTTATCAACGGCGGCGAGGCAGTCAAGGTGATTCCTGAAATCTCAACCGAAGTCTCGCTAATTGTGATTTTGGTGACGCTGGTGACAACAACAATTTGGTCGCTTATGGCTACCAGGTCGGACAGCAAGAAGCTGGACTAAACCCAGAACGGAAACAGCATTTGCAGTTGCCACATTAGGTGCGGCATCGGCAGCGCAGTCCATATCGACATGAAGTAGATCGCGACAAACACTGTTGCAAATACCACCAGGGCAATCGTGCCATTTCGAGAGTGCAATTTCCTGGCCACACCCTTTCGCCAGTAGGCGTGGAGGGCGAAGGCAAGTGCGATTGCTAGGTATGGCGCGTATGCGACTGCGTAGAACTGGAAAGCTGTTCGGTTTAGGAAAAACACCCAGGGAAGCCACCCGGCCAGAAAACCGCTGATGATAGCCAGTGCTGCAGGGTCAAACTTGTGACGAAGCTGGAGTGCCATCCAGATGATTGCCATTACTCCGCCAATCCAAACCACGAGATTGGGAATTGCGGTTAGGGCAACTGTGCAGTTGCTGAGCAATCCGCAGGCACTGTCGGCTTCGTAGCGCTCAAAAAAGAACGCAGTGGGTCTCAGGCTAATAAGCCACCCAAAAGCGTTTGACTGGTACGGGTGAGGGCTGTCCAGGCCAGTGTGGAAGCTGTAGGCATTGACGTGATACGCCCATAGGGATTCATACCAGGTGGCTTTTGCATTCCTGCCCCAGCCATTTGAGCCTAAGATCCAGCCAAGCCAGGTAACCAGGTAGCTGACCAGTGCCGGAACCAGCAGCGTAATCGCATTGAGAGCACCCTGGCCAACGGCCAGGATTTTCGGTAGCCCAATCCGACCGCGCTGCCACAAATCAACCACGAAGGTGTAGAGGCCAAACACTGCCAGAAAGTAGAGCCCAGACCACTTAATGCCGGTGGCCAGCCCCAGGCTGATTCCGGCCAGTAACAACCAGGGCCTAAATCTCAAGGCGCTCGATTTAGTTTTCTGCAGCCGGCTTGACCAGGCCTGAGTGTCTAGGAGAATGAAGTAAAAACCGAGCAGTGCAAAGAAGGCAAGGTTGCTGTCCAAGATCGCCGTTCTAGCCAGAGTTATTGATAGGCCTTCTAGAGCCATGAATAGTCCAGCAATGGCGGCAAAAAAGTTGGATCCGATTAGCCTTCTGGCGATAAGGATTACCAGCGGCACCATCAGGACCCCCAGCACCGCGGTGGCTATCCTCCAGCCAAATGATGAATCTGCTCCAAAGAGCTCCAATCCCGACCAAATGATCCACTTGCCAAAGGGCGGGTGAACCACGTAGGCGGCTCCCTCCAGGTAGCCGCTGAGGATTCCGCTTTCAAAATCAGGGTTCGGGTTATCCTGCCAATTTCTTTCCGAACCGAAAAGACCAAGGGTGTAGGCGTCCTTGACGTAGTAGGTCTCGTCAAATACCAGCAAGCGCGGATTGGCTAGATTCGCAATCCGGATTATTGCCGCTAGGGCAGTGATCAGCAAAGTTGAGATTGGGGCGAACCAACGGTGGCTCGCCATCACCTGGGCTGATCGAATTGCTGCTGTTATCACGCTTAGATGCTAGTTTGCTTAGCGTGTTGATACTCGCGGCCACACCTATTGGAAATTTATCCGACGCATCCGGGCGTTTGATTGAAATGCTCACCGATGCCAGTTTTATAGCGGCAGAGGACACCAGAGAGCTACTTAGGCTCTGCAAGGGCCTAGGGGTTAGCACGAAAGCAAAGCTAATTAGCTTGCACGACCACAATGAGCGAGACCGAGTTTTGGAATTGGTTGCGTTGGCAACAGACAGCGATGTGGTGCTGGTTAGCGATGCCGGGATGCCAACAATTTCTGATCCGGGTTACCACCTCGTGAAAGCATGTGCGGACAGCGGCGTCGAGGTAATAATAATTCCAGGGCCATCGGCTGTGGTCTCGGCGCTCGCAGTTTCTGGCCTCGCCACTGACAGATTCTCATTCGAGGGGTTCTTGCCCAGAAAATCTGGTGAGCGGGTACGGGTGTTTGAGTCGCTGGCAACTGAAAAGCGCACCATGGTGTTCTTTGAAGCACCGCACCGAATCTTGGACTCGCTGGTTGATGCCAGCCAAGTGCTCTCTGGCCAGCGACAGGCGAGTGTTTCCAGAGAGCTGACCAAGAAATTTGAGGAAACAAAGCGCGGGCCACTTTCGGAGCTTATTGAGTGGGCGAAAACTGGCCCGAAGGGCGAGATGGTTTTGGTGATCTCGGGTGCGGGGGAGCAGGACGTTGACTACCAAGAGCTTGGCAAAAAAGCGCTCGAACTCTCTGAATCCGGAATGGGCCTAAAGCAGGCCTCGGGTGAGGTAGCTGATCAATTTGCGGCTTCCAAATCCGTGGTGTATCAGCACGCACTGCAGGCGAAAGCCTAAGATATCTCAAGTGTCTAAGTCTTTTTATGTAACCACGCCCATCTTCTATGTGAATGATGCGCCTCACATCGGCCATGCCTACACCGAGGTGGCATGTGATGTGCTCACCCGGTGGCACCGCCAGCGTGGCGAAGACGCCTTTTTGCTTACGGGAACCGATGAGCATGGCGAGAAGGTGCTCAGGACTGCCCTTGGAAATCACACCGACCCAAGGAGCTGGACCGATAAGTTGGTCACCGAATCCTGGCTGCCACTGCTGGAGACCATCGACATTGACAACCAAGACTTCATTCGAACCACTGAGCCAAGGCATGAGGTGGCGGTACAGAAGTTCCTCCAGGATCTTTATGACAAGGACTTCATCTACCAGGGGTCGTTTGAGGGCAACTATTGCGTTGGCTGCGAAGAGTATAAAAACGACGGCGATCTTATTGATGGTCAGGGTGAGTTTGACGGGCAACGAGTTTGTGCGATTCACTCCAAGCCGGTCGAGCAGCTCAATGAAACCAATTACTTTTTCAAGCTGAGTGAATTTCAGGACCGGCTTCTAAAGCACTACGAGGACAACCCAACCTTTGTTCAACCTGCCTCAGCTAAGAACGAGGTGGTGTCGTTTGTGAAGCAAGGACTAAGCGACCTTTCGATTTCCAGGTCCAAAGAGCGATTCGACTGGGGAATTGATATTCCTTGGGACTCAGATCACATCACCTATGTTTGGTTTGACGCGCTTCTGAACTACATCACTGCTATCGGTTATGGCAGTGACCAGGAAAAACTGGATTTGCTCTGGCCGGCAGATGTTCAGGTGGTGGGAAAAGACATCCTTCGTTTTCATGCTGTGATTTGGCCCGCGATGCTGATGGCAGCCGGACTACAACCTCCTAAGCAGGTGTTTGGGCACGGCTGGCTACTGGTTGGTGGCGAAAAGATGTCTAAATCCAAGCTCACTGGAATATCCCCAAATCAAATCACAGACATCTTTGGCTCTGATGCCTTCCGCTACTACTTCATGAAGGCCATTGGCTTTGGTTCAGACGGCTCATTTAGCTGGGAGGACCTAAGCGCCAGATACAACGCTGAGCTTGCCAACGGCTTCGGAAATCTTGCCTCGAGAACAGTTGCAATGGTCACCAGGTATTTTGACGGAGTCATTCCAGAACCGGGGGAGTACCTCGATGCTGATAACCAGGTCATGGCCGTAGCCAAAAAGGCCACCGAAGAGGCCGACAAAGCCATCGACGCAATTGCCCCACACGAAGCAATTGCCAAGATTTGGACCCTGGTCGATGAGCTCAACAACTACATCACCACCCAGGAGCCCTGGGTGTTGGCCAAAGAGCCATCAGATCGAGCAAGGCTCGCAACTGTGCTGTACACAAGTCTTGAAGGTCTTAGGTCTCTGGCAGTGCTCTTGGCGCCAGTCATGCCAAAGGCGACCACGAGGCTCTGGGATGCCATCGGAACCGATTTAGGCAGCATCGCTAGCCAACCGCTGGCCTCAGCGGCCCAGTGGGGCCTTCTGAACCCCGGCCAGAGCCTTTCTGAACTTGAGGCATTGTTCCCAAGGGTCGAAGAGAGCGCATGAGCGAGTTCGTTCGTTCTAGGAACAGCTACGACGGCAAAAAGGACGCCAAGCGGCTCTACCCGGATTTACCGGAGCCCTTAGAAATCGGAACCTACGACAACCACACTCATTTGGAAATCGAGGACACCGATTTTCCGATGGGAATTCAGGATCACCTGGCCAAAATGCTTCAGGTAAACATGCTTGGGGCGGTTCAGGTTGGGGTCACTTTGGAAAGTTCCAAGTACTCCGCCGAAATTGCCAAGAGCGAGCCGATGCTTTTGGCAGCAGTGGCTATCCACCCGAACGAAGCCCCGCTCTACGGGTCGCTCTCGTCACTCAATGCGGCGATCGACGAAATCGCGGAACTGGCAAAACAGCCACGTGTGAGAGCAATTGGCGAAACCGGACTGGATTATTTTCGGACCGACGGAGCTGATGCCCTGGCACTGCAGCACCACTCCTTTGAGCGCCACATTGAGATAGCGAAGCAAAATAATCTTGCGCTCCAAATTCATGACCGAGATGCTCACGAAGATGTTGTCGAGACCATGCTTCGCGTTGGGGCGCCAGCAAAGACCGTTTTTCACTGCTACTCAGGTGATCTTGACCTGGCGAAAATTTGCCTCGAGCAGGGCTGGTATCTCTCGTTTGCCGGGAACATTACGTTCAAAAAGAATCAGCACCTCAGAGATTCACTGCTAGCGGTTAAGCCTTCGCAAATTTTGATTGAAACCGACGCCCCATTCCTGACTCCGGAGCCACTTCGCGGCCGGGCAAATGCCCCATACCTGGTTCCCCACACACTTCGATTTATGGCAGGGCTGATGGAGACAACTCCAAATGAGCTCGCCACCCAGTTGAACCAGAACACCGAAGCTGTTTATGGGCTTTGGTCAGAAGGTTTGTCCTGATGCTCGGGGCCGCAGAGATAAGAGAACTCGCCGGAAAGTTGGAGATTCGACCAACCAAGAAGCTCGGCCAGAACTTTGTGATTGACCCAAACACCATCCATCGAATTGTGACGGCCTCGCAAATTTCGGCAGAGGATACGGTCGTTGAAATTGGGCCGGGGCTCGGTTCTCTGACGCTGGGATTACTCGAGACTGCCCACCAGGTGGTGGCGGTGGAGGTGGACCCTAAATTGGCTGCGGAGCTTCCGGCGACAGTTGCCAGGCGCCTGCCCGAAAAGAAGCTGGAGCTTGTTTTAGCCGACGCGCTTCAGATCAAATCACTTCCCTTGAATCCGACTGCCCTGGTGGCAAATCTTCCATACAACATCTCGGTACCGGTGCTGCTTCACTTCCTAGCCTCCTTCCCGAGCATCAAAAAGGGTTTGGTTATGGTTCAGGCCGAGGTAGCTCATCGACTCGCGGCCCAACCCGGCGGCAAGGAGTATGGCTCACCAAGCTTGAAGCTTGCCTGGTATGGGCCAGCCAGACTGGCCGGCAATGTTGGGCGAAATGTTTTTTGGCCTGCTCCAAATGTGGATTCGGCGTTGGTTTATTTTGAAACTGGTGCGGAGCGAACAGCAGACCGCAAAGAGGTGTTTGCAGTGATCGACGCAGCCTTCGCACAGCGCAGAAAGACGCTGCGGCAGGCCCTTTCTGGTTGGGCTGGCTCAGCTACAAAGTCGGAAGAAATTTTGGTTCGGGCCGGCATTGACCCCAGAACCCGGGGCGAAGAGCTCAGAATTGATCAATTCATTGCAATTGCGGAGGCTAAATGATTAGCGCAATAGCCCCAGCCAAGATCAACCTGACGTTTTTGTGCGGACCGCTTGGAGCTGACGGCTACCACGAGGTTGCCAGTATTTATCAGGCGCTGGACTTTTTTGAGCAGGTCGGCGTTGAGCCGGCAGACAGCTGGCAAATTGATCTGATCAGCGACGGCATTCAAGAATCAGCCAGCGTCCCGACCGACAGCTCAAATCTCGTGATTCGAGCTGCCGAGGAGCTGGCTAAATTTGCTGGCCTGGCAACTGCGCAGCCGATGCGCTTTGAAATCAGGAAGCAGGTTCCACCTGCAGGCGGGATGGCCGGCGGTTCAGCCGACGCAGCGGCAGCACTTCTTGCACTCAACAGCGCCTGGGGTCTAGGGCTGGCTGTGCCGGAAATGATGAAGGTGGCGGCAAATATCGGAGCCGACGTTCCGTTTTCACTGCTTGGCGGAACTGCGCTTGGCACCGGTACCGGCGCAAACCTTGAGCCACTTCCAGCCTTGCCGCAGCAACAGGTCTTGCTAGTTTTCAGCACCCCCGGTCTCAGCACCGCGGCTGTTTTCAAGGAATTTGACCGCTTGGTCCCTGACGGTGATCTCACCATGAGCCCCAAGAGTCTGCAGGAGGCCTTTGGGGCAAACCTGGAAAGCATTCTTGGGCGAAACTCACTTGCAACCGCCGCGTTTTCGCTTCGGCCAGATTTGGCTGGATTGGCCGGCCTGGTTCCGGGAAAGACCGCCTATGTTTCAGGGTCTGGTCCGACCCTTTTCATGATCAGCGAAGATCTTTCGGAAATTGAACAGTGGCAGCAGGTATTTTTAGGACATGGCCTAAAGACTCTGGTTACGCAGACTACAGATCGAGGCGCGGAGTTGATCTCCTAGTGGCTCACCTAATGGGTGGCGATAAAATCAGCCACGAGTTTCCAACGAAGCGCGTTTTCTCAGAGATCACGGTCGGCATAAACGATGGCGATCGGGTCGGCATCGTCGGACGAAATGGTGATGGAAAATCAACCCTGCTGAAGGTCTTGACTAAACAGCTTGTTCCAGATTCCGGCAGGGTGATCTGGCGCGGTGACCTGAGGGTGGGATTTTTGACCCAGGTTGACTCAATCCCGGAGGATTCGACAATTGCGCAGGCTGTGGTCGGCGATTGTCCCGAGTTTGAATGGGCCTCTGACCCTAAAATTCGCGAGGTTTTATCTGGACTGCTAGCTGACCTTGAGTGGAGTCAGTTGGTTGGTGAGCTCTCTGGGGGGCAGCGTCGACGGGTGGCGCTGGCTGCTTTGCTGGCCGGCGAATACGACGTTATTTTTCTGGATGAGCCAACCAACCACTTGGATGTTGACGGCGTTGCTTGGCTTGCCGAGCACCTCAAAACCAGGTGGCCAAAAAACGTCGGGGGACTAGTCGTTATCACTCACGACCGGTGGTTTTTGGATGCTGTTTGCAACCTCACCTGGGAGGTCTACGGGGGTCAGATTGAGCCCTTTGAGGGTGGCTACGCGGCCTACGTGCAGCAGCGAGCAGAGCGCTCAAGGCAGGCAGCAGCAATCGAATCCAGACGACAAAACCTGCTTCGTAAAGAGCTTGCCTGGCTCGGTCGTGGCGCACCGGCCCGAACCGCTAAACCTAAGTTCAGGATCGATGCGGCACTTGAACTGATTGCAAATGAGCCACCCCCGCGCAACTCAGTAGAGCTGGCTCAACTGGCGACTACCCGACTTGGTAAAGACGTGGTTGATTTTGAGGATGTTAGCTACAACACCCCTGACAATCAGGTAATTCTTGATGACTTGACTTGGCGATTGGGACCGGGAGACAGGGTCGGACTGATTGGAGCAAACGGTGTGGGTAAGACCACGCTGGTCAGGCTACTAACTGGTCAGTTGCAAGCCGCCAGCGGAAGAATCAAGATCGGCAAGACCGTCAAATTTGCAACACTGTCTCAGGACGTTCACGAACTGGACAGCCATGCCAATGAGCGCATCTTTGACCTGATTAAGCGCGAAAAGACAACATTTGTGGTTGGCAAGAAAGAAGTTGGAACCGGCCAGCTGCTGGAGCAACTCGGCTTCGACCAGCAGCAGCTGCAGACTCCAATCAAGGACCTTTCCGGAGGTCAACGGCGCCGGCTCCAGCTGCTTCGACTTTTGTTCCAAGAGCCGAATGTTTTGATTCTGGACGAGCCAACAAATGACCTCGATACTGACATGCTCGCGGCCATCGAAGACCTGCTGGATAGTTGGCCCGGCACCTTGATTGTTGTAAGTCACGACCGCTACCTGCTGGAGCGTGTAACCGATGACCAATATGCGCTTTTGGGTGACGGCAAGCTTCGCCACCTCACTCGCGGAGTTGAGCAATACCTAGAGCTAAGAAAAGGTCAGTTCACCAAGCCGGCAACTGCGACAGCATCGGTTCAGAGCGTTTCGGGGGCCCAAAAGCGGGCTTTGGAAAAGGACTTGGCAAGGCTTGAGCGACAGGTTGCTAAGAACCAAAGTGCAATTGAGGGCATGCGGAAGCAGCTCAACGAGCACGATCCGCTGGATTACGAAGGGCTAACCGCTCTGGGGAATCAACTAACCAGCCTTGAGGCCGAGTTGGACAAAAATGAGTCTGAGTGGCTGGATGTTGCTCAAAAACTGCAAGGTGGCTGAACTTCTGGCAGACTTGTGCCCGAGACAAAGTCTCTTTCCGCTCTAGTGTAACGGCAGCACGGCGCTCTTTGGAGGCGTCCGGTCTAGGTTCGAATCCTAGGGGCGGAGCTAGGTAAAAATAGGAGGACCATGGTTCAGTTAGCAGTTATCGTGCTGGCAGCTGGCGAGGGCGTCAGGATGCGCTCCGAGGTTCCCAAGGTTCTTCATGAAATCGCTGGGCTTCCGCTAATTGGCCATGTTCTCTCAACTGCCACCGCAATCGCTGCCGACCACGTGGTGACGGTGCTTCGCCATGAAAAGGAAAGAATTTCGGCCTACCTGGCGGAGCATTTCCCAAATACTCTGATTGCAGAACAGGGCGCCACTGCAGGCACCGGGGCGGCGGTCGAGGCTGGGCTTAGCGTTCTGCCAGAAAGCTTCCAGGGCGATGTCTTGGTGCTCTCGGGAGATGTTCCACTGCTAGACGTTTCTAGCATCTCGGAGCTAATTGAACTTCACCGCTCCGCATCGAACTCCGGAACCCTTGTCAGCACAATCCTTTCAAATCCGAACGGCTACGGTCGGATTCTTCGTTCTCGAGAGTCTCTGATGGGAATCATTGAGCAGAAGGACGCCAGCAGCGATCAGTTGGAAATTACTGAGGTAAATGCCGGTGTTTATGTTTTTGCATCCGAGCACCTAGTGCCAGCGCTTGAAAAACTAACCACGGCCAATGCCCAAAACGAGAAGTACCTAACCGACGTGGCGACAATCATGTTGTCCGAGGGTCAGTCCGTAGTTGCACATCCAATCAACGATCATTGGCTCGTTGCCGGCATTAACGATCGCGCTCAGTTGACTGCGGTTGCGGGCGAGCTGAATCGTCGGATCGTGAACGCCTGGCAGCTAGCCGGCGTGAGCGTCCAGGAACCAGCCTCCACCTGGATCGATGTCACCTGCCAGCTAGGCCAGGACGTCACGCTGCTGCCAAGCACCAGACTTAAGGGACTAACTGCCGTTGGGGCCGGTGCCACTATTGGCCCAGACACAACCTTGACCGACTCCACCGTTGGTGAAGGGGCAACCGTTCTCAGATCCGAAGTTCAGTCTTCACACATTCAAGACGGCGCAACCGTTGGCCCGTTTGCCTTCTTGCGCCCGGGCACTGAACTGGGTCAGAACGGAAAAATCGGCGCATTTGTAGAAACCAAGAACGCAAAGATCGGACCGGGCGCCAAAGTGCCTCACCTGAGTTACGTCGGTGACGCCGTCATTGGTGAAGGTGCAAACATCGGTGCTGGAACAATATTTGCCAACTACGACGGTGTAAATAAGCACCAGAGCACGGTTGGTGCATTCGCTAGAACCGGAAGCGCCAACACCTTTGTTGCTCCGGTGTCAATCGGTGCCGGTGCTTATACCGCGGCAGGTTCGACCATTAGGCGGAACGTGGAGCCGGGCGCGCTAGCATTGAACCCAGCGGCTCAAAAAAATCTCGCAGGCTGGGTTTTGGAGAATCGCCCTGGCTCACCATCGGCAAAAGCAGCAAACCAAGATACGGAGTAGCAATGGCAATCGAAAAACCCGCGAGCAAACAGATGGTAATTGCCTCTGGTAGAGCCCATCAAGCGCTTGCTCAGGAGGTTGCCGACATCCTGAACACAGAACTTGTGCCTGTTACCGCCTATGACTTTGCAAACGGTGAGACTTTTGTCCGTTACGAGCGCAGCGTCCGCGGCGTCGATGCTTTCATTATTCAGGCACACCCTGCACCCATAAACCACTGGCTTATGGAGCAGCTTTTGATGGTTGATGCCATGAAGCGTGCTTCAGCAAAGCGAATTACTGTCGTCGCCCCATTTTTCCCCTATGCCAGGCAGGACAAGAAGCACAAGGGACGCGAGCCAATTTCTGCGCGACTGGTGACCGATCTTTATCAAACCGCTGGTGCCGACAGGCTCATGTCTGTCGACCTCCACGCGCCGCAGATTCAAGGTTTCTTCAATGGGCCGGTGGACCACCTCTGGGCACTGCCGCTACTAGCGGATCACATTGCGGACACTTTCGGCACCGACAACTTGACTATCGTCTCACCGGACTCAGGAAGAGTTCGAGTTGCAGACATTTGGGCAGACCGACTGGGCACCCCGTTGGCCATTGTTCACAAGCGCCGGGATCCAGACAAGCCAAACGAAGTTCAGGTCAATGAGATTGTCGGTGAGGTCGCCGGCAGAGATTGCCTGTTGGTAGACGACATGATTGACACCGGTGGCACCATTCTGGCGGCCGCAAAGGCGCTCAAAGCAAATGGTGCAGCCAGGGTAATCGTTGCTGCCACTCACGCGGTGTTCTCCTCCCCAGCGGTAGAGCGACTGAGCAATGAGGCCATCGATTCGGTTGTTGTCACTAACACTTTGCCGATCACGCCTGAAAAGGAATTCAAGACGCTAACGGTGCTCTCCATCGCTCCTCTGATTGCCAAGGCAATCGCCGCGGTGTTCTACGACGATTCCGTGAACTCACTGTTTCCTGGTCACGCATAGCCTGGATTAGTTTCGAGGAGCACCCCGAACCTCGATGGAAATTTTCGCCTGGACTAGTGTCACTTGCACATCTGGGCTAAGCTGTGACAAGTTCAGCGGCGAGGGATACAAAAAGTATCCGTAATCGACGGGGTCCCTTTCCTCGCCTGTAATTTGAAGAGGAAACGATGTCTGAGAGCAAACTAGCGGCAGAGACCCGCGAATCATTCGGCAAGGGCGCAGCCCGCAAGCTACGTGCCGCCGGCCGAACCCCAGCAGTTATTTACGGCCACGGTCACGACACCCGCCACATCCACCTACCAGCCCACGAGGTTGCATTGGCATTGCGCATCAAGAACGCACTGCTAGAGCTAACCATCGCTGGCAAGTCAGAGTTGGTGCTTGTAAAGAGCGCATCTAAGGACCCTGTAACCCAGATCATCGAGCACGTTGACTTGGTTGAGGTCAAGAAGGGCGAGAAGGTTCACGTTGAGGTTCCTGTGCACGTCGTTGGCGAGCCTATGGGTGGAACCGTTGTGGACCTTGAGCATAAGACCGTCAAGGTCGAGGCTGAGGCAACTCACATACCAACCTTCCTTGAGCTTCCAATCTCCAAGGACAATGCAGCTGGACACCACTACCTAGTCAGCGACTTGGTAATTCCAGATGGCGTCATCATGGAGCTTGAGGCTAGCGAGCTAGTTGCTTCCGTAGTTGAAACCCGAGCCGGAGTTGCAGATGAAGAGTCTGGTGCAGAGACTGCAGCAGAGGGCGAAGCCACTGAGGCAGCCGCCGAAGCTGACTCAGAATAAAACTTGGTTAGTGGTCGGGCTCGGTAACCCCGGGCCCGGCTACCAAGCCAATCGCCACAACGTCGGTCAGATGACCTCGGACGTTCTGGCAAGCCGTCTGGGTGTCCAATTTCGAACCCACAAATCTGTCGCGGTAATCGCGAAGACCAAGACCAGTGCCGGCGATGATCTGATTTTGGCCAAGAGCGCTGGCTTCATGAACCAATCTGGGGCGCCGGTTTCCCAATTGGCAAAATACTTTTCTGTCCCAACCGAGAACATAATCGTGGTTCACGATGAGCTCGACATTGAGTTTGGCGACATCCGATCAAAATTTGATGGTGGCCACGCAGGGCACAATGGCCTCAGGGACATAAGTGCCAAGTGCGGAACAAATTATCATCGAGTACGTTTTGGAATTGGCCGGCCACCGGGTCAAATGGCTGTTTCTGACTTTGTACTCCAAAACTTCGCAACCATTGAGCGCAAAGAAGTACCGGTGCTACTGGAACTGGCAGCTGATCGAGTAATGGAAGTCTTGGCCTCGGATTCCAAATAGACTGTAGCGGTGACCCTGGGCCCTTTACTGCAAGTGGCGGGTAAGTCGCACCCTCTGGCATCGATCCTTGGAAAAAAAGCCAATTCTTTTTACGCTCCTAATCAAACCAATTACTTGGCCCTGGCTCTACTTATTCAGGAATCCAGTAAACCGGTGGCGGTCATCACCTCGACCGCAAGACAGGCTGAAGAGATTGCCGATGCGCTTCGCGAGATAGTTGCCGACATTCAGGTAATTGATTTCCCCGCCTGGGAAACCCTCCCGCATGAGCGACTCTCCCCGTCACCTGAAACGGTTGGAAAAAGGCTGCAAAGCCTTCACTTGATTCACGAAATTGCAAGCAGCAAGTCGGCCAAGAAGACCGTAATCATGCTCTCGATCCGGGCTGCTCTCCAGCCTGTGATCGGAGACGCCAAAGATCATCCGCCTTTTCAAATAAAAAAGGGCAATGAGTATCTGCTCCCAGAGCTTGCGCTAAAACTGATCGGCATTGCCTATGAGCGGGTTGACATGGTCACCAGGCGCGGGGAGTTTGCCATTCGCGGCGGCATCTTGGACGTATTCCCGACCACCTCGGAACACGCTTTACGCCTGGAGTTTTTCGGAGATGAGCTCGAAGACATCAGGGAGTTTCAGGTTGCCGATCAAAGGTCAATTCCCGGGTCCATCGAGCGCATTGACTTATACCCCGCCAGGGAAATGCTGATAACACCAGCTGTTGCCTCAAAAGCCAGGGAGATGTCCCTCGAGTTCCCGAACCTCACCGAGATGCTCACCAAGATTTCCGAGGGAATACCGGTGGCTGGAATGGAGTCGCTTGCTCCAGTGCTGTCGCCAAACTTGGGCCCAATCACTCGCTTCTTGCCCTCCGCAAGGTTTGTGATTGTCGATCCCGAGGCGGTTTCAGCAAGGGCTAGCGGACTGGTTGAAACCAACGAGGAGTTCTTGCACGCAGCGTGGGATGCAGCCATTAGTGGGGGCGATGCTCCAATCGATCTTTCTACGGGTGGTTTTTTGGAGTATGACCAGCTAACAGCTGCCATCAAAACCGGAAACGAACTAATTGAAATTAGTTCCCTCCCGAATGAAAAAACAGTTGATCTCGGCCTCAGGGAAATTCCGAAGTTCCAAGGTGCCACCGGTTCAGTGGATTGGATTTTGGATCAGCTGGGACAAAAGCAGGCGGTGGTAATTGCCGCCAAGGGTCACGGAATGGCAGAGCGAGTCGTTGAAGTCTTAGATGCGGCAGCTGTTCCTGTTTCACTCGTGGAAGTTCTCAAGGCTCCAAAGTCCGCAGAAGTCGTGGTTGTCACGGCCAGTTTGCCGCATGGCTTCTTTGTGGCGGATGCGAATTTGATTGTGCTGACTGACAGTGAGTTCTTCTCGGTTGCCAGCCGTTACCAGCCACCTGCCACCAGGCGACTCGCAAAACGTCGCGGACCTCAGGTGGATCCACTGACCCTCAAGCAGGGGGACTACGTAGTTCATGAGATTCACGGGATTGGTCGCTTCAAGGAGTTGGTCCAAAGGCAAAACCTCGCCCAAACCAGGGAATATCTGGTGGTCGAGTATGCGCCTAGCAAGCGAGGCTATCCCGGTGACACCTTGTTTGTGCCAACCGACCAGTTGGACTTCCTGTCCAGATATGTCGGTGGCGAGGCGCCAGTGCTTTCAAAGATGGGCGGCACCGACTGGGCAAGGGCAAAGGGAAATGCCAGGAAAGCGGTTCGAAAGATCGCAATCGATCTTGTGAAGCTTTACTCGGCTCGTATGAAATCAAAGGGGCACGCCTTCGGCCCAGACACTCCATGGCAACACGAATTAGAGCAGGCATTCACGTTCCAAGAGACCCCGGACCAGTTGACCACGATTGACGAGGTCAAGGCCGATATGGAAAAACCAGTTCCAATGGATCGACTCTTGGCAGGCGATGTCGGTTACGGAAAAACTGAGGTTGCGATTCGCGCCGCCTTCAAGGCAATTCAAGATGGCAAACAGGTTGCAATGTTGGTACCAACGACCCTGCTGGTCCGCCAACACCTTGAAACTTTCGCACAGCGCTACGGAGGGTTCCCGGTAAACATTCGAGCGCTGTCGCGGTTCCAGACTGCCAAGGAAGTCAAGCAAACCCTGGAGGGCATCAAAACCGGAGCTGTTGACCTTGTTATCGGCACTCACCGCCTGCTGTCGACCGGTGTCAACTTCAGAAACCTAGGGCTTGTGATCATCGATGAAGAGCAGCGCTTTGGTGTTGAGCACAAGGAGAAGCTTAAGGAGCTGAAGACCAACGTTGATGTCTTGGCGATGAGTGCTACTCCGATTCCTCGAACCTTGGAGATGGCCGTTACCGGCATCCGGGAGATGTCCACGCTTGCCACTCCGCCGGAGGAGCGGCATCCGATCCTCACTTTTGTTGGCGGCTACTCCGAGAAGCAGGTCGCTGCCGCGATAAGAAGAGAGCTGATTCGAGAGGGTCAAGTTTTCTTTGTTCACAACCGGGTCGCAACTATTGAGAAAACCGCCAATGATCTAAAGAAGTTAGTTCCTGAGGCCAGGATTGCCATTGCTCACGGTCAAATGCCGGAGGCGCAGTTGGAGCAAGTGGTGATTGATTTTTGGCAGGGTCAGTACGACGTGCTGGTTTCAACCACCATCATTGAAACGGGCATCGACATCCCGAATGCAAACACCCTGATCGTGGATCGTTCGGAAACTTTTGGTCTTAGCCAGCTGCACCAAATTCGAGGCAGGGTCGGTCGCTCCAGAGAGCGCGCCTACGCCTATTTCTTCTATGACCCAACCAAGACCCTGTCCGAAACTGCCCACGATCGGCTTGCAACCATTGCGACTAACAACGAGCTCGGCAGTGGTATGCAGGTTGCCATGAAGGACCTTGAAATTCGTGGGGCTGGAAACATGCTCGGGGGCGAGCAGTCAGGACACATTGCTGGGGTTGGTTTCGATCTCTACCTCCGAATGATTTCTGAAGCGGTGAGCGAGTTTCGCGGTGAGCCGGTTAGTTCACCGGCAGAGCTGAAGCTGGAGATTCCTGTCGACGCCCGTATTCCGCCGGAGTATCTAGATAGCGAGCGGCTTCGGTTGGAGGCCTATCACAAGCTTTCTGCGGCAAGTTCGGAAGCGAGCACCAAGCTAGATCTTCAAGAAATCTTGAACGAACTCCAGGATCGCTTCGGCAAGGCTCCGGCTCCGGTGCTGCAACTGATTGAGGTGACGGCGCTTCGACAAGAAGCGAATCGCCTTGGACTAAAGGATGTCAATCTGCTTGGAGTGCAGGCAAAGCTCTCTCCGGTTCAGCTTTCAGAAGGTGAACTAGTGGCGCTCAGCCACAAATTGCCAGGTGTTAGGTACCTCCAGAGCTCGAATTTGCTCAGTGTCCCGATCCCGACAGCTGGTGTTGCGGACAAGCTATCTGACACAGAGGTGATTGACTGGCTATGGAAATTGTTCGCGATCGTGTTTGGGGATTCCCTTGGAAAAACTACAAAGCCTAATTAACACCGCAAAGTTACTCAGGGCAGAAGGTGGTTGTCCCTGGGATGCCGAACAAACTCACGAGTCTTTGGTTCAGTACCTTTTGGAAGAAACCTATGAGCTGATCGAGGCTATCGAAAAGGGCTCGCGCGACGAAGTTCTTGAGGAGCTGGGCGACGTTTTATATCAGGTGTTGTTTCACTCAGACATCGCCTCGGGCGGGAGCCTGGGCGAACCTTTTGATTTAGAGGATGTCGCCCAGTACATGGAGAACAAAATGATCTCGCGCCACCCTCACGTGTTTGGAACCGAGG
>DDBH01000013.1:72206-73953 GCA_002333405.1 Micrococcales bacterium UBA2037 | reverse complement strand
TGGGATGCCGAACAAACTCACGAGTCTTTGGTTCAGTACCTTTTGGAAGAAACCTATGAGCTGATCGAGGCTATCGAAAAGGGCTCGCGCGACGAGGTCCTTGAGGAGCTGGGCGACGTTTTGTATCAGGTGTTGTTTCACTCGGATATCGCCTCGGGCGGGAGTCTGGGCGAACCTTTTGATTTAGAGGATGTCGCCCAGTACATGGAGAACAAAATGATCTCGCGCCACCCTCACGTGTTTGGAACCGAGGCCGAAAAGGAGAAATTCCAGGCTGAGACCGGTCAGGATGTTGCCAAAAACTGGGACGCACACAAGAAACTTGAGAAGCCCGCTCGAAACAGCATCCTCGATGGAGTTCCACAGGCCATGCCGGCACTGGCACTTGCAAACAAGGTCATGGGCAAGGCCGAAAAGGCAGGGATTTTGGAGGAGAGCGAAACTCCCGCAATTCCGATGGAGAACGAGGACCAGCTGGGCAAATTGCTGTTGGCGGTAGTAGCAAGCGCAAGGTCAGCTGGACTTGATCCGGAACGCGCCCTACGGGAGGCAACCAGGGAGCTTCAAACCGAGATTAGGGCAACCGAGCTAGATACCGATTTTGATGCAGGCGTCGTTGGTCTTGGCGACTAGCTAAACAGAGCCTCAAAGTCCGAGAACCCCTCGTCGAGCGCTTCTGCAGCAGTTCTCTCATCATCGGTTTCGGCCCACCAAATCAAAATCGCCATCGAGGCCGACACAATCGCTGCCGAAACTGCTTTGGCTCTCATTGGCGGTGCGCCATGCTTCAAGACGGCATTTTCCAGCACTGCACGAGCTTCTTCGAGCTGAGCATGCCCCCACCCATAAACTTCTGCGCTAGACCCGATCAGCCTAAGACGCAGTCGGACCGTTTCGACGGACCCGTCGGCGATGTGCATGGCCTGAACCCAAGAGGAGTGCAACAGCTGGACAATGCCGCCAGCATCAGTGTTCGTTTCAAGATTCTTTGCTAGTTCCCTGGTGAAACTATGCATTCCGCCCCAAACTACCGCGGCCTTGGAGGGAAAGACTCGGAAGAGGTTCGACCTGGAAATTCCCGCTTCCGCGGCAACCTGCTCCATCGTCACCATGTCGATTCCGTGCTCCTCGAACAATGTCAGCGCAGTCAGTCCAACCGCAGCCGGATCTGTGGTTACCGGTCTGCCGCGTTTGAGTTTCTGGGCCTCTGGAGTCATTGAACAAAAGATTACCAACATCAAGACAGGCCAGGATTTTATTTTTGATTTAGGCCGAGGCTTCGGCGCCGCGGGCAGGGTTGTGCCAAACTTTGTAAGTGACCAATCAAGTGAATCCCCCCAGAGGCATGCGCGATATCTTGCCTGCGGAAAAGTCATTCCGCGAGCAACTTCTAGCGATTGTTCGCGCCACCTACATTTCACGCGGATTTCAGGAGATTGAAACCCCAGCACTCGAGGATCTTTCAAAGCTCACATCAGGGCAGGGCGGCGACAACGAAAAGTTGGTCTTCCAGGTTCTAAAGCGCGGTGAGGAGCTCGAGCAAGCTCAAGCTGCCGGCGCATCGCTAGCCGACCTGGGGCTCCGATTTGATCTAACCGTTCCTTTGACTCGCTACTACGCCTCTAACCACTCGAAGTTGCCCAGGGTCCTAAAGGCACTTCAGGTCGGACCGGTATGGCGTGCGGAGCGTCCTCAAAAAGGACGCTATCGACAGTTTTTGCAGTGCGACATTGACATAATCGGTGAC
>DDBH01000013.1:57916-71857 GCA_002333405.1 Micrococcales bacterium UBA2037 | reverse complement strand
ATGCAACCATCAGGTTGAACCACCGGCAGTTGCTTGCTGAAAACATTGCCGGACTTGGAGTGGCATCTGAGAACGCCTTGAAGGCCATGATCATCATCGACAAGCTCGACAAAATTGGCGTAGCCGGGGTTCGAACTGAACTGGAGCAGGCATTCGGGCCTGAGGTTGCCGCAGCCGGGCATAGTTGGCTTAGTTCACTGGATCAAACCGAGTTCCCAGAAGCGCTAAAGCCGCTAGTTGAAGCCCTGAGCGACCTAGGCCCAAGGCTTCGTTATGACGCTAGCTTGGTGCGGGGCATGGGTTATTACACCGGCGCTATTTTCGAAATTGAACACCCGGCCGCAACTTCATCAATCGGTGGCGGCGGTCGATATGACTCCATGGTTGGAAAGTGGCTGGGGGCTGAAGTCCCAGCTGTCGGCATTTCGCTGGGAATTGAACGAATCATTGAACTCGCGAAATTGCCAGGGATTGAGACTCAGAACACGGTCTTGCTAATCGAATCCGAGGCGCAGGCAGTTCTCGCTCTCAAGCTTCAGGCCGAATTAGTTGAATCCGGAAGCAGCTGCCGAATCGAGATTCGGCAGAAAAACATCAAGGCTCAGCTTTCCAATTTGGCAACCCAGGGCTTTGACTCTTTCGCCAGTGTTGGGGATGGAATCAAGAGTGTCAGCGAACTAGACATTCGCAATCTTGACTAACTCACTAAACTTTCTTCCTGAAGCCAGCGTCGTTTTCGCCATTTCTTTTTTAGACCACGCAATTAGCTAAGGAGACATATTGTCTATCATCACCGCCATTGGTGCACGTGAAATTCTTGATTCAAGGGGAAACCCAACCGTAGAGGTAGAGGTTCTACTCTCCGACAATTCTTTTGGTAGGGCGGCTGTTCCCTCGGGTGCATCCACCGGTGCCTTTGAGGCACACGAATCTCGCGATGGAGACAAGGCTCGCTATTTGGGCAAGGGTGTTCAGAATGCTGTCAAGGCTGTAATCGAAACCATTGACACCGCACTTTTGGACGTTGATGCAACCGATCAGCGACTAGTTGACCAGGAGCTGATGAGGCTTGATGGAACCAGCAATAAATCCAACCTTGGAGCAAATGCAATTTTGGGCGTATCGCTTGCTGCCTCTAGGGCGGCAGCGGAGTCGGTTGACCTGCCTCTCTACCGCTACCTTGGCGGATCAAACGCCTGCGTCTTGCCAGTGCCACTTATGAACATCATCAATGGTGGCGCCCACGCTGATAATGGCGTGGACATCCAGGAATTCATGATCGTGCCACTTGGAGCCGAGTCCTTCTCAGAGGCTCTGCGCTGGGGCGCAGAGGTTTACCACACGCTAAAGAAGCTTCTTTCTGACAAGGGCCTTGCCACCGGACTTGGCGATGAGGGTGGATTTGCACCTGATCTTCCAACCAACCGCGCAGCACTTGACCTGATTGTGGAGGCCATCTCACTGGCCGGCTACAAAGTTGGAACACAGATTGCCCTTGCACTAGATGTTGCCTCAACCGAGTTCTTCGATGAGAAAACTGGCAGCTACAACTTTGAAGGCAGCCAGAAATCGGCAGCAGACATGGTCGCTTACTACTCAGAGCTTTTGGCTAGCTACCCACTGGTTTCAATCGAGGACCCACTTGCTGAGGATGACTGGTCCGGCTGGGCGCAGATGACCGCTGAACTTGGCGACAAGGTTCAGATTGTTGGAGACGACCTCTACGTCACAAACCCTGAGCGCCTTCAAAAGGGCATCGAGATGGCAGCGGGAAACTCCATTCTCGTGAAGGTGAATCAAATTGGAACCCTCACCGAAACCATGGATGCGGTTTCACTGGCCCAGCGTCACGGAATGAAGGCAATGATTTCTCACCGTTCCGGTGAGACCGAGGACACCTACATCGCTGACCTTGCGGTTGCAACTAACGCCGGCCAGATCAAAACTGGTGCACCAGCCAGGTCTGAGCGCGTTGCAAAATACAACCAGCTGCTAAGGATTGAAGAAGAACTAGGCGACTCAGCTGTTTATGCTGGCCGCCAGGCTTTTCCTCGATACCGCGACTAACCCCGTGGCCTGAACTGCTTTGCCAGCTTTGACTCGTAAACTCAATTAGCTATGGCTAGCAAGGATCGCGAACCAAAAATCCCCGTCTCGTTGAGTCAGGGGAAGATTCTGCAGCGAATGCTGAGGCTAAATAGCGTCTCGGTGAGCGTCATTTTGGTTATCGTCCTGGGCACGTATTTAATTTCCCCTGATGTGCAGAGCTATTTGAATCAACGACGCCAAATTGTTGAAATGCAGGAGAGCATTCAGCAAGCTAAGGACGAGGTTCAAGACATGCAGGCAGAGCGTGACCGTTGGCAGGACCCGGTTTATATCAGGTCTCAAGCAAGAGACAGGCTGTACTACGTTCTACCCGGCGAAGTTTCCTATTTGGTTATGGACGCCGAGGGCTTAGACCTCAGCGATAAGTCTGCAACCCTTGGAGCACTGCTGGCGCAGCAGCGGAATGCAGATGAAATAAGTCTTGAGGTTTCGGCAGCCAAGGAAAACTGGGTTGAATCAGTCCTAGAAGTGCTACTCCGCGCTGCGGTAGAAGTCCCGGTGGAGGATGCAAAGTGAGCGTGACTGAGAACGACATCGCAGAAGTTTCAAGGCAGCTCGGCAGGCCGGCTCGTGGAATTCTGGAAGTTGCAAGCAGGTGTGCTTGCCAGCGGCCGTTGGTTGTAAAAACAGCGCCACGGCTTGATGATGGCACTCCGTTCCCGACCCTGTATTACCTGACGCAGCCGGCGGCAACCGCTGCGATTTCAGGGCTGGAGGCCACTGGTTTTATGGTTGAAATGCAGGAATTGTTGGCCAGCGACGATGAGGTCCTGGCCGAGTATCAAGCTGCTCACCGGTCTTACCTGGCTGAGCGTGATGCGATAGAAGAAGTGCCTGAGTTGGTTGATTTTTCCGCAGGAGGCATGCCGGTGAGGGTAAAGTGCCTGCACGCGCTAGTGGCGCACTCGCTTGCCAAAGGCAAGGGCACAAATCCAATTGGAGATCGGGCCCTGGCTGCTCTTGAATGGTCTCCAGCAGTCTGCACATGCGTCTGATTGCACTGCTTACGGCTGGCTCACTGCTAGCAGCGACTATTAGCCCCGATCAGCAATGGTGGCTGCAGGCGCTTGGACCAGAGGCAGGGCAGGCGACAGGTGGCGAATCAGTCGTCGTCGCGGTCATCGATACTGGAATCGACACCACCCACCCAGATCTTGCTTCGGTGGTGATTGGCGGGGCAGATTTCTCTTCCGTTGGCACCCCTGATGGCCGAACTCCTGTTGGCGATAGCTCGTTTCACGGCACCATGGTTGCCTCACTAATCGCTGGTCAGGGGCTAGTTACCGGTGGGGTGATTGGCGTTGCCCCGGCCGCGAAACTCCTGTCTGTTTCGGTTGGGCTCGGAGTTCCCGGCAGCGATACTGATGCTCAAATAGCCGCGGCCGTTACCTGGGCGGTTGATGCAGGGGCGGACATCATCAACCTCTCACTCAGTCGAAATGCTCAGACCTGGCCGGCAAGCTGGGACGCTGCTTTTTTGCATGCTTTTGAAAATGACGTGGTGATTGTTGCGGCCAGTGGGAACGAACTTACGGGCAATGCACTTCCTGGCGCACCAGCAACCGTTCCCGGAGTCATATCGGTCACCGGCGTCGATCAAGATTTTGTTTCACAACCAGTTGCTGGCGCCAGTGGTTATGAAGTTTCCATTAGCGCACCGGGAAAGAACATGTTTGGAAGTTACCCGGGTGATGAGATCGCCGGCTGGTCTGGGTCCTCAGCTGCCGCTCCGATTGTCACGGGCGTGATTGCTCTGATGATGCAAAAGGATCCAGAGGCAACCGCCAATGACATCATTTTCAGATTGATTTCAACAGCCAGGGACATGGGGCAGCAAGGCTTTGATGCCGACTACGGGTTCGGACTGATTGACGCTTCTCTCGCTCTGGAATCTTCACTGACATCCAGCACCAATCCACTTGGTTCATTGGAGTATTGGGTGAGCCTTTACCGGGCATCGAGTTTTGATGAAGCATCGGCCGTGGACCTAGTTTCGCCAGAGTCTCCGGAGCCGCTGAGGCCGCAGTCTGCTCTGGCGGATCCGCCTGAATCTTTAGATGTTCAAGCGCCCTGGTACATAAATCCGCTACTCTATTTTTTGTTATCCCTTGTGGCACTATCTTTCTGGTTTGCCTTGCGTTACAAACGCAAAGCTGACTAGGGCGAAAAATACGAAAGTAACCAGCGCGAAATCATGACAATTGAGACAACAAACTCAAAAACACCAGCGGCCGTAGCCGAAGCAATCTTGAATCCAAAGCCGAAGAAGCGGATTTTGATCATTGGCGGTGGATATGCCGGCTTCTACACAGCTTGGAAGCTAGAGAAGCTGCTTTCGAAAAACGAAGCTGAGGTCACTTTGGTTGACCCTCTTCCATACATGACTTATCAGCCCTTCTTGCCTGAGGTTGCCGCCGGATCTATCGAGCCAAGACACGTTATTGTTTCTCACCGCCAGCACCTAAAGAAGACCAGGCTGGTCTCAGGTCGCATGAGCAAGGTCAACCACAAGGCCAAAAAGGCAACGATTTCCATTGAGGGCGGCAAGAGCCGGGTCATCGAGTATGACCAGATCGTGATGACTGCCGGTGCTGTCACCAGGACCTTCCCAATCAAGGGAATTGCCGAGCAAGCAATCGGCATGAAGACCGTCGAAGAGGCCGTTGAGGTCAGAAACCGCTTGATCGGTAATTTCGAGCGAGCTGCAGCCCTCCCAAAGAGCTCGAAGCTTCGTAAGAGGCTTTTGACAACCGTTGTGGTTGGTGGCGGTTTTGCCGGCATCGAGGCCTTTGCTGAACTGAGAAGTGCGGCCACAAAGCTAGTCGGCTACTACCCAGAGATTGACTTTGAAGAGGTGGAGTTCCACCTGATTGAGGCCATGGGCCGAATCATGCCTGAAGTGTCTCTAAAGACCTCGCTCTGGGTCATCGACAACCTTGCTAAGCGCAATGCGATTGTTCACCTAGACACTCAACTAACTTCTGCTGACAACGGCATTGTGAAGCTCTCCACTGGCGAAACCATGGAGTCAGACCTAATCATCTGGACTGCTGGTGTTGCAGCAGCCCCAGTTGCTAAGAACTGTGACTTCCCACTGGATGCAAGATTCCGCGTCATGGCTAACACCAAGCTTCAAATTGTTGATGGCGAGAAGGTAATCGCTGGGGCATGGACAGCAGGAGACGTCTCTGCAGTGCCAGACCTTTCTGGTGGCGGAGTCGGTGGCTTCTGCGTTCCAAACGCTCAGCATGCAGTGCGCCAGGCAAAGCTTCTTGCTAAGAACCTGGTTGCCGGCATTCGTGGAGAAGCTCCAAAGGAGTACTTCCACAAGAATCTAGGAGCGGTTGCGGGCCTAGGAATCGGTGTTGGTGCGTTCCAGTCTGGAAAGATCGGCCTAACCGGTTTCGTTGCATGGATTTTCCACCGCGGTTACCACGGTTTGGCTATGCCAACCTGGGAGCGCAAGATCAGGGTTGTTTCGGGCTGGGCTTGGAACTTCATCCTTGGTCGAGACCTGTCCTCAGTTGAGGCAATGCGAGACCCCCGATTATTCTTTGAGACTTGGGCAACCAAGGCTGGTAAATAGTCTTAGTAGCTGGATGGGGCACTAGCTCCGTTTTCTTGGAAGCCGCCCCGATAGCCCAATGGCAGAGGCAGACGACTTAAAATCGTCACAGTGTGGGTTCGAGTCCCACTCGGGGCACAATTTCTCAGTACACGCACAGTAAATTCCAATAGTCTGAAGGTTGTTGATTTACAAAGGAGAAACGTGGATATAGGTATCTGGGTTGTAATCGGAATCATTGCAGTTGTTGGTTTGTACCTATGGGTGACTTACAACGCCCTGGTTGCGCTAAAGGTTCGCGTCGATGAAGCGTGGAGCGACATCACTGTCCAGCTCAAGCGCCGTGCGGACCTAATCCCGAACTTGATTGAGACGGTTCGTGGCTATGCTTCCCACGAAAAAGAGGTTTTCGAGAGCGTCACAAGAGCTCGTGCCGCCACAATCTCCCCGCAGGCACTCGAGCACCCGGCTCAGGCCGCAAAGGCCGAGGGTGAGCTTCAAGGAGCCCTAAAGAGCCTATTTGCCGTCTCCGAGGCTTACCCGGCGCTGGTTGCATCCACCAACTTCTTGGAGCTTCAACGAGAACTTACCGACACCGAGGACAAAGTCATGGCTGCCAGGCGCTTCTTCAATGGTGGCGTGCGCGAACTAAACACCAAGATTTTGCAGTTCCCAAACAACGTCTTTGCCAAGAACCTTGGATTCGCAGAGCGCGAATTCTTTGAGGTTGAGGATCCAGGCTCGATTGCAGAGCCACCAAGCGTTAAGTTCTAAGGCCCTAAATGTATTCGGCAATTGCTGCCAATAAGCGAAACACCTTCATCATCATCGGCGGCTTCATAGCGCTGCTAGGTGTTTTGGCATGGCTCTGGGGTCAATACAGCGGGAACGGATCAAGCGCTATCTGGATAATCGCTCTGGTAATTGGCTATGCGCTGATTCAGTACTACGCCGGTTCCAGATTGGCTGTGGCAATCAGTGGTGCCAAGGAGATCCAGAAGCGAGATAACCCACGACTCTGGAACATTGTTGAGAATTTGAGTATTTCCCAGGGGATGCCAATGCCCAAGGTCTACATCATTCAGGACGCTGCTCCAAACGCATTTGCAACCGGCAGAAAGCCTGAGAACTCAATCGTTGCTGCAACCACTGGTTTGTTAGAAATCATGGACGACAACGAACTTGAGGGAGTGATGGCTCACGAGCTCTCACACATCAAGAACTACGACGTTCGAGTGTCCATGATCGTTTTCGGCTTGGTGTCTGCGATTGGAATTCTGGCTGACATGGCGATTCGCATGTCGTTTTACTCAGGGCTTTCCGGTCGAAGCCGCAATAACGGCCAGCTTGGTGCGGTGCTGGTGATAGCGGGCATTGTTGGAATGATCATTGCCTGGCTGATTGGGCCACTAGTTTCGGCTGCTGTTTCTAGGCAGCGTGAGTACCTTGCAGATGCCTCCGGGGTGCAGATGACGCGCTATCCCGATGGCTTAGCTTCCGCGCTGGAAAAGCTTGGCCAGTATGGCAAGCCTATGAAACGCGCTAATTCAGCTATGGCTCACATGTACATAAACGACCCGCTAAAACCAGGTCTGGTCGAACGCTCATTTTCCACTCACCCGCCAATTCCAAAACGAGTCGAGCGGCTAAAGCAGATTGGCAGCGGTTTCTAAATCGCTAGACTTTCTTTCACGCTTAGATTGAAGGTTTTCTAATGGCACCAACCACGACTCCAACTCTTGATGATTTCCAGCGGGTAGCGAAAACCGTTAGCGGCATTGCCATCAAGACGCCGATGCTTGAAAGTGACTACCTAACAGAGCTCTCAGGCAGCAAGGTGAGCTTCAAGTGTGAGAACCTGCAGCGCACCGGTTCCTACAAACTACGAGGTGCTTACAACATTCTTTCCAAGCTGTCGGCTGCGGACAAGAAAAAGGGAGTCGTTGCAGCTTCGGCCGGCAACCATGCCCAGGGAGTCGCCTATGCGGCAGAGCAGCTGGGAATCAAGGCAACGATTTTTATGCCAATCGGCGCCTCATTGCCGAAGTATCAGGCGACCTTGGACTTTGGTGCCAAAGTCGTTTTGGCGGGGGCGATTTTCGATGACACCTTGCGGGCTGCCCAAGAGTTCACCAAGAAAACCGGTGCTATCTTCATCCCGCCATTTGACCACATTGATGTGGTCTTGGGCCAGGGAACGGTTGGCTTGGAAATCATGGAGCAGCTTCCGGATGTAGACAACATCCTGGTGTGCCTAGGTGGCGGAGGCTTAACCGCAGGTGTTGCCACAGCTGCCAAACTGCTTGCAAAACAGCGCGGAAAAAAAGTGAATGTTTACGCCGTGCAAGCTGAGGCTGCGGCCGCATATCCGGTTTCTCTAAAGGCGGGCAAGCCAACCGAAATAAAGATCTCACCGACAATTGCCGATGGCATCGCCGTTGCAAAGCCAGGAAAAGTCCCATTCGACCTAATTGCCAAGAATGTCGACAAGGTTGTGACCGTGACCGAGGATGAAATTGCTCGGGCCATGGTCGTGCTAATGGAGAAGGCAAAAATGGTGGTCGAGGCTGGCGGCGCTGTTGGCGTCGCGGCAATCTTGGCTAAGAAGCTAAAGCTCAAGGGAACAACCGCCGTGATACTTTCTGGCGGCAACATCGATCCACTCTTGCTGCAGCGTGTGATTCGTCATGGTCTGGCTGCATCAGACCGCTACACAAACATCGCAGTAATGCTCCCAGACAGGCCAGGTCAGCTGGTCAGGACCGCTGAAGCGGTTGCAGCAGCCGGTGCAAACGTGGTTGAGGTGCTGCACACCAGACATGGGAACGGTCTACAAATTAGTGAGGTCGAGCTCGATCTAAGTATTGAAACCCGGGGCAAGGAACATCGAGACGATGTTTTTGCGGCGCTCAAGAAAGCTGGACTGAGCCCAAGGATGACTCAGGACTAGAAGTCGAAGCCGGCAACTCCGGTAATTTCAACGCTAATCTCTTTTCCGTTTGGTGCCGTGAAGCTGACGCTGTCACCAACTTTCTTTCCGATTACAACGGCGCCAATTGGAGAGTCTGGAGAGTAGACGTCAAGGTCTCCGTCTTCTATTTGTTCTTCAAACTTGGTTCCCTCAAACACCTCGTGGCTGCCCAGGTAGAAGTCCTTTGACAATCCGTTCAGTTTGCAGCTGACCATCAATCCCTGCTTCACGATGCCGTCTGCAGGGTTTGCCTCACCGATCTCGGCACTTGCAAGAATCTCCTCGAGGCGATTGATCCTCGACTCCATCTTGCCCTGCTCCTCCTTGGCTGCGTGGTAGCCGCCGTTTTCCTTCAGGTCGCCCTCTTCACGGGCTTCTTGAATCTTCAGAGAAATAGCGTGGCGCTCAACAGTGATCAACTGAGTCAGCTCTTCCATCAGGCGGTCGTAGGCTGCCTGGGTAAGCAGAATTGGGTCGCTCATAAGAAAATCTCTTTCGGGTATGAAAACAGCCCGCTAAGCGAGCTTCGGAATACTCTAACGCAGCTGGCAGGAGTCAACCAAGCCGGTAACGGCCATTTTAAAAGTGTTGACAGTCACCGTGTAGCGGTTGGTTTGCGAATCCGATGGTCCAAACTCAAGCTCTTTCCAGCCAACAACACCGAAGCTATTGTCGAGCGCTTCAAAGGAACAGATGACAGTGCGGTCACTGGGTTTGGTTAGCTCGAAATCAATTTCTGTCTGCCAATCAGACACAACTCGAAACCCAATGTCTTTGAAAGACACAGGAGAGTAGTTAGCCGCTGCGAAGTAACCAGCGATTGCAATCATGGTCAAGATTCCGCCCAAGGCAAGGATGCGATTGCGTTTTGGGCTTGTCTTGCTCTTGACGCCATAGCGACTAGCTAGCAGCTCTTCATTTCCACTCATGTTGTAACAAGGCTACGACACAGGTGGAATACTTGAGACATGGATTTCCTATTTTCGATTCTGATTGAAGCAACAACCACACCGACCCCGGTTCCTGATGACAACTACAACTCACCTGGAACCATCGGATTCGTAATCACCTTTGCAATTTCAGCATTGGCTGTGTTGTTGTTTTTTGACATGAACAGAAGAGTGCGGCGAACCAGATACCGCACCGAAATCAGGGCGAAGCTCGCGGCCGAAGAGCTAGAAGGCCTAGAGATTTCTAAACCGGATCGCCCGGAACCCCCTAAGAAGCCAAAGCGATCGAGCCCACCAGAGGATCCAGCCCAATAATCAGAGCTGCGCTCCAGTGACAGAAGAATGCGGTCACTGTTAGTGCGTGGAAAATCTCATGGAAGCCGAAGTGCTTTGGGAATGGGTTCGGTTTTTTGAGTCCGTAGATAACGGCACCGACTGAATACATCAATCCGCCAGCAATCACTAGGGTCATCATGATCCAGTTGGTCTCCAAGAAATCTGGAACGAAAAAGACCGCGATCCACCCCATCGCCAAATAGATCGGAACATAGAGCCACCTAGGTGCGTTGATCCAAAAAATACGGAAGCCAATTCCCAAGGCGGCTATCGACCAGACCGAAACCAGCAACCAGAATCCCTTGTCCGCAGACAAAGCACCAACGGCCATAGGCGTGTAGGTTCCAGCAATCAACAGGAATATGTTCGAGTGGTCAATTCGTTTCAGAATCACCTTGGTCAGTGGCCGCCACTTGAAGCGGTGATACAAAGCCGAGTTTCCAAAAAGCAGCAGTGAACTTGCGAAGTAAACGGCGGCCGCAGTTTTGGCCTGCCAGCCGTCAGAAAAAATAATCAGAATTATTCCGGCAGCGACCACGAACGGAAGCACTCCGGTGTGGATCCAGCCTCGCCAGCTCGGTCGTTCCTCATCCTGGGTAACGGACCCCTTGAGCTGCCCTAGCGGAACGTACAGTGGATCCGGACCCTGAGCTTCAACCATGTCTCCAAGGCTAAGGCATCTGGCAGATTCAGGTAGCATTCAGAGGTGCAAAAGCTCGTTTATGGTCTCTACTCAAAACTGCTGGAACGAGGGCTCCCCTCTGACCAAATGCCAAAGCATGTCGGCGTGCTCGTTGATGGTAACCGAAGGTGGGCTAAAGAACAGGGCTTCGATGCAGCCGGCCAGGGCCATGCTGCCGGGGCCAAGAAAATAACAGAGTTCCTGTCCTGGTGCTCAGAGCTTGGAATATCCCACGTCACCCTTTACCTACTGTCAACCGACAACTTGATTGGCAGGAAGGCCCTGGAGCTCGAGGAGCTAATCGGCATAATCGTCGGTCTGGCCGAGGAGCTTGCTCAAATTGGGCGCTGGAAACTGCAGGTTGTGGGGGACCGCGATTCGCTGTCAGAAGAGGCCAACCTTCGGCTGCAGCAAGTCGAGGCTAAAACCGCTGATAACCCCGGACCGCATGTGAATCTCGCAATTGCCTATGGAGGGCGCAAGGAGATTGCCGATGCAATGCGAAGCATTTTGCGCAAGCACGCTCAACAGGGAAGCACCATTGATCAGCTTGCCGAGATCATGACTCCGGAATTGATTGCCGAAAATCTCTACACTGGCGGACAGCCGGATCCAGACCTCCTGATTAGAACTAGCGGTGAACAGCGCTTGAGCGGCTTCTTGCTGTGGCAAAGCGCAAACAGCGAGTTCTATTTCGCAGAGGCACTCTGGCCAGATTTTAGGCGAGTGGATTTTCTTCGAGCGCTCCGTGATTTTCAGCGTCGTCACCGTCGATTCGGAAGTTAGATTTCGCTTAGGTAAACGATTATCTTTTCGGCGTGTTGGTTGCATTTCGCAGAATCTCCAAGGTTTAGATTGTTGACAGGTTCACCGCAAAGGAGCCAAGTTGGCAAATAGTTTTTCACCTCGAACCCCGTCCAGTGCTGGAAAGCCCAAGGCTCCTGAGGTGGTGAAGACTCCAATAAAGGCCAAAAAGCAAACCCCGCAAACCAAGGTGCGAACTTTCGTACTAGACACCTCGGTCCTGCTGTCCGATCCAAAGGCGATGTTCCGCTTTGCCGAACATGAAGTTGTTCTGCCGATAGTCGTGATCAACGAACTCGAAAAGAAGCGAAACGATTTAGAAATCGGGTTCTTTGCGCGCAAGGCCCTCAGGCTGCTTGATGACCTGAGGAAAAAGCACGAACGGTTGGACTTCCCTGTAACGGTTGGTGAATCAGGAACCCTTCGAGTGGAGCTGAACCACATCGAGCAGAGCATTTTGCCTGCCGGTTTTCAGCTTGGTGACAACGATTCAAGAATTCTTGCGGTTGCAGCCAACCTTCAAAATGAAGGCTTCGAGGTAACGCTTGTTTCCAAGGACCTCCCGATGCGCGTTAAGGCTTCATCGATCGGTTTGAATGCCGAAGAATACCTCCACGAACTTGCCACCGAGGAGTGGAGTGGAGTTTCGGAGCTTTCGCTATCGGGTGATGAGATGGCGAACCTTTACGACAATGAAGAGCTGGTGATTGACAGCGCCAAGGAACTACCTCTAAACACCGGTCTAGTTCTAACTTCTGAGCGCGGCAGCGCACTTGGTCGGATAACCGAGAATCGAACCGTCAAGCTGGTTCGAGGCGACCGAGAAATGTTTGGAATGCACGGACGTTCGGCTGAGCAGCGATTGGCCATCGACTCTTTGCTAGACCCAGACATGGGAATCGTGTCCCTTGGAGGACGAGCCGGAACTGGCAAGAGCGCCCTGGCACTTTGTGCCGGCCTCGAGGCAGTGTTGGAGCGACGTCAACACAAGAAGATCATGGTGTTCCGACCACTGTTTGCAGTGGGCGGCCAAGAGCTTGGTTACCTGCCTGGCTCAGAAGCCGAAAAGATGAACCCTTGGGCCCAGGCTGTCTTTGACACGCTGGGTGCGCTGGTCTCGAAAGAGGTTATCGACGAAGTAATGAACCGCGGGATTCTGGAGGTTTTGCCTCTTACTCACATCCGCGGTCGCTCGCTTCACGACACCTTCGTCATTGTCGACGAGGCTCAGTCGCTGGAGCGAAATGTGCTGTTGACAATGCTGTCACGCATTGGTCAAAAGTCGCGGGTCGTGCTTACTCACGACGTTGCACAACGAGACAACCTGAGAGTTGGGCGTCATGACGGAGTGGCCTCGGTTGTGGAGACGCTAAAGGGTCAGTCGATTTTTAGCCACATAACTCTGACTAGGTCTGAGCGCAGCGAAATCGCAGCATTGGTGACAGACCTGCTCGACTAGCTCTGGGGATAACTCGTAGCGTCCCACCAGGGAACGACCTAGCTTTGTTTCGGTGACTATAGAACACCTAAGCATTCTGCCGCTGTTGCTGATTGCGGTGTTGCCCGTGCCGCTTTCCTGGATTGACATTCGCGAACACCGGCTACCTAACCGCTGCACCTATTCAGCTCTGCTCTTTACCGTTGGCTGTTTGTCGGTGGCTACTTTGCTCACAAAGCAGTGGCAAAATCTTGCAGCAGCAATTTCTGCGGGTGCGTTTACTCTCCTCGTGGGCTATCTCTTGGCGCGAGCCGGTGCAATTGGCATGGGAGACATAAAACTACTGACCTCAATGCATGCTGCCCTTGCTTGGCAGCATCTGATGTTGCCCCTGATTTCACTTTCCGCTGGGCTGCTGATTGCCACTGTGTATGGACTGGCAGGCATGCTTGTCGGCAAATTCAAGCCAAGTTCGCTAATCCCGCTGGGGCCGTTTCTTCTGATCGGTTTTCTGGGGACTTCTGTCCTGCCAGTGCGAGCTGTTATTGAGGCGGCTTGGTCATAGGCAAGACCTCCAGCAGGCTGTCAAGAAGCTCCACTGTCAGCTTTTCGCCATCAACATATCCCAAGTCCAGGGTCGCCTGCTTCACGGTGATTCCATTTGCAACCGCGTGCTTGGCAATCTTTGCGGCCGCTTCATACCCGATGATTTTGTTCAGTGGGGTCACGATTGACGGGCTCGACTCGGCCAAGGCCTTGGCCTTGTCAACATTTACTTCTAGACCCTCGATTGTCTTGTCGGCCATGACCTTCATCGAGTTGCTCAATAATCTGATTGACTCAAGCAGGGCATTTCCCATCACTGGAATTGCAACGTTGAGCTCGAAACTGCCACTAGCTCCGGCCCAGGTGATGGTGGCATCGTTTCCAATTACTTTGGCGCAGACCATGAGCACCGCCTCCGGAATTACCGGGTTCACTTTGCCGGGCATGATCGAGCTGCCAGGCTGCAGATCAGGCAGCTGCAGCTCTCCGAGTCCAGTGTTTGGGCCAGAACCCATCCAGCGAATGTCGTTGTTGATCTTG
>DDBH01000013.1:14268-57575 GCA_002333405.1 Micrococcales bacterium UBA2037 | reverse complement strand
TGGGCTTCGAAATGATCCCTGGCCTCAGTAATTGGCAGACCAGTTTGCTCAACAAGACTGCTGATGATTGCCTGCGGAAAGCCCTTTGGGGTATTGATGCCGGTACCGGTTGCGGTTCCACCCTGAGGGACTTCGCTGACTCTGGGCAGGGCTGCCTCAACCCGCTCGACTGCGTAGCGGATTTGTGCTGCGTATCCGGCAAATTCTTGTCCGAAGGTGACCGGGGTGGCATCCATCAGGTGAGTGCGACCAGGCTTCACAACCTCTTTCCATGCCCTGGCCTTTTTCTCAAGTGATTGAGCCAGGTAGTCAAGCGATGGCAGCAAGTTGTTGATCAGGGCACTGGTCACGGCAACGTGGACGGAGGTTGGGAAAACATCGTTTGACGACTGAGACATGTTCACGTGGTCATTAGGGTGAACCTCTGACCCGAGTTCGGTTGTTGCCAAGGTTGCTAGAACCTCATTCATGTTCATGTTTGAACTCGTGCCGCTGCCGGTTTGGAAAACATCGACCGGGAAGTGATCTAGGTGGTTGCCGGCAATTATTTGATCAGCCGCTTTCTGAATAGAGCTTGAAATTTGTGCATCCAAAATGCCGAGCTTTGCATTCGCAATCGCCGCAGCCTTCTTGATTCGAGCAAGCGCAATGATTTGCTCAGGCTCAAGACCTGAGCCAGAAATTGGGAAATTCTCTACAGCACGTTGGGTTTGTGCTCGATAAAGCGCATCCTTAGGGACCCTTACTTCACCCATAGTGTCGTGTTCCATGCGGTATTCCATTAGTTTTCCTTTGCTTTGTTAGGCAATTTCCCCGACAGCTTCAACCAGGTGTACTTCTCCAAGAGCCAGACTATATTGCGCTCCGACAATACCAACTTTCCCTGCGGCTACAGCCGAGGCAATTAGTTTTGAGCGATCTGTAATCTCGGCGATGGTGTCCCTAATGTGCCGGTCGGTGAAATCATCGATTGAGGTCTCGCCAGCGGCAAGGGCTCGCTCGATGGTGGGTGTGATTCGGGTCACAATGTTTTGAATAAATTCGCCCTCGGTTTTCAGGGTCCCCTGTTGCGCGCTGACAGTGGCCTTAATTGCTCCACAGTTGTCGTGTCCCAGAATCAGTATTAGCGGAACCTTCAGCACCTCAACGGCAAACTCCAGAGAACCAAGAATTGTCTCGGCAATAACCTGTCCTGCGTTTCTGACCACAAATAGGTCACCCAATCCGACGTCAAAAATCATCTCAGCGGCAAGCCTGGAATCGGAGCAACCGAACACGGCTGCAAATGGCGTCTGCTCGATGGCAAGGTCGCGTCGCTCTTGAGCATCCTGATGTTTGTGAGCAGGAGTACCCGCGATGAAGTTTGAATTGCCGGTAACCAAGAGCTGCCAAGCAGCTGATGCGGTTGTTACTTCTGGCATAAATTCCTAATTTAGTTCGGCTGCAATGGCTTTAGCCAAGACTTCGAAGTCATTGGTATCTGCTGTTCCATACATTACAACCAGTCCATTGCCCACCCTGTGAACCAGTGCATACTCTTTGGTGCCCTTCGGCGCACTGGGGTTTAGAGTTGGCCAAATTTCCCAATTCAGGCCTGCCAATTCAATTTCACCCTCCAGAAAGTTTCCGGCCAGCATCTGGCTTTCCCAGGAGGGATTGGTTTGAAACACCTGAGACAGCCCCAAGTACTGGTTATCGTCGGTCACAAAACCGACATACCAACTTTTTACTCCAAGGTCACTTTCAAGTCTGGCGGCATTTGCCCACCAGTCAGCCGGAATTTCAGGGCTAACCGCCTTTTCGCCAAGCGATTCAGAGGCCGATTGGGCGATCGCCTGGTAGTCCACCTCAGTGATTCTGTTGCTGTCGTCGCGTGGAACGCCCAGGTAAATGGCGGCTACCAACCCGGATGTTACAAGTAGCGAAAGAACTAGGTTTCTAACAGTTTGTTTGGCGCGTCTTTGGGCTGCTGCATCACTCACTTGGCTTGACGATCCTTTGCAGCCTTGTCTAGTTTCTTGCGGGCGCCACTGAGCCACTGCTCGCAGTGCTTGGCTAGCGCCTCACCGCGCTCCCAGAGCTCCATAGAGGCCTCTAGGCTTACGTTCTGCTGCTCCAGCTGCTGAACCACCAATTGCAGCTCGTCACGGGCCTGCTCGTAGCTGAGTGAACTAATTTCCTTGGACATCTCTCTCCTTAACAGCGTCGATGGTGGCCGAAATTTCCTTTTTGGCCAAAACTATTTGAATTTTTGCTCCCTTAGCGGGATCAGTTAGGGGTTTGCCCTTGTCGTCTGTCAGCACCGCATAGCCACGCTCGAGAGTTAGCTGTGGCGAAAGTGATCTTGATCTGGCCCGCAGTTGTTGAATCTCGGTCAAGGCTTTTTCGGTTCGATAATCCAGAATCTCGCCGAGCCTCTTAGTTGAGAAACCCAGCAGCTCCTGCTGATTGTCAATGAAACCAAATGGGGATGCGATTACCGGTCGCGACCGAAGCGAGAGAATCAGCTGGCTTTGGTTGTCGACAAGCGACGACATTCGAAACCAGATGCGCTCAAAGGCGCTGGCGACGTTGGCGCGCTCCTGAGCAATGTCGGGAACGACTCTTTTAGCGGCGTCGGTTGGAGTCGAGGCTCTGAGGTCGGCAACTAGGTCCAGCAGCGGTTGGTCATTCTCGTGACCAATTGCGCTGACAATCGGGGTGCTGGCGTTGGCTGCGGCTCGCACCAGTCGCTCATCACTAAACGGCAGCAGGTCCTGAAAGCTGCCACCACCTCGAGCAATGATGATTACGTCCACCTCAGGATCATCATCAAGCTGCTCCAGGGCAAGGATTATTTCATTTGCTGCTCGATCGCCTTGAACCAGGGTGTTGATTACTTCAAACTCCACCTCTGGCCAGCGCAGTCTGGAATTTTTAAGCACATCCTTTTCGGCGTCTGAATTCGCTCCGGTAATCAGGCCAATTTTGTTCGGCAAAAACGGCAGCGGCTGCTTTCTAGAAGCATCGGTAAGACCTTCGGCAATCAGCTGGAGTTTTAGTTTTTCAATTCGCTCCAGTAGTTCACCCAGGCCAACCTTGTGCATTTGTATTACGCGCATCGTAAGTTTGCCGTTTTTCGGCCAAAACACTGGTTGCACCAGCGCTACAACACGGTCACCCTGACTCAGCCCAGGTGCTATTTCCGCCCCAGAGTTCGGAAAAGCGTGTATTTCGATGGCATTTTCGACGTCAAGATCGCGGATTGAACCAAATGTTCCAGAGCTCCGCTCTGTGAATGACTGCAGTTCACCCTCAACCCAGACTTTTCCAAGTTTTTCAATCCAATCCTTTAGCGATTTAGATAGAGCAGAAACCTGCCAAGGGGAATGCTCGGTGCTAACTTTGGATTGATTATCAACGCCCGCTGCTTGTTGCATCCTTGCCTCCTAGCAGCGGTAATTAGAATTGAATGGTGACCCTAATCAACAATACCGACCAAACCGACACTGACTCGACTAAAAAAGTCCTTCTGGCAGCCCCTCGCGGCTACTGCGCAGGCGTTGATAGAGCGGTGATTGCGGTTGAAAAAGCGCTTGATCACTACGGTGCCCCCATCTATGTGCGCAAGCAGATTGTGCACAACAAACATGTGGTCAGGTCACTTGAAAAGCGCGGCGCAATTTTTGTGGATGAAGTAGATGAAGCCCCAGATGGCTGCATCATGATTTTTAGTGCACACGGCGTATCTCCAGCAGTAATCAAGGCCGCAGAGGCCAGGAATCAGCAGACAATCGATGCAACCTGCCCGCTGGTGACAAAGGTGCACCGAGAGGTTCAAAGATTTGAGAAAGAGGGCTACGACATCCTTCTAGTCGGTCACGAGGGCCATGAAGAGGTTGAAGGAACAGCAGGCGAAGCTCCGGATGTGGTGCAGCTGGTTGATGGCGAGCAGGGGATCAGGGACGCAAAGGTGAAAGACCCGAGCAAGGTCGTTTGGCTATCTCAAACCACGCTTTCAGTCGATGAGACCATGGACACAGTCCTGAAGCTGCGTGAGAAGTTTCCAACGCTCCAGAATCCTCCCAGCGATGACATTTGCTATGCAACCCAAAACAGACAAGTTGCAATCAAAAAGGTCGGAGCCGACTCTGACCTGGTGATTGTTGTTGGTTCAGCTAACTCCTCCAACACAGTGCGCCTGGTTGAAGTTGCCCTAGATGCCGGTGCCAAGGCTGCCTACCGCGTAGATTTCGCCTCAGAAATCAAACCGGAGTGGTTTGAGGGCGTGAAAACAGTGGGCGTCAGCTCTGGTGCGTCGGTTCCCGAGGAGCTTGTTGATGAGGTCCTGGAATACCTTGACAAAAATGGCTTCGGAAATGTTTCAACTGTCACCACCGCAGAAGAAGATATTCAGTTCTCGCTGCCAAAGGAACTCAGGAAAGACCTAAAGAGTGCCGGACATAACACTTCCTTGAAAAAGAGTTAGTCGAAGGATTTCGAGCTGACCTCGGATCCGTCGCGGCTAAACGTTTTCCACACTCCGACCTGAGATCCGAGGTTGAAAGATCCGCTGCGCATCAGCGAACCGTCTTTCCGAAAAAACTCCCAATAGCCGTGCATATGGCCGTCGAGATACTCACCTTTGAACCGAGGAAGTCCGTTGGCGTAAAAGGGGTTGTGTTCCCCTTCCATTGCTACCAGCTAGATTTGCCGGCTGAGCCAAGCTGGTTTGCGGCTTCAACTACTCGCGCAGCCATTCCGGCTTCGGCACTGGCGCCCCAGTTGCGTGGGTCATAAAGCTTCTTGTTTCCGACTTCGCCATCGATTCGAAGAACTCCGTCGTAGTTCTTTAGCATGTGGTTCACTACTGGCCTGGTGAACGCGTACTGGGTGTCGGTGTCAATGTTCATCTTGATGACTCCAAAAGACACTGCGTCAGCAATTTCCTGCTCGGTTGAGCCGGAACCACCATGGAATACCAAATCAAACGGGTTTTCCTTGCCGTACTTGGTGCCGATCTCTCTTTGGATTTCCTCAAGCAGCTCAGGGCGCAGGTGAACGTTTCCTGGCTTGTAAACTCCGTGAACATTTCCGAAGGTAAGGGCGGCGATGTAGCGACCATTCTCGCCAAGGCCAAGTGCCTCAACGGTCTTCTGTCCGTCTTCAACCGTGGTGTAGAGGTGCTCATCAATAGCGCCCTCAACACCGTCTTCTTCGCCGCCAACTGCGCCTACTTCAATTTCCAGCACCGCTCCCACGTTGTGGGTCTTTGCTAGCAGTTCCTTGGCGATTTCTAGGTTTCTATCAAGCGCAATGGCTGACCCGTCCCACATGTGTGAGTTGAAAATTGATTCGCCACCGGCCTTTACTCGCTCTGCGGAAAGCTCCAACAGTGGCCTAACGAATCCATCAAGTTGATCTTCAGCGCAGTGATCGGTGTGAAGGGCAACCTTTATGTCGTAGTTCTTAGCGACTTCTCTGGCAAACGCTGCAAAAGCAAGAGCACCGGTAACGCGATGCTTGATTGTCGAGCCAGACCAGTAGTCGGCACCTCCGGTTGAGACCTGAATGATTCCATCAGAACCAGCTGCCTGTAGGCCAGCAAGTGCCGCATTTAGGGTCTGAGAGCTCGAAACGTTTAGTGCCGGGTAGGCAAAACGGTTCTGCTTTGCTCGGTCAAGCATCTCCTGATATTCAGCGGAAGTTGCTATTGCCATTCTGGTGCCTCCTTAGGCGGTTGCTGGTTCGCCGAGAAGCTGGTCTCGGTTTGGAATAAGTTCAATGTGGGCTTCTACTAGGTTCTCAATGCTGCTGAGCCCACTTGTCGGCTGCTGCACTTTCGCGGCACCCCACTGCACTGCGGCGGCAATACCCTCGGCCACATCAAATCCGACGCCGTAGTGGTTCTCGTCAGAAGGGTGCGCGGTAACTGCGGAAAGGAATCCTGCAATGGTTGAGTCGCCAGCGCCGACGGTGTTTATCACCTTGACATGGTCCGTGTACGCGTGAATCGCGTGCGATCCGGTAACTGCGATGATGCCATCGACTCCGAGGGAAGCCATAACACAGTTGACCCCCCACTTGTTCAGCTGTCTGGCGGCATCGATTACATCGCCGATGGTGTTTAGGTCTTTTCCTACGCACTCGGCAAGTTCATGGGCATTTGGCTTCATGATTGTCGCCATTCCGCTCTTGGCCCAGTGGCGAAGCGCCGGCCCGGAGGTGTCAAGGACAACTCGAATGCCCAGAGCTTCCATTTTTTCAAATAGCGGCTGTAGGTCAATTACCTTGCCGGTTTCCACAATCTCAGGATGCGCCCCGGCAACCACAAGCCACTTCGCCCCGGTGTCCTCAATCGTCTGGATCGTCAGCTTGACTACTTGATCCCAGTCTGCCTGCTTCAGGGGTCGTGGATGTTCGTTGATTTTGGTGGTTGGTCCATCGAGTTCAACGATGGTGGTTGAGACGCGAAGGGTGCCATCGACCCAAAGGGGGGTTAAGAATTCTGAATTTGTTCGCTCTAGAACGCCCTTGTCAGCGTCACCAATTGGAACAATTCCGGGCGCATCAATTCCAGCCAGGCGCAGTGCCCTAGAAACGTTAATGCCCTTGCCAGCAAGCTCTTCGCCGACCCGGTCAGCACGGTTTACCGCTCCCGGTTCTAGGTTCTTCACAAAATAAGTGCGGTCGAGTGTAGGCGCAGGCGTAAGGGTGACTATGGGTGCAATCTTGCCAGTCATGGGGACTCCTTGAATGTGAGGCTGAGAGTTGTAATCAGTAACACTCACATCTTTGTAGGCGCGATAGAAACACTATACAGATAAACGATTTATTAGTCTTCTGACAGCTCCTTGGAGGTCAAAGCACTTGGGGCATCATCAAGCTGCTTTGGCTCCACAATGGTGTCAATCCCTAGCTCGTTTTCGTCCAGGTCATTGAGCTTCCTGGCAGTCACCAGCATCCTGGATTCAAGACTCGAGACAAACGCGTTGTATGACTTCACGGTTGAGGTGAGCTTGTTTCCAAGGTCCTGTGCAAGGGCGGCAATTTTCCCGACCCGCTCATATAGCTCCTTGCCAAGTTTGATCATTGCTCGCACTTGTGACTCATCTGCATTTTGGCGCCAAATGTAGTTAATGGTCTTTAGTACTGAGAACAGTGAAACGGGGGAGGAAAGCGCGACGTTTTTCTTGAACGCATACTCCATCAATGACGGGTCGGCGTCCAGGGCCGCAGACAGCAGTGATTCGCTGGGTACAAAACAAATAACAAAATCTGGCGAGGAATCAAGTCCGCTCCAATAGGCCTTGGTGCCCAGATCATCGATGTGCTTTCTAACCGCAGCTACGTGCTCTTTGATAAGGATTGCCCTGCGGTTGGCTTCTTCGCCACCGGCTAGCTCGCTGATGCTACTGGCCTCCTGGTAGGAGTTAAACGGCACCTTCGAGTCAATCGCGAGCGACTTTCCTCCGGGCAGGTTGATAACCATGTCGGCCCTGCCGGTGCCGTTATCGGTCTTGATTGTGGCTTGCTCCGCAAAATCCGCATGCTTGATCAGCCCTGCAAGTTCGACCAGCTTCCGAAGTTGGGTCTCGCCCCAGACGCCTCGAAGGCTGTTGGAACTGAGCGCCTGAGACAGTTGCTGCGTTTGTTTTCTAAGGTTCTCATCGGTTTCAATCGAGGCCCGCAGCTGTTCTGAGATCGAACTGAATTGCTCGGTTCGTTCCTTTTCCAGTCGCTGCACTACATCCTGCATTTGCAAAAGCTGCTGCTTTACTGGCTCCAGCTGAACCAAAATCTTGTTTTCTTTATCCGTTTGTTGAGCCTGAGTTGAAATCGTTTGCTCAGATTTGGCTAGTTGAGCCCGCAGTTCGCGTTCGGTTGCCTCGAGGCCGGCAAGTTTTGCGGCCAGCGAAGAATCGGTGGCCGGGGTCCGGTTTTTTTGCCAAAGCATCCCAATCAGGAATCCAGCCCCGGAACTAATCAGGAGGGTAACAACTATCAACCAAATGGAATCTTGCATGGTGCCAAGTATTGCAGTGGGTTCAGACAACCAGAGGCTTCAAACGCTGCTTGGTCTTGATTAGCAGGCCCTCCAGTGAATCGACCTCGTGCCTGGCGGCCATGTCTAGGGCAATCCGAGCACAGGCGTCGGAGTCCGCGAGCGCATCGTGATGTTGAAAATCTTCATGGCCGACGGCGTAAGCAACCGCGTTCAAACGGTAGCTTTCGAGGTTGTATGTTTTTCTGGCCATCGCCAGGGTGCAGGCGTACCCCAGGGCCGGTAGGTCAAAATTTATCGCTGCTGCACTGTTGCGAAGCACCGACATGTCAAACGAGGCGTTGTGGGCAACAAGGGGTAGTCCGTCGGTGAAAAGAAGCAGTTCCGGCAGCACTTCTTCCCATTCCGGAGCATCCGAAACATCCTCTGGCCTGATGCCATGAATCCGAATGTTGCCTTCGTGGAACCAGTTATGAGGGTATGGCGGTCGAAATAACATTGAAAGTGATTCTGTTATTTCACCCTGTGAAACTCTCACTAGCCCAACTGCGCAGGGCGATGCCGGAGAGGAATTGGCCGTCTCAAAGTCAATACTTATGAATTCCATGGCCACGAAACAATTATGAACCAATAAACTTTCGCACGTGGCCCTAACTATCGGAATCGTCGGCTTACCCAATGTTGGTAAGTCCACCCTGTTCAACGCACTAACTAAAAACAAAGTTTTGGCAGCGAACTACCCGTTCGCAACCATCGAGCCAAACATTGGGGTTGTGAATCTGCCAGATGCCCGGTTATCGCGTCTTGCCGCAATATTTGGCTCGGACAAAATCCTGCCTGCGGCGGTCTCATTCGTTGACATCGCGGGCATCGTGCGAGGAGCATCCGAAGGTGAAGGCCTTGGAAACCAGTTCCTGGCAAACATCCGCGAGGCTGATGCCATCGCCCAAGTGGTTCGCGGTTTTGCTGACAGCGACGTTATCCACGTTGATGGAAAGGTGGATGCAGGCGGCGACATCGAGACCATTCACACCGAATTGATTCTTGCCGACATGCAAACTCTCGAGAAGGCGCGCCCCAGGCTAGAAAAGGAAGTCAAGGGCAAAAAGGCTGATCCCAAGGTGCTCGAGGTTATTGACCAAGCAATTGCGTTTTTGAACGACGGCAAGCCGCTTTCCCTGGTGGGGATCGACCTAGAGCCAATTCGTGAGCTTGGGCTTTTGACTGCAAAGCCGATCCTGTTTGTCTTCAATGTTGACGAGGGAATTCTGACCGACAGCGTCAAAATGCAGGAACTTGCAGATCTGGTGAAGCCAGCCGAGGCGGTTTTTCTTGACGCCAAAGTTGAATCAGAGTTGATTGACCTGGACAAAGAGGAGGCAGCGGAGCTGCTTGCTTCTTTGGGGCAGAACGAATCCGGTCTGGATCAGCTGGCAAGAATTGGATTTGCAACGCTGGGCCTCCAGACTTATTTGACCGCAGGGCCAAAAGAATCCAGGGCCTGGACTATTCCAGTTGGTGCCAAGGCTCCGCAAGCCGCGGGCGTAATCCACACCGATTTTGAAAAAGGCTTTATTAAAGCCGAGGTTGTTTCCTTCGCCGACTTGGATAGTGCCGGCTCAATGGCTCAAGCAAAAGCTCTTGGGAAGGCCCGCATTGAGGGCAAGGACTACACGATGCAAGACGGTGACGTCGTGGAGTTCAGGTTCAACGTTTAGTCGCTTAGACTTGACAGCGTGACTTCCCCAACTATTCGGCTGTCGGTCTCTGACGACATCATTGGTTGGTTTGACGTTATCGGCCCATATCTTTTTTATGCGGCTGTCTTCGGGTTAGTTTTTGCCGGCACTGGCCTGTTTATTGGTGCATTCATCCCATTTATTACAGGCGACTCTCTGGTCTTTGCTGCAGGTTTGGTGGCAGCGGCGCACCAAGACAGCATCAACATTTTTGCGATGGTCATCGGCGTTGGAATCGCCGCCTGGTTGGGCGATCAGGTCGGCTACACACTTGGGCGGCACTTTGGTAGGCCCTATCTCGACAAGCGCCAGGGCAAGTGGTTGAAGCGGGCAATAGTTCGCTCGGACCAGTTCTATGAGCGCTATGGCTGGTGGTCGATTGTGGTTGCCAGATTTGTGCCCTGGGGTCGAGTTATCATTCCGGCGCTTGCTGGAATCAGCAAGATGAATTACTACAAGTTCTTCAGCGCCAATGCCGTTGGTGCGACGCTCTGGGGCTGCGGGCTCACTCTTGCCGGGTATCTCACCTATTCGATTCCAGCAGTTCGATCAGCGGTCTATGTGATTGCAATTGTCGTGATCACCATGAGCGTGATTGCCGGCGTCCGAACCTGGCGCGCGAACCGGGTTTAGTTAGAAATAATTAGGTCGGCCAATTCTTGGCTCGACTCGGCTTGGTAGAACTCATCCTCCTGGATGGACCACGCTAGATAAAACTCGTCGAAGATGCCGTCATCGCGATCGCTGTATCGCTGTTTCCGGGTTGGCGCATCGCTCTCAACCCAAATACAAATCTGCGCTAGATCGCGGGCTGCTTTTGAAATCGAACCGCAGCCCTCGACAATCACCAGGTTTCCGCCTTCAAAGCTGCGCCAGCCATTGGCGGGCTCGGTTGGAGCACCGCGCTGGTTATTGCCCCAGTCCCAGATTTGCCAGGAGGCGGCTTGGCCCTGTGTTATCGGTGTCAAGATATGTTGATTCAAATACTGCGCACCAGCTCGCAATCCGTCCCAACCGGGATAGATGTCGTCCATTTGAATCACCTTTGGAAGTTGGCGCTGTGACTGAAATATTCTCTCGCTAAGGGCTTTTGCAAAATGTGTTTTGCCACTCCCAGCCCTGCCATCTATCAGCACAACCGGTGAATTATGTTTATCTAGAAGCTCTTCACAGGCCCTGACCGCAAATTCAAGCCCCTGTTCGGCATCAAGTATTTTTGCGGGCATACCCCAAAGTTTAGGCGCATGGCAATAGACTTGTGGAGGCTGCATCAGCCTCCTCTATTTATTTACCCCAAGGTTTTTTATGAAAAAGCAAAACAGCGCGCTTAGAAATCTAGCGATCGTTGCACACGTTGACCACGGCAAGACAACTTTGGTTGACGCCATGTTGCGCCAAACCAACTCCTTTGCCACTCACGGCACTGTTGATGAGCGCGTTATGGACTCAGGTGACCTAGAGCGCGAAAAGGGAATTACCATCCTTGCCAAGAACACCGCGGTTCGCTACGAAGGTTCTGCCGCCAAGGGTGAGTCAATCGTCTTGAACGTTATCGACACCCCCGGTCACGCTGACTTCGGTGGCGAGGTCGAGCGTGGATTGTCAATGGTTGACGGAGTGCTGTTGCTAGTGGACGCATCTGAAGGCCCGTTGCCACAGACCAGGTTTGTGCTTCGCAAGGCACTGGAAGCAAGGCTTCCAGTGGTGCTGCTTGTCAACAAGACTGACCGACCTGACGCCCGAATCGATGAGGTAGTTGAAGAAAGCCATGACCTACTGTTGGGTCTTGCTTCGGACCTCAACGACACAGTGCCAGATTTGGATGTAGACGCAATCTTGGACCTACCCGTTATTTACGCTTCCGGCCGAGCTGGTCGAGCATCACTAAACAAGCCTAATGATGGCGAACTGCCAGACTCAGAGGACCTAGAGCCACTATTCGAGGCGATCCTGAAATACATCCCAGCCCCTTCCTACGAAGAGGGTGCGCCACTGCAGGCTCACGTTACTAACCTGGACGCATCACCATTCCTCGGCCGCTTGGCGCTGCTGAGAATCTTCAATGGCGATATCAAAAAGGGTCAGACTGTTGCTTGGGTTCGCCAGGACGGCACCACGCAGAATGTGAAGATTACCGAGCTGCTTGGAACCAAGGCGCTGGAGCGATTGCCAATTGAAAAGGCTGGCCCAGGAGACATTGTCGCCGTTGCTGGAATTGAAGACATCACCATTGGTGAATCACTTTGTGACCCAAATGATGTTCGACCACTGCCGCTTATTAGGGTTGACGACCCGGCTATCTCGATGACTGTTGGTATCAACACCTCACCAATGGCTGGCCGAGTAAAGGGCGCGAAAATCACCGCTCGTTTGGTGAAAGACCGCCTTGACCGCGAACTAATCGGTAACGTCTCAATTCAGGTCCTTCCAACCGAGCGTCCAGACGCATGGGAAGTTCAGGGTCGAGGCGAACTTGCTTTGGCCATTTTGGTTGAGCAGATGCGTCGCGAGGGTTATGAACTGACTGTCGGTAAGCCGCAGGTAGTAACCAAGAAAATCGATGGCAAGGTTCACGAGCCGGTTGAAGATCTGACCATTGATACTCCAGAAGAGTTCCTGGGTGCTGTGACTCAGCTTTTGGCCGCTCGCAAGGGCCGAATGGTCAACATGACCAACAACGGCACCGGCTGGGTGCGCATCGAATTCAAGGTTCCATCCCGTGGACTAATTGGCTTTAGAACTGAGTTCTTGACCACAACCAAGGGTGCCGGTATTGCCAACGCCCTGGCTGCCGGTTACGAGCCATGGTTCGGACCAATCACCACTCGTCAAAACGGTTCGATGGTTGCAGACCGTGCCGGTGTTGCAACTCCGTTTGCCATGATCGCTCTCCAAGAGCGTGGCGCATTCTTTGTCGAGCCAACCAGCGAGGTTTATGCCGGAATGGTCGTGGGGGAGAACTCCAGGGCTGATGACATGGACATCAACATCACCAAGGAAAAGCAGCTAACTAACATGCGTGCTGCTTCCGCTGACAACTTTGTTGGCCTAACCCCTCCGAAGAAGCTTTCGTTGGAGGAGTGCTTGGAGTTCGCACGCGAGGACGAGTGTGTTGAGGTAACCCCTGATGCAATTCGAATTCGCAAGCTCGAGCTGGATGCCAACGTCCGTGCCCGCCAGGTTTCTGCCAGGAAGCGTGCGTCCGAGAACTAGTTAGCCTTGGAGTCTATTGAATAGACTTCGCCAGGCTCTTTTCGAGTTCGCTCCAACTGCTCACGCTCGACCAGCTCGGCACTCTGGTTCTCCAGGGTGCCCTGCTTGCCGATTGCAATAACGCAGATTACGTCCTGATCCTTAGTTCCGACTGTCTTAGCTACTGCTTCTGGGTTTATGCCTCCCATGTAGTGAGCCCTGAGCCCCATCGCTTCGGTTTGAGTAACAAGCTGACTGGCCGCCAGACCAACATCGAAAAACGTGGCCGCCTGGTTTCTTGGTTTGCCTTCAAATAGCTGATCCGCAAGCAATACGGCATAGGCAGAAGATTTTGGCGCCCAGGCCTGATTAAAGCCACCCAGCCCAGATTCAGAGATCTCATCAAACAGGCTGGTGCCTGATCTCAGAATCACTACATGCCACGGTTGCTGGTTGGAAGATGATGGGCTCCAGCGGAAGGCCTCACCAAGGCTCATGGCTTGGGAGTCAGTGAGCTCATAGCTCGAATCAAAGATTCTCGGACTCCAGCGGCCAGCCACTAATGGGTGCAGGTCGGCATTGGTGTGGGCAGGTTTTTCTAATGGTGAAGAGGTCATAGTTTTTACAACTCTAGTTGGTTAGTTATTAGTCCTTCTGGGCACTACCATTGGCTGGTGTCGTCTAGAGGTTTGATTCTGTTCTCGCTGGCTGGCCTATTCTGGGGCCTCCCATACTTCTTTATCGCACTGGCTCTAGAGAGCTTCTCAACTCCAACAATCGTCTTTGCCAGAACCTTCTTGGGTGCCCTGGTCTTGGTTCCCTATGCAGCAATCACCGGCGGCCTCATCAAGGCACTTCGCGCCTGGCGTTACGTTGCATTGTTTGCGCTGATTGAAATGGTTGGGCCTTGGTTTTTGATCACCGAGAGTGAAAAGCACATTTCCTCAGGGTTGGCCGGTCTCTTGATTGCGACCGTGCCATTTTTCGCGGTTGCGGTGCTGGCAATTTTCCTAAAGGACCGCAAAGCACTTCGTCCCAGGTCTTTGACCGGGATGGTAATCGGCTTTATTGGAGTCGCGGCGCTGGTTGGAATCGATTCCTTTCTGGGGACTGTCAATCCGGTGTATGTGCTGATGGTTGTGCTCGCGGCTGTTGGCTATTCGATCGCGCCTATCATTGCCAACCGGAAGCTCCAGGAGGTTCCAAGCGCATCTGTGATTGGCATTAGCATGGCGCTTGTCGCCACAATCTACGCACCTTTTTCGCTTCCGAATATCGTCCCAGAATTCTCTGACGCTTCGGCCAAGAGTATCTTGGCGCTGGTGGTGCTGGGTCTAGTTTGTTCAGCCTTGGCCTTCGTGATCTTCTTCCAGCTAATCAAGGAAGTCGGTCCGGTCAAGGCAACCCTAATTACCTACGTGAACACTGCGGTAGCGCTGTCCTTGGGCATCATTTTTTTGGCTGAGCCAATCACAACTGGTCTAGCTGTTGGTCTGCCGCTGATCGCGGTCGGTCTCTATTTGGCCGGCGGCACGGAGCGAAAACGGGACATACCCGAAACCGCTGGATAGCATTTAGGCATGTCAGCTAGGGACGTAGATCTTTATCTAAGCCAGTTCAGCGCGGAGCAGCGCGCCGGTTTGGATGATCTCAGATCCAAACTGCTGCAGCTAGTCCCAGCGGCCGAGGAGGGCATCTCCTACGGCATGCCAGCGGTGATTGAAGGCGGAATAGTGATGGCTGGCTACGCCTGCTTCAAGAACCATCTCAGCTATTTTCCGCACAGCTCCATTGTGATCACAAACACTCTTAGCGAGCTGGGGCAATACAAGTGCTCCAAGGGTGGATTTCAGTTCGGCTTCGACCAGAGAATCCCACTGCAGCTAATAGAAAAACTGGTTGCTGAAAAGCGTAAGTTACTTGCCGAAAAAGCCAGCAGGGGTTGAGACGCAGAACTAGATCAGGTAAAAATCGTCGCCGGTCATGTTGAGCAGTCTGGCATTCACGCCAACCGCAACGGTCCCGGCCGGCATTGGCTTGGTCACAACCGCATTTGCCCCAACTGCGCAGTCATTACCGATAGTTATGTTTCCGATCAGTTTTGCACCTGCACCAATAATCACTCTGTCACCAACTGTCGGGTGGCGCTTGACTGGGTCCAGCGTCTTGCCACCGAGGGTAACCCCGTGGTAAATCAATACGTCATCGCCGATCACTGCAGTCTCGCCAATCACCACTCCCACTCCGTGGTCAATTACCAAGCGGTTGCCGATAGTGGCTCCGGGGTGAATCTCAATTGCTGTAAAGAACTTGGCATAGTTGGAAACCATGCGAGAGAGGGTTCTTAGTTTTAGGTGCCAGAGTCTATGAGCAATTCGGTAGATCCAAATTGCGTGAAGCCCGGGGGAGGTGAAGAACAGCTCCCAGGCACTTAAAGTAGCCGGATCTCGTTCGAGTCCAGCTTTGAAGTCATCTCTAATGCTCAAGATTTGGTCTGATATTCTTCTTGTAGATCACGGTAAAGAGTCGACGAAACGTATCGTTCTCCAAAGGAAGGAACGATCACCACTACGATCTTGCCGGCAAATTCAGGTCGGTTTGCAACTTCTCTTGCTGCCCAGAGCGACGCACCAGATGAGATTCCTGCGAGGATTCCCTCCTCGGCACTTGCTCGTCGTGCGTATTCAAACGCAGTTCCGTTTTCCACGCTGATTACTTCGTCGTAGGCGAAAGTGTCCAGCACCGACGGAATGAAGTTTGGTCCAATTCCAGCCAGTGGATGACCGGCGGCCTCGCCTCCAGTCAACAGCGGGGAGGCGGCTGGCTGGACCGCAAAAGTCTTGATCTTCGGGTTTAGTTCCTTTAGTCGCTGTGAGACGCCCGTGATGGTTCCACCGGTACCGCTACCTGCAACAACAGCAGCAACCTGACCATCAGTGTCCGCCCAAATTTCTTCTGCAGTAGTCTCGCGGTGAATGGCAGGGCCTGCTTGATTGTCGAATTGACGAACCAGGATCGAGCCTTCGATGCTTGCACCAAGCTCCTCAGCTTTGGCAACCGAACCCTTCATGCCTTCTGCGGCTGGAGTCAGGAATAGCTCGGCCCCGTAGGCGCGAATCAAAATCTTGCGTTCCAGGCTCATCGACTCTGGCATCACAATAATGGTTCGGTAGCCCCTGGCCGCTCCCACCATGGCCAAGGAAATACCAGTGTTTCCGCTGGTTGCCTCGATGATTGTGCCGCCCGGTGCCAGCTCGCCTGATTTCTCAGCCGCATTCACCATGGCAATGCCAAGCCGGTCTTTTACTGAGGATGACGGGTTATAAAACTCTAGTTTTGCGAGCACTGTTGCCGCGGCACCATCAGTAATTTGGTTGAGCTGAACCAGAGGGGTGTTGCCAAAAACTTCGGTTATGTTCTGATAGACGCGCATCTGTTCCTCACTAGCTAAGACTAGGGAAGTGTAACCAGACAAACCCTTGTCACAGTCCCTATTACTAATAATTACTCCCACAGCGTGAGCCTTCAGGCTAACTAGTGGCTGCGGATTTACACTGTTCAGGCCATGAACTCCTTGAAAATTTCCCTCGCAGTCGCGAGCACTCTGCTGTTGGCAGGATGCAGTGTCCAGGATGTTGCAGCCACTGCCGCTGACGCAGCAGCCTGCAGGGCGCTCAGCTCAACTCTGTCTGGACTTTCTTCAGCCTACGAATCTGGACTGGTTGATTCCGGAGTCATCGACCAACTTGATCAGCTGGTTGGGAAACAGGTTGATTTTCTGCTGTCAACTGAGCTTGCCGATTCCATCCGGGAGCTTGCCGGCGAGCTAGGCAAAACCGACTCAGCCCAGGGAACCTCCACCAAGATTCAGGAGATTACCGCGGACATTGCACAGAAGTGTTCTGAATACGGGATTGAGCTATCGAACTAGTTCGTCATCGACGAAGTGGTTTTTGGCTATCTGAATTCCCATAAGTGCACTTATAAGCGCAACCACGAAGAACATCCAGAGCGTTGCCTCCCAGCCGCCAGTGATCTCTCTGGATACTCCAACCGCAAAGACAATCACTGTTGTGACGGTGTAGCTCATGCCCTGACCAAACGCGCTAACAGCCAGAACCGTGCTTCTGGTTCTAGACCTCAGGTTGAACAGCGTTAGTGCAAGTGGGAACATCGCAGGACCAAGACCAAAGGCAGCCACCCAGATCCAGAGCGTTGAGCTTTCTCCAAAGAGAATCCCAAGCGCTCCGATCATGCCCATCGAGCTCGAAAACCAGATGATTGGTGCGTGGAGCTTGTGATATCTGCTGGCTAGAACAGGCACCACCAGCGCGGCAGGTAAGCCCAAGATTGCAAATAGCGACAGCAGCGCACCGGCCTGACCGACGGTCACGTTGTTGTGTTCAAGCAGCAAAAGCGGCAGCCAGGCAAAGCTGACATACCCGAAAACCGAGGTCATTCCCTGGGTTCCAAAAATGGCCCAGGCTGTTGGCGATCTCCAAATGGCTTTTTGGCGCGGTTGGTTCAGCTCTCTTTGTTCGGGAACTGAATTATGCCTAAGGGCCAGAAGTGGCAACAGCGTCAGAACTGCCAAAAAGCCCCACTGGCCCAATGAGAGCCTCCAGCCGGCAGCCTCGGCTACCGGTACCGCAACGAAGGAGGCCGCCGTTGCGCTTATGGCTGTGAGTGAAATATAAAAACTGGAAACTAGCCCGACTCGATTGGGAAAGTATTTCCTGACCAGCACCGGCAGCAATATGTTGCCAATTCCCATTCCTAAAAGGCTCATCAGGCTGCCGGCGAATAATGCGGTTGAATCCCAGGCCAAGGCCCGTAGCGCGTGCCCTCCAACAATCAACAGGGCAGTGCCAATCAGGGTTTTTTCAACACCGATTCTTCTGGCAGGGGTATTAGCCAGGGAAGTGGCAATTGCAAAGGCAAGCGGTGCGGCCAGCCCCAAGAGCCCAATGGTCACAATTGGGAGCGATATCTCTTTTTGGATGTAGGTAACAATTGGTGATACTGAGCTCACCGCGGTTCGCATGTTTATTGCAAACAGCGCTATGGCCGCAATTGCAAACCATTTTGTAGTTCTGTCGCTTTTCAAGCTTCCTACTTCAGTGCGTCTTGCACTGCCTGGTGCAGTAGCGAGTTGGTGGCAATCACCGATGAGCTGTCTTCAGTAAGTTCTCTCTGCAGGTCTGTGATTCGCCCGCCCGCCTCGGTCAGAATCGGCACCAGCGCTGCAATGTCGTGGATCTTGAGGTCATGCTCGGCCGCAATTTCAATTGCCCCCTCCGCAACAAACATGTAGCTCAGGAAATCACCGTAGGCACGGGTTCTGGAAACATTGGTGCTCAGTTCCAGTAGCTGTTCCAGTAGTCCTTGATTTCGCCACTGCTCCAGCGAGTTAAAGCTCAGGGTTGAATCCTCCAGCTTTGCAATCTTGGAAACAGTGATCTTTCTGACTGAACCGTCAATGTCTTTGGTGAAGGCCCCGCGGCCCTTGCCTGCCCACCATCTTCTGCCAAGAGCAGGTGCAGAAATTATGGAGGTTGTGATTTCTCCGTCGACCCGAAGCGCAATTAGGGTTCCCCAGATCGGAACTCCGCGCAGGTAGTTTGCAGTTCCGTCGATTGGGTCAATGATCCAACTGCGGTTTGAATCCCCAGTCTTGTCCATCTCCTCACCAATCACTTCATCGCTGGGTCGATAGAGCTTAAGAAGTTCCCGGAGCTTGCCCTCGACCGCCTTATCGGCATCGGTAACCGGAGTGCGATCCGGCTTTGCCTCGACTACTAGATCCAGTGCCCTAAACCGCGCCAGTGAAATGTCATCTGCCGCATTGGCCAGCACCTGGAGTAGTTCAATGTCGTTCATGGTTTCCTAATCTAGTTGCCCAATTGAATCAACCAGCCTTCTGAATGAATCCAACCTGAGCGGAGAAATCTCGCCGGCAGCAGCTTTCTCATCCAGTTTGCAGTCTGGGGAGTTTGACAGGTGACTGCAGCCCCGTGGGCATTGCTGGCTCGCCAGATTCAGGTCCTCAAAGCCTCTCAGCAGGCCATCGCTGTCGATAGCAGAAAGACCAAAGCTTCTGATGCCGGGGGTGTCCACAATCCAGCCCCCATAGGCCCTGATGGCGTGTGCAGAGCTAGATGTGTGCCTGCCTCGACCGGTGACCTTGTTCACGACCCCGGTTGCCCTGATTGCTCCTGGCACCAGTTGGTTGATGATGGTGGTTTTACCAACACCGGAGTGGCCAACAAACACTGTTGTCTTATCGGCAAGTAGCTGCCTCAGGTCCTCAAGGTTCGGGTTGTCTTCGGAGGTCTTGATGATTTCCAAATCGAAACCCAAAAAGCTCTCAATGAATTCGGTTGGGTCGGCTAGGTCGCACTTGGTCATCACCAGAATTGGCTTGAGTCCGGCGTGGAATGCTGCGACCAGGTAGCGATCCACTAGTCGAGACCTCGGCTCAGGATTGGCAGCGGCCATCACCACCACCAGTTGATCGGCGTTAGCAACGATTGTTTGCTCCTGAACATCGCCATCCTCGGCTGAACGTGACAGGGTGTTGCGCCTGGGTTCTATGCCGACGATTCTGGCCAGTGCTCCGGTTTCGCCAGAGATGTCGCCATCCAGGCGAACTCGATCACAAATGACGCAGCCGTCTTTTCGAAGCTCCTTGGCAAGAGTGGCTGTAATTTCTTTACCCTCGTCGGTAAGAATCCGGTAGCGCGCTAGGTGGACTTCAAGCACCATTCCGGCGGGGGCATTGCTGAAATCGGGGCGACGCTTGGTTCGTGGTCGAGAGCCTTTGGGGTTGGGCCTAATCCTGACATCATCCTCATCGAGGTCTTCAGGTGTTAGGTCTCTGTCGAACCAGCTCACTTGCTCTCCAGCATCTGTAGCCACATGCTGGCGAATTCCGGCATGGTCTTCGAGGTGGTTTCGATGTTCTCAACTTCCACACCCGGCACCGCCAGGCCAATAATCGCTCCGGCGGTTGCCATCCTGTGGTCGTGGTAGCTGTGCCAAAGGCCGCCGTGTAGTGGGGCTGGATCGATTACCAGTCCGTCTTCCAATTCGGTCACCTTGCCGCCAAGGTTGTTTATCTCCGTTGCCAGAGCTGCGAGTCGGTCAGTCTCATGGCCCCTTAGGTGCCTAATGCCGGTAAGTGTGCTTCGAGTTTCTGCAAGCGCACAGAGCCCAGCAATTGTGGGTGTTAGCTCGCCGGCTGCAGACAGATCAATATCAATTCCGCGGATACTGCCGGATCCAACAACCGTCAGAGTTCCGTTTGTTAGTTCCACCTGGGCTCCCATTTTGGAAAGGATGTCGAGGTAGTGGAAGCCGACCTGAGTGGTGGCTTCGGGCCAGTGTGGAATCTTCACCTGGCCGGAAGCAACCATGGCAGCTGCCAGGAACGGTCCGGCATTTGAAAGGTCAGGCTCAATTACCACTTCGCCACCTGCGATTGGCCCCGGCTCAGCCACCCAGTGAGTATCGCTTTCTGCCCTGGCGGACACGCCCCTAGAGCGAAGTGTTGCCAGTGTCATTTCGATGTGCGGCATCGAGGGCAGGTGGTCGCCCACGTGAGTCAGGCTCAGGCCATTTTTGAACCTCGGAGCGCTCAACAACAAACCTGAGACAAATTGCGAAGAATCCGATGCGTCTATTTCCAGCTCGCCACCTTCAACCTGCCCGAGCCCTGTGACCGTAAATGGTAGGGACGGCTGCTCTGCAGCGATGTTGGCCCCCAGGGCCCTAAGTGACTCAATGGTGGTGTGCATTGGCCTGGTTCTGGCACCCGAGTCACCATCGAAAGAGATCTCTCCGGTTGCCAACAGGCTCAACGGAGGCAAGAACCTCATTACGGTTCCGGCCAGGCCGCAGTCGATTGTGGCCGGTCCGGCAAGGGTGCCCGGTGTAACAACCAAGTCGGCGCCATCCCATAGAAACTCTGTTCCCAAAGCCTCTAGTGCTTGAATCATCAGCCGGCTGTCCCTGGAAATCAGCGGCGAAATCAACCTTGTGGGACTTGTGGCAAGAGCTGACAGCACGAGCTCTCGGTTGGTGAGCGACTTGCTTCCGGGAAGGACCACGGTTGCCAAAAATCCAGTGGATGTGGGCGCATGCCAGTTAGTCGAGTCAGCCATTGCCTCAAAGATACAAGGAAATTGCCTCGGAAGCCCTTAGCCAGAGCGCCTTATTGCCTTAGAGCTTGCGCTCTGGGAGCCCCAGGGCAGCTAGACTTGGCCCTAATGACAGATAAAAAGTCTGAAAAAATAGCGAGTTTTGAAGCCCAAGCGCTTCCGCTGATGCCCCAGCTATATGGAGCTGCCCTTAGATGGACTAGAAACCCCAGCGACGCTGAGGACCTGGTTCAAGAAACGTTCGCCAAGGCTTTCGTGGCGTGGGCAAAATTTGAGCAGGGAACCAACCTCAAAGCCTGGCTTTTCAGAATCATGACCAACACCCACATCAACCTTTACAACAAAAAGGCAAAGGACAAGGCCAAGACTGCTTTGGATGATCTGGAGGATTGGCAGGTTGGGCAAGGTGAGTCTGTAACCTCGCGCTCCTCCCGAAGTGCTGAGATCGAAGCGCTTGAAAACATGCCATCTTCGGCCATCAAGAACGCTCTGGATCAGATCCCTGAAGAGTTCCGAATGGTTGTCTACTATGCGGTTGTAGAGGGGCTGCCCTACCAGGAAATTGCCGATATTATGGAAACCCCGGTTGGCACCGTGATGTCAAGATTGCACCGCGGGAAGAAATTGCTGAAAACTTTGTTGCATGATTACGCAAGGCAAGAAGGCTACGATACACGGACGGAGGTTGATTCTTGAAGAAAGTTGACTGCGAAGAAGTAAAGCAGGGAGTTCACGAGTACCTACACTCGGAGCTACACGAAGAAGAGTTGACCGTTATCACCGCACACCTTGCCAACTGTGACTCGTGTGAGCAGCACTACGACATTGAAGTTATTTTCAATCAGGTTATTCAGCGCTCTTGCGATGAAGCTCCTGCCGAGGAACTAGCTGAGCGAGTGATGCAGCGACTGCGCGGCATTCAAGAGCACGACTAGTTTTCCTCAAGCCCCAGGAATTCAAACCAACCACGGTTCATAACTAACCATGCAATTAGGCCGTAGCCAACTTGGCCCGGTAGCCGCCGCGAGCTCTCAGTTAGCTCTTTTAGCCAACCCTCGTGCTCAACCAGCGGACTAAAGCAATCGACATAGGTAAGCTGCCTGCGCTTCACAACATCGGCGAACCCATCTGAGAGATGGTTCACCTCAGCATCAAATTCCGGCACTCCGGTAGGGGTTGGCCCAATCACGAAAACGCTAATTCCCTCGCGGATTGCGTCATCTAGGACAGTGGCAAGGTTCAGTCTCGACCTAGAAATTGTCAACCCGGCTGCGATGTCGCTAGAACCTAAGCACAGGATCAATTTATTTTCACTTTGATCTGAGAATCGGGGCAGGGCTTCAGACTTGAACCGATCTAGAAGATCAGAGCTAGTTTCACCGATCATTGGAAGTGGAAACATCGATATGTCAGATGCTGCCGGCAACCTAGCCTGAACTCTTCCCAGCCAGCCAATCCCTTTTGGGTCACCGGCGGCCGTGAGCAGCTCATCACCCAGGATTACTGCCCTGATGCTAGTCATTAGTCGGCAAAGGCCCTGGAAATCAAGTCCGCCTGCTCAGCGGCATGGCGCTTTGCTGAACCAGTGGCAGGTGAAGCTGAGGCTGGTCTTGACACCACCTTGAAGTTCACTCCGTACCTAGGCATGAACAATCCCATGTAGGTCCAAGCTCCCTGGTTTGCCGGTTCATCCTGAACCCAGCGCAACTCAGCGTCTGGGAATTGGGCGATCGCTGCCTTCATTTCCTCAACAGGAGTCGGGTAGAGCTGCTCTAGGCGAATAATGGCGGTGTCGCCAGTGCCCCGCTGCTGACTTTCGGCAAGCAGGTCCCAGTAGACCTTTCCAGAGCAGAACAGCACCTTCTTGACCTTTGCAGCATCTAGGTTCTGCTGGTCATTGATCAGCGGCCTAAAGCTACCGGTGGTGAAGTCCTCAACCGAACTAGATGCGGCCTTTAGGCGAAGCATTGACTTCGGAGCAAAGATCACAAGAGGTCGTCTCGGCTGGGTGTATGCCTGACGTCTTAGCAGGTGGAAGTGGCTTGCTGGAGTGGATGGCTGTGCGATTGTCATGTTGTTCTGAGCACACAGCTGCAAGAAGCGTTCGATTCTGGCAGACGAGTGGTCTGGCCCTTGGCCCTCATAGCCATGGGGGAGCAGCATCACAAGTGATGATTGCTGGCCCCACTTTTGCTCAGCGCTCGAGATGAACTCATCCAAAACCGTCTGGGCACCGTTTACGAAGTCACCGAATTGAGCTTCCCAAAGAGTCAGCGACTCTGGTTCCTCAATTGAGTAACCATATTCGAAGCCAAGCGCCGCGTACTCACTCAGCAGTGAGTTGTAGGCCTGGAATTTCGCCTGCTGCTCCGATACATACTTAATCGGAGTCCACTCCTGACCGGTCTGTCGGTCATAGAAGACGCTGTGGCGCTGCACGAAGGTTCCCCGAAGTGAATCTTGGCCAACCAGTCGAACGTTCACTCCTTCAACTAGCAGTGAGCCGAATGCCAACAGTTCACCAAAGCCCCAGTCGATGCCGCCGGACCGGCTCATCTCAACTCGCTTCTGAAGCAGCTGCGCCAACTTCGGGTGAACGTTGAATCCTTCAGGCTCGTTGCCGTGAGCGTTTCCGATTGCCTCAACCAACTCCTGCGGAATTGCAGTCTGCCTCAGAAGCTCCTGCTTTTCGCTGGCAGTGGTTCCGATTCCCTCGGGACGCGATTGCATCAGCACGGTTTCGCTCATTGCCTCGTGCACATCAATGAAGGCCTGCTCGAGGCTCTGCTGGAAGTTGGCGTTAGCCTCGTCAAACTCTTCCTTGGTGATGTCTTCTCGACCGATCAGGTTGTCGATGTAGAGGGTTCTAACCGAGCGCTTAGCTTCAATCAGGTTGTACATCATCGGTTGGGTCATCGATGGGTCATCGCCCTCGTTGTGTCCACGCCTGCGGTAGCAAACGATGTCGATAACAACGTCCTTGTTGAACCCTTGGCGATACTCGAAAGCTAGTTGCGCGACCCTAACCACAGCTTCCGGGTCATCTCCATTGACGTGGAAAATTGGGGCCTGAATGGTTTTAGCCACATCGGTGGAGTAGAGGCTAGTTCTGGAATCCTTTGGCATGGTGGTGAAGCCAACCTGGTTATTCACCACAATGTGGATGGTTCCTCCAACCTTGTAACCCTCAAGACCGCTCATCTGCAAAGTCTCAGGGACTACGCCTTGGCCAGCGAAAGCTGCATCGCCGTGAATCAGAATCGGAAGAATTGGGTAGGTCTCGGGATTTCCCAAGCGGTCTTGCTTGGCCCTGACAATTCCCTCAAGCACTGGGTTGACGGCTTCAAGGTGGGAAGGGTTTGCAGCAAGCGAAACCTTGATTTGAGTGCCGTGACCGGAGGTGAAAACACCCTCAGTTCCTAGGTGGTACTTAACATCTCCGGAACCCTGAACGCTCTTGATGTCGCTTGAACCTTCGAATTCGCGGAATACCTGACCATAGGTTTTTCCTGCAATGTTTGTCAGCACGTTCAGTCTGCCGCGGTGAGCCATTCCAATTGCGGCTTCGTCCAGGCCTGAATCAGCCGCAGCCTGAAGGATTTGATCCAGTGCCGGAATTAGCGATTCGCTTCCCTCAAGTGAGAACCGCTTTTGGCCAACAAACTTTGTTTGCAGGAAGGTTTCGAAAGCCTCGGCCTCGTTGAGCTTGTTCAGAATTCGGAACTGCTCTTCCTTGGTTGGCTTCTGGTATGGACGCTCAAGTTTTTCCTGGAACCAGATTCGCTCTGCAGGGTTCTGGATGTGCATGTACTCAACACCGATAGTTCTGCAGTAGGAGTCCCTTAGGATTCCGAGCATATTCCTGAACTTGGCTTTGACTGGACCGCCGAAGCCGCCAGTTTTGAAGGTTCGGTCTAGGTCCCAAAGGCTTAGTCCATAAGAGCGGATGTCTAGGTCTGGGTGCCAGCGCTGCACGTACTCAAGCGGGTCAGTGTCTGCGATCAAGTGACCGCGGACTCGGAAGGCATTGATGTATTCCTGAATCCTGGTGTTCTTTCCGGACTGGTCCGCTAGATCCCAGTGGAAATCGCTGGCCCAGACAACCGGGCTGTAAGGAATGCGCATGTCGGCAAAGATCTGCTCGTAGAAATCACGCTCTCCCAGAAGCAGTTCGTTGATGATCTTCAGGAACTCGCCGCTACCAGCACCCTGAATCACTCTGTGGTCATAGGTTGAGGTGACGGTAATGATCTTTCCGATTCCCTGCATCGCCAGCTGGTCTTCGGACATTCCCTGGAACTGCGCGGGGTAGTCAAGCGCGCCAACGCCAACAATGCAGCCCTGGCCCTTGGTCAGCCTCGGCACTGAATGGACGGTTCCGATTCCACCGGGGTTAGTCAGTGAGATTGAAGTGTCCTTGAAGTCTTCAGCCGTAAGTTTGTTGTTTCGGGCCTTCTTGACGAGGTCTTCGTAGGCAGCCACGAACTCTGCAAAGTTCAGCTTTTGAGCGCGCTTGATGTTTGGAACCAGCAGGGCTCGCGATCCATCCGGCTTCGGGATGTCAATTGCTAGGCCGAAGTTGATGTTTGCTGGGGTAACCGAGGCAGGCTTGCCATCAATTTCATCGTAGAAAACATTTTGCGAAGGGAATTCCTTCAGCGCCTGCACGATTGCGTAACCAATTAGGTGGGTAAATGAAACCTTGCCACCACGAGTTCGCTTGAGGTGCGAGTTGATGACAATTCGGTTGTCAATCAGAACCTTGGCCGGGATTTGCCTGACGCTGGTCGCGGTAGGCACGGAAATTGATGCATCCATGTTTGAGGCAAGGGTCTTGCTCATGCCCTTCAGGATGTTTACCTGGGGCTGCTCGTTGATTTCCTCAAGCGTTACTGCCGCCGTGTCTGTTGATGGCAAGTCCGCGGGCACTGGAGCGGTTTTTGGAGCGTCATCGGCAGTTTTAGCAACCGGAATGGTGATGGCTTCGGTTGCTGGAGCCGGAGCATCTGGGTCAAATTTGGTGACAACAGTCGAGTCAGTGTCAATGACGGTGATAGAGCCGGTGGTCGGGTGAGCCTCAGTATCACTGACCGCTGCAGTGGTGCCATCGGCGTGCTGAGTCAGGTGGTGGCGCTCCAAAATTGGCTGCCAAGACTGGTCAACCGAGTCCGGATTTGCTAGCCACTGCGAGTACATTTCTTCGACTAACCACTGGTTGGCGCCAAAGTCACTATCAGAATTATTGTTGTCGCTGCCTGACAAGGCTGCCCCTTAGAACGAAAACCTGCTGAAAACGATATAAGTCTAACGACTTGGCTCGCTATAGTTGATACGAAATGGAGCTTGATAAACATAGTTTTCTGCAGGAGCTGGCTTGAGCGACTACCTGCTGGTTCTGCTTGCCGTTTTTCTCACCGTCGGCACCGGCCTATTTGTGGCCAGCGAATTCGCAATAATCAGCAGCGATCGCGCTCAATTAGAGGCTGACCGAGGATCGGGCGAAAAGGGACTGGACCGCTCAATTCGAGCAATCTCAAAAACTTCTACTCATCTGTCCTCCGCTCAACTCGGCATAACCCTGACCACGCTTCTGACTGGATTTGTTGCCGAGCCTGCGATTTCTCGCTTGATTTCGCCATGGCTGGCAACCTTCAACCTGTCAGAGGGTGCTCAAAAGACTCTCTCAGTGTTCGTCGCCATGACTATTGCCACGATCTTCTCGTTCCTAATTGGCGAGCTCGTTCCAAAAAACATGGCGCTTGCTGCTCCGAAGCGAGTGCTGAAGCTGGTAGTTGGCTTCCAGCTCGGCTTCACCTGGCTCTTTTCTTACCTGGTGCGCTTCATGAACAACAATGGCAACTGGTTAGTCAGAAGATTTGGGATCGAGCCAAAGGAAGAACTTTCCAGCGCTAGGACCGCCGACGAGCTTGCCTCGCTGGTGAGACGAAGCGCGACCCTGGGATCACTTGAGCACGACACCGCCAAGCTTCTAGAAAAGACCCTGGCGATGTCGACCCTGCTTGCAAATGACATCATGACTCCGCGGCCCAAGATGTATTCGCTGGAGCGCGATGCATCAGCATTGGATTTGATTGAGTTGGCCGCTTCCACGGGCCATTCCAGATTCCCTGTTACTGGAGAAGATGCCGACGACATCGTCGGCGTTGTTCACTTGAAGCGGGCCATAGGTGTTCCGATTGATAGGCGAAGTCAGGTCCCGATAAGCGCCCTGATGGTTGATCCCGTTCGGGTTCCAGAAACAATGGCCCTGGACCGGTTGATTCTGCAGCTGCGCGGCAGGGGGCTGCAATTTGGAATCGTGATTGATGAATATGGGGGAACTGCCGGAATTGTGACCCTAGAAGATGCGGTGGAAGAACTTGTTGGTGAGCTCTCCGACGAGCACGACCGACACCGCTCCGACCTCTTGCAATACGCAGATGGTTCGCTGGCCTTTAGCGGCTTGACTCGACCAGCTGAGCTCGAGGAATTTGGTCTAGCGATTGCGGAAGATGAGGATTACGACACCGTCTCAGGGTTTGTCATGAGCGAACTTGGAAGAATTCCCAAGACCAACGATCGAGTCCGAATTGATGGCGGATCACTGGTGGTCATAAAAATGGATGGTCGACGAGTCGACAGAATCAAGTTTGAGCCGGAGGTGACTGAAGATGAACAGTGATCTGATGGGCTTGGTCTGGTTCGTAGTGCTACTTGCTTCAAACGCGTTCTTCGTTGGGGCTGAGTTTGCCGTAATTTCGGCGAAGCGGGCTCAGATTGAACCCAAAGCCAAGGCTGGCAATCCAGCCGCAAAAATCACGTTGCGGGCGATGGAGAAGGTTTCGCTAATGCTCGCCACGGCGCAACTGGGAATTACGGTTTCCTCTTTGTTGATCCTGGTGCTGGCCGAACCTGCGATTCACCACCTGCTGGAGATTCCGCTTGGTGCACTGGGCCTTGGTGAGGCAACAACCGCGGTCACGGCGTTCACCATCGCACTGATCCTTGTTACCTACCTGCATGTTGTGCTTGGAGAGATGCTTCCGAAAAACATCGCGATCTCAATCCCAACTCAGGCTTCGCTGGTTCTGACACCCGCGCTCTATGCGGTTGCGCAGTTGGTGAAACCACTGGTTTGGGTCCTAAATCAGGTTTCGAACCTGATTCTGATTATTTTTGGTTTCAAGCCTCGGGATGAAGCTAACACTGCCTTCACTCTGGAGCAGGTTGAGGAAATTGTTTCCGCCAGTCAAAAAGAGGGAACTCTTGCCGATGGCTCTGGCGCGATCGTCAAAACCTTCGAGTTCACCGAAAAGACCGTTGCTGATGTGGCCGTCCCGCTGGACAAGCTGGTCGCCATGAATCTTTCTTCAACGCCAGGTCATTTGCAGGCGGCAGTTGCCGAGCACGGTTTTAGCAGGTATCCGGTAACCTCCCCAGGTTCACCCGATCAAAGCGACATCTTGGGCTACTGGCACATCAAGGATGGTCTGACCAACGACCCTCAGGTCATGGCCATGCCGCTTTCTTCAAAGAAGCTTCGGGCCATGATTTCTATCCCGGAAACCACCGAGCTCGAGGATGCACTTGCTCAGATGAGAAAATCCGGAGCTCACATTGTCAGAAGCTTTAGCTCTTCCGGCAAAGTTGTCGGCTGCCTGTTCCTGGAAGACATAATCGAGGAGCTAGTTGGTGAAATTGAGGATGCAACTACGCGTTAGGCCAGCGGCCGCGCTCATATTGCCAAGGCCAGTCCACTTCCGCATCAAGCTGATTGGCTGCCCTAAGCCCAAGATATGGGTCTCGCAAAAACTCTCGACCCACTAGCACCACATCAACTAGGCCATCTTGCAGAATCTGCTCTGCCTGTTCCGAATTGGTTATCTGCCCAACCGCCGCCACCTCGGCATGGGTGGCAGTTTTGGTGCTCTTTGCAAAATCAACCTGGTAACCGGGTCCGGTTGGAATTTTGACCCCAGTGATTAGCCCTCCCGAGGACAGGTCAAATAGGTCTGCTCCCTGGTCCTTGCACCAGCCCGCAACCTCGTTTGTCTGTGTCTGGTCCCAGCCATCAGCAACATAATCGGTTGCGCTAAAGCGCACTAGCACCGGCATTTGGTCGCCAACTGCTTGCCGCACTGCCGCCACTATTTCCAGCAGCAACCGAGCCCGGTTTGCAAGGGTGCCACCATACTGATCGGTGCGCTTATTGGTGATCGGCGAGAGAAATTGGTGCAGTAGATAACCGTGTGCAGCATGAATTTCAACAAGATCGAAACCGGCCGTCTTGGCCCGTTTGGCCGCCGCCGCGAAATCAGCAACGAGCTGACCGAGCTCATCGGCTCTTAGCTCCCGTGGCGCTGCCAGACCCTCGAAGGCCTCGGAAGTGGCTGAGTAGGTTTCCCAGCCGCCCTGGTCAACAGGTACTGACCCGGTGCCAGAGATTGGCCGGTGCGCCGACCCCTTGCGCCCGGCATGGGCTAGTTGAATGCCGCTTGTTGAGCCTGCAGCACGAATGAAGTCAGTGATTTTTTTCCAAGGTGCAATCTGGCTGTCGTCCCACAGCCCAGGGCACCAGGGGCTGATCCGGCCCTCCGGGTTTACTCCGCTTGCCTCGGCAATGACCATGCCCGCTCCACCTATTGCCCTTGATCCCAGGTGAACCAGGTGCCAATCTCCCACAACACCGTCTTGGTTCTCACAGGAGTACATGCACATCGGGGAGACCCATAGTCGGTTTTTGACCTCCAGGTCTCGAATCTTTATGGGGCTAAATAGCTTGCTCATTGTTCAAGCCTTTCAAGTTTCGGCCAGGCCAGCAGGATGAAAATCGCTAGCACCGTGCCCCAGCCAACAGCTATGTTCAGCGGGAAGATTGCAGTCAGCAGTCCAATTCCAGACGGTCCAGCTAGAGCGCCGATGTAGGTGATTCCAACAACTCTTGCCATGTTGCGGCCAGAGTGGCTTGCCTCACCAATCTCTCCGCCGGCCGCAAACAGCTGCGGCACAACCCCAGAGATTCCAAGTCCCAGCAAGAACCAGAGCGCAAGCGAGGTCTCAAAATTTGGGGCAATCGCCTGGGCGGCAATCGCCACTCCGCCTACTAGTGAGCCCCATCGAATAATGAAGCCTCTGCCTCTGGCCTCGACAATGCGATCGATGAAGATTCTGCCGAGAATCATGCCAACGTTGAAGGCAGCAAGGCCCCAGGCAGCAGCAGCTACCGAAACCCCTTGAATGTCCTTCAAATAAAGCGCAGACCAGTCATGCGCAACGCCTTCAATGATTGCACCCGAGGCAGCCATCAGCCCGGCCAAAATAACGAAGGGCAGGACCCTTCTGTTGGCGGAGCTAGATTGCTTGTTTTTGGTTTTGTCGCCCCGTGATGCAACCGCCTCATTGGGCATCAACCATCCTGCAACAATCAGTCCGGTGATGCTGAGAATCACACCCGTGACGCTGAGGGTTTGGGATTGATCAAACTCGTTGGAAATCGTGATAAATCCAAAGGCCGCGCCAAAAAGACCACCGACTGACCAGAACAAATGGAAGAAGGTGAAGATTGGCCTGTCGTTGGCCTTCTCAACCTGCAGGGCGGCAGCATTCATCGCCACGTCAACTCCGGCAATTCCAAAGCCCAGGCCAAAAATCGCAAAGCCCAGTGTCCAGGCATCCTGGGCAAAGGCTGGGCCAAGCAGGGAAAGTCCAACAATCAGTCCGCCCAAGCGGGTTGCGCTCTTGGCGCCGACGTGATCCACGATCCAGCCGTAGACCTGCATCGCAATGAAGCCTCCGAGCCCGGAGAACATAAGCAGTGCCCCGAGGACCGCATAGCTGATGCCAACCGTTTGCTCAATAAGGGGAATGTGTACTGCCCAGAGGGCTAGAGAGGAGCCTCCCGAAAAGAAGAAGAAGCTGACCGCAATTTTGGACTTTAGAAGGTTCACGCACTAAACACTAGGACAGAAATGAACCCAGAGCCTGACCAACCGCATCGATTTCAATTAGGAATCCATCGTGGCCGAACTCGCTCTCAACCAGCTGCAGCTTTCCGCCAAATAGTGGGCCAGAAATGTTGTCCGCGATTAGCTGCTGCCCACTGACTGGAAAGAGTCTGTCGCTATCAACTCCAAGGACCAGAGTCGAGCAAGTGATCTTGGACAGAGCCTGTTCAACTGAAGCATGGCCGCGACCGACATCGTGAGAGTTCATGGCGCTAACCAAGGTGATGTAGCTGTTGGCATCGAATCTTCTTACGAACTTGTTGCCGTGAAAATCAAGGTAGCTCTCAACGGCATATTTACCGCGCTCAGTCAGTGGACTGACCTTTGATTGCCAGCTGCGGCCAAAACGTTCGTTCAGTTCTGCCGGTGAGCGGTAGTTCAAAAGCGCCATGCGCCTTGCAAGGGCGAGGCCCTTGTGTGGCCCAAAGCCCGGCTTGGCGTCGTAGTACCAGCCTCCTGCAAAGTTTGAATCCGATCGGATTGCCTCTAGCTGCACCGTGTTCAGGGCAACCTGGTCCGCGGTTGTGTATGGGGGAGCGGCCAGGATTGCCAAGCGCTCGATGCTCGCAGGGTTTGCAATTGCCATTTCCAGCGCGTGCATTCCGGCCATTGAACCGCCAATGACGCTGAACCAGGTTTCGATTCCAAATTGCTTTGCCAATTCCACAAATGCATTGGCTTGGTCCCTGATTGTCAGCTGAGGAAATGAAGGTCCATATTCACGCCCCTGAGGATCCAGCGAGGACGGACCGGTAGAGCCCTGGCAGCCTCCCAAAACATTTGGAGTGATTACGAAGAATTTGTCGGTGTCAATTGGAAGCCCTGGTCCGACCAAGCCGTTCCACCAGCCAGAGGTTGGATGGCCAGTCCCGGAGTTGCCGGAGGTGTGGCTGTCGCCAGTCAGGGCGTGCAGCACCAGCACCGCGTTGTCCTTGGCTTGGTTTAGTTCACCCCAGGACTCGTAGGCAAGCACGATGTTTCCGAGCTCTCGCCCCGATTCCAGATTAAGTGAGAAAACATCGGAGAACTTTCGGTCTCCGATGTTGTCTCCAACTCTCCAAGCGCCTGAGGCAGGAGGTCTTCCAACTAGCTGACGACGCTGCTCCTCGGAAATAAATTCCGAGGGAGCAGAGTCTTCAGATATCTGAAAGTCCATTTATTTTGCTGCCGCAAAGCCCTTCTGCAAATCGGCGATGATGTCTTCGTAGCTCTCTAGCCCAACTGACAATCTGACTAGGCCAGGTGTCACACCAGCGCTTAGCTGGTCTGCCTCACTTAGCTGCGAGTGCGTGGTTGAGGCTGGGTGAATTACCAGCGAGCGAACGTCACCAATGTTGGCCACGTGGCTGTGCAGTTCCAGTCCGTCAACAAACTTCACTCCAGCGTCAACGCCACCTTCAATCTCAAAAGAGACAATGGCGCCGGCGCCCTTAGGAGCGTAGGTCTTGTGAGCTTGGTGGTAAGGGGAGCTGGCCAGACCGGCGTAGTTCACGCTCTTGACCTGCGGCTGAGCCTCCAACCAGGTAGCAACCTTGGCTGCGTTCTCAACATGGCGTTCGATTCTCAGGCTAAGAGTTTCAATTCCCTGAATCAGCGAGAAGGCAGTGTCCGGTGACACAGCTGCTCCGATGTCGCGCAGTAGCTGAACCCGAGCCTTGATGATGTAGGCAATTCCATCGCCCAATGCATCGGTGTAAACGACGCCGTGGTAGCTAGGGTCTGGGGTAGTCAGTCCTGGGAACTTGTCTGACTTTGACCATTCAAACTTGCCGCCGTCAACGATTGCTCCGGCAACAACTGTTCCGTGCCCACCAAGGAATTTGGTAGCCGAGTGAACAACGATGTCGGCACCGTGCTCAAAAGGTCTAATCAAGTAAGGAGTTGCAACAGTGTTGTCGACAATCAGCGGCACGCCGTTTTTGTGCGCAACATTGGCAACCTTGTTGATGTCAAGAATCGAAACCTTAGGGTTTCCGATTGTCTCTGCAAAGAACAGCTTGGTGTTCTCGCGAACAGCATTGCTCCATTCGGTTTCATCGTCCTGGTCCTCAACGAAGGTGACCGCGATGCCCAACTTGGCAAGGGTGTACTTGAAAAGGTTGTAGGTGCCACCATAAAGGGTTGAAGAAGCAACAATGTGGTCTCCAGCCTGAGCAATGTTCAACACTGCAAAGGTGGTTGCAGACTGTCCGGATGACAGAAGCAGGGCAGCGGTTCCGCCCTCAAGAGCCGCAATGCGCTTTTCGGCAACATCCTGAGTTGGGTTCATGATTCGGGTGTAGATGTTTCCAAATTCAGCCAGTCCGAAAAGGTTTCTAGCGTGCTCGGCAGAGTTGAATGTGTAGGCGGTGGTCTTGTAGATAGGAACCGCACGTGCATTCGTGGCTGGGTCGCTTACGGCCCCAGCGTGGATCTGTTGGGTTTCGAAACCCCAGGTTGCTGAATCAGTCATTTGTTTTATCTCCAATGGTTGGGTAGGTCTAGGCGTAACTATGAGGCAGTGGATTACCCAGAGCAACCCGTGCTGTAATCAAAAGTAACTTTAACCTAAATGTGCCAGTGCCAACGACGCCAGCAGTGCTGAACCCAGTGGCACGACAGAATCATCAAAGTGCGCCTTGGCCGAATGATTGGTTGGGGCGGCGCTGTGATCAAGGGTTGGCGGACAGGCCCCAAGGAACACAAATGCACCTGGAACCTCATGGCAGATTGAGGCAAAATCTTCTCCGCCAGCAATCGGATGTTCCATTGGCAGGAAGCCTGCGTCGCCCACTAACTCTTTGGCAACTGCCTGAACAACTTCAAACGCGGCGGGATCGTTCATCAGGACCTTTGTTGGGGTTGAAAATTCCACTGTTGCCTTTAGCCCGTAACCTTCGGCGATTGCTTGAATGAGTTTCGGTGCCTGGGCATGAAGCTTGCTGGTGTTCGTCTCGGAAAATGTTCGCACCGTCGCTCCAAAGCTGGCCTTGTCGGCGATCACGTTGTTGGTGGCTGGGTCACCAGCCCGGATCCAGCTGACATTGAGTATTACCGGATCAAACTGGTCAAAGTTTTTATTGAGCATCGTTTGCAGACTGGAGATCGCATCGACCATCGGAGCAACCGGGTCTTTTGATAACCAAGGCATGGAGGCATGACCACCAGCGCCTTCAAACACAACATTCATGTCTCCGGCACTTGCCATCATCGCACCTGGCTTGCAGGCAATAACCCCTGCCGGCAGCGATGTGAAGACGTGCAGGCCATAGCTGGCAACTGGCATGGAACCAGAAACTTCCAGCATTTGTTCTTCGATCATGACATCGGCTCCACCGTGGCCCTCTTCACCGGGCTGGAACCAAATCAGGACATCACCATTTAGGGTGTATTTGATCTCGTGCAACAGCTTTGCGGCACCAACCGCTGATGACATATGAAGGTCATGACCACAGGCGTGCATGTAGCCGTTAGTGGATGCGAAATCCAGGTCGGTTTCTTCGGTGACGTGCAGGGCGTCCATGTCTGCACGCAGCAAAACAGTTGGTCCTGGGTTGCCCCCGCGAATCAGCAGTGCGATGGAGGTAAGGCTTTTCCCAAGGGTGATCTCACCGAGCCCGGCTAGCTTTTCTAGGAGCAGTGCCTGAGTGCGAGGAAGGTCAAGAGCAAATTCTGGAATCTGATGCAACTGTCTGCGAAGCTCAACTAGCTCACTGGCAATGACCCGACTGCTTTCTAAAAGCTCTTTGGGCTCTGGCATGAAACTCCTTTGGTCTGCATAAGTATCTTCGCACGATTTATATTTGTTCAATGTTCGAGCAAATGCATCCCAGGTGGCAGGAATTACTTGTCGACCAGCGCAAGCAGCTGGCTGCCATCTCCGGTGTGCTGGAGAAGGACTCTGCCTCGGTTCCTGAGCGAAACTTGATGCTCAGGGCATTCAATTATCCGCCAGAGCACTACCGAGTTCTGATTGTTGGGCAGGACCCCTATCCAACGGCGCAACACGCTACCGGATTGGCCTTTTGTGTGCCCAAGGACACCAGGCCCCTGCCCCCAACACTTCGTAACATTTTTAAGGAGCTTCGCGACGACCTAGGTGAAGATCAGGTGATCAATGCCGACATTTCAGCGTGGGCAGATAGAGGCGTGATGCTTCTGAACCGAAACTTGTCTACAAGAAGCGGCGAAACCGGAGCGCATGTAGATATTGGCTGGGAGGACTTTACCGGCGCTGCCATCGCCGCCTTGCAGCAGGTTCACGGAGGAAATCTGGTAGCAATCCTTTGGGGCCAGCGAGCGCGAACCCTGATCCCGGAGTTGACTGAATCCAAAGTCCTTCACAGCCCGCATCCTTCACCGCTTTCGAGCTACCGAGGCTTCTTTGGCTCTAAGCCGTTTTCTGCTTGTAACAATCATTTGAGAGACTTAGGGCTCGAACCGATCGATTGGAGCTGTTGATGGTCGACAGCGAAACCAGATGGGCGATGGTCAGAAAGCTGCGGCAGCGTCCAGCAGTTGAGGTCTTAGAGCCCAAGGTGCGACCTGTGCAGCAGGAAGATCTTCCGGCCATCAAGGATATTTACAACTACTTCATTCAAAATACGGTAATCACCTTTGATGATGTGCCGCTGGACTTGAGCTACTGGCAAGAACGCTTTGAGATGTCCGAGAAATTTCCGCTTCCATTTCTTGTCATGAGTCGAGGGGCTGAGATTCTGGGTTTTGCCTACGTTTCTCCCTGGCGCCAACGGACCAGCTACCTAAAAGTTGTTGAAAACTCTATCTACCTTTCTGCCCCTGCCACCGGCAAGGGACTGGGTTCAATTCTCTTTGCCGCCCTGATCGCCGAGTGTGAAAAAGTTGGAATCAAAGAGGTGATCGCAGTAATTGCGGATCGCGGCGCACACGCTTCGATTGCGCTGCATGAGAAGCATGGATTTGTTCAGCAGGGCCACCTCGCCAACGTTGCGAAGCGTTTTGGTAAACCAATCGGTAGTTACCTGCTGTCCCTGAAGGTCTCTAAGGTCTAGCCAGTAGCACTTCAGAGACGTTTTCACGCAGTGTTGCCAGTGCGGCTGGGTCAAGGCCTTCGGTTGTGATGACGGTGTCGGCCTCGGAAAGCTCGGCGAAAGAAGTGAATCCACGACTTCCCCATTTTGTCGAATCTGCGAGAATCACAAATTTTGCCGCCCGGCGAATCACTTCTCTGTTGGTGTCTGCCTCAACAAGGTTTGGTGAGCTGAATCCAAATTCGATGTCCATGCCATGGGTGCCCATGAACACTAAGTCAAGGTTGAACCTTGAGAAGACTTCGGTCGCAATGTTCCCAACCAGCGAGTCGGTGGGTGTCCTGACTCCGCCCGTTAGTACAACCGTTTGATCGGCCCTAGGCTGCTGCGCAAATAAGTCGGAAACTGGGACTGAGTTTGTAACCACGGTTATTGAGGGAACATCCCTGAGCCTTTTCGCCAATGCGTAGACCGAGCTTCCACCCATTAGCGCAATGGCTTGCCCGGGGTGAACCATCTCCGCAGCCAGCTTCGCTACGGCGTCTTTTGCATTCTGCTCTTTCAGGGAGTTGAAAGCAAAGGGGGGCTCAACGGTTGAAGACAGAGTGTTTGCTGTTACCCCGCCATGGACCTTGTCAACCAGGCCCTGCTCGGCCAGGGTTTCGACATCGCGTCTGATCGTGACTTCCGAGACACCCAAACTGGCCGCTAAGTCAGAAATCTTTCTCGCACCAGAAAGGGAGACTTCCTCCAAAATCAGGGCTTTTCGTTGAGCTGCTAGCACGGTATCCCTCCCTAAAACCTAATTAGAGGCTAGTGGGAATATTGCAAAATGTTCGTATTTTTACTAACGGAATGATTACTTTTGTCGTTTTTAGTTCGAAAAGTTTGCAATTATTGCCTAAGTTCTTTCATAAGTAATCCTTTGAGGTGGTCAAATACCCCAAAGCAGTATTTAGGAAGGGGCTAGCTGACAAGCGGAGCGGGCTTTGCCCGGTCCAGAGACAACTGAAATAGCAAGTGAGTAGATACTGGGCGGAGTCTTGACTCCGCCCAGTTATCAGCTGAACATATAGGCACCCAATAGATACGAGATCCAGATTGATTACTTCCAAGTTTGTTCACCTGCGTCAAGATGGCGTTTCGTTGTTAGTGAGTCTTGCCAGCGACTTAGTGCAGGTGCTTCACTGGGGCTCAGACCTGGGTGCTGACGCAGATTTTCAGAGCATTCTTAGCGCCACCACCGAACCGACTGCCCACGCCGAGGGAGACCTGCCGGAGCAGCACGGGATTTGGCGCGAGGCGGCACGTTCTACAACTGGTGCCCCGGCCCTTTCTGGCCATCGCAACGGCCAAGACTTTTCCCCACTTTTTGCTCTCGAGAGCTTTGACGCCACCGAAACCACACTGGTTGTAAATGGCGTGGACCGGGTTGCTGGCTTGGGAATCGAAACAAGCTTCAGGTTTGTCGGGGCCGGAGTTCTGGTCACCGCGACTTCCGTCACAAATTTGGCGAGCGGAAAATACTTCTTAAACGAGCTTGCCAGCTATCTGCCGTTGCCGGATCGAGCAATGGAGTCCTTAGACTTTTCCGGCCGCTGGGTCAAAGAACGACAGCCGGTCAGAAGGCAAATTCAGCCCGGCGTGATTTCACGTGAGGTGCGCGAAGGGCGATCTAGCCACGACTACACGATTGTTCAAATGGCGCTCAGTGCCGGGGCTCAATATCGAGCCGGCGAGGCCTGGTCAATGGGTCTTATGTTCTCTGGCAATTCCAAGCACACCATTGAGCAACTGCAGTCAGGGCGAAAGGCAATTTCCGCAGGCGAGCTGTTGATGCCCGGCGAGATTATTCTGGACGAAGGGCAATCACACTCCAGTGCTGAAGTTGCAGCCATCTATTCCGATAAGGGAATAGATGGAGTTACGGACCGCTCCTATCGCTGGTTGCGCTCTAGGCCTAATCACCCAACCAACATTCGACCTAGGCCACTGACGTTGAATGTTTGGGAGGCGGTTTACTTCGACCACGACCTAGCAAGGCTCACCGAGCTAGCAAAGGTCGCCGAGGAAATTGGCGTTGAAAGATTTGTGCTTGACGATGGCTGGTTCGGATCCAGGCGAGATGACACCAAGGGCTTAGGTGACTGGGTGGTTTCCGATGAAGTTTGGCCAGAGGGCTTGGGCCCACTGGTAGATGTGGTCAAGAAGCACGGCATGGAGTTTGGGCTCTGGTTCGAGGGCGAGATGGTCAACCCGGACTCCGACCTGTACCGAGCGCATCCAGACTGGATTTTGAGTGCTGGGGGACGAGTTCCACCGACCGGTAGAGGCCAGCTTGTGCTGGATCTCACGAACCCAGATTGCTACCAGCATGTGCTTAGTCATGTCGATGCAGTTCTGTCTGCCTACGACATTTCGTACATCAAGTGGGACCACAACCGGCCACTGGTTGAGCCGGGACATGGCGGCCAAGCCGCCGTGCATAAGCAGACAGAGGCTATCTATCGACTCTTTAGTCAGCTCAAGCAGAACCACCCCGGTTTGGAGATTGAAAGCTGCGCCTCTGGAGGCGGTCGAATCGATTTGGGCATGGCTCAGGTTGTTGATCGGTTCTGGGTCTCTGACTGCAACGATGCACTTGAGCGCCAACAGATTCAGCGATATACACAGATTGCAATTCCGCCCGAGATGTTGGGAAGCCACATTGGTCCCACCGAGTCTCACACGACCGGCAGAGTTCACAATCTTGGCTTTAGGGCAATAACTGCATTATTTGGTCACGCGGGACTGGAGTGGGATATCACCCAAACCAGCCCTGAAGAGCGCGAGCTGTTGACCAGCTGGGTCAGCTACTACAAGGCAAAACGAGACTTGGTTCACTCAGGACAGATGGTCAGAGTTGAAACCGCTAACGATTCGAGCCTGGTGCACGGGGTGGTTTCCCAAGATGGGACTGCTGCGCTATTTGCCTACGCAACAACCGCGGGCCAGGGCCCATCTAGACCCAATGCGCTAAGGCTCGAGGGCCTAAACCCAGCCACCAGTTACCGCGTCAAGGCTGTGTTCCCGGTCGGAAAGCCTGTCTTCCAAGAAAGAACCTCACCTGCTTGGCTCGATGGAGTGACAATGACTGGCACCGCGCTCAGTCAGATCGGCCTTAGGCCACCAATTTTGTTCCCAGAAAACGCCCTACTAATTGAAATCGAGGCACTCTAATGCTCAACACAGACCGGCTATATTTTGGCGGCGACTACAACCCAGAACAATGGCCCAAAGAGGTTTGGAAAAACGACATTGAGTTGATGCAAAAGGCCAATGTGAACCTAGTGTCGCTCGGAATTTTCTCCTGGGCAAACATCGAGATCAGCGATGGAAACTATCAGTTCGGCTGGCTGGATGAAATCATGGACCTGCTGCACGAAGGGGGCATTTCTGTAGACCTCGCAACTGCCACAGCCTCACCTCCAGCGTGGTTGTCCGCTGCCCACCCAGAAATCCTGCCGGTGAACTTTGATGGCATCAGATTGGAATTTGGTGGTCGCCAGGCGTACTGCGCTGCCAGCAAGGTATACCAGCAGAAGGCAGCTGCTCTAACCGAACAAATTGCTAAGCGCTATGCCAAGCACCCGGCCGTTGTGATGTGGCATGTCAACAACGAATACGGATGTCACGCGCCTTATTGCTACTGCGATGCATCGAAGGCTGCATTTGTTCAGTGGCTTCAAAAAAAGTATGCATCCTTAGATGAACTAAATGCATCATGGGGGACTGACTTCTGGTCGCAGCGCTATCGCAACTGGGATGACATTCCGGCACCAAAGCGCACCCCCGATGGAACACACCCAAACCCAGGGGCGCAGATCGACTTCCGCAGGTTCAGCTCGGAGATCACCCTTGAGCTATTCAAGACTGAGCGCGACATAATCAAAAAGTACGACAGCGTAAATCCGGTCACTACCAACTTCATGTCGATGAAGGGCACTCACGCCATGGATTACTTTGCCTGGGCAAAAGAGGTTGACTTTGTTTCAACTGACCATTACCTGGCTCAGCATGACATCGAGAACCACATTGATCTGGCTCAAATGGCCGACCTAACCAGGGGCTTCGCTGATGGCAAGCAATGGCTTTTGATGGAGCACAGTAGCTCAGCGGTTAACTGGCAGCCGAGAAACTACGCAAAGACTCCGGGACAAGAGAAGCGAAACGCAATGAGCTTCGTGGCCAGGGGTTCTCAGGGAGCAATGTATTTCCAGTGGCGTCAGAGCCAAGCAGGTTCAGAGCGTTTCCACTCTGCGATGGTTCCGCACGGAGGCGAAAACACTCGGGTTTACCGCGAGGTTGCAGAACTCGGCAAGCTCTTGAGTGATCACCCGGAGTTGTCAAAGCACGCCACTGACAAGGCTGAAGTGGCAATTGTTTTTGACTACGAACAGTTCTGGGCGATGATGCAGGCCAACCTGCCAACCGAGGATTTGAGCTATCCAGATACCGTGGCTGCTTGGTATCGAGCGCTCTACAAAGAGGGCATCCAAGCAGACTTTGTGCCGGCAAATGTTGATGCCGCCACTCTTGCCGACTACAAGCTGGTGCTAATGCCCATGGTTCACATGCTTTCAGATGCAGAAGAGCAGGTGTTCACCAGTTATGCCCAGAATGGCGGCAACCTAGTTGTCGGCTACTTCTCAAACATCGCCGACCGGACGCTCCGAGTCAAACTTGGTGGTTATGGCGGCAGTCTTGTGAAAGACGTCATCGGGCTTTATGTCGAGGAGTTCTACCCGCTTAGGGAGTCAACCGTGAAGCTATCAAACGGCTTCGAGGCAAAGCTTTGGGCTGAATTGTCGGCACTCAACGGCGCCGAGGTGGTTGCGGAATTCAGCTCGGGTCAGGCCCAGGGCCAGGCGGCGATTGTGAAGCGCAATCTTGGAGCTTCGACAGCGTGGTATCAGGGCACCGAGTTGACCGATGATTCGCAGCGCAAGTTCTTCAGCGACATTGCCAAGCAGCTGGGCTTGGCAGTCATTGATTCAGAATCAACTGAGGTTGTAAGGCGCGGTCCTTATGAAATCAGTATTGACCATGCGGCAAACACTGTGAGTGTGGTCAAGCACTAGCTTCAGGCATAAAAAAAGGGATCCGATTTCTCGGATCCCTTTTTTCTTTGTGCGGGTGAAGGGACTTGAACCCCCACGCCTCGCGGCGCCAGAACCTAAATCTGGTGCGTCTGCCAATTTCGCCACACCCGCAACAGTGATACAGCATAACTGGTTTTTGTCGCTGTGGAAAACCCAAAACTTAGCTTTGGGCAAAATGGCATGGTTTTTCAATGAAAGTAATCTGCATTGTCTGTGAACTCTGGTTAGTTGAGCCTGTGGTGCGCGACGGAGAGGTTTCCTACTTCTGCCTTAGGTGTCAAGACTCAGGTCGTTGCGAGCCCCTGTCGGAGGCCTTGTAGTCAGGGGCATAAATCGGAAGGTACTTCCAAAACAGGAAGGCTCCGACAAAGTTCAGTAAGCCGGTCGCAGCAAGGGCTGGAGCTAGGCCAACCGCCGCGGTCAAAACCGTAATCATTGCAGGTGCAACGGCGACCCCGCCGGATGTAAGCAATCGGAAGGCCGCTAGGAACTCAGCCCGGGATCCAACAGGCGCAAGGTCAGCACCGAGAATCATATTTATGCCAGCCGAGAGTGCATTGGCCAATGCCGTTACTGAGGCCAGAATCCAGAAAGTTAGAAGGTCGGTGACCAAGAACGAGAACAGGTAGGTGGTGCCAAGTGCAATAAGGGTCGGCACCGATGACCAGAACTTCCCGTAGCGATCCATGATGATGCCCGAGAGGTAGAACAGGGTGAAGTCGATAAACCCGGTCAAGCCAAAAATAAAGGAGGTTTCAGCCGGCGAGATTCCGAGTTGAATGGCAAGGAGCGGAAGCCCGATTAGTCGAATAGTTCGACCCGCAGAAATGATTGCAGATGCGATTCCGAGTGTTGCCAGCTTTGGCGCCTCACGTTTGGTAACGGCCCACAGGTTTCCGTTTTGTCCAGACGGTGACACTCTCAATCGCCTTGATGGAACAGTCAGGACCGACACTCCGGCGGCTAAGCAGATCATTGCGGCCGCGAGGTAACCGAATTCAACCCCGTAGAGGGCGATAAACGCCGAGCCAATCACCGGCCCGATCGCCATCCCCCCTCTAAACATTCCACCTAATAGCGACATGGATTTAGGCCTGTGTTGCTCTGGAACAATTTCGGCAAGCAGGCTGTGCCTGGAAAGACCGAAGAGTGAGTGTGCCGCACCAAAACCCAGAGCGCTCAGAATTAGCGACCAGTAGCCAAATTGGAAGAAGGCAACGCTAGTCATTGCAAAGCCCAAAACTGTGCTTGCCAGCATCGCGTTTCGCTCGCCTATTTTCGAAACCAAAATTGAAGCGGGTATTTCAAAGATCATGGTCGAGAGCATCAGCACTGTTACCACCGCGCCGGCCTCGGCAAGGCTCGCACCATAGAGGACCGCTGACACGGGAAGGATGGGCAACAGCGCACCCTCTGCGGCTGTTATCAGAAGTGAGGGCAGGTAGATGGAAGTTATTAGTTGCCGCTTCCTAAAGTCCCCTGATGACATAGCTCTAATTATTCACCTTCGAGCCCAGCACAGCTGCCACGACTATCAATAGCGCTGCCAGTCCAATGCTGAGGCTCAGTTGTTCTCCAGATACCAGAACTAAAAGCGTGGTGGAAATGACTGGGGTTAGAAATGCAATGGTTCCAACTCGCTGAGCTGGGCCATGCTTTAGTGCATAGTCCCACAGGTAAAAGGAGCCACCGAGCGGCCCTAGCCCAAGGACAATCAGCCACAGCCACTGATCAGCGGTGATGTGAACCTGCTGCTCAAAAACAAAGTGCGCCAAGATTGCCAGCGCCCCGCCAACAAAGCTATAGCCACCAACTGCTGAGGTCGGCGAGCCACTAAAGCGTTTGATCAGCAGTGAGTAGCTGGAGAAGATCAGCGCGGCAATAAAGGCGAAGAGATAGCCGCTAGCAAAGCCGCTGACTAGTTGACTCCCGGACAAGATTGCAACGGCTGCGCCGCTAAACCCAATCGCCGAGGCTGCAATGTGACGGAGGCCAAGTTTTTGACCACCAACCACTAACGGCGCAAGCAGCACGATCAAAACTGGCCAGAGGTAGTTCACCAGGTTTGCTTGAATGCTGGGAGCGTTCTGCAATCCT
>DDBH01000013.1:12708-14138 GCA_002333405.1 Micrococcales bacterium UBA2037 | reverse complement strand
CCGGACAAGATTGCAACGGCTGCGCCACTAAACCCAATTGCCGAGGCTGCAATGTGACGAAGGCCAAGTTTTTGACCGCCAACCACTAACGGCGCAAGCAGCACGATCAAAACTGGCCAGAGGTAGTTCACCAGGTTTGCTTGAATGCTGGGAGCGTTCTGCAATCCTGCGAACAATGCGGCGTGATAGCCAAATAATCCATAGACCCCTACCAGCAGAATCTTCGGTCCAGGGATAATTTTCTTCAGCTGAAATCCCGACACAGGCAAGGCAATAAGGGATCCAACCATGAGGCCAATGCCAGTCATGAGCAACGGCGGAATTGAGCTGAGCCCGACCGCCAGTGCAGCTAGCGACCCCCATAGGAAAACTGCGGCAAATGCCGCCAGATCGCTGCGCACTCGATGAATCCTAGACCCTTCGAGTTAGCTGTGAGACAGCGAATTTCGTAACGCTTTTGTCCATTGGCTTGTTACTCTTAGGTGTTCGGTGAAAATCCGAGTAGTTACTAAATAACTAAACATGGGGATGATCGGTTTCGACATTGCATTGCTGCGTGGTTGAAGCGGGTCGAGGATGAGCACTTATCTCGTAAACGATGTGTTCAAAACTATAGGTGCCAATACAAAGCGCGCCGACTTCGCCCTAGCTGCTTAAGCTAGCCCCGAAGTCCATCTGACTAGGTTTGATTTCGACCTAGACCCAGGTGTCATTTAGAAATCTTGCTGAGAGTATTCGTCAAAGGTGCACTCGGGACTTTTTACTTTGACTGGGCTTGTCGGTGTAGTTGCTTCAAACAAATACCGGAGCCGAGTAGAACGCCTTCTGAAGCTACACCCGTAGAAGCGCCACAATCGATGTCATGGACGGGGGTTCAATTCCCCCCATCTCCACTTAGTAATTCCAAAGACCTCCCATGCCCGGGAGGTCTTTTGGTTTAAGGCTGCCCAATAGACTTGGTGCATGGCTGAAGCAGATTTCGGAAGACAGATCAAAGACCTGGAGTCTTTGTTTTCTGGTATCGCAAAGGTATTGGACCCGGCCAAGATAAAGGCTCGCATTTCTGCGCTCGAGGCTGAGGCCTCTGATCCAGAGATATGGAACGACCAGCAAAATGCGCAGCGGGTCACCACTGACTTATCCCATGCAAAATCCCAACTGCAGGAGCTTGACGACCTGGAAAGCGACATCAAGGATCTCGATGCCTTCAGGGAAATGGCGCTCGAAGATGACTCTGCTGCCGATGAATTCTCGGCTGAACTCGCGCGCGTAACTCGAGCACTGGATGCGCTAGAGACTCAAACGCTGCTAAGTGGTGAGTATGACTCAAGAGGTGCAATCCTGTCGATTCGTTCCGGAGCCGGAGGTGATGATGCCACGGACTTCGCAGAAATGTTGATGAGGATGTATCTGCGGTACGCCGAGAAAAA
>DDBH01000013.1:0-12427 GCA_002333405.1 Micrococcales bacterium UBA2037 | reverse complement strand
AAGCGCCACGGTTGAAATGGATTTCCCCTATGCCTATGGCCAGCTCTCGATTGAGAGCGGCACCCACCGCTTGGTTCGAATGAGTCCGTTCAACGCTGCCGGTAAACGCCAAACATCTTTTGCGGCAATTGAGGTGGTTCCAGTGATGGAGGTGGCTGAGGCGGTGGACATTCCTGATGCGGATATCCGCATCGATGTTTTTCGTTCCTCTGGCCCTGGTGGTCAGTCGGTTAACACCACCGACTCGGCAGTTCGAATCACTCACCTACCGACCGGAATTGTGGTCTCCTGTCAAAACGAAAAGAGCCAGCTGCAGAACAAGGCCTCGGCGATGAGGGTGCTGCAGGCAAAGCTGCTAGATGCGCAGCGACGTGCCGACCAAGAAAAGCGCAAGGAGCTCGCCGGAGACGTGAAGGCCAGTTGGGGTGAGCAGATGCGCTCCTATGTCCTTGCTCCCTACCAAATGGTCAAAGACCTCAGAACCGGCTATGAAGAAAATAACCCAGACGATGTTTTTGACGGAAAACTCGAGGGGTTCATTGCCTCTGGAATCAGGTGGCGAAAGATGGGTCAAGCAAACTAGCTTCACCTTTTGCGCTGCACCAGCCTAGGCTTAGGCGTAGAAACCCAATTTAGGAGTCAAATTGCCACGGGAGCGCGGTCAAAAAGCGGTTGCCAACAACCGCAAAGCATTCCACGATTATCACATTGAAGATGAGATCGAGGCTGGCTTAGTGCTGACCGGCACAGAGGTGAAATCCCTGCGCGAAGGTCGGGCTTCACTGGTTGACGGGTATGCGGTAATCGATCGCGGGGAAGCCTGGTTGGAAAACGTCCACATCCCAGAATTTCTCGCCGGATCCTGGACAAATCATGGAACCAGGCGTCGGAGGAAACTTCTGATGCACAGAGCCGAGATTGAAAAGCTGGATCAGAAGACTAAGAACTCAGGCATGACGCTGATCCCACTGTCGCTGTATTTTTTGGATGGCAAGGCCAAGGTAAAGATTGCGCTTGCCAAGGGTAAGAAAGAGTATGACAAGCGTCAGAGCCTCAAGGAGGCTCAGGACACCCGAGAGGCCGCCCGCGCTGTGGCAACTTTGGGAAAAGAGTGGTGAGAGACCTTATCGGCAGTTGATTCGGGTTAGAATTGGGCCAGTTTTGAGGAGCTAATTTTGACTTATTTGATCGCTTTGCCATGTGTCGACGTCAAGGACAAGGCTTGCATTGATGAGTGTCCAGTCGATTGCATCTACGAGGGCGACCGCATGCTCTACATCCACCCGGATGAGTGCGTGGACTGTGGCGCCTGTGAGCCAGTATGTCCAGTTGAGGCCATCTACTACGAGGATGACATTCCATCCGAGTGGAGCGACTACTACAAGGTAAACGTTGACTTCTTCGATGAGGTTGGGTCACCTGGAGGGGCTGCCAAGGTAGGCCCAATAGCGTCTGATCACCCTATTGTCGCCGCTCTGCCTCCTCAGGCCTAGTTCAAAAGATTCTGTAAAAACCAGGCAGGCAAATTGCTTTAGGATTTGAACCTGCCCCAAAAAGGAGTTTCAAAGTGAGTGCTGACAAAGTATCCATCGAATTTGATGGCAAGAAGGATGACTACGCAGTCTTGCCAGCAACTCAAGGACCCGGCGGCATTGACATCTCGAAACTCATGGCCAACACCGGACTTTCGACTTTTGATCAGGGTTTTGTAAACACGTCTTCGACCAAATCATCTATCACCTACATTGACGGTGACGAGGGAATTCTGCGCTACCGCGGTTATCCAATTGAAGAGCTCGCATCCCAGAAATCGTTTCTGGAAACTACCTACCTGCTGATTTATGGTGAGCTGCCAAGCGCGGATGAAGCAGCCGAATTTGACCAGAGCCTTCGCCGCCACACCTTGCTCCACGAGGACATGAAGGATTTCTTTAGGGCCTTTCCACACAACGCACACCCAATGTCGGTGATGTCCTCAGCGGTCACTGCGCTGTCTACTTTTTACCAAGACTCACTTGATCCAAAAGATCCTGAGCAGGTTGAGATTTCTACCTTGAGATTGCTGGCTAAATTGCCAGTTATCGCCGCCTATGCGCACAAGAACTCAGTGGGCCAGGCGTTTGTTTATCCAGACAACTCGCTTTCAATGGTTGAAAACTTCCTGAAGATGACATTCGGTAACTATGCCGAGGAATACACCCAGAACTCGGTTGTTACAAAGGCGCTCGACACTCTGTTGCTGTTGCATGCAGACCACGAACAGAACTGCAGCACCTCCACAGTCAGGCTTGTCGGATCCTCGCAGGCGAACCTGTTCGCGTCAGTTTCTGCTGGTGTAAACGCGCTGTCAGGCCCACTGCACGGTGGAGCAAACGAGGCGGTTCTCGAGATGCTGCGATTTATTCAAAACTCAGGGGAGACCGTCACTCAGTACGTTGAGCGAGTCAAGAACAAGGAAGACGGCATTCGCCTGATGGGCTTTGGTCACCGCGTCTACAAGTCATTCGATCCTCGAGCGACCATCGTGAAGGCAACTGCCGATCAGGTGCTGGGAGAGCTGGGCGTCAACGATCCGATGCTTCAAATTGCCAAGGAGCTTGAAGAAGCAGCGCTGTCCGATGAGTACTTTGTTGAGCGCAAGCTTTACCCAAACGTTGACTTCTACACCGGAGTCATTTACAAGGCCATGGGCTTTTCTCCGAAGATGTTCACCCCGCTATTTGCAGTCGGTAGATTGCCGGGTTGGATCGCGCACTGGCGTGAAATGATGCTGGATCCAGCATTGCGCATTGGCCGACCACAACAGGTCTACACCGGACCTGAAAAGCGCTCTATCTAAGCTTTTTGCAGGATGGTGACCTGAGTGTCGCCGTAGTTCTTAGTTGAGACCTGGTGAAGCCAAACTGGAACCTGAATCGAATCAGTTCTGCTTGATCTTTCAATCACGATAAGCCCCTGATCACTAACGGCCTGACTTAGCTGAGCGATATAGCCCAGCAGCCCTTGGTTTGGCAGGTTGTAGGGCGGATCGAGAAAGACTAAATCAAAGCTTTGTTTGTTGGTCTTGAGAAACTTTTCGGCGTCAGCCTTCTTGTTTTCAACAGAGGCGTCGCTGCGAGATTTCTGGATTGCAGAAATCACTGACTTGGAGTTCTCTAGCGAGATTTCATGTGCTTTTCGGTCGCGTTCAACAAGGACCGCGTGGTTCGCCCCTCTTGAAAGTGCCTCAAGTCCCAATGCGCCGGTGCCGGCAAATAGGTCCAGGACGCTAGCGCCATCAAGCTGCCCGAGGTTCTCAAGTTGCCCGAACAAGCTTTCCTTGACCCGGTCACTGGTTGGTCGGGTGCTGGCCGCCGCTGGCTTTAGCCTGATTGACCCGGCATCACCGGCAATGATTCTGCTCACTCAAGTGAGCCTAGTGAAACTCGGGTGAGTATTCAGCCATGATTGTCAATGTGCTAACCGAGCTGGGACTGATCAAGGATGTCGTTGGTGAAAAAACCGCCAAGGCTCTTTCAAAGCAGCTCGGGCTGGAAGCAATGCGAGAACTGCTGCTTCACTTCCCCAGAAGGTATTCAAAACGTGGTGAGCTGACCAGCTTCAACTCATTGCCGGTGAGTGAGGTGGTCACCGTGGTCGGTGAGGTTCAGAGCACCAATAACCGCCGCATGCGCGGTCGTAAGGGCAGCATCTTCGAGGTCACCCTGAGCGATGGTGACGGCTTGCTGACGCTGGCATTTTTCAACCAGGCTTGGCGACAAAACGAACTCCATGCTGGAGTCAAGGGTTTGTTCTCGGGAAAAATTGGATCATTTTCAGGAGTGCTTCAGTTGACGCATCCGGACTATGAGCTGTTCGATTCCGAAATTGACCCCGACAAGGCACAAGCTTGGGCAGACCTACCAATCCCGATTTATCCAGCCACCAGCAGCCTGTCTACCTGGAGGATCCAGAAGGCAGTCAAGCAGGTGTTGGCGGTTGCGCCGGCGATCGAAGAATTGCTCCCGGAGCAGTTGCTGCAAACTCATGGCTTGGTTGGCCTAAGTCAAGCAATTCACTGGATTCACGAGCCAGCAGTTGATTCACAGTGGCAGGAAGCCAGAGAGTCTTTGAAGTTTCATGAGGCAACGCTGCTGCAGCTCGGTCTTGCTTCGCGCAGAGCGGCTGCCTCAAAGGAGCAGGCCAACGTTTATGTTGCTGGCGCTCTGCTAGCGAACTTTGACGCGGCGCTTCCGTTTCAGCTCACCGATGGCCAGATTGCAGCTGGCAACGAGATTGCAGCTGACTTAGCCAGCGGTCATCCCATGAACCGGATGCTTCAGGGAGAAGTTGGTTCCGGTAAGACCATCGTCGCTGTCAGGGCTGTGCTGAGCGCAGCAGAAAAGGGCAGCCAGAGCGCGCTCCTGGCGCCAACGGAGGTTTTAGCCTCCCAGCACTATCGATCGATTCTGGAGGCGCTTGGGCCAGGCCTTGCAAAAGAACTGGGACTTCGTTTGCTAACCGGGTCTCAGCCAACAGCCGAGCGCAAAAAGACCATGCTGGATCTGGCCTCGGGCAATTGCAGGATGGTAGTCGGCACCCATGCGCTGATCAGCGAAAATGTTTCATTTTTTGATCTTGGGCTCGTGATTATTGATGAACAGCACCGATTTGGTGTTTCTCAGCGAGAGGCCTTGAGGAGCAAGGCCAGTAAATCCCCGCACACCCTCGTGATGACAGCGACCCCGATCCCGAGAACACTTGCGGTCACCGTTTTTGGTGATTTGGATGTTTCTTCGCTGCGCGAGTTGCCAAAGGGTCGACAGCCAATCTCCACCCACTCGGTGCCGGTGGCTCAAAAGGATCTGGTTGCCCGAGTTTGGCAGCGGGTTGCTGAGGAGGTTCAAGCTGGCCGCCAAGCCTTCGTGGTTTGCCCAAGAATCGAACAGGGAGTGGCGGAGGAGGGTCAGGAGCAGATAGAGCTTGAATCCCAAGAGCTGGAACCAGCCAGCGTCAAAGCAGTCTTCGACGCTCTTACTGAAAACCCGGTTTTGAAAGATGTTTGCAAGGCCCTGCTGCACGGAAAGCTGCCAGCTATTGAAAAAGAGCGGGTTATGGCCGAATTTGAGGCTGGAGAAATAGATCTGTTGGTTGCCACCACTGTGATTGAGGTCGGCGTTAATGTGCCAAATGCTTCCACGATGGTTGTGCTTGATGCCGACCATTTTGGCTTATCTCAGTTGCACCAGTTGCGTGGGCGGGTGGGCAGAGGTGAACACGCCGGTCTTTGTTTGTTGGTGTCGGCAGCTGAGCCTGGAACGATCGCCGCCAGTCGCCTCGAGGCTCTCTGTAGCACTACTGATGGATTCGCGTTGTCCGAAAGCGATCTCGACCTTCGTGGTGAGGGCGATGTGTTGGGCAGTCAGCAGTCCGGAATCAGATCATCGCTTCGGCTGCTGAGGGTGGTTAGGGACGCCGAGCTAATCCAGCAAGCACGACCGCTGGCACAGTCCCTGCTTAGCGATGGCCTGTCTCAGAACCTGCAAAAGGTTTTGGAAATCCAAGATGCAGATAGGTTGGCTCGCAGCTAACCTAGTGGTGTGAGCAAAATCGCTATTTATCCCGGATCCTTCGATCCGTTGACCCTCGGGCACCTTTCGGTGCTTGGACGCGGTTCTTCGCTGTTTGACCGCGTTATTTTGGCGGTAGTTCACAATCCATCAAAAAAACCATTTTTCAATCAAGATAAGCGGCTGCAGGCGGCCATGACTGCTGTCCAAGAAGCTGGCTTGGCGAACGTCGAGGTCGTAGCGGTGGACCATGGCCTGCTGGTTGATGCCGCAACTAAGCTCGGCGCCACCGCAATCATCAAGGGATTCAGAAACTCGGCAGATATCGACTACGAGTTGCCAATGGCTGAGGTCAACCGAGACCTTGGCGGCATTGAAACCGTGTTTATGCCAGCGGCAATCCAGCATGGTTTCGTGTCGTCATCGCTGGTGCGACAGGTATTTGAACTCGGGGGAGATGTTTCTGGCTACGTCCCCGAAAGTGTTTTGAAAATGATGCAAGAGGAAAAACGATGAGCTTATTAGTTTCTGTCCACGACCTAATGAACCGTCCAGGTCAAATGCGAGAGGTCGAATTTGACCACGTCTTGGACGAAGCGATTGGGACCGAGGTGGTTGCTGTGCCTGCTGGCGCGACCACCGAAATTAGCCTTCGCTTGGAGTCGGTTCACGAGGGTGTGCTGGTTACCGGAGAGGTGTTTGCAACCGCGGAAACACAATGTTCCAGGTGCCTAGATTCAATGAGTCTTGAGGTTGAGGTAGATTTTCAGGAACTTTTCGCCTATTCTTCTCAGTCGGATGAAGATCTGGAAGTGATTAACGAACATGTTGATCTTGAACAAGTCCTCATTGATTCTGTAGTCTTGAATCTGCCCTTCCAACCCGTTTGCTCCAAGGATTGCCTTGGTTTGTGTTCGGAGTGTGGGATTAGGTTGGATGAGAACACAGAGCACAGTCACGAAAAGCCGGTTGATCCGCGCTTCAGTGCATTACAAGGTTTAGCTAGTAAGGAAGACTAAAGATGCCAGTACCAAAGCGTCGCACCTCTCGATCAAACACACGTTCACGTCGTTCACAGTGGAAGGCAGCACCTATCACCTTGGTGAAGACCGTTGAGAATGGCGAGACCACTTACAGCTTGCCTCACCGTGCCAAGGTCGTAACCGACTCTGTCGGCACCGAGCTTTACATGGAATACAAGGGCCGCAAGGTAGCAGACGCCTAAGTAGATGAATCTTGACGAGCTGTCACAAACGCTCGGCATCGAGATTGATACCGAGTTATTAGAACTCGCTCTCACACACTCTTCATTCGCCTATGAAAATGGGCTTGACGATAATGAACGCCTGGAATTCTTGGGCGACTCCGTTTTAGGCTTTCTTGTTGCCTCGTTCGTCTACTCGGCTCACCCGGAGCTAAATGAAGGGGAGCTGACAAAGCTAAAAAATGCAGTTGTATCTGCCAATGCGCTGGCTGCCGCCGCAAATCAGATTGAGCTAGGGAACTATCTGCGGCTTGGCAAAGGCGAGGAGCAAACCGAAGGCAGGACCAAGGTCAATGTTCTGGCCGACGCGTTCGAAGCTGTTTTGGGAGCCGCCTACCTTTCTCAAGGACTGGAAGCTGCATTCGAGATTGTTCACAAATTCATAATCCCAATGCTGGATGATCCGGACGCGGTTAGAGAAGCCAGTGATCCAAAAACCACGCTGGGTGAAAAGCTGCAAAAAATGAATCGCCCGCCAATTTCTTATCAAATTTCTGCAACAGGCCCGGAGCACGAGCGAATTTACATGGCCAACTGTTTCTCAGGTGAACAGCTGCTTGGGCAGGGCAGCGGCAGAACCAAGCGCAGCGCCGAGACCGAAGCCGCAATAGCGGCTCTTAGATCGCTTCGGAAAAAATAGATGCCGGAATTACCTGAGGTTGAAACGGTGCGAGCCGGTTTGGCCACAAGACTCATAGGTGCTTTAGTCCACGAGGTCTCAATCAATGACCAGCGTTCGCTAAAGCGGCACCTGCTTGGCCCGAAGCACTTCGTCGATGAACTTGTAGGTCAACAGCTCCAAGCTGTAGTGCGGCGCGGCAAGTTTCTCTGGCTGCCACTTTCAGACTCCAGGGCGTTGGTGGGGCACCTCGGCATGAGTGGGCAAATGCTGTTGCGTTCATCAGGCCACCCGGAAGATAAGCAGACCCGGATTGTGATCCACACCAAAACTTCCCAGGGCGATCAGCTGGAACTGCGGTTTGTTGATCAGCGGATTTTTGGTTCGCTGGCAATCGAGGATTTGGTTCCAACTTCAGATGGCGGGCCCGGCGGGTTTAGCCCAGAGGCTGCCGTAGACGCCAGCATTCCGGCGCCAGTTGCTCACATATCCAGAGACCTTCTCGACCCGCTGTTTGACGATAAAGCCGTCGTGGCAAAAATCAAACAGCGCTCAGCAGGGATTAAGAAGATCCTGCTTGACCAGAATTTGCTGAGCGGAATAGGCAACATATACGCCGATGAGTCTTTGTGGCGAGCCAAAATCCATTACGACCAGCCGGCTGGATCCATTAGTGGACCAAAGCTCTTGGAGTTAGTTGCGATTGCCAAAGACGTGCTTCAGAAGTCGGTAATACAGGGCGGCACCTCCTTCGATGAGCAATACAAAAACGTCAATGGCAAGGCCGGTTATTTCGAGCAGGAACTGAACGCTTATGGGCAGCAGGGAAAGCCGTGTCAAAGGTGCGGAGTTGAAATCAAGCGCGAAGCCTGGGCTAATCGCGGTAGCCACTTCTGCCCTAACTGCCAAAAGCTAAAGCGTTAGTTGACCGCTTTTTTCCACTGACTGCGTGTGAGTCTTGGCCAGATTGCCACCAACACCGCAGTAGCTATGGATCCATATGACCACGCATACCCGAGTGTGGTGGCTGGGATCATTTTGTCGCCGGTCAAATCCTGACTAAAGAGCCAGATGCAGATTCCCAACACTGCCGCAAAGACCACACCTGGAGACCTAAAGCCACTGCGCCGCCTTATTTGAATTGAAACCAGCAGCACGACCGTCAGACTGATCGCTAGGCCCAGTGGGATGCCGAACTGGCTGCTCTGATGAACGATGGTTCCAAAGACCGCAGTCAGAGGCGCGAGCAGCAGAACGCTCAGGCTCCTCGTCAACTTCGATCCCTTGGCTTGCATCTCTAGAAGCTTAGAACCTATGGCATTGTGCATCGGGTCTGGCGTGGTCAAAAAGCTTTGTTTATGGCGAAACTAAAAGGGCTAGGCTTCATGCTCGGCTAGGCTTTATGAATACTTGAGAGGGGTGGAAGGCTTGCATCTAAAAAGCATCACCCTGAAGGGCTTTAAATCTTTTGCCCAGGCGACCACCATCGTGCTTGAGCCTGGAATTACCTGCGTGGTTGGGCCAAACGGATCCGGCAAATCAAACGTAGTTGACGCGCTTGCCTGGGTCATGGGAGAGCAGGGCGCTAAAACCTTGCGTGGCGGCAAGATGGAAGACGTCATCTTTGCGGGCACCTCAACCAAAGCTCCTCTTGGTCGAGCCGAGGTTTCTCTCACCATTGACAACAGCGATGGCGCACTGCCGATTGAGTACTCAGAGGTAACCATCTCTCGAGTGCTGTTTCGCAACGGTGCCTCCGAGTACTCAATAAACCAAGAGCCCTGCAGGCTATTGGACGTTCAAGAACTTCTAAGTGACACCGGGCTTGGCAGAGAAATGCACGTGATTGTTGGACAGGGTCAGCTAGACACTGTTCTGAAGGCAACGCCAGTCGAACGTAGAGCATTTATCGAAGAAGCAGCCGGCATCTTGAAATATCGCAGGCGCAAGGAAAAGACCGAGCGCAAGCTAGAGGCGATGAAGTCGAACCTGACCAGACTTCAGGATCTGATTGCCGAAATTAGACGCAATCTAAAACCGCTTGGACGTCAGGCAGAGGTAGCGAGAAGTGCTCAAGAAATTGCGGCGCTCGCTAGAGAGACAAAGTCCAAGCTGCTCACTCTTCAAATAACCGAACTTCAAGTCCAGTTAGAGAACGCCTCAAAGTCTGAAAATGAGCGCAAAGCAGAGGCTTCCTATGCCCTTCAGCAGCTAGGTGCAACCAGAACCGGAATTCAGGAAATTGAGTCCGAGCTCAGCTCGCAGGAATTTGACCAGGCTCGGAACACGCTCTTTGCATTTGAGGCAGCCGAGCAGCGACTTCGAAACCTCCAAAATCTAGCCTCGCAGCGAATTAGCTTGCTGCAGGATGCCAAGTCCGAGCAATCGGATGAAGAGATCAGCCAGCTGACCGCTGAGCTGTTGCTGGTTGAGGCTGAGGCGACCGAGATTGATCAGCAAATTCGCCTGAGTATCGAAAACCTGGGCCAGCTAGAAGCACAACGGCAGCAAGCATCAGAAGAACTAAACAGCTTTGACGCAAACGTGATCCGTCAGCGGGCGGAGCTCGAGGCAAAAACCAACAGTCGTAATCAATTGCAGGGGGAGATCAACCTTCAGCAATCACGCATCGAGTCCATGGGTCAGCAGCGCGAGAAGCTTGCCGGCAGCATTACTGAGGCTCAAGCCCGCATTTCTGAAATTGAGTCGCAGCAGCAGGCAATGACCCAGGGCAACCTTTCAACCTCAGACGATGGACTGCGGCAGAAATATGAAAAGTCGCAGCAAGCCGAAGCTTCGGCTCGCAAGTTGGTTGACCAGGCCAGGCAGGAGCTCCACGATGCAGAGCGCGAGCGAGATTCGCTGGCAGCGCGGCATGTAGCGCTTGGTTTGACTCTTGAGCAAGCCGATGGTGGGGACGAGATCATCAAGGCAAAGCTTGCCGGCATCAAGGGACTGCTTGCCAAGAGCATCAGCATTGAAACGGGATATGAAAGAGCAATTTCAGTGGCTCTTGGTGCACTTTCAGATGCGGTTGCAGTTGAGACTAGGGCTCAGGCAATTCAGGGAATTAGGTTTCTAAAGACCAAGGAAATGGGCCGAGCTGAGTTCCTGGTAACAGGTGGCGCAGCCAGCAAGGGCGAAGCAGCCAGTGTCGCCGGGCTTCCAAACGCCAGCACCCTGGTGCAGGCACCAGCTTCAGTGCTGGCGCTGCTTGCAAACTTCCATGTGGCAAAGAGTCTGGATGAGGCCGAGGCAGCGCTGGCAAAGAACCCAAAGATCACAGTGATTACAACTGACGGGGATTTGCTCTCGGAGTATTCGATCCTTGGTGGTGGTCAAAAGCAGCCGTCAAAACTTGAGCTCAGCGCTGAGCGAGATGTTGCTGCGAAAGCGATTGAAAAGCTTGCCCGGGAGATTGAGAAGCTGACCCAGAAGTTGGCCAGCGCTGAAGCAAGCTCAGGCTCAGTGAGCGAGGTTGTGAAAACAAGCCTTGCCGAACTGCAGCAGCACGATGCACTATTGGCCGCCAGCGCGGAGCGCGCTGGTCGCCTGATTGCGCAGGTTGAATCAGCTAAAGCCGAAATTGCTCGATTCGAAGTCGAGCGGGAGGCGCTCGACGCTCAGGAGCTGGCAGCAGCAACCGAGCTTGAGAGGCTGACGCAAGAACTCAGTGCGATGCCGGAGCCCGAAACGGTAGAGGTTTCAGCTACACGACGTTCGGAGCTAGCTGAGAGCCTAGATCGGGCGCGTCAGCAGGAGCTCGAGGTTCGCATTCAAAGCGGCACCCTGTCCGAGCGCAAGCTGGCCACCGACAAATCTGTCGCGGTTCTTAAAGGCAGGCGGGCGGAGGCAAAAGCCAGCCTGGAGCGCACCAAGGAGGCCATGAAATCCAGGCAGGCTGAGCTTCAATCGGCTAAGGACGCTCTTGAAAAGCTGCCAGCTGTGATCAAGTTGACAGAGACGCTTGCAGGATCGGTTCGAGTAACCCTGAGGGACCTCGAGGCCAAGCGGAGTCAGCGCACCGAGCGCTTAGCGACGCTGAGGTCTCAGGCAGTTGAGCTGGAGCAGCGCTACTCAACCCTGACTGCCTCAGTGCACGAGGTCGAATTGCAAAACCACGAGCTAAAAATCAGTCTCGCCAACCTCACTGAGCGAGTCGAGGCCGAGCTGTCACTCACGGTCGAAGAACTCCTAGGTGAACAGCTCGAAATCAACGAAACCAGAGAAGATTTGCAGCGGTCGCTGCGCCAAGCAGAAACCAAGCTAAGTCAGCTGGGCGCATTCAACCCGCTGGCACTGGAAGAGTTCTCGGCTCTTGAAGAGCGACACAAGTACCTAACCGATCAGCTTGGGGACCTTACTGACGCCAGGGCAGACTTGGCTGGAATCATCAGAGACCTAGACGGAAAAATGCAGCACATCTTCGACGCTGCCTTCGAGGACACCAAGAAAGAATTCGAGAAGATTTTCCCAGTGCTGTTCCCGGGCGGAACTGGCTCATTGAGCCTGACCGACTCTGACAATCTGCTCGAGACCGGCATTGAAGTTTCAGTGAAGCCGGTCGGTAAGCGAATCGAGAGAATGTCTTTGCTCTCAGGTGGTGAGCGTTCATTGGCTGCGGTCGCGCTATTGATTTCTATCTTCAAAGCTCGTCCAAGTCCGTTCTATGTGCTCGATGAAGTTGAGGCAGCCCTAGATGACTCCAACCTAGGACGACTCTTGGAAGTTATTAAGTCGCTTCGTGAGAGCTCTCAGTTGATAGTCGTGACCCACCAAAAGCGCACCATGGAAATCGCCGATGCGCTCTATGGGGTTTCCATGAGGCAAGACGGCATTACCCAGGTGGTTGGTCAAAAGCTAGAGGCAGCCAGCTGATGTTTAAGTTCCTAAAACGCCTCCGGACCTCAAAACAAGAGTCCACAACCCAGGCTGAGCCGGAACTCGTCGCAGAGCAGGCTCCTTCGACAGTCATTGAGTCGCCGGTGAAACCGG